>JAFLDO010000025.1 GCA_017302455.1 Accumulibacter sp.
AAGAATATTTTAACTCTCCAATATTCAAATTTACAACTAATTACTTCAGATGAATTCTGCAGAATTTATTATACTAATTTAAAAGGCTGAACCGTAAATATATCTGAAAATCAAATAATTTAAAAGGGCCAGCCGCGGCCAAACCCGTGACGCCGGCGACCCCGGCGGCGGCGAGCGCACCGGCTGCCCCGGCCGCGACCAAGCCCGCCGTCAAGCCGGAGCCCGCGAAGGTCGAAGCCCCGAAAGGCAAGGCCGACGACAAGAACGCGACGGCGAAAGCGAAGAAGGATGCCGAGGCAACGTCCCAGAAGGCCGATGCCGGCGCGGCGAAGAAGTAAGCCCGGCTCTCCCGCACTCACCTGGACCACCGACAAACCCCGCCCCGGCGGGGTTTGTCGCTGAAACCGGCCCATGATCGCCTGTTCGACGAGCAGCGGGCGCCCCCCACGACCACGATGCTTGCTACACTTCCGCCCTGCGTCAAGAAGCCGACCCCATGCTCCACCCCTCCCGACTGCTGCCCCTCCTGTTCGTCTTCCTGTGGAGCACAGGTTTCATCGGCGCCAAGCTCGGCCTGCCGTATGCGGAACCGCTGACATTCCTGCTCGCCCGCTACCTCCTGGTTCTCGCACTGATGACGATTCTGGTGCTGGCCACGCGCGCTCCCTGGCCGGCCGACCCGCGCCAGATCATGCACATCGGCGTCTCGGGCCTGCTGGTGCACGCGCTCTATCTGGGCGGGGTGTTCATGGCCATCAAGCATGGCCTGCCGGCGGGCGTGACCGCCCTGGTGGTCGGCACGCAGCCGCTGTTGACGGCCTGCGGTGCGGGCTTCCTGCTCGGCGAACGCGTGTCGCCACGGCAATGGCTGGGACTGGTCCTCGGCTTTGTCGGCGTGGCACTGGTCGTCGCCAACAAGCTCGGCCACGTGCCGCTGGCCGCGATGCTGCTGCCGGCGCTCGTTGCGCTGCTTGGAATCACCCTGGGCACGCTCTACCAGAAGCGTTTCTGCGCGCACTTCGACCTGCGTACCGGCTCATTGATCCAGTTCCTGCCGACCGCCCTGTTGACGGCGTTGGCAGCGTGGGCAAGCGAGAGCATGCACATCGAGTGGACGCCGCAGTTCGCGTTTGCCTTGCTATGGCTGGTCTTGGTGCTTTCGTTCGGGGCGATCAGCCTGCTCAATGTCCTGATTCGCAGCGGCAGCGCCGTGAACGTCGCCAGCCTCTTCTACCTGACGCCACCCAGCACGGCCATCATCGCCTGGCTGGTCTTCGACGAAACCCTGTCCGGACTGGCGCTCGCCGGTATGGTGATGGCGGTGAGCGGGGTCTATCTGGCGCGCACGGCGGTCCGATGAACGGCGAAGGAAAGCCCGTGCTACGCATCCTCGGCGTGGACCCGGGCTTGCGCATTACCGGTTTTGGCCTGATCGCCAAGATGGGCAACCGGCTAGGCTATCTCGCCAGCGGCTGCATCAGAACCGACGCGAAGGCTTCGCTGCCTGCCCGCCTGGGAACGATCCACGCGGCTTTGCGCGAGTTGGTGGCCGAGCACCAACCCGACCAGGCGGCCGTCGAAATCGTCTTCGTCAACGTCAACCCGCAATCGACCCTGCTGCTCGGCCAGGCGCGCGGCGCGGCAATCACCGGATTGGTCAGCAGCGGCCTCGAGGTCGCCGAGTACACAGCCTTGCAGATCAAGCAGGCAGTGGTCGGCAATGGCCACGCCGACAAGCTGCAGGTTCAACACATGGTGCGCCGCCTGCTCTCGCTGTCGGCCGACCCAAGCCCGGACGCGGCCGATGCTCTCGCCTGTGCGATCGCCCACGCGCATGGCGGGCAGGGGCTTGGACGACTGCCGGGCACGGGTCTGCACGTCCGCAACGGCCGACTGATTGTCGGAAAATGAAGGAGAACACACCATGATCGGCCGACTCAGCGGCATCCTCCTGGAAAAGAACCCACCGCAGGTAGTTCTGGACGTGCACGGCATCGGCTACGAGCTCGACGTGCCGATGAGCACTTTCTACAACCTGCCGGCCAACGGTGAGCAGGTCAGCTTGCTGACCCACTTCGTCGTACGCGAAGATGGACAGTTTCTCTATGGATTCGCCAGCGAGCCCGAACGCTTCGCCTTTCGCCAGTTGCTGAAGATCTCCGGAGTCGGCGCGCGCCTGGCGCTGTCGGTGCTCTCCGGTCTCTCGGTGAGCGACCTGGCACAGGTGGTCGCCCGGCAGGAGGTCGGACGCCTGACCAAAGTACCCGGCATCGGCACCAAGACCGCCGAACGTCTCCTGCTCGAGCTCAAGGGGAAGCTCGCCGACGCGCTGCCAGCGAGCATCGCGCCTGCCGACGGAGCCCGCAGTGACATTCTCAATGCCCTGCTGGCACTGGGTTACAATGATCGGGAAGCGGCCGCGGCGATGAAACTTCTGCCCGATGAGACGACCACCTCCGACGGCATTCGCCAGGCGCTGAAGCTGCTGTCAAGAGTCTGAATCGACAATGAATCCGGGCCATAAACAACTCATCCAGATTGCCCTCGTCGCGCTGCTGCTGATCGGCTGCATCGCCGTGCTGCTGCCGTTCACCGGCACCCTGCTTTTCGCAATTGTCATTTGCGTGACGACGCTGCCGATCCGCAACCGTCTGCTCAGGCTTTGCCGCGGACGCAGCAACCTCGCCGCGCTGCTGGTGTCGATCTTGCTGCTGCTGCTGCTCGTCGCACCGATGGCCTTGCTGTCGGGGTCGCTCGCCGACGGTGTCGAGATTGCCATTCGTTACCTCAAGCCCCTGATGGAGCATGGTCTGCCCGCCACCCCGCCAGCGTGGCTGATCAGCATGCCGATCGTCGGCACCGATATCGCGAGTTACTGGCACGAACTGATCGAAAGCCGCGAGGAGATGAACAACCTCCTGCGCCAGTTCCTCGATCCGACGCGCAAGCTGGCGCTGGCTGCCGTGGCACTCTTCGCCCAGGGCTTGCTGCAACTCGTGCTGGTCATCTTCTTCGTTTTCTTCATCTTCCGTGACGCGCACATCTATGTGGAAGCATTGCATACGGGCAGTCGCATGCTCGCCGGCGATCTCGGCGAGCGCATGCTGGCGCTGGTCGAGGGAACGGTCACCGGCGTCATGGCAGGAATCGTCGGCACCGCGGCGGCGCAAGCCGTAGTGGGAATGGTCGGCTTCATCATCGCCGGCGTGCCGGGCATCGTCATCCTGACCGTGGCGACTTTCTTCTTCTCGATGGTCCCGGTTGTCGGTGCCACGCTGATCTGGCTGGGTGCAGCCGTCTGGCTCTACAACGAAGGCCAAGCCGGCTGGGCCGTTTTCATGGTGCTCTGGGGAATGTTCGGCATCAGCAGCGTAGACAACTTCCTCAAGCCGGTGCTGATTTCACGCACTGCCAGCCTGCCGCTGCTGCTGATCGTCGTCGGTGTCTTTGGCGGCGTTCTCGTTTTCGGATTCATCGGCCTGTTCCTCGGTCCGACCCTGCTTGCCCTCGGTCAGGTGCTGATCCGTGAATGGCTGGCGCATGCTGGTCCCGACGTCGAGCGGCCGGCGAGTCGGGAGGGCATTGCCCAATGATCGAAACCGACGACATCGATAGCGTACCCGCTGACCGCCTGCTTTCGCCGGTGTCGAAGTCGACTCAGGAAGAAGCCATCGAGCGGGCCCTGCGCCCCCGATGCCTGGCGGACTACGTCGGACAGGCAAAAATCCGCGAACAGTTGTCGATCTTCATTGAAGCGGCCAGGCGACGCAACGACACGCTGGACCATGTCCTCCTGTTCGGTCCACCGGGTCTCGGCAAGACGACGCTGGCGCATATCGTCGCCGCCGAAATGGGAGTCAACCTGCGCTCGACATCGGGCCCGGTACTCGAACGGGCTGGCGACCTGGCGGCGATTCTGACCAACCTCGAACCGCGCGACGTCCTGTTCATCGACGAAATCCACCGTCTCTCGCCGGTCGTCGAGGAGATTCTCTATCCGGCGCTGGAAGATTTCCAGATCGACATCATGATCGGCGAAGGCCCGGCAGCACGCTCCGTCAAGCTCGATCTCCCCCCCTTCACGCTGGTCGGTGCGACGACGCGCGCCGGCATGCTGACCAATCCGCTGCGCGACCGATTCGGGATCGTTTCCCGGCTCGAGTTCTACACGCCCGAAGAACTGACTTTGATCGTCACCCGCTCGTCGCAGCTCCTCAAGGTACCGATCGATCAGGAGGGAGCGCTGGAAATCGCCCGACGCTCGCGCGGCACGCCGCGCATCGCCAACCGCTTGCTGCGCCGCGTGCGCGATTTTGCCGAGGTCAGGGCGAACGGCCAGATCTCGCGCGAAGTCGCCGATCTGGCGCTGCTGATGCTCGATGTCGACCACGGCGGGCTGGACGTGATGGACCGCAAGCTGCTGTCGGCGGTCATCGACAAGTTCGGTGGCGGTCCGGTCGGCGTCGACAATCTGGCTGCCGCCATCGGCGAGGCGCGCGATACGATCGAGGACGTTCTCGAACCGTTCCTGATCCAGCAAGGCTTCCTGCAACGCACCCCGCGTGGCCGGGTCGCGACGGCGGCGGTTTACCGCCACCTCGGCCTCGACAGCCTGCTTGGCGAAGCGCAGGGCGAGCTCTGGCGGTCACCCTGAGCGGGAGCGACGAAAGCTTGTCGTCACAAACACTCACATTCGCCAGCAGCATGCGGCACTAGAATCCTATTCGGCCATGAAACACGAGCAGAAGCCCAACGCCTTCACCATTCCGGTTCGCATCTACTACGAGGACACCGACGCCGGCGGGGTCGTCTACTATGCCAACTATCTGAAATTCTTCGAGCGTTGCCGTACCGAATGGCTACGCGAGATCGGCCATCAGCAGGCGGATTTGCTGCGCGACCCGGGGATCGCGTTCGTCGTCCGCCGGGTCAGCGTCGAGTACCTGAAACCGGCACGCCTGGACGATCAACTGGTCGTCGGCCTCGAAGTGGAGAGAATCAGCCGCGCGCAGATTTTCTTTCGCCAGCACATCCGGCGCGCCGATGAGGCCAACGCAGGCGGCTGGGAAGAACTGGTCAGCGCCGCCATCCACATCGTTTGTGTAAACTCGGCGCTGATGAAAGCGACTTCGATCCCCACTCTCCTGCGGTCCAAACTGGAAGCCCTGCAATGAATGTTTCGCAAGACCTCTCGATTCTGCACCTCATCCTCAATGCCAGTGCCGTCGTGCAGGCCGTCATGCTGCTGCTCGCCGGCGTCTCCTTCATGTCCTGGTACTACATCTTCCGCAAGTGGTTCACCGTGAAAGCAGCGCGCGCGCAGACCGAGCAGTTCGAACGCGACTTCTGGAGTGGTGGGGATCTGAATAGCCTCTACCAGAGCGCGATCAACGATCGCCACAGTACCGGCAACATGGAGCGCATCTTCGAAGCCGGCTTTCGCGAATTCACGAAACTGCGCAGCCAGAAGAACCTCGACCCGAAGGACGTGATCGACGGCTCGCGGCGCGCCATGCGTGCGACCTACCAGCGCGAGATGGACAGCATCGACTCACACCTCGCCTTTCTCGCTTCGGTCGGCTCGGTGAGCCCATACGTCGGCCTGTTCGGGACCGTCTGGGGAATCATGCACTCCTTCCGCGGCCTCTCCAACGTCGGCCAAGCGACGCTCGCCGCCGTCGCTCCCGGCATTGCCGAAGCCCTGGTGGCGACGGCCATCGGCCTGTTTGCGGCGATTCCGGCGGTGGTCGCCTACAACCGTTTCGCGCACGAGATCGATCGGCTCTCGTCGCGCTTCGAGTCCTTCATGGAGGAGTTCTCGAACATCCTGCAACGGCAGATGAGGTAAGGCCATGCGTCCGCGTCGTCTGAAGAACGAAATCAACGTCGTCCCTTACATCGACGTCATGCTGGTGCTGCTGGTCATTTTCATGGTGACGGCACCGATGATGACCACCGCCACCATCGATGTGCCTTCGGTCGGCAAGGCGGCACAGCCGCCCGCCGAAGCGCTGCAGGTGCTGGTGCGTGCCGACCAGACGTTGGCGTTGCTTGCCCCCGGCAAGCCGGAGCGCGCGCTGACGCGCGAGGAGCTGTCGCAGGCGATTCGTGCCGCGCAGCAGAAGAACCCCGAACAAGCAGTGGTCATTGCCGGCGACAAGAAGGTCAGGTATGAAGCCGTCCTCAAGGTGATGGACGACTTGCAGCAGCAACAGGTCAAACGCATCGGCCTCCTCGTTCAGCCGACGGGCAAGTGAGTCCCTGATCTGTGGAAGCTGTCGAGCCCATCATCCGGCCACCGCAGGACGACCCGGCGAAATGGCGATCGCTGGCGCTCTCGGCGACCGTCCATGTGCTGTTGATCGGTGCGCTCTTTCTCGGCGTGCAGTGGAAGAGCAAGCCGCCAAGCTCGGTCGAGGTCGAGGTCTGGCGTGCCGCTCCGGCGCCGATGGTCACCAGCCAACCCGAGCCGCAACCGGAAGCGAAACCCGCGCCCAAGCCGGAGCCAAGACCCGAGCCGAAGCCGGAACCCAAACCTGAACCGAAGCCGACTCCGAAGCCGGAACCTGTTCCGGAGCCAAAGCCCGAACCGAAGCCGGAACCCAAACCCATCGCCAAGGCGCTGCCAAAACCTGAGCCACGCGTGGAGCCCAAACCACCGATCAAGCCGGACATTCCGCTGAAGGAAGACAGAAAACCAAAGGAGCCGCCGAAAAAGGAAGAGCCAAAGCCCAAAGAGCTACCGAAGAAGGAAGAGCCCAAAGCGAAGGAGCTGCCCAAGAAAGAGGAGCCCAAGGCCAAGGAACCACCACGCAAGGAGGAGCCGAAGCCGAAGGAGCCACCGCGGAAGGAAGAGCCCAGGAAACCGGAACCCGAGCGCCGACCAGATGCTCGCGATGAGGCGGCACGCGAGCTAAAGGAAGTGCAAAAGCTGAAGGCCGACCAGAAGGCAGCCGAGGACCAGCGTGCCCGCGCCGAAGCCGAGGCGCGACAGCGCAAGCAACTCCAGGCCGAACAAGCGGCGACAGAAAGGGCACGCGCGCAGTCGCTCGACGACGAAGCGTACAAGCAGAGCATTCGCCTCAAGATTCGCGGCAACGTCTCGCTGCCACCCGGAATTCAGGGTAATCCGAAATCCGAGTTCGAGGTGACTCAGCTGCCAACGGGTGACGTACTTGATGTAAGGCTTCTCCGATCCAGTGGCAACCCCGCGCTCGACGCTGCCGTCGAGCGGGCTATCCGCAAGTCTTCGCCCTTGCCGAAGCCTGCCCAGCCTGAACTGTTCAAGCGTGTTCTGCGGCTATCCTACAAGCCGCAAGACGATTAGCGAAACGCGCCGGCGCTCTGCAAACGGACCATCGACTTGAGCCCACAGCAACTCGACATCTTCCTCGATTCACGAGAGACCACACTCGCCAATGACGTGATCACCACCTTGTGTGCGCACGACTGCGACAGCACCGCGCAGAGCATCTCCCGCCTGCGTGCCGAAGCGCCGGCGCAAAGGGATCTGGCGGCATTCGAAAGTCTTCACGCTTTCCTCACGCTCTTCCTGCAGAGCTTGCGGGAAGCAGGTTCTTCGGGGCTGCCGCCGGAGGTCATCGCCACCCTGCGAGAACTCCTCGAAACCCGGGTCACACTTCTTGCCACGGTACTGGGCCACGCGGCAGGAGGCTTTCTCAGGCGCTTCTGGCTACTGCTGGCACGCGCGGCAGATCATCCGTTCGACCCCGACCGACCCGAACTGCACGCCGCCGCCCTGTTCCTGCGCGCGCAGGCATACGATGAGCTGGACGCCGCCGCGAACAGCATCGTCGGTCACTCGACGCAGCGCGCCGTCCTGCGCTGGCGCGCCATCGGCCGCTATCGCCTGGTCGGCCTGAAGGGCGCGCGACTGCCGATTTTCCTGCTCGCCTGGCACGCTGCCGACGCCTTCCCGGACTTGCTCAAGACCCTCGGTGACTCGCTGCTCGACCAGGATTGGCAAGCATTTGAGGCGGACGTCGAGGAACTCGACGCAAGCTGGTTTCCAGCCTGGTATCTCGTCGCTCACCCAGAGTCGGCCAGCGATGTCGCCGCGCAACTCGCCCAAGACAATGCCGCCGCTCGTGTTGAAATCCCGGCGCGGCAGGCCTGCCTGCTGCTGCCACGCATTCTCGACCTCGAGAAGCACGGTCACAGCCGCGTTCTGGTCGACCTGCGCGCCCGCCTGCGCAACACCGATGCCCGGTTTTTTGCCGCCTACATGCGCTCGCGCAGCGTCCGCCATCGCTGACGCAACCGCCGGCAACGGGTGAAATGCCTGCCGTCTGCCACAAGCGACGCAACAAGATCACGCTTCGTTACAAATTGCGGACATTCAGAGGCGATATAATCGCGCATTCTGTCCTGGACTCCCCCATGTTTCCCATCGTTCCCACAATTCGTCGGATCGTCCTGCTGGCGGTCGCTGCGCTGGCTCTGTTGCAGGGATCCGCGCAGGCCCAACTGACGATCGAGATAACCGGCGCCGGTGCCAACCGCATTCCGGTTGCCATTGCCGAGTTTGGCGGTGAGGCCAGCGCTGCGCGTATCGTCACCTCGGTCGTGCGTGCCGACCTCGAACGCAGCGGCCTTTTCAAGATGATCGACACGAGCGGTGCCGCGATGACCGAGGCATCGACGCCAGCTTATGACGAGTGGAAGAGCCGGGGCGCCGATGCCCTGGCTGCCGGCAGCATCGGCGAGGGTGCCGACGGTCGCAAGGAGGCGCGCTTCCGACTCTACGACGTCAACAAGGCGGGCGTTCTCGGCGGTTCGGCGTTCGTGACCTCGAAGCCGATGTTGCGCGCCACCGGCCATCGTATCGCCGACATCATCTACGAGAAGCTGACCGGCGAGCCCGGCATCTTCTCGACACGTGTGGCCTATGTGGTCAGGGCAAGCGCCTCGCGCTACGAACTGCACATCGCCGACGCCGATGGACAGAACGCGCAGGTTGCACTGATCTCGAAGGAACCGATCATCTCGCCCTCGTGGTCGCCCGACGGCGGCCGTCTGGCCTACGTCTCCTTCGAGAACAAGAAGCCAATTGTCTACGTTCACTCGCTTGCCTCGGGCAAGCGCATTGTCGCCGCCAACTTCAAGGGTTCGAACTCGGCGCCGGCCTGGTCGCCGGACGGCCGCAAACTGGCTGTGGTGCTGAGCAAGGACGGCGGCTCGCAGATCTTCACCGTCAATGCCGACGGCTCGGGTGTGCAGCGACTGACGACAGCCAGCGCGATCAACACCGAGCCGAACTTCTCGCCGGATGGACAGTACGTCTATTTCACATCCGATCGTGGCGGCAGCCCGCAGATCTATCGCGTCGGCGTCGGCGGTGGCGACGCACAGCGGGTGAGCTTCGAAGGCAGTTACAATGTGACTCCGCGGCTGTCGCCGGACGGCAAGTCGATGGCCTTCATCAGCCGGCGTGACGGCAGCTTTCGCCTGAGCGTGATGGATCTTGCCAGCAAGCAGGTGCAGGTGCTGACCGACTCGCACAAGGATGAGTCACCCAGCTTTTCGCCGAATGGTCGCATGATCCTGATTGCCACCGAGCAAGGCGGCCGCGGCGTACTCTCTGCGGTATCGATCGACGGCCGTATCAAACAACGCCTGTCCATTTCGGCAGGTGACGTTCGCGAACCGGCGTGGAGCCCCTTCAACAAGTAACAGCGATTCACTTTGATTCGGAATATTCCGCAGGAGAAACACCATGAAACGACTCCTCATCCCAGCGGCTCTCGCGCTTCTGCTTGCTGCCTGCAGTTCTACACCCGACAGCAGCGACAAGGCAGGCGGCGCTCCCGTCGAGACGCGCGGCGGGTCGGGAGGCGTGACCACGGTCACCACCGGCGGTGTCGAAAGCCGCGGGCTGCCGGCAGTGCTGACCGACCCGACGAGCATTCTCTCGAAGCGCAGCGTCTACTTCGACTTCGACAGCTACGAAGTCAAGAGCGAATACAAGGATCTGGTAACCGCCCATGCCAAGTTCCTCACTGACAATCGTCAGTTCAAGATGCTGATTCAGGGCAATACCGACGAACGCGGCAGTCGCGAATACAATCTAGCGCTGGGCCAGAAGCGCGCCGACGCGGTGCGCAAGATGCTGACCCTGCTCGGTGCCCGCGAGGATCAGCTGGAGTCGGTCAGCCTTGGCGAAGAGAAGCCAAAGAATGAAGGGCACGACGAGAGTGCCTGGGCACAGAACCGGCGCGGCGACATGCTCTACAGCGGCGAGTTCTAGGATGCCAGCGACGGCCATTGCTGGCTGGTTGGGCAGGGAGCGCGTCCAGACGATTGTCCTGCTGCTCCTCGCACTCGGCTCGGCGCCGGTGCAGGCCGGCCTCTTTGACGACGACGAAGCGCGGCGCCAGCTCAAGGACTTGTCGATCAAGACCAATGATCGTCTGGATACGGTATCGAAAGGGCAGATCGAGCTCGCCAACCAGATTCAGACACTACGCGACGAGAATGCTCGCCTGCGTGGACAGGTCGAGACGCTGACCTACGAGCTGGAATCAGCCAGGAAGAGGCAGCAGGACTTCTATGTCGATCTCGACGGGCGTCTGCGCAAGCTCGAGCCCCAGATGGCGACGAGCGCCGAGGCAAAACCCGCGGAGGAAAGCAAGCCACCCGTCGAAGCGCCCAGGAAGGCAGCCGCCAGCGATCCGGCCGCCGAAGCGCGCGAGTACGAAGCAGCGCTAAATCTCTTCAGAGCCAACAAGCTGAAGGAAGCGGCCGCGGCTTTCGACGCCTTTGCCCGCGCCCACCCGGACAGCGCGCTGACGCCAAGCGCGTACTACTGGCTGGGTAACGCGCATTACGCGCTGCGTGACTGCAAGAAGGCGATCGATGCACACCGTGTGGTGGTCGCCAAGTGGCCGGCCAACCCCAAGGCACCGGATGCGCTGCTCAACGTGGCCACCTGCCAGCAGGAACTCGCCGATGCCAAGGGGGCGAAAGGCACGCTGGAGGCCCTGGTGGCCAAGTATCCGGACAGCACGGCGGCGACTACCGCCCGACAACGCCTCAAGAAGTAGGCGGTTGAAGGCCTCAGGCAAGCCGCTGTCGCTGAAGATCAGCGAGATCTTCCTGTCCCTGCAAGGTGAGACTTCTCGCGTCGGGCTGCCGACGGTTTTCGTTCGCCTGACCGGCTGCCCCTTGCGTTGCGTCTGGTGCGACACGGCGTATGCCTTTGCCGGCGGCCGGACGATGACGCTGCCCGACATCCTCGCCGAGGTAGCGCGACACGACGTACGCCACGTTTGCGTCACCGGCGGTGAGCCTCTCGCCCAGCCGGCGTGCCTGGCCTTGCTGAGCGAATTGTGCGACACCGGCTATGCCGTGTCTTTGGAAACCTCGGGCGCGCTCGACATCGGCGGCGTCGATCAACGGGTTGCGCGAATCGTCGACCTGAAAGCCCCCGGCTCCGGCGAGTCAGACCGCAACCTTTGGGCGAACCTGTCGCTGCTGAACAGTGGCGACGAGATCAAGTTCGTCCTCGCGCATCGAGCCGACTACGAATGGGCGCGGCAAGTGATCGTCGAGCGCCGTTTGGCCGACGTCTGTCCGCTGCTCTTCTCCCCGGTCGCGGGGGAACTTGCGGCGTCGACACTGGCGGAATGGATTCTTGCCGATCGCCTGCCCGTGCGCTTTCAGTTGCAGCTGCACAAGGTGCTTTGGGGTAACATGCGAGGCAAGTGAGCCCTGCGAGCCAAACGCCATGACCGACGACCGCCGTCACTATTCCCGTATCGCCTTCGCGTCGCCAGCGCAACTGCTGGTCGATCAACAGCACTTGGCGGTACGTCTGCTCGACATTTCCCTGAAGGGAGCGCTCATCAGCCTGCCGGAGGGTGCTGATCTGCGAACCGGTGCCGCGTGCCTGCTGCATGTTCAACTCGACGAGACCGGCGATGCGATTTCCATGCAGGCCACCGTCGCGCATGGCGATACGCGGCAGGCTGGCCTCGTCTGCAACACCATCGACATCGACAGCGTCACCCATCTGCGCCGCCTGGTCGAACTCAATCTCGGCGACGCGGACCTCTTGCAACGCGAACTCTCGGCACTGGTTTCCGAGTAGTCGTCTCCCTGCACGACAAACAAGCCCTCGGGGTACAGCCGCTGACCGCTCCGCGGCAGCCACCGGCACGCGCGCGACCTGAGCGAACCGGCGGACGCTGCCAGCCGGCAGCGAGATAAATCGCCATCGCCGGGCGACAGACCGCCACCTCTCTTCACCCGGCTGCGTACCTGCCCTGCCTGCTCTCGGCTTCTCGGCTGCAGCGCTTGCTGGCTACCTACGCCGAGGCGGGGATGAGCAGATAGACGCCCAGTCCAAGCATCACCAGTCCTGCCAGCAGCTTGAGCAATCGTCCCTCGTTTTCCTGCAGCCGGCGTTGGCTCAACGTCGCGACGCCGACGCCGAGAATGACCATATCGTCGAGCATGTACATCAAATTGTAGAGCAGCAGATAGCCATAGTAGCTGGCATTGTCGAGCTGGCGCAGCGTGAGTATGCGCGTGTAAAGAGCCGGAAAGCCCGAGGTACACAGCAATTCGACGATCTGCACCAGCACCGCCAACACCGCGGTGCCAAGCAGAGCCGGCCAGAGGCGATCGGCACGAAGGATGGCGCGCAAGCGGGCATAGATTCCCGGCTTGGCCGCTGCCGGAATCGACAGCGTGATGGCGCGTCCGAAGGCCACGAAATCCTTCAGGTTGATCGCACCAGCAATGATGGCCAGCAACGCGATCACGATCTCCGAGATGCGTGACAGGCCGATCAGCAGGAACACGTTCAGCCAGGCAGCCATGAAGGCGAAATAGGCGACTCCCTCGATGGCGACGAAGGTGCCGGCGATGGCCAGCATCCGGCGTCGATCGCCGAGCGACGCGAGCATCGAGATCATCAGGATCAGTACCCACATCGAGCAGGGATTGAAGCCGTCGAGCAGACCGATGATGATCGTGAACAACGGCAAGCCGAGATCGTTGACGCCGATCTGCCGGCCAACAAAGGGAATGTCGACCGAATCGCCGGCTGCCGGCTTGCATTCGCCTGCCTCAGCGAGGCCGCAAGTTTCGCCGGCGGCGACGGGGAATCGCGCCTGATCGAGCGCCGCGCGTATCTGCGCTCCGGTCGTCGCCGGCGTATCGAAACCGACGATGAGGGCGGCACCAATACGGATCGTCGGTACGCCGGGTTGCGTGATGCCGGCGTTGCGCGAGAGCTCATCGAGGCGCGCGAGCGCGTCAGGGTCGCGCCGGATATCGACCAGGGTAACGCGCAGGCCTGGCCGCTCACGCTCTAGGTCGGCGAGAAAGCGCTTGGCCGCCTCGCAATGCGGACAGCCTTCCCTGACGAAGACCTCGATCTCCGGCAGCACGCTTCCTTCCGCTTCCGCCGCCGCAATCGCCTGACCCGCGCATAGCGCCGTCAGCCAGAGGATCGCACCGAGCAGGTGGATGACGGGGAAGCAGGACCGCGCAAGGGATGAACTCTGCCGCATGCGAACAGTATAGGTGCGTATTTCGCGGAACGTGACCGGTGGTTTCGCCTCATCGTGACCGGTGGAGAGATGCCGCATGGATAGTGTTGAATGTTACCTCAATCGGTCACGCTTTTGATGAAATGGCGGTCACGCTCTCGTGAAATCACCGGTCACGATGGCGTGAAATACGCATATAGGCCGGAACTGGCGCGCGGCAGCTTTGCGGGCCCTGGGCAACGGCAAAGAAGTCAATCGCCCGAGTGAGCAAGCGACTTGCTATTCCGGTATCACCGGCACCTGGACGAGCCTTACTGCACACCAGCCGCGCTTACCAGTCAGAGCGCCGCATTCCGAGTTTCTGATGGCACCTGGGGAAGGTCCCGCAGCCCCAGAAATCGTGTCGGCCGGCCTTGCCCGACACTCGCTTCATCTTGACGCCGCAACTCGGACAGGACGGAACGTTGTAATCACCTGCGGTCGCAAAGTCCAGCAGAGCATCTTGCGACTCGACAGGTAGTCGCTTGATCATCACCAACAGCATCTGCCCATCAATGAGAGTGATCCGGTTGCTCCTGGCAAACGCCTTCGCGTCCTCGGAAAACTGGCTACTCGTCATGAGAAAAGCCTTATCGATCTTCTCGTGGGTCATCACCCCCAGGAGTTCTCGGACAGGCTTGACGCCGACGAAACGCGCGCCCCACGCCTTGCACTGGACAACGGCTGTCACATCCTCGCCGTCGCCTTGGTACAGCCGAACATCGACACCACCATCTGCGCCCAAGCTCGTCGCTCGGCTTCGTATTCCCTTGGCTGCGTAGAATCGCTGGCACAGATCTTCGAACCGCTTCCATTCGATGTCGCGCAGCAAGTCCAAAGACCACTCCATTGGTCTGGATGTTGCGATCGATTCTGCAGGTGCGGAAAGACTGTAGAGAGGCTCACCCAAGAGTCCTCGTCCGACTGGCGCACTCGGTCGCGCGTTGGGCCATTCCATATCGACGGGTTCGCGTCGTTCCTGCGGTCGGTCGCTGGCGGCCTCGGCTGTGCTCTGCGACCCCGGACGGGGTGCGTCGCCCAGGAAAGGCTCGCGAACCGTTGACGCCTCCCTGGCTACCGCCCTTTTCTGAATGGCCAAAGCCACGATGCCGATCAGCAGGAATACGCTGGAGAAAAGCCACGCGATCCCCGACAAGCTCATTGCTATCGGCTTGAGGTACATACTTGATGACCACATGACAGGCAGAATCCACCTTAAACCGACAAAACAGAGAAGCGCGAGGACGATACTCACCTGCCAAGGCAGATCTATGAGAGCGTCAGCCAGGGACTCACTTTTCCTGCCTCTTCGGGCCATCGCAGAAACCGATCTGGTATTGATTCCGAATTGTACAACTGGCTACTAGGCTGAAGAAGGATGCCGGTGCGGTTGAGCGACTGCCGATGCCTGCGGCTACATCACCTCGAAAATCACACTCATTGGTTCGCTACCACTGTGGCTTCGGTAGCTCACCGATCCGTGATAGACGAATCTCGCCGCCGTACGGCCCGCCAACCGCGCGTCACGCACAAACAGGTGGATGCTCATGCCGAGCCGCTGGTGGTCGATGATCTCCCGGCCCCGCTTGCTCGTCGGCGAACTTGAGTTCTGGCTTTGCCAATGGAAGCTGTGCTCATCTAGCCAATGGTCGAGGTAGCGATGGTCCTCGGATTTGCCCTGCTTGTTGAGGGTCACCAATAGGATGTGAGCCTTCCGCGCCGTCAGAACGACATGCCCGCTGTTCCAGTTGCCGGGATTGAACGTCTCGCCAAACAGCGGCGGAATCTCCTCGCGCAGCCAGGCTTGGCCAATGGCCATCTCCAGTGGGTCGATAACTGCCTTGAACCTAGCCAACGTCCGCATTTCATCGCTGGCAGGCAGATCGCGGTAGTCCGGGTTGTTGGCTTTGAGGAGATAGCGGCCATCCGCCGTCTTGTGCACGACACGCAAGAGATACTGGTCGTCGCCGGCCGCATCTTGGCGCTCGATCGCCAGGACGCAGCCGGTGATCGACCCGGCGCTGCCGGCACCGAGGTGTTCCAGCAACAAATAGTCGCCGTTGCGAATCGGCTCCTTGCCGCCATCCATCGAGTTGCCCGAGGCGCGCGCGATGAAGTGGCGTGCCGGGTCAAGGCGACCATGGCCCGAGCCCACAGATCGGAACTCCGGCGCGTCAGCGCTGCCTGTCCGGAAATGCCCGCACGCGATCCTGAGGTTGGGGAAGAAGGGCAACTCGATGCGGGACAGCGCGGCACCACCCGCAGGCCGCCGAAGGTGAATTACGTTGTCGGGGGCTTGTTCCTGCGGGCGTCGCGTCTCGTACGCCGCGAGACGGTAATCTACCAGTTCCTGAACGAGTGCAGAGAAAGGCTCCAACTGATCTGCAGGGAGGCTGAAGTTCGGGGCCAAACGTTGATCTTCAACTCTGAAGAAAGCACTGGTCGCCTCCGCCAGATTCCCGCCGATCCATGCGTTGACCGGATTGCCCAGCCAATAGCGTTGCCAGGCGGCGTCTGTGCCGTCGGCTAGCACCGCCATTTCCGCCGGCAGATCGGCAAGCAGCGGACGCCTACGCTGTAAGACCCGCCACGAGCGTTCGGCCAGCGCGGAAAGTGTTGGCGGTTTCAGCCAGCCCCCGAGTTCCTGCAAGGCTTCCAGCATGACCATCTTGAAGCTGCGGGTCATACGGGTTGCCTCGACTTCTCGCAGGAAGGGCAACTGGAACGTGGCGGCTGCCGATTCTGCCTGGGTTAGGTCACCCATTGCCTGCAACAATTCAAACCAACTGCCGAACTGCCTGCGCATCGTCTGGACGTTGGCACCCGATCGGTAGAACTCGCTGAGGCAGGGGCGCCGGCCAAGGCCTTCCTTGAGCGCTGCATAGTCCTTCTCGGTACCTTTACCATCGAGCGACTTCAGGAACTCGATCAATTGGAGGTCATAGTTGACGAAGCAGCCTGCGGGCAGAACCAAACGTTGCTGCTCGACCTGGCGAGCAAATTCCGCCAATTGCCGATAGCTGGCGCCCACGTTGAGTAACGCTGCGGGCTTATGCAGGAAACTGTGGTGGTTGCCGATGAAGTCAAGAACGACCAGCCGCTCCTTCTCAGTGGTCTTGCGCAGCCCTCGCCCGAGTTGTTGGAGGAAGAGTACTTTAGATTCGGTGGGGCGCAACATCATTACCGTGTCGATTGCCGGCAGGTCAACCCCTTCGTTGAAGAGATCGACGGAGAAGATCACCCAAAGGCGGCGATCGCGCAATTGTGCCAAGGCATCGCCGCGACTCATTGACGAGCCGGAATAGACCGCAGCGGCCGCCACGCCAGCCTGAAGGAAGTGCGCCGCCATGAACTCGGCATGGCGGATCGACATGCAGAAGGCGAGCGTACGTTGCTGACCGCGTTGCCGCCATTCACGTAGGGCATGGCGCGCACGCGCCAAAGTGGCGAGCTTGTTGGCAAGTTGCTCTGGATCGAAGCGGCCATTGCGCCAAGGGATTTCCCGATAGTCGACTGAATCGTCGTAAATGCCGTAGTAGTGAAAGGGAGCAAGCAAGCCGCAGTCAATACCCGCGAAGAGGTCGTGCGTGAAGACAAGGTTGTCATCGCACAGCGACAAGATGTCGGATTGATCGGTGCGGTCGGGCGTCGCCGTCAACCCGAGCAGGAAGCGGGGGGTGAAATAGCTGAGCAGACGCCGATAGGTGGCGGCAGCAGCGTGGTGGAATTCGTCGATGACGAGGTAGTCGAAATGCCCTGGCAGAAAACGCTCAAGGTGCGAGGAACGGCTGAGGGTCTGAACCGAAGCACACAGTACGTCGACCTCGACATCGCGTCGTTGCCCCACGTAGAAGCCGACGCGCGATTTGGGTCGGATACGCAGAAAGGTTTCTGCTGCCTGCTCAAGAATTTCTTCGCGGTGCGCGACAAACAAGACGCGGCGGGCACCTAGCTGTTCCGCATCGAAGACGGCCAGCCAAGTCTTGCCGAGGCCAGTAGCGAGTACGACCAGACCGCGCCGAAACCCCTGCCCGCGAGTCGCCTGCAACGCGGCCAGGGCGGCCAGTTGTACGCACGTTGCTCGCGGTGGCGCCTCCTGTTCCTGGCTGCCCGGCCCGACTGCCTGTGGGGGCGTAACTCTGCGGGCTTCATAGCGTTCGATCCACTCATCGGTCAGCAGAACTGTTCTCGGGTGCGTGAAAAGCCCCTCAAACTGCCGCTGAGCTTCGAGAAAGCCATCGTCGCCGGGATAGTCGATCCGGTAATTCCATTCCAAACCATCTTGCAGAGCTTGGCGGCTGATGTTGCTCGAACCGATAAACGCCGTGCCATGCAGTTGCCCGCTCTCGGCATAGCGAGCAAACAAGTACGCCTTCAGGTGAAAGCTACTGTTGGCCGCTTCGTACACGCGGACTTGCGCGCCTTTCTCCTGCAAGAGCAGGAGTAGACGCAGCGCATCCGGGTCGGTGATATCCAGATAGTCGCTGGTTACCACGCGGAGTCGCGCTGGACGATTCGAGGTTTGGAATGGAGAAGAGAGGGTGTCATGCAGGTCCGGCAAGAGCAGGCGCAGACCCGTAGCTTTGATGAAGGCAACAGCGAAATCAACTTCCGTCGCTCGGCTGATCGATTGGCAGAGGTGCGGCAAGAACGGGTTGTCGCCACCGGTAACCAACCTGCTCGCGCCAGCAGCGCGGCTAACCGCAATGGCGTTGATCCACTGCTCTTGCCGGCCGGGCCGTCGATCTGCGTTTATCCAGCAATCAAGTGCGTGCAAGCTCGGCAAAGCGGTCAGCCACGCCCGCAGGGTGGTTTCGTTGACATCCGTGTAGTGGCGACCAGCGTGCTGCCGCTCTCCCTCGCCGACCTTGAAGCTGAGGTAGAACGCTCCGCCCGGCTTGAGCGCCGACCACAAACTCTGCAGCGTCACTGGGATGTCGGCCGCGGGAAGATGAAGAAGGCTGGCGCAAGCCCAGATACCGTCGTAGAGAGCCTCTTCGGAAACGTCCGCGAAAGTCTTGACGGCGACGGGTTGCTCCAGATGGCGTGCAGCCAATTCCGCCAGACGTGGCGAAGCATCAAAGGCAACAACCCGGTAGTTGCGCGACAAGAACGCCTTGGCATCACGCCCTGAACCACAGCCTGCGTCGAGGATAAGTCCACCAGGAACGACATGCGCAAGGAAGCGCGCGTGCAGCGCGGACATATCGACATTCGCGGTCTCGGCAAAGAAGCTCGCAGCGTTCTCGTCGTAGTACGCCAGGGTGTTTGTCATCGGCTGAGTGTCGGTGGGGGCGTCAGCAGCCCGCGAAGATGGCTTCGCGATGCTCAGCGAGAAAGCGCCGGTCGGGGCAAAACTTCTCGGGGAGGTCCAGCGCCTTTGCTTCGTAAGGAGCAAAGTTGTCGCGGATCGCCTGGCTCGTCAGGTGATCCCTGAGCCGCTTGCTCAACAGTAGACGGTAATCGTCGTCAAATGCAATCAGTCCTTGGTCGAAGGCGCCGTCGTGAAGCCGCGAAAGACAGAGTCCGTTGCGCGGATTCACTCGATGCGCAGGGTAGCTCGCCCAAGGAAGAATATGGCTGGCGACCAGCAGTTCCGCCACCGGATTGCCGGAAACGCAGCATTCGCAGTGATAGGCTGTCAGCACCATGCTCCTGAAGAAGCGCTGGGCCAGCCGGACCTTGACCGCTCGTTCCCCTTCCATGTGCACTTGGCCGGGTGGCTCCTGATCCTCACCGGCCATTGCCGTCTGCCGACTCGGGTGGACTTGCTCCCTGAGTTGCTCGCTTTCGATCGCCAGCGCTTCCCAGTCTGCATGAAACTCATCCCAAACGGACCGATCGAGCCGGCTTGCGCCCCTCAGTCCTTTGACGCCACGCGCGGCTTCTTGCGGGTCGAGCGAAGTGAGATTGTTGAGCTTCATCGCGACACTGCCAGGGGTACGCCCGAGTGCGCTTGCCAGCTCGATCACCTCAGGCGACCCGCTGTCCTGACGCCCGAACGGGATGCGGCAATACAAGTTCATGACGACGATGAGTTCGTCGCGGGTCCAGGGTTTTCCTCTCGCGGTGGTCATCGTTGGATTTCTCGGAGCCTCAAATCCTACGCGGAGCTTGTCTGAACACTTCCGGCGCGTGCCAGGCCCAAAAGCGTCTTGGCAGCCGGTAGCGCAAGCCACGACGGACTCGATATTCAGCGCTGCCACCTGTCTGGCTAACCGACTTGGCGTCCATAAGCGGGACATCCCTCTCTGAATTGTTGTTGGTGGCGGCCAGTTTACTCCTTCGTTCCGGGGATCGCGCTGCAAGCCCACTGGATCTACCGAATCGACGGTCGCGGCGGGGGGTTGGCACGTCTGCGAGAGTGCCCAGCATGCAAATGCTGGGCATCACAGATGATTCGCACGGCAAGTACGAGGTCGCTTGGGCACGCCGCTAGCGGCAACGGCCGACTGGAATATTCGTGCCGCCGGGGCTATAGTCAGCGGGTCGGCGTCTGACTTTCGAGGTTCTCGTGATCAGCAGTGTCTCCCGTTTGCAGGCAGCCCTTTCCGCGGGAGTCGCAACGCGCGACCGCGGGGGCGATCAGCCGGCCGACGCTGAGCAGAGCAGCCCGGTCCAGAATGGCCTATCCGTCGAGGAACAACGGCAGGTGGATGTGCTGCGGGCGACCGACCGGAACGTGCGTGCGCACGAACTGGCGCACATCGCGGCTGGCGCTGGCCTGACCGGCGCGGCGTCCTTCACCTATCAGCTTGGCCCGGACAACCAGCGGTACGCTGTGGCTGGCGAGGTGAGTATCGACATCTCTTCCGGTGGCGATCCGGGAGTTTTGGGGACAGGGAGTTTTGGGGACAGCTGGGAGTTTTGGGGAGTTTTGGGGACAGTATATCGAACTCTATCTGCTGCTTGTCGCACCTTCTCGACGCACCCGCATTGACGCCTTTCCCCCTTGGCCTGTTGAGGGATGAGTTTAGTATGCTGTCCCTGAAATTCCTGTCCCTGAAATTCCCCTTCAGCCGTCTGGCCCGTCAGCAGCCAGGTCTCGCCGACCCACAGCGCCAGCGCAAAGCTGACCTCGCCGGTCGTTTCCTCAGGCGAGGGCTTGCATACCGGAAAGCCGCAACGGACAGCGCGAATGCTCGACGCATTCCCGGTCTCGTCCCGAAGCTCGTCCACCTGCGGCCAGGAGCCACTCGTGAGTCGCTGCCGAGGCTTTCAGTTGATCTGCCGCAAAGTGGCGACAGGTAGGACGCTTTGAGGCTTCATGCCCGTGCAGAACACCCAAATGCTGTCATGGCGCTGTAGGATTCAAACCTCTGGCAACGCAGGCTCCCGGATGACTTCCACCGACACCTCCCCGAATCCCCCGACAGGCACGCCGCAGCCCGGCCTCGGCGAGGGCTTGCGCGAGGATCTTCTCCATCACGATCCGCTGCTCGCCTGCCTCGTCGAGCTGACGCGGCTGCATGGTCGGCCGAGCACGCGCGCGGCATTGTCGGCGGGTCTGCCGCTGGCGGGCGGCGGCCTGACGCCTTCCTTATTTGCGCGCGCGGCGGCACGCGCCGGTCTGTCGAGCCGGATCGTGCGCCGGCAACTCGCCGACATCGACAGCGTCCTCCTGCCGGTGATCCTGCTGCTGAAAGGCGACGGCGCCTGCGTGCTGCTCGGTTGGGACGAGAGCGGCGAGACCGCGCGCCTGCTCTTTCCGGAGACCGGTCAGGGCGAGGTCCTGCTCGGCCGCGCGGCGCTGAGCGAACGCTACCTGGGAATCGCCGTCTTTGCCCGGCCGCGCTTCAGCTTCGACGCGCGCACGCCGGAGGTCGGCCAGGTCGCCGAACGGCACTGGTTCTGGGGCGCCTTGCTCGAGCAGGCGGGGCTGTATCGCGACGTTCTCGGCGCCGCACTGCTGGTCAACATCTTCGCGCTGGTGATGCCGCTTTTCGTGATGAACGTCTACGATCGCGTCGTCCCCAACAACGCCACCGATACCCTGTGGATGCTGGCGCTGGGCGTGCTGCTGGTGATCGGCATGGACTACATGCTGCGTCTGCTGCGCGGCCGCTTCATCGATCTCGCCAGTGCGCGCATCGACGTCAAACTGTCGGCCTTGATCATGGAGCGCGTGCTCGGCATGCGCCTGGAAGCGCGGCCGGCGTCGGTCGGTTCCTTCGCCGCCAATCTGCGCTCGTTCGAGTCGGTGCGCGATTTCATCGCCTCGGCAACCGTTTCGGCCTTGATCGATCTGCCGTTCGCGCTGATCTTTCTGCTGGTCATCGTCTGGATTGCCTGGCCGCTGGTCCTGATTCCCCTGCTCGGCCTGGTCGTCGGCGTGATCTATGCCTACCTCGTCCAGCACCGCATGCACGAACTGGCCGAAACCACCTATCGCGCCACGGCGCAGCGCAATGCGGCGCTGATCGAAAGCCTGACGGCGCTCGAAACGATCAAGACGCAGAACGCCGAAGGTGTCGTCCAGAACAAGTGGGAGCGCACGACGGCCTTCCTCGCGCGCAGCGGCGTCCAGTTGCGCCTGCTGTCGTCGTCGGCCAGCAACGGCGCGGCCGCCGTCACGCAGGTGGTCAATGTCGCGTTGGTGATCGCCGGCGTCTACCTGATCCAGGAGCGCCTGCTGACCATGGGCGGCCTGATCGCGGTCACCATGCTCGGTGGCCGCGCCATCGCGCCGCTGGCGCAGGTGGTCGGGCTGTTGATGCAATACCAGAACGCCCGCCTGGCGCTGTCCACGCTCGACAAGATGATGGTGCAGCCGGTCGAGCGTCCGGACGCGACGGCATTCATTCATCGGCCCGAACTGAGCGGCGAGATCGAGTTCCGCCATGTCTCGTTCAGCTACCCGGAGCAGGGCGAAGCGGCGCTGACCAATGTCTCGCTGCGCATCGCGCCGGGCGAGCGCGTCATCATCATCGGTCGTACCGGCTCTGGCAAGACGACGCTGCAGAAGCTGATGCTCGGGCTGTACCAGCCGAGCCAGGGCGTGGTGCGTATCGACGGAATCGACCTGCGCCAGCTCGACCCGGCAGACCTGCGGCGCAACATCGGTTGCGTCGGCCAGGACGCGACCCTGTTCTACGGTACCCTGCGCGAGAACATCGCCATCGGTGCGCCCTACGCCGACGACGCGGCGATCGTCACCGCCGCCGAAGTCGCCGGCCTGACGCAGTTCGTCAATCGCCATCCGAAGGGATTCGACATGCTGATTGGCGAACGTGGTGAATCGCTCTCGGGCGGTCAGCGACAGGAGGTGGCGATTGCCCGCGCGGTGTTGCTGGACCCGCCGATCCTCTTGCTCGATGAACCGACCAGTGCGATGGACTTTTCGACCGAGCAGGGTTTCAAGGAACGCCTGATGCGCTTTGCCGCCCACAAGACCGTGATCGTCGTCACCCATCGGACGAGCCTGATCGACCTGGCGACACGGCTCATCGTCGTCGACGACGGGCGCATCGTCGCCGACGGGCCGCGCGATCAGGTCGTCGAAGCGCTGCAGTCGGGGCGCGTCGGGCGGGCAGCGCCATGAGTGGACGCCTGATGGCCAGCGCGCGCCGTGCCCAGGGCGCCCTCGAGTGGCTGCGTGTGCGTCTGCAGCCCGGGTTCGACTCGTGGATGAACCGGGCGATCGACGTCGAGAAGGAGCGCGAACAGCAGGGTTTTGCCGCCGACAGCGACTACGCCATCCTGCAACAGGACCCCTTGCGCGCGCGCGTCCTGCTCAAGTCGATCGGCGTGGCCTTCGCGCTGTTCGTCATGTGGGCGGCGGTCAGCCAGGTCGACGAAGTCACGCGCGGCGAGGGCAAGGTCATTCCGTCGCGGCAGTTGCAGGTTCTGCAGAGCCTCGACGGCGGCGTCGTGGACGAGATTCTGGTGCACGAGGGTGATGTCGTCGAACCCGAGCAGATCCTGCTGCGCATCGACCAGACGCGTTTCGTGTCGTCGGTGCGCGAGAGCCGCGTGCAATACACGGCGCTGGTCGCCAAGGCCGCGCGTCTGCGGGCGCTGACCGAGGGCGTCCCTTTCAAGATCCCGGACGAGGTGCTCAAGGAGGACCCGCGCACTGCCGAAGAGGAGCGGCGCCTGTATGAGTCGCGGCGCAGCGAGCTCGAAACGACGACCTCGATTGCCCGCCAGCAGTTGACGCAGCGTCAGCAGGAACTCGTCGAGGTGCGCGCCAAGCACGAACAGGCGAGCAAGGCGCACGAACTGGCGGCACGCGAACTGTCGGTGACCAAGCCGCTGATCGGTTCGGGCGCGGTCTCCGAGGTGGAACTGCTGCGCCTCGAGCGCGACGTCTCGCGTTTTCGCGGTGAACGCGAAATGGCAGCGGCGCAGATCGGCCGCCTGCAGTCGGCGATCAACGAAGCGAATCGCAAGATCGAGGAGGTCGGGCTGGCTTTTCGCAATGAATCCGGCAAGGAACTCGGCGAGACGATGGCCAAGCTGAACAGTCTCGCCGAGGGTGGCGTCGGCCTGTCCGACAAGGTCAGTCGTTCGGTGTTGCGCTCGCCGGTCAAGGGAACCGTCAAGCGCCTGCTGGTCAATACCGTCGGTGGCGTGGTGCAACCGGGCAAGGATATCGTCGAAATCGTCCCGCTCGAAGACAACCTGTTGCTCGAAGCGCGCGTGCATCCGCGCGACATCGCCTTCCTGCATCCAGGCCAGAAGGCGGTGGTCAAGTTCACCGCTTACGATTTCGCAATCTACGGGGGGCTCGACGGCAAGCTCGAACATATCGGCGCCGACACCGTGGTCGACGACAAAGGCAACGCGTTCTACATCGTTCGCGTGCGCACCAATCAGTCGACGCTGGGGAACAATCTGCCGGTCATCCCCGGCATGGTCGCCGAGGTCGATATCGTGACCGGGGAAAAGAGCGTCCTTTCCTACCTGCTGAAGCCGGTCCTGCGTGCCAAGGCGCGCGCCTTTTCCGAGCGTTGAGTTGCTGCAGCAGATTTTTCTCTCCGTCGATGCGCGGCAGCGCAACTCCTGGCGAGCCGCGTTCCCGAACCTGATCGTCGGTCGTCTGGAGGGCATGCCGGCAGCGCCGGCGCTGGTCTGGGCACTGCTGCCGAACGGGCAGCGGCCCGAGGAACTGGTCGCGCGCCTGCGCCGGGGGCTGGCCGGGCGCTCGCTGATCGTGCTGGCCGACGAGCCCGATGAAGATGGCGCCCTGGCGGCCCTGGCGGCGGGTGCCGCCGCTTACTGCAACGGGCATGCGGCACCGACGGTGCTGCAACAGGTGGCAGCGGTGGTCCAGAACGGCGGCGTGTGGATCGGCGAGGGTCTGATGAAGCGTCTGCTGGTCGCCAGCGCGGCCTTGCTGAGCAAGCGTCCGAGCGATGGCGATGCCTGGCGCAGCGCGCTTACCGCGCGCGAACAGGAGGTCGCCGTGGCGGTGGCCGCCGGGGCGAGCAACAAGGAAATCGCCCGGCAACTCGCCATCACCGAACGAACCGTCAAGTTCCACGTCAGCGCCGTGCTCGAAAAGCTCGGCGCCCGCGATCGCCTGCAGCTCTCGCTGATCATCAACGGCGTCGGCAGCAGGGCCTGATTCAACGCCCGCCGACACGCTTTCTTCCCGTACGTCAGTACAGTAGTCGGCCCCGGCGGCGTGGGCTATCGTTGCGGTCTTCCAAACTCCGCTTCGAGGCTTCACCATGGCTGACAGGACACCTCTCGCACGCGTTTCGGCGATCCAGGGCAAGGCTTTCGCAAAGGACCAGGACGGCAATCTGCGTCAATTGCGCATCGGCGATGTGATCTACGAGGGCGACGTCGTCGTCACTGGCGCCGGCAGCCGCGTCGACCTGGCCACCCCCGACAGCCAGTCGCTTGTGTTGCGCGCCAACGAGACGCTGACGGTCGATGCCGAAGTGTTCGCCTCGGTGAAGCCGGACGCCACGGACGCCGCCCTGCTCGGCGGGGCAAGGGACGTTGACCGGGTCATCAAGGCGATCAACGAAGGCGGCAGCCTCGACGCGCTACTCGACGAGACGGCGGCTGGCGCGGGCACGCCCGGAGGTGCTGACGGAGGACCCACGTTTGTTCGCTTGCTGCGCATCGTCGAGAATGTGGATCCGCTGGCTTTTGAGTTTGGCACTGCCAGAACCGCTCCCGTTGACGAGGTGCTTGGTGGGGCGGGCAGCGCCGCCGACGGCCTGATCGACCTGATCGATGCTGGCTTGGCGGCGCAGAGTGCAGCCACTGCGGCGGCCGCCGTTGGCTCGATCGCCGCCGCCGGCAACCCAGGCGGTGTCGCCGATACCCCAGTCGCCATCGACACCGTCGCCCCGAGCGTCGTCGTCGACATCGTCGATACCCGCCTGAACAGCGGCGACAGGGTATCGACCGTCACCTTCACCTTCAGTGACGCTCCGAGCGGCTTCGACCTGGCCGACATTGCTGTGGTCGGCGGCACCCTGAGCGACCTGACGCCAACCGCCGACCCGAAAGTCTTCACCGCCACCTTCACAGCGGCTGACGGCTTCACCGGTACCGGCAGCGTTGGCGTTACCGCGGGCAGCTATACCGATGCCGCCGGTGATCCTGGCCGTGGCGCCAGCGATACCGTGTCCATCGACACCGTCGCCCCGAGTGTCGTTGTCGACATCGTCGATACCAGCTTGACCAGAAGTGACGCGGTGTCGGTCGTCACCTTCACCTTCAGTGACGCTCCGGTGGGCTTTACCCTGGCCGACACCACGGCCGTCGGCGGCACGTTGAGCGGCCTGACGCCCACCGCCGACCCGAAGGTGTTTACCGCCACCTTCACGGCGGCTGTCGGCTTTACGGGTACCGGTAGCGTTGGCGTTACCACGGGCAGTTACACCGATGCCGCCGGTGATCCTGGCCGTGGCGCTAGCGACACCGTTGCGATCGACACTGTCGCCCCGAGCGTCGTCGTTGACATTACCGATCCCAGCCTCAACAGCGGTGACAAGGTATCGACCGTCACCTTCACCTTCAGCGACGCCCCGGTGGGCTTCACCCTGGCCGCCACCACGGCCGTCGGCGGCACGCTGAGTGGCCTGACGCCGACGGCCGACCCGAAAGTCTTCACCGCCACCTTCATGGCGACTGATGCTTTCACCGGCACCGGCAGCGTTGCCGTAACCGCGGGCAGCTACACCAATGCCGCCGGTAGTCCCGGCGGTGGCGGGAGCGACACCGTCCCCATCGACACCGTGGCCCCAAGCGTCGTCGTCGACATCGTCGACGCCAGCCTGAACAGCATCGACAAGGTGTCGACCGTCACCTTCACCTTCAGCGACGCCCCGGTGGGCTTTACCCTGGCCGACACCACGGCCGTCGGCGGCACGTTGAGCGGCCTGACGCCGACCGCTGACCCGAAAGTCTTCACCGCTACGTTCACGGCAACCGACGGCTTCACCGGTCCGGGCAGCGTTGCCGTTACTGCGGGCAGCTACACCGATGCCGCCGGGAACCCCGGTACGAGCGGCAGCGACACGGTGCCCATCGATACCGTCGCCCCGAGCGTCATCGTCGACATCGTCGATCCCAGCCTGAACAGCACCGACAAGGTGTCGACCGTCACCTTCACGTTCAGCGACGCCCCGGTGGGCTTTACCTTGGCCGACACCACGGCCGTCGGCGGCACGCTGAGCGGCCTCACCGCCACGGCCGACCCGAAAGTCTTCACCGCCACCTTCACGGCAACCGACGGCTTCACCGGCACCGGCAGCGTCAGCGTCGCCGACGCCAGCTACACCGATACGGCCGGCAACACCGGAAGCGGCAACAGCGACACGGTGCCCATCGACACCGTTGCCCCGAGCGTCGTGGTCGACATCGTGGACGCCAGCCTGAACAGCACCGACAAGGTGTCGACCGTCACCTTCACCTTCAGTGACGCCCCGGTGGGCTTCACCCTGGCCGACACCACGGCCGTCGGCGGCACGCTGAGCGGCCTGACACCGACCGCTGACCCGAAAGTCTTCACCGCCACCTTCACGGCAACCGACGGCTTCACCGGTCCGGGCAGCGTTGCCGTTACTGCGGGCAGCTACACCGATGCCGCCGGCAACCCCGGCGGTGGCGGCAGCGACACCGTCCCGATCGACACCGTCGCCCCGAGCGTCGTCGTCGACATCGTCGACACCACCCTGAACAGCACCGACAAGGTGTCGACCGTCACCTTCACCTTCAGCGATGCCCCGGTGGGCTTTACCCTGGCCGACACCACTGCCGTCGGCGGTACGGTCAGCGGCCTGACACCGACGGCCGACCCGAAAGTTTTCACCGCCACCTTCACGGCAACCGATGGCTTCACCGGCACCGGCAGCGTCAGCGTCGCCGATGCCAGCTACACCGATACGGCCGGGAACCCCGGTACGAGCGGCAGCGACACGGTGCCCATCGATACCGTCGCTCCGAGCGTCATCGTCGACATCGTCGATCCCAGCCTGAACAGCACCGACAAGGTGTCGACCGTCACCTTTACCTTCAGCGACGCGCCGGTAGGCTTTACCCTGGCCGACACCACGGCCGTCGGTGGCACGCTGAGCGGCCTGACGCCTACCGCGGATCCGAAAGTCTTCACCGCCATCTTCACGGCAACCGATGGTTTCACCGGTCCGGGCAGCGTTGCCGTTACTACGGGCAGCTACACCGATGCCGCTGGCAACCCCGGTACGAGCGGCAGCGACGCGGTGACCATCGACACCGCGCCGCCAGTCCCGACCATCACCCTCGACGCGAGCATCACGGCTGACGACCTGATCAGCGCCGCAGAGGCCCGCAGCCCGGTCACCGTTACCGGGACGGCGGGTGGCGACGCCAGGGCTGGCGACACCGTCACCCTGACGATCAACGGCAAGCCCTTCACCGGCACCGTCGTCGACACCGCCGGCGTGCTGACCTTTGCCATCGTCGTTCCCGGCGCCGACCTCGCCGCCGACCCCGACCGGACGATCGACGCCAGCATCACCACCACCGACGCCGCCGGCAATACCGCGACCGCTACCGACAACGAAAGCTACAAGCTCGGACCGGTGGCCGTCGCCGACGTCAACTCGGTTTCCGAACTCACCGCCAACACGCTCTATTACAACGATGCCGCAAGCAATATCGGCATCCTTGACCCGGCGACCGGTGCGCGCACGCTGGTCGGCAATGCCGGCGTCGTCTTCGGAGACATTGCCGTGGGCCCCACCGGCACGCTTTTCGGCATCGCCCTGACGGGCTCGCCCAATACGCTGTACAGCATCAATCCGACGACCGCCGCGGCCACCCGGATCGGGCCGGTGACAGGTGCGCCCTTCGTCAATTCGCTGGTTGCCAGTGGTGACGGTCGCCTGTTTGCCGCCGCCACCAGCAGCGGCGGCGATGTGTACCAGTTGTCAACGACCACCGGCGCCGCGACGCGTGTGGGCAGTTTCGGCCAAGGGTCCTCCGGCGATCTGCTGTTCTTCGACAACGCGCTGTATCTGTCGACGACCGCCGGCACGATCCGCAAGCTGGATCTGGCGACCGGCAGCGTCTCCACGGTAGTCAGCGGCTTGCCCACCGACCTCTACAACCTGGCGCAGACGGATGTCGGGACGTTCGTCGGGAGTACGGCAGGTGGGGCGATGTACAGCATCGACCTTGCCGCAGGGACTGCCGCAGCGACCGGGGTGGTGACGGCTGGACAGCAGATTTATGGCTTCGCGGCGGCGCCCGTCGGCAGCCCACTGGTGACGGTTGTCGGCGATGTGACGCCGGGAACGCCTGGTCAGGACTACGATCCCGACAGCAGTGCCAACCTCACGGTTACCGGCGTCGCTGCGGGCATTCCTGCAGTGCCCCCGGCGGCCGGTGTCGGGGCGGCTATCGACGGGATCTACGGCAAGGTCGTCATCGCTGCCGATGGCAGCTACAGCTACACGCTGGACAATTCCCGCGCGGCGGTACAGCGGCTTGGCGCCGGCGAGGTCGGCAGTGACGTCTTCACCTACAGGGTCACCGATGCCGATGGCGGCGTGGATACCGCGACACTGACCATTCAGGTCAACGGCGCCGGCGAAGTGGCGCCGCCGATCAGGACCGTCGGGACCAGCGGCAACGACGTGCTCAGTGGCAGCATCGCCGCCGACAGCATGCGCGGCGATGCCGGTAACGACACGATGAGTGGCGGTCTGGGCGCCGACACCATGATCGGCGGTGCCGGCAACGATCTGATGAGCGGCGGCCTCGGTGCCGACGTCTTCCAGTGGCGTCTTGCCGATCGCGGCGCCGCCGGGGCGCCGGCGGTCGATACGGTGACCGACTTCAGCAATTCCTCGCGTGCGTCGGGTGGCGACGTCCTCGATCTTCGCGACCTGCTGCAAGGGGAGAACTCCTCCTTGAGCAGCCTCGACAACTACCTGCACTTCGACGTTTCGGCAGGCAGCACCACGGTGCAGATCAGCAGCAGTGGTGGCTTCGCCAGCGGCTACAGCGCTGCTGCCGTTGATCAGCAGGTGGTATTGGCCGGCGTCGACCTGTCTGCCGGCGGCTTGACGACCGACCAGTTGATCATTCAGGACCTGCTCACGAAAGGCAAGCTGATTACCGACTAGGCGGCCTCATTCCGGTGTCCCGTTCGTTCGGGATAGCGAAACCGCCGGGCCGGTTACTCCGTCGAAGCCGAGTTCCACGAGCGCCAGCCACTCTGCTCGCGTCTCCACGCCCTCGGCGAGCACCTGCAGGCCGATGCCGTGGGCAATGCCGCTCAGCCCCTCGAGGAAAGCGGCGTTGCCCCGGTTGCTGTCGAGTCCGCGGATGAAGCTCGCGTCGACCTTCAGATAATCCAGCCCAAGATCATGCAGCAGCCCGATCTGGCTGAACTGATGGCCAAAGTGTTCCAGACCGATGCGGCAACCGGCTGCCTTGAGGCCGCGGCTGAGTTCGCGGAACGCCGCCAGATGCCGGAGTGCGCCATTCTCGGCGACTTCCAGCCACAGCCGACGCGCCTCGCTCGCATGCGCGCCAAGCATGCCGAGCAGACGTTGCCGGAAGCTCGCGTTGGCGACGGAACTGGCCGAAAGATTGACGGCCAGTCCCGGCAGGTCGGGCCGCGCCGTCAACTCCTGCAAGCCCAGCGCCACGGCAGCGAGATCGAGGGCCGGGGTCAACCGGAGTCTTTCGGCCAGAGGCAGGAAGCGGCCAGCGGCCAGCCACTCGCCGTTTTCCTCCGCGAGCAGCCGCAGCGGACACTCGCGGTGCGAAAGGCCGCCGGCGGCATCGACCACGGGAAAGGAGACCAGACGCAGCCATTCCCGGTCGACGGCGCGCGTGATCGCCTGTGCCCACTGCTCGGCCGTACGAGGGCCGTGGTCGCCGGCAGCGATGACGGCCTCCCGGATGGCGTTCACGCCTTCCGCTTCGGCCGCGGCCAGTGCGGCATCGACGCGGGCCAGCAGGGTCTCGAGGTCCGTCGGCCGGCAATAGCCGCCGAGGCCGATCGAGACGATCGTCTCGCCTTCGACATAGGGTTTGCCGGCCTCGATGAGCGCCGCGAGGAGAACGTGCGCGGCGGCGTGGGCGTCGCGTCCGGCGGCGAGCACGATCGCAAAGTCGGCGCCGTTGAGGCGCGCGGCTATGCCCTGGCTGTCCGGATTGGCGAATGTGCCGATGACCTCGGCCGCCTGCCGCAGGAAAGCGTCGGTGGCGGCGCGACCGAGGCGGCGGTTGATGCCGGCCAGGTCGGCCAGCCGAATCAGCAGCAGCGTGCCTTCGCCGGCGTCCTCGGCGTCGAGTGTCTGGCGCAGGCGGGCCATGAAGTGGCCACGATTGGCGAGGCCGGTCAGCGGATCGCAGTTCGCTTCCCGGCGCAGAATCTCGAGCCGGGCAGCCTCCTCCTCGAAGATTGTTCGGAGGCGACCGACCGTGCTGTTCATCGCCAGCGCGAGTCGCCTGAGTTCGGGCACCGTGGGCTCGGCTATCGTCACGAAACGGCGTTCGCTGATCGCCGTCGCCTGGTCGATCACCGCCTGCAGCGGCGCTTTCAGGCGGCCGAGGATGATCGATCCGAGGAAGCCGCCGACCAGACTGGCGAGCGCCAGGGCGCCAGTCGTTTGCCAGACGTTGTCCCACAGCGCACCATAGGCCAGGCGGCTGTCGCTGATCAGGGTCAGCGTACCGACCTGCTGCCAGCCCTTGCTGATCTGCGCCTGGCCCGGCACGGCGCGAATCGGCAGCCAGCGCGCAAACCACTCCGGCGCATCGAGATCCAGTGGCCCACTGGCGCGTTCGGCAATCGTCCGTCCTTCGGGATCGACGACGCGGACCAATTCATAATGGCCGCTGTCGAAGAGCGCCGCGACGGTCAACTCGATCATCACCGCGTCGGGGTTGCTCTGGCTCATCGACAGCGCGAGTGCCGCGGCGTTGTCCGAATTCTTGATCGACAGTTGCGATTCGAGATAGGCCCGCGCACTCAGCATCGAGGCGATCAGGCTGCCGCCGAAAGCAAGCAGCATGCAGGTGATGATGGCAAGCCAGAACTGGCGATACATGGACATGGTGGTGATCCTCGGTCAATCGTTCCTGGTCGACGCTATTCGAAACCTTCGGCGCGCGCCCGTTGCAGCAGGTCCTGCCAGCGCGAGAGCCGGCCGATGCCGCCGGAACTGGCCTTCAAGGCGCCGGAGACGCCGGCGAAAATGCCGTCGCTATTGAAACTGAACACCGGCTGCAGGTCGGGGCGCCTCGATGCCGGCTGAATCGCGGTCTGCAGGTTGTCGAGCACCAGCGGTTCGGCGCTGGGCTGCGCGTAGTAGGCAAGGACCATGTGTGCCTGCTGGACCTCGCCGGCGCCGGTACTCAGCCGCGCCTTCACGTAGACCAGGCGCATCCTGGCGACCGGCACGCCGGCCAGGCGCAGGGAGTAGTACTTGGCAATCGCGAAGTCCTCGCAATCACCCCGGCCGCGTCCGATGGTCTCCAGCGGTGTGGCCCAGTAATCGCTTTGTCGCCAGATGTTCAAGTCATCGTCGAAGACGATATGGCGGTTGAAGAAGTCGTTGATCGCCTGCAGTTTCCTGCCTTCGTCGAGTGGCTTCGCCGCTGCGACGAGTTGCAGCCAGTCGTCGAGCAGGCCGATTCGCCCCGGCCCGAAGCGTGCCACCAGTTGTTGTTGGAGCGCCGTCCGGTCGGGCCCGGCAGCGGGGCAGCACAGCGCCAGGAGGAAGAGCATCAAGAGCAGCGGCCGGCAGCATCCGGGAAACGCCTGCGGCAACCTGGCCGAGCCAGTAAGTAACGAGAGTTGAGCGAGAATCGGCAAGGCTGGACGATCTGCGGGCTGGAGTGTGGAGTGGGGGGTGGCGCAAGGCGATGTCCTGAGTATAATGCCGCGACCTATCTACTTGGGATGAGCCTTGTCTTGATGCCCACCAAAAACAGAAACCGCGGAATGGCCCGCCATACGGCTTTGCTGCTGCTGGCCCTCGGGACGACACCGGTCACCGCCGAAGTCGCTGAACACCTGTCATTGAAGGAGGCGGCGCAGGCGGCCGTCTTGAGAAACCCGGAAGTGCAGGCGCGCTGGCATGCCTTCCGCGAGACGACGGAGGAGGTCGGCGTCGCCCGGGGCGGCTTCCTGCCGCGGGTGGATGTCTCGGCCGGGATCGGCCGGGAAAGGCTCACCCCGCGGAGTGCCGGGGCCGACACGACTTACACGCGCCATGACACGCTGATCAACCTGCGGCAGATGATTTTTGATGGATTTGCCACGTCCAGTGAAGTCAAGCGGCTCGGCAAGGCCAAGCTGGTCCGCTACTTCGAGTTGCTCGACGCGTCGGAGAACACCGCCCTCGAAGCGGGGCGGGCGTATCTCGACGTGGTGCGCTATCGTCGCCTCGCCTACCTCGCCGAAGAGAACTATATTCAGCATCAGGCCGCCTACGAGCAACTCAGGCGGCGAGCCGAGTCCGGCGTCGGCAAGCGGGTCGATGTCGACCAGGCAGCCAGCCGCCTGGCTTTGGCCGACGTCAATCTGACCACCGCGCTGGCCAACCTGCACGACGTCACCGCACGCTACCTGCGCATTGTCGGCGAGCAGCCGGCCAAGGTGATGTTTGCGCCTGCCGATCTCGCGACCGCCTTTCCCGAAAAAGCCGATGCGGCCCTGCTGCTGGCCTTGCGCAACAACCCGGCCCTGCGCTCGACGATCGAGAACATCGAGGCCTCGCAATATGACCTCGAGGCCCGGCGCGCCGCCTTCAGCCCGCGTGTCGAGCTGATCGCGCGCAAGGAGAACATCAACAACTACCTCGGTCTGGACGGCTCGCGCGACAACTCGGTGGTCGAAATGCGCCTCTTCTACAACCTCTTCAACGGCGGCTCCGATATCGCGCGCGACCGCCAGTACCGCGAGCGCAAGAACATTGCGCTCGACCAGCGTGAGAAAGCGTGCCGCGACATTCGCCAGACCTTGTCGATCGCCTACCACGACACGGTGCGCCTGGCCGACCAGTTATCCTTCCTCGCCCTCCAGGTCGACCTCGTCGAAAGAACGCGCAACGCCTATCGGGATCAGTTCAACATCGGTCAGCGCACGCTGCTCGACCTCCTCAACACCCAGAACGAGTTCTTCGACGCCAGGCGTTCACAGGTCAATGCCGATGTCGACCTGTCGCTCGCCTACCTGCGCAGTTATGCGGGAATGGGACGGCTGCTCGAAAAGCTGGGGCTGAAGCGAGCGGAGGCGGAGAGCGCACCCGACGAGAAGGAGATGGCCCCGCTCGATCTTGCCCAGCTATGCCCGCCGACGGCGCCGGCCGAGATCTATCCGGATCGCGAGACGCTGGGACGCAAGGCCAGGGAACTCATGGAAGGCTCGTCGAACAGCTTCATAGGCGCGCGCAACCTGCCGACGACGGTGGCGCCGCCCGATGCTGCCGCCCGGTCGCTCGTCAACCCCGCGACAGCGATGGAAAGGGAGGGTGCACGGTGATCACAAGCTTGCCACTACGGGCACTGCTGGCCGGCGCCTGTCTGCTGCTGACGACGGGCGGCCTGCATGCGCAGGGCCGGGCCGGTTCGCCGACGCTCGACAAGATTCGTGCCGCCGAGACCGTGTACCTCGGTTACCGCGAAGGGTCGGCGCCTTTCGCCTATCTGGATCCCGAGCAGAAGGCCATTGGCTTCTCGCTCGATCTCTGCCGGCATGTCACCGATGCCATCCAGGCGCGCCTGGGCCTGCCCGCGCTGAGCGTGGTGCAGGTGCCGACGACACCGGGTTCGCGTCAGATCATGCTCGAAGCCGAGACGATCGATCTCGACTGCGGGCCGGTGACCAACACCGAACAGCGGCAGCGCTCGGTAGCCTACAGCGTCACGATCTTCGTCGCCGGCGTCAAGGCCCTGGTCAGGCAGGATTCGTCCGTTCGCGCGCTCAAGGATCTCAAGGACAAGGTCGTCGTGACCACGGCCGGCACCACGGCGGAGGCCTACATCAAATCGGCAGCCGTCCGCCAGGGGCTGCTCATCAACTATCGTTTCGGCCGCGATCATGCCGAATCCTTGCGCCTGCTGTTGCGCGGGAATGCCGACGTGCTGGTCCTCGACGATGCGCTGCTGGCTGGCCTGCTGTCGAACCTTCCACCAGCCGAACGCGGTCGTCTGATCGTCCTGGCCGACAGCTACGGATTCGAACCCTACGGTCTGGCGTTTCGCCGCCAGGATCCCGAGTTCAAGAGGCTCGTTGACGACACCTTGGTCGGCGTGATGCAAAGCGGCGAGTTCGCGCGCCTCTACGGCAAGTGGTTCACGTCGCCGATCCCGCCTGGCGGCGCCAGTCTTGACATGCCGATGAGCGCGGCCCTCAAACAGCTGATCCTGACGCCCAACGACAAGGGCCTCTGAGCGCTGCCGGCGCGTCACCGGCGCGCCGGCGATTTCCATTTCCCGCGCAGGGTCGGCATTGCTATCATGCGGGCTGGTCCACGGGCATCACGGCCGCCGGTCGGCGGTTTGCCGGGAGACCGACAGGGTCTGCCCGGCACGCCGAGTTGGCGGACCAGGAGGCAGCAGACCGTCGACACAGCAAGCGGGAGGGCGCAGCCCATGGCAAGTCATCGCGAGAGCCGCGCCATAGCGCGCTCACCGGAACTGCTCTTCGACATCGTCGCCGATGTCGAGCGCTACCCCGAGTTCCTGCCACTGATTCGTGACGCAAGGATCATCCGGCGCCATGAAACGGCCTACGAAACCGAACAGAGCCTGGCACTGGGCCTGCTCATGCATCGTTTCCGTACGCGTACCGAACTGGAGCGCCCGCACCGTATCGTCGTCGCCTCCGACGATCGATCGTTCTGCCGTTTCGACATCCGCTGGCAGTTTTCGCCACTCGACAACGACCACTGCCACGTCGATTTCACTCTCGACTGCGAGACGCGCTCGTTCTTTCTGATGCCGATCGTGCAACTGCTGGTCCTGCCGATGGCCACCAGCATGGTCGCCGCTTTCGAGGCGCGCGCGCACGCGCTGGCTGGCGATGCGGCGTTCCCGGTGACGGGCCGGGAGGAGTAACCCCCGCGGCGGGCACCGCATCTGCTGTTGCGGCGTGCCCACGGCTGACCGCGTTTGCGCGATGGCCGCGGCAAGCGCGGAATTCCAACGGTTTTGTCGCGCCAGCCGGTTAAAATGCGAGCCTTCGCGAATCAAGGACAGCGCCGTGAGCCAAGAGTCATCAAGCAATGCTGCGAGTTCCTCTGCACTTGCCAGCACCAACTTCATCCGCAACATCATCGAGAGCGAGCTCGCCGCCGGCAAGCACGCGGCGCGCCGCTGGTCCGGCCGTCCCGGTCCGGCCGCCCAGCAGCTGGCCGGGGCCCTCGACCCGGCGAAGATCCGCACGCGCTTTCCGCCCGAACCCAACGGCTACCTGCACTTTGGCCACGCCAAGTCGATCTGCCTGAACTTCGGGCTGGCGCAGGATTACGGCGGCCGCTGCCATCTGCGTTTCGACGACACCAATCCCGAGAAGGAGGAGCAGGAATACGTCGATTCGATCGTCGATTCGGTCCGCTGGCTCGGTTTTTCCTGGGAGGAACCGGCGTCGGAGGCGCTGCCGGAGGGCGAGTGCAACCTCTATTTCGCGTCCAACTACTTCGACTGGATGGTCGAGTTTGCCGAATACCTGATCGCCAGCGGCCACGCCTACGTGGAGAGCCAGAGCGCCGAGCAGATGCGTGCCAGTCGCGGCACACTCACCGAAGGCGGCAGCGAGTCGCCGTTTCGCGAGCGCAGCGTCGAGGAAAACCTGGACCTCTTCAAGCGCATGCAGCGCGGCGAGTTTCCCGACGGTGCGCACGTCCTGCGCGCCAAGATCGACATGGGGTCGGCGAACATCAACCTGCGCGACCCGGCGATCTACCGCATCCGCCACGCCAGTCACCACAACACTGGCGACCGCTGGTGCGTCTATCCGATGTACACCTACGCGCATCCGATCGAGGATGCGCTCGAGAACATCACGCACTCGATCTGCACGCTCGAGTTCGCCGACCAGCGCCCCTTCTACGACTGGCTGCTCGAGCGCCTGGCCGAAGGCGGACTGCTGCAGCGCCCGTTGCCGCAACAGATCGAGTTCTCGCGCCTGAACCTCAGCTACATCGTCCTCTCGAAGCGCAAGCTGATCCAGCTCGTCGACGAGAAGCACGTTGCCGGCTGGGACGACCCGCGTTTGCCGACGCTGGTCGGCGCGCGCCGCCGCGGCTACCCGGCGGCCGGTTTCCGCCTGTTTGCCGAACGTATCGGCGTTTCGCGTTCCGATTCGCTGATCGAGTATTCGCTGCTCGAAGACACGATGCGCGAAGTGCTCAACGAATCGGCCGAACGGCGCATCGCCGTGCTCGATCCGCTGCGGCTGATCATCGACAATTATCCGGCCGGCGAGAGTGAGGACTGCTTCGCGCCCAACCATCCGCTGAAGCCCGAGCTGGGCAAGCGGGCGATGCCCTTCGGCGGCGAGCTGTGGATCGAACGGGAGGACTTCATGGCCCAGCCAAGCAAGGGCTACCATCGCCTCTACCCCGGCAACATGGCGCGCCTGCGCCATGGCTTTGTCGTCAAGTGCACCGGCTTCGACGTCGACGACAGCGGCGTCGTCAGCGCTGTCCACTGCGACTACCTGCCGGATTCGAAGAGCGGTACGCCGGGCGCCGACACCTACAAGGTCAAGGGGAACCTGCACTGGGTCTCGGCGGCGCATGCCTGCCGCGCCGAAGTGCGCCTCTACGACCGCCTGTTCGCCGTTCCCTCGCCGGGCGCCCGGCGCGAAGGCGACCCGGAAGACCTCGAACGCGATTTTCGCGACGACCTCAATCCGCACAGCATGCAAGTGATCGCGGCCTGGCTCGAACCGGCGCTGAAGAACGCCCGGGCTGAAGAATGCTTCCAGTTCGAACGCCACGGTTACTTCGTCGCCGATCGCATCGATTCGCGCGCCGGCGCGCCGGTGTTCAATCGGACGGTGACGCTCCGCGACGTCTGGTCGAGCAAGCCCGGGGCGAAGAAGTAAGCGGCGCGCGCCGCCGCTACAGCAGTTCCAGCACCTTCTCCGGCGGGCGACCGAGCACCGCCCGGTCGCCGCGCACGACGATTGGGCGTTCGATCAGGATCGGGTGCGCGACGAGCGCGTCCAGCCATTCCTCGTCGCTCAGCGAACGTCCGGCGTAGTGTTCCTTGAATGCCGCCTCGCCGCGGCGCACGAGGTCGGCGGCCGGCATGCCGAGTTTTCCCAGCAGCTCGCGCAGTTCGTCGCGGCTTGGCGGGGTCTTCAGGTAATCGACGATCTCGGCAGCGACGCCTTTCTCGGCAATCAGTTGGCAGGCAGCGCGGCTCTTCGAACAGCGGTTGTTGTGATAGATGCGCAGCAGGGTCGGGCTCATCGGTAATCCTCGGGCAGGGAGTGATCGCAGGAAGGGTCGGCGCGCGGCCTAGCGCCACAGGCTCAACGGCGGATCGGTGATGATCGCACGCAGGATGTCGCTGCGCGAGACGAAACCGACCAGCGCCTGCGTGTCGTTGACGATCGGCACGCCGTCGACCTGGTGTTCGAGCATCACCCAGGCGATCCGCCGGATGTCGGTGATCGGGTCGGCGCTGACCACCGGCGTCGTCATGACGTCGCTCACCTGCCTGGCCAACGCATCGCGGACGCGCCCTTCTTCGACATTGAGCACGGTGAGCAGATCGCGCTCGCTGACGATGCCGACCAATCGGTAGGTCGGGTCGAGCACCGGTGCCTGGTGAATGCGCCGTTCGAGCAGGATCCGCCACGCCCGCTCGACGGCATCGGTGCTGGTCACCGAGACGATCTGTCGTTGCATGATCTGGTAGGCGTGATAGAGCGGGCCCCGCTCGGGGTCGCTGCGCAGCATCTCCCGGTAGGCGCTGACGGCTTGCGCCACCGGAACGCTGAAGACCGGTGGCGGTTCATCCTGGTCGATGGGCCGCACAGGGGTGCCGCGGTAAACGCCGGCGACTTCCTTGAGGCCTTCGAAGGTGCCTTGGTAGATCGGACCACTCAAGCCATATACCGAAAACACGCTGTTCTCCTCGTTCTGCAAAGTGGCGCCGTGATGGCGATTCCGGTCAATTCATTTCACTCGGTGCGCAGGGCGTCCACCGCGTCCAGCCGCGCCGCGCGCCTGGCCGGCAGCACGCCGGCGAGCAGGCCGATGAGCACGGCAATACTCTCGGCCAGCGCGACGAAGCTGAGCGGCGTGTGCACCGGCAGCGCCGGTACGAGCAGGTGAATCAACTGCGCCAGACCCATTCCCAGCAACAGTCCGAGCAGCCCGCCGAGCGCCGACAGGGCGATGGCCTCGCCGAGGAACAGGCCGAGGATCGTTCGCCGCGGTGCGCCGAGGGCGACCAGCAGGCCGATTTCGCCAGTGCGCTCGGTGACCGCGATGGTCATGATGGTGACGATGCCGACGCCGCCGACGAGCAGGGAAATGCTGCCGAGTGCGCCCACCGCCATGGTCAGCACGTCGAGGATATTGGACAGCGTGCGCAGCATGTCCTCCTGCGTCGTGATCGTGAAATCCTCGCGCCCGTGGCGGGCCTTGAGCGTCGCCACGACGCGCGCGCTGACCGCGGCGGCGGGCACGCCTTCCTCGTACGACAGATCGATCTTCATGATTCCGTCGCGGTTGTAGAGCTCGAGCGCGCGCGCCGTCGGGATGTAGGCAGCGTCGTCGAGGTCGATGCCGAGAAACTGTCCCTTCGCTTCGAGAACGCCGATGACGCGAAACTGCAGGCTGCCGACGCGCACGCGTGCGCCCAGCGGATTGTCGGCACCGAACAGTTCCTCCTTGAGCTTGGCGCCGAGGACGATGAAGGCACGCGCATTGTCGGCGTCCTCGGCGGGCAGGAACTGGCCGCTGCGCACCCTGATGCTGAACACCTTGAGCATCTCGGCGCTGACCCCGTTCACGGTGGTCCGGCGCAGGCGGCCATTGGCATTGATCTCGGTGTTGCCCCAGACGGTGGCGGTCATGCCGGTGATATGCGGCAGATGCTCGAGCGCGCGCGCGTCGTCGAGCGTCAGCGGCCGTACCGAGGTCGGGATGCCGGTCGGCGAGTGACCTGAGGTCTTGGTCTTGCCCGGCGCGACGCTGATCACGTTGGTGCCGAACTGCGTGAATTCGGCGAGCACGAAGCGATGGATGCCTTCGCCGATCGAGGTCAGCAGGATCACCGCCGCGATGCCGACGGCGATGCCGAGCAGTGTCAGAAAGCTGCGCAGCCGGTGCGCGGTGATCGCGCGCAACGCCAGTTGCAGGGAATCGCGCGGGCGGATCATTCAGCGTCCATCGCGCCGTCGAGCCGTCGATATCGCACTCCCACGACGATTTCCGGAGTGTCGTCAGATCGATTGACATGCATGGTCATGACGCGCCCGACTGGCCAAAGAGATAGGCATGGTAGCCATGTTATGGATACCGTTCAAGCCGTTCCGACAACCCGACGCAAGGCAATCCTCCCCTCGCACGGACCCTTGCCTCGCGGGTGCGAGCCACCTAGTAATCGCGACCGCGTTGCCCCTGGGCATGTATTCAACGGTAGCGCAGGTATGGATTGGTGGTGGCTGCTGCCGCCAGCGGTTCTCGGCTGACGCCAATGTCGTGAAGACTTGGCGCCCGTGCGGGTCGACGTTGATGGCGACCGGCGGCCGACCGAAGGGTGGCGGCGCAGCGCGGATTATTGCCTGATCTGGAATGGTGATTTGCGCCGCACGGTGATTCCCCTCAGAGGATTTTGCGCCGACCATGTCTACCCGTGACTGGCGCTCGTATTGGTCTCCCGGCAACTGCCCCGCCTCGTCGCCTCGTCGCCTCGTCGCCTCGTCGCCTCGTCGCCTCGTCCCTCACTCTCTGGAGAATCATCATGTCGGCCACACCCGCTACCCCCATCAAGCTCTATCGCCACCCCTTGTCCGGTCACGCCCATCGCGCGCAACTGATGCTGTCACTGCTCGATTTGCCGACGCAACTCGTCGACGTCGACCTGATGAAGGGCGCGCACAAGCAGCCCGAGTTCCTGGCCCTGAACCCGTTCGGCCAGGTTCCCGTGATCGACGACAACGGAACGATCGTTGCCGACTCGAACGCGATTCTCGTCTATCTGGCACGCCGGTACGGCGGCGAGCGCTGGCTGCCGAGCGACGCCGTCGGTGCAGCCGCGGTGCAACGGTGGCTGTCCGTGGCCGCCGGCCAGATCGCTTTCGGGCCGGCGGTAGCGCGTCTGGTGGTGGTATTCGGGGCGAAGAAGAATGCCGACGAAGCGATTGCCCTTGCGCACGCCGTCTTGAAGGTCATTGAAGATGAGTTATCGCGGCACACCTTCCTCGTTGGTGACGGGATGACCATCGCCGATGTGGCTGCCTATACCTACCTCGCGCATGCCCCCGAGGGCAACGTGTCTCTGGACGCTTACCCGAAGGTGCGCGACTGGCTGGCCAGAATCGAAGGCCTGCCCGGCTTCGTTGGCATGCAGAAGACCGCCGTTGGACTGGCCACGTGATCAGCGGAACCGGGAGTCGGCAAGAATGAGCGCGGCAACAGCGTCCCCCTGGCACCGCGGCGAACGCGAGCTGCAACAGAGCGTCGGCGTCGCCGAGCGCATGGAGGTCTTCGGCCGCCAGGTCATCCGCGACTTCATGCCGGAGCAGCATCGCACGTTCTACCGGCAGCTCCCGTTCCTGGTGATCGCCGCCGTCGACGCGAGCGGCGATCCCTGGGCGACACTCGTCGAGGCGCGTGCCGGTCTGGCGCAGTCAGCCGATGCGCGGCACCTGCAGATCAACGCCTTGCCAGGGCAAGGGGATCCCGCTGGCGATGCCCTGATGCCGGGCGACGGCATCGGCGTGCTCGGCATCGAGCTGCAAACGCGCCGCCGCAACCGCGTCAATGGCAGAGTCGTTGCGCGCGACGACCGCCAGCTGACGCTGCAGGTCGAGCATGCCTTCGGCAACTGTCCGCAATACATTCAGGCGCGAGAGTTCAGGTTTTCCGGTGATCCCGCCGAGCCTTTCGTCGGCCGCACCGAAGTCCTGGTCAAGCTCGACGCCGAGGCCAATGCCATGATCCGGGCTGCCGATACCTTCTTCGTCGCCAGCTATGTGGATCCGGAGGGGGATGCCGGCAGACGCCAGGTCGACGCCTCCCATCGCGGCGGCAAGGCCGGCTTCGTGCGTATCGACGGCGATGTGCTGACCATCCCCGACTTTGCCGGTAACCTGCATTTCAACACGCTGGGCAATCTGCAGGTCAATCCGCGGGCCGGCCTGCTGTTCATCGACTTTGCCAATGGCGACCTGCTGCAGCTCACCGGCCGCACCGAACTGGTCCTGGCGGGCGACGAAGTCAGCAGTTTTCAGGGGGCCGAGCGGCTCTGGCGTCTGCACGTCGACAAGGCGGTGCGCCGCCGCGGCGTGCTGAAACTGCGCTGGCGTCTTGACGAAGTCTCGCCAAATTCGCTGATGACCGGGTCGTGGGAAGAAGCCCTGGCCCGCCAGCAGGCACAAGCACTGCGCAACCAGTGGCGGCGTTTTCGCATCGCACGCATCACCAACGAAAGCTCGACCATCAAGTCGTTCCATCTCGAAGCCGCCGACGGCGCCGGCTTGCCGCTCTTCAAGGCCGGGCAGCACCTGCCCATCCGGCTGGCCATCGCCGCGGAAGCCGCGCCGGTCATTCGCACCTACACCCTGTCGGCGGCGCCGTCGGATGGCTGCTACCGCATCAGCGTCAAACGCGAAGGACGGGTTTCGCAGTTCCTTCATGACCACACAGCCGTCGGCGATGAAATCGAGGCCCGTGCGCCACTGGGCAATTTCGTCGTGGACCCGCATGAACGCCGACCGCTCGTTCTCCTGTCGGCCGGGGTGGGAATCACCCCAATGCTCGCCATGCTGCGCGAGGTGGTGTACGAAGGCGTGCGTACCCGCCGCGTACGCCAGACCTTCTTCGTGCATGCGTCGCGCACCCTGGCCGAGCGGGCCTTCGCCAGCGAAATGCAGGAACTGGTCGAGCGTGCCGATGGTGCGGTCGAGGCGGTGCGCGTTCTCAGTCAGCCCGAACCCACGGCCGTTCTTGGCAGTGACTATGACGTTCAGGGCCGCATCGACCTGCGCTTGCTGAAGGCCATCCTGCCCTTCGACGATTTTGACTTCTACCTCTGCGGCCCGGCGGCGTTTGCCCAGGACCTGTACGACGGCTTGCGGGCGATGCAGATTGCCGACGAGCGAATTCACGTCGAGCAGTTTGGCCCCTCATCGCTACGCCGGCGGGTGACGGAAGCGGTCACGGAACCCGCCCCGCCCACCCTGCCGGCTGCCGAAACTTCCGTCGCGGTCGTGTTTGCGCGGACCGCCAAGGAGGCCCGCTGGCAACCGGGTGGCGGCAGCCTGCTCGAGCTGGCGGAAGCGCGCGGGCTGACGCCGGAATTCAGTTGCCGGGGCGGCTCGTGCGGCACCTGCAAGACCCGGATACTGGCAGGCCAGGTCAGCTACACGTCGCCGCCGGCGGTCGCCATGGGGACCGACGAGATTCTGATTTGCTGTTCGGTGCCGGCGGCGGAAGCCGGCGGCGCGGCTGGCCTGGTGCTCGACTTGTAACGTACCGACGCCAGCTTCTCGCCGGCAGCGGGCATCGGCAAAAAATGACTCGAGGAAAGGGGTTTGTCCATGAACGCGCTGGAAGTTGATGTCGCCATTATCGGCGCCGGCACTGCCGGAATGTCCGCCTACCGCGCCGCGCTGGCGCATACTCGTAGCGTGCTGGTGATCGAGGGAGGGGCATACGGGACCACCTGCGCACGCGTCGGTTGCATGCCCAGCAAGCTATTGATTGCCGCCGCCGAGGCTGCGCATGCGGCAAGGCACGCCGAGGCCTTCGGTGTCGTCGTCGATTCGCTGCGCGTCGATGGCGCCGCCGTCATGCAGCGGGTTCGCGATGAACGCGACCGCTTCGTCGGCTTCGTCACCGAGGCGGTGGACCATTGGCCGGCCGAGCACCGCCTGCGCGGTCACGCCCGTTTCCTCGACGGTCACACGCTGCAGGTTGGCGAGCACACGCGTGTCGAGGCGCGGCGCATCGTCATCGCCACCGGCTCGCACCCCAACGTGCCGGCCGAATGGCGCGAGGCCGCCGGCGATCGGCTGATCGTCAACGACGACGTCTTTGCCTGGCAATCGCTACCGCAGTCCGTCGCCGTGCTCGGTACCGGGGTGATTGCCCTGGAGCTGGCGCAGGCCCTGCATCGACTGGGCGTGCGCGTCGGTGTCTACGGCCGCAGCGAGCGCGTCGGCCCACTCACCGACCCCGCCCTGCAGGCCGAAGCGCGCAAGATCTTCGCCGATGAACTGCCGATGCGCCTGGGCGTGTCCGACCTGCATCTTCGGCGTGTCGGCAACGAGGTCGCCGTCCGCGTCGGTGACGAAGAACCTGCCGCTGAACGACGCTACGCGTGGATACTGGCGGCGAGCGGCCGCCGTCCGAATCTGCAGGCCCTCGGCTTGCCGCAGAGCGGGCTGCCGCTGGATACGCGTGGCGTGCCCATGTTCGATCCGTGCACGGGCCAGATCGCCGACAGCCACGTCTTCATCGCCGGCGACGCCACCCATGAGCGGGAGATCCTCCACGAGGCGGCGGACGAGGGCCGCATCGCCGGTGACAATGCCGGCCGCTTCCCCGATGTGCGCGTGCGTCCGCGTCGCGCGCCGCTGTCGGTGGTGTTCTCCGATCCGCAGATCATGCTCGCCGGACAGAGCCACGCGCAGTTGCTGCGCTCAGGGGCGGACTTTGCCGTGGGGGAGGTCTCGTTCGAAGATCAGGGGCGCAGCCGCGTGATGCTGAAGAATCGCGGTGCCCTGCATCTCTATGCCGAGCGGCGCAGCGGTCGCCTGCTGGGTGCCGAGATGCTCGGTCCGGCGGCGGAGCATCTGGGGCATCTGCTCGCCTGGTCGGTGCAGCGAGGCGACAGCGTGCAGGAGATGCTCGACAGTCCCTTCTACCACCCAGTCATCGAAGAGGGCCTGCGAACGGCGCTGCGCGGGCTGCAGCGTGCCCTGCGCATGGGGCCGCCGCCCATCGAGCATTGCCTGGACTGTGGTCCGGGCGCGTGAACTTCGCGCCTGCAGCCGGCGCATGATCGGCGTCCACACGGGCGAGGCGCCGACTGGCGTCAAGCGCGGCCAGCAGCGCAGTGTCCGCTGCGCCAAGCGAACGCCGATTCAGTTCGGCGCCCGCTACCGAGTGCGGGCACCATCGTCATTGCACTCGAGCGTGCCGGGACCGTGGTGGCTGTTCCGCTTGCAGCACCTGGCAAGTAGTTGAAGCCGCCACCCCACCCGTCCGCCCACGTCTGGCCGCTACGCCGGACCGGTAGTGCCCGCTTGCTGGTGAATGTACTTCCTGGCAGTGCGTCTATCCAACCCGGTGCGCCGTGCAACTTCTTCATAGGTGCCCAGGCGCTTGTAGAGCAGTTGACAATAGCGGGCAAGCAAGGCGCTTGCTTCGAGCCGACCGTCGTCGATCGCTTGCAGCAAGGCTTCGCTGCTCGCTCCGGCTGACGCCTCGATGGCGGCATCGTAACGTCCGGTGAGCAGGACGCGACGCACCGCCTGTTCGAGTTCGCGCACATTGCCCGGCCACGGATAATCGGGTGGCAGGCAGCCGGCGAGCGCGTCAAGGACGCGTCCGCCGACCGTTGCGTCGGCAACGCCGAGCATGCGCGTCACCAGTAGCCCGACCAGTCTCGCCAGCTCGTCCGGCGCCTCGGCGAGTCGCTGGCGCAGCGTCGGCAGCGTGATGGCGTCCGAGCACAGGCGGTAATAGAAGTCGTGACGAAATTCGCCGCGCGCGATCAGTTGATGTACGGGTCGATTGGTAGCGGCGATGACTCGTCCGGCAAAGCGCTGTGGCTGGTGACTGCCGATCGGCGTGAAACTTCGCTCCTGCAATACCTGCAGGAGCTTGATCTGAATCGGGATGCTGACCTCGCCGATTTCGTCGAGAAGCAGCGTGCCGTGCGCGCTCGAGCGCGCGAGAACGCCGTCGTGGTGCTCGATGGCGCCGGTGAAGGCACCCTTGCGATGGCCAAACAGCTCGGATTCGATCAGGGTCTCCGGGAACTGTGACAGGTTGATGGCGATGAAACTCTCGGCGAAGTTGGCGGCGAAACGCCGCTGGTGCCACAGGTAGGGGATGTGCCCCGAACGGCCGATCGCCGCCGCCGCCTGACCCTTGCCGGTTCCTGTTTCCCCCAATAGCAGGGTCGAGAAATCTTCCATCCGTTTCCACAGATGGGTGTCGAACAACTGCATGTCATGGGTGAAAACGTTGTTCCAGAGAGCCCGCCGCAAGCTTTTCATCGATGGACTCTCGCCCACCAGTCCGGCTTCGATGAAGTAGTACGCCCGCCGCAATTGGTGAAAGAGGGCGAAATAACGAGCCGCTTCTTCTTCGGAAAAGCCTCGGCGGACCAGTTCGCCGAGGAGTCGGTCGGCCAGCGTCGCGTCGACCCGCGTTTCCCGTCGACTGGCCTGGCGCTCGATCAGGGCGTCCATACCTGCCAGATGGCGGTGATAAACGTCGAAAAGGAATACCGGCTTCGCGCAGCGGGCGTCCTCGGCGCTCAAATCACTCAACGCGAACGTCCCCTGCGCATCCAGCGCCTGCAATCGGCGACTGATGACCGTCATCAGGGCTTCGGCGTCGGCCATCCCCGGCCGCATGACGTCCCCGGCGACTTCGCGCACCTGCCGCGCCCGTGCGTCCGAGAAGGGATTGGCGAAAACGATCTTGCCGACGCGCAGAAAGAAGTCTCGATCACGCGCCGTCAGCATCTGCGACGCAGCCATGACAGCACCTCACAAGCATGTACAAAAAATGCAATTGCTGCATACATGAAACGCGTATCAGCAGCAAGAATCCGGCGGTAGCCGCATTGTAGATCAACACCTTACGGATGGCACGCAAACTGCTCGATGACCGATGCCTTAACAACCACGAAGGAGCACGCGATGAACCCTACCCTCAACCACATCAACCTCTGGATGGCCTGGATCGGCATCCTGCTGGGACTGCTCAGCGGTGCGCTGATCGGCCTTTTCTTCCACCGCGACGAGTGGCTGGGTGGCTACGGCAGCTGGCGTCGCCGCCTGCTGCGACTTGGTCACATCAGCTTCTTCGGGATCGCGTTTCTCAACCTCGCGTTCGCCAACACGGTCAGCCTGGCTGGAGCGACAGCACCCGCCTTCGCTGCCTGGTCGTTGGTGGCAGGCGCCGTGCTGATGCCGGCCATTTGTTTTCTTGCGGCATGGCGCCCGAGCTTCCGTCACCTTTTCTTCTTGCCAGTGGTGGCGCTGATCAGCGGCGCCGTGAGCCTGCTCGCTGGCGAGGTGCTGCCATGAGCCAGTCGATTGAGGGGCCATTCGCATGGCCAGCCGTGGATAGTCAGCCCATGCCGGTGGCCGCCAGGACGAAGGAGTTGCGAATCGTCTTCATCGCCATGAGCGGACTGCGCGCCTGTGATCCAGAACTGACCGCGCTCGGCCTGACACTCCCCGGATTCGTCGAACGCAGTCGCAGCATAGCCTCGCTACCCAGCCTCGGTCTGCTCACCCTGGCCGGGATGACGCCGGCCCAGCACCAGCGCCGCTACCTTGAAATGCCCGACCTGAGCGGCATCGATCAGCTTCCGCGCGACGTCGATCTGGTGGCCATCTCGAGCTTCAGCGCGCAGATCGAGGAAGCCTATCAGGTGGCAGAACATTATCGGACCCTGCGTATTCCGGTGGTGATGGGCGGCCTGCATGTGACCGCGCTGCCGCAGGAAGCGATTGCCCACGGTGCGGCCGCGGTTGTCGGCGAAGGCGAAAGCGTGTGGCGCGACGTTCTGCACGACGCCGAGCGCGGCCGCTTGCGCCCCTTGTACGACGCGCGCGGTGCTGAATTCAACCTGGCAGCAGCGCCGATGCCGGCCTACGAACTGCTGGACATTGCGCGCTACAACCGCATCACCGTGCAGACCAGCCGTGGCTGCCCGTGGCGATGCAGCTTCTGCGCGAGTTCGATCCTGCTTACCCACAAATACAAGCAGAAACCCGCGGCGCAGGTACTGGCCGAAATCGACCACATCCGTTCGCTCTGGCCGCGGCCATTCATCGAGTTCGCCGACGACAACAGCTTTTGTCACCGCGCCTACTGGAAGGCTCTCTTGCCCGAGATCGCCAAGCGCCAGATCAAGTGGTTCGCCGAAAGCGATCTCGCGATTCATGAAGACGACGAGTTGCTGAGGCTGATGCGCGAAGCCGGTTGCGTGGAGGTGCTGATCGGTCTCGAGAGCCCAACAAGCGAGGGACTCGATGGGGTGGAGACGAAGTGCAACTGGAAGCTGTCGCGGGTGCCGCAATATCGCGACGCCATCCGCCGCATTCAGGCCCAGGGCATCCGTGTCAACGCCTGCTTCGTGCTCGGACTCGACGGTCAGACGACCCGCGTCTTCGATCAGGTACTCGACTTCGTTGCCGAAGCCCTGCCGTTCGATGTGCAGGTGACGGTGCCGACACCTTTTCCGGGTACCCCGATGTTCGCGCAGTTGCAGCGGGAAGGGCGCCTGCTGGCCGATCGGGCCTGGGAGCGCTGCACCCTGTTCGACGTTAACTTCCGACCGACACATATGAGCCCGCAAGAGTTGGCAGCCGGCCTGCGCCAGATGATCGTTGCACTCTACAGCGACGAGGCGACGGCGCGCCGGCACCAGCATTTCAAGGCGCTGCGCCGGCAAACGCCGTCGATGGCCGCCTGAGGTCGAGGAAACGGCCCGCTGTTCAGCGTCCACCGATGTCGCCGATCGTCAGGGGCCAAGTGCTGTGCTCGCAGCGACGCGAGGCGATCGATCAAGCGCTGCCGCAGGGTACTGTTCGCCCGCGTTCAGATGACTTTACAGGGGCGCAGCATGGATGCCGCCCATGCCGATGGCGAAGCCGAACACCAGGCCGGAGATGGTGCCGATCTGGCCGGGAATCAGGCCCCGGGAGCAAAGCAGCGGGGAACCGACGGCGAACGCCGATTCAGTTCAGCGCCGGGTCCGCCCGCAGACGTTCGACCGCCAGATCAAGAAACGCGCGTACCCTCTGCGAGGCATGCTGTCCCTCGCGGTGCAGTACATGCACGGGCAGCGCGGGTAGCTCGAAGTCGCTGAGCACGGCCTGCAGCCGGCCGCTGCGCAAGTGCTCAGCGACCTGGTAGGAGAGCAGACGGGTCAGGCCAAAACCGCCCAATGCCGCCGCGACCGCCGAGTCGTTGCTGGTGGTGGTCATGCGCGCTTGCAGCTTGACCACGCGTGGCGCACCGTTCTCGATCAGTCGCCATTCCGGCGTCGGCGTGACGCCCGCCGCCGAGACGATCCGGTGGGCGAACAAGTCATCGGGCGTACGCGGCTCGCCACACTGTTGAAGATAGGCCGGGGCCGCACAAATGACCCGGCGCACGCGTCCAACCGGCACGGCCTGCAGCGAGGAGTCGGCCAGTTCGCCGATACGCACCGCCACATCGACACCCTCGTCGAGCATGTTGATCACGCGATCGAGAAACAGACAGACGGCGCTGACCTCGGGATAGCGCAAGAGGTATTCAGTGACGATGGGGGTGACGAACTGGGCACCGAACAGCACCGGGGCAGTCAGCGTCAGACGCCCGCGAGGTGCCCTGTGCGTGCCGCCGACCGACTCGTCCGCTTCGGCAACGTCGGCCAGAATGCGCCGACAGTCATCGGCATAGCGTGCACCGGCATCAGTCACCCGGACGATGCGCGTGCTGCGCGCCAGCAGACGAACACCGAGTTGCCGCTCGAGTTCGTTGATGGCTCGCGTCACCGCCGATGGCGACAGGTTGAGCTTGCGCGCCGCCCCGGCGAAGCCGTTGGCATCAACCACGGCCACGAGCACCTTCATGTGCTGAAGTCTGTCCATGCAGTCGCCAACTCCCTTGCGTCAGGATCTTGCCTTATCCGGGTGATGGTGCGGAGGAACACCCCGCAGTATAGTGGTCCCAGGATTCTAGGCTGTGGTTTAAGCTAGGCGCTGTCATAAGGAACGACAAGCGATGAGCGATGTGAAGACGCGGAAGGTGCACACCCCGGAGTTCAAGGTGAAGGTGGGTCTGGAGGCCTTGCGAGGGGTGAAGACGATCAACGAGATTGGCCAGGAACACGGGGTTCATCCAGTCCAAGTGGGGCAGTGGAAGAAGGCGATCCAGGAGCAAGCCAAGACCTTGTTCGAGGGCAAGCGCGGTCCCAAACCCGTCGCCGCGTATCGGGAGCCGGAGTTGTTGTACAGCGAGATCGGCAAGTTGAAGGTGGAACTGGACTGGCTCAAGAAAAGTCTGGGATAAGCCTGTCGTAATGCGAAGAGCCTGGATTGAGCCTGGGGAGTCGTTGGCAGTAGTCCGGCAATGCGTCCTGGCCGGGGTGTCGCGTGCGACGATCTATGCTCAGCAAGAACCTTCGATGCTCGACGAAAGCGAGTTGCTACACCGGCGCCTGATTGATGAGGAGTACACCCGGCACCCGTTCTACGGCAGCCGCAGGATGGTGGTCTTCCTCGAGAAAGCGGGTCACACGGTCAATCGCAAGCGGGTTCAACGGTTGATGCGGCTGGTGGGACTGGCCGGTATGGCGCCGGGTCCGGACACGAGCCGGCGACACCCAGCGCACAAGGTCTATCCGTACCACACCTCACCCACAAGCGTCTTCAAATCATGTCGTTCTCGCTGAATGCTGACGCGTATTGTTGACAGGGACTACTCGGTTTTCGGAGGACTTGATGCCAGAATCATCACAACTGCCGGAGAACGACCAGGAGCAAACGGTGGAGACTCTTTTCCCAAGTGGACGTCGACCTGGAGCGGTCAGGGCGTAAGCGTCCATCCGGCCGCGAATGTCGATTTTCTCTCCTGCATTCAGGCGACGTCCCAGCCGCAGATGGTTCCGCTGGCGTCAGCGCCTACGAGGGTGTGGTGCTCCGGATGCCAACACAAACCCGTCACTTCATCCTCGAGCACGGCGAAGCCTATCGGCTTCCCGTGCTTTCGCGGCTCCCAGAGCAGCACCGAGCTGTCCTGGCTGCCGCTCGCCAGTACTGCCCTGCGTGGGCTAAAGGCCAGGCGCGTGCACAGGCCTTGGTGGCCCTCGAGCTGCAGGGGCTGAGTGCCCTCGGGCCCTTTGCCACGGAACTCCCAAACCGTGACCGCGGCATCGCCCGAAGTCGCGAGGAGCTTCGACTCGCTGTCCCATGCCAGCGCCTTCGGCTTGAACGGGTAGCCACTCATCTGGGAGTCTTGGCCTGACTTCAATCGCCAGAAGTGCACCGAGCCGTCCTGGCTGCCGCAGGCGATGACGTTGGCGTCGGGGCTCCAGGCCAGCGAGATCAGCGAACCCTTCCACGCCAGGTGGCGGATCTTCGCTCCTGCGACGAAGGGCAGAATGTGTACGCCGCCGTAGCAGGTCGCTGCGAGGCCGCTACCGTCGGAGCGCCACGCAAGAGCGGTCACCGTGCTGGCGAGCGGCTCGGTCTCGACGATCCGCTCTCCGTCGGGCATCCACACACAGAGCTTCTTTCCCGAGGCCGTCGCGATTCGACCGCCTGCCGGAGCCCATGCGACGTGCTCTACCCAGGCGCTGCCACCTCCCGGTAGCTCGCGCACCAGAGAGCCCTCCGCCGACCAGACTCTCGCCACTTCGTCCTGCCCGCAGGTGGCGAAGCAGCGCCCGTCAGGCGAGATGCTGACATCGAGAACACTTCCTGTATGCGCTGCTGCGATCGCGAATCTCTCTTCGCCCGTCGTCAGATCGAAGCCAACCAGCCGCCCGTCGCCGAGGCCCGCGATGCAGACACCCCCGTCTCGCGCGATTTCGAGCGCCGATACGTAGTCGCCCATCGTGAGGCGAAACCTCGGCCGGAGTTCGGCCGTGCCGTGAGTGAAATCCCCGATTACGCCAGGCATCGCGCGAACCCCCGCGTGAGCTCGTCGCGATCGAGCTTCCGGCCGATGAAGACCAGATCACTAGCGCGCGGCTCGATACCCCATGGGCGATCCTCTCGCCCGTCGAAGAGCATGTGCACGCCCTGAAAGACAAAGCGGCTGGGCGAACCCTTGATGTTCAGGATGCCTTTCATGCGGAAGATGTCGGTTCCCTTATCTCGCAGCAACTGCGATACCCACTGGCTGAGGCGATCGCCGTCAATCTCTCCCTCGAGGTGGATCCCGACCGAGGTCACCTGATCATCGTGCGAGTGTCCGGCCACGAAGGTCTGCTCGCTGCTTGGCCGAACGGCGACGCCGCTGCCGAGCACCTGCAACTGGAATTCGGACGGCAAATGCTGCGTGTACAACCCGATACGCCCCCCACGCGGTGCGTGCAGCTCGAACCGCTTGGCGCCTGCGGAATCAAGTTTTAGCCGCACGGGCTCGGGCGCCCCGATCTCGATGCGTCCACCCGGCAAGGCCGAACGCGCCGCTTCAGACCAGATGCGCGCGGCGTGTTCAGAGTTACCCCGTGAACCGGCGTGCTCGCTGCCACCAAGGAAGCTCGCAACCAGGTCCATTGTGGGGTCCGGGCCGTCTTCGAGTACGAGTTCGTACACGCCTTCCTCGACTTCGAAGGTGCCCGCCCATTCGAACGGATACTCCGGCTCGAGGAACGTTGGCTTGGCTGCCACTGCACGATCGAGATCGAACCCGCCGATGTCGAGAATCGCGGCGATCGGCACGCTCGCGTTCTGGGCGCGGAGCACCTTCGCCATCGAATTCATGTTCGTCACGCGCCGCTCCAGCGCCTCGAGCTCGTGCCCGCTCACGAGGTCCGTCTTGTTGAGGACAAGGACGTCGGCGAACGCAATCTGCTCCTTACACTCGCTCGAGTCATCGAGGTGCAGGTGCACGTGCTTTGCGTCGACGAGGGTCACAATGCCGTCCAGCGAGAAGAGTTCGCGAAGGTCGTCGTCGACGAAGAACGTCTGCGCCACGGGACCTGGGTCGGCCATGCCCGTGGTTTCGACCAGAATGTGGTCAAACTTGTCCCGCCGCTTCATCAGGCTACCGAGGATGCGGATGAGGTCGCCTCGGACGGTGCAGCAGATGCACCCGTTGTTCATCTCGAATACCTCCTCGTCGGCGTTGATAACCAGCGCCTGATCGATTCCGATCTCTCCAAACTCGTTCTCGATGACGGCAATGCGTTTGCCATGGTTCTCGGAGAGGATTCGGTTCAGGAGCGTGGTCTTCCCTGAGCCAAGGAAACCGGTGAGGACGGTGACGGGGAGCCTTTTCATGAGTGTTCTCCCTAAAGGTTAGGCGACACGTAAGGCAGCCGATGCAACTTCATTGCAGCACTGGATCAATGGCTGGGTCACCAGTCGGCATCCATCGCCAGCAAAACGCGCGGCGTCTCGCCCGGCGTAACGGCCGGCGAGCGATGAATGACACCCCGGCCGCCATTGCCCTGCCACAGGCTGCCCTTGAGCAGGGCCACGGCGAAAGGCGGAATCACCTCGATGCGGCTGCCTGGGCCCAGCAGGCCGGAGCTTTCGTCAGGCAGTCCCCTGGCCCCGGCCCCGAGACGGCCGCGATCGACCGCCGCGTCGTCCACCCATTCGGTCCCCGGACCGCGATAGGTGCACAGCAAGCGGATGCCGACGCGATCGACATGCAAACGCGGACACATCGCTTGGCCGACCACTTCCAGGCGGAGGCCGATGCTCCTGGCATCGAGCAGCTCGCCAAGCATTTCGGCAAGCAAGGTGAGATCGGCAGCCAGCGCGTCGCGGCCGGCACCCGCCGGCAGGCGGGCGAGATCCGGGGTCTTTCCTGGTGCCAGGATCTGGCGAAAACCTGATCCGAGATGGTCAGCATGGGTGTTCAGCCAGTCGGCGATGGCGCCATTGACCGGGCGCCACCACTGGGCGATCTGGATTCCCGGATCGAAGATGCGCGTCAGATCCAGCGCCTCTTCCGAGATGGCGGCGCAAGTCGTGGCGGTACGCGGTAGCGGGGCGTTCATCAGAAAACTCCTGTCAGTTACGGTCAACCCGGAGAATCAGCGCAGAAAGGAAAGCGCCCGGCCGCGGCAGTTGGGGCGCAATTTCCCGTCATGCCAGGCAATCTGGCCGGAAACGACCGTCGTCGCCACCCGGCTGCGGAAACGTCGGCCGACAAAGGGCGACCAGCCGCAGCGGGCGAGAACGGGGTCGTCCGGGAGATCCATGTCGCGGTCGCCGATCAACACCAGATCGGCCCAATGGCCTTCGCGCAGGTAGCCGCGGTCGACGATGCCGAACAAGTCGGCAACGCGGTGGCTTGTCTTGGCGACCAGCGTCGGCAGGTCGATGAGGCCGTCGTGCACCAGCCCCATCAAGCCGGGCAACGCGTGCTGGACAAGCGGTAGGCCAGACGGGGCCTGGAAATAGTTGCCGGCTTTCTCTTCCGCCGTATGCGGCGCGTGATCGGTGCCGATAACGTCCAGCCGGTTGCTGTTGAGCGCGGCGCGCAGGGCGTTGCGGTCGGCGACGGTCTTGACGGCCGGGTTGCATTTGAGGTGACTGCCGAGTCGCGTGTAGTCGCTGTCGTCGAACAAGAGGTGATGGACGCAGACCTCGGCGGTGATGTGCTTGTCGGCCAGCGGCTTGTCTTCGAAGAGTTCGAGTTCGCGGGCGGTGGAGATGTGCAGCACATGCAGGCGAGTGCCGTGCTTCTTGCCCAGCGACACGGCGAGCGACGAAGATCTGTAGCAGGCCTCGGCATCGCGGATCAGCGGGTGCGCCGAAAACGGCACGGCATCGGCATACGCTTTTCGCCATTTTTCCTCGTTGACCGCAATCGACGGGGTGTCCTCGCAATGCGTGAGCAGAATCGTCGGAGCACAGGAGAACAGGCGCTCCAGCACCGCTGGATCATCGACCAGCATGTTGCCGGTCGATGCGCCCATGAAGACCTTGATACCGGCGACTTCACGGGGGTCAAGGGCGGCCACGGCATCGAGGTTGTCGTTCGCGACACCAAAGTGAAAGGCGTAATTGGCCCGCGAATCGCAGGCGGCGATCGCCTTCTTTTCCGCCAGTGCCGCCATCGACAGGGTCGGCGGCATGGTATTCGGCATCTCCATGAAGCTGGTGATTCCGCCAGCGACGGCCGCCGCCGACTCTGTGGCGATACAGCCTTTGTGTGTCAACCCCGGCTCGCGGAAATGCACCTGATCGTCGAGCATGCCGGGCAATAGCCACTGCCCGGCGGCATCGATTTCGTCATCGGCGCAGGCGTCGATTGCCGGGGCGATCCTGGCAATCCGCCCATCGCGAACGAGGAGGTCGGCCGCGCGGATTTCACCTTCGTTGACCAGCCTGGCGTTGCGGATGAGCAGCCTGCTCATGCTCAGAACTCGTTCTGCAGGCGTTTGTAGCCCTGGACCAGTTCGTGATTGGTTCGAACCACATCCTCGGAAAACTCCGTGGCCTCGGCGCTGACGCGGGGAACGCTGGCGAGGTCGGTCTCCGGGCCGATACGCAGGGTGGATGAAACATAGAAGCCCGGCGGCAGGTCCTTGCCATCGACCACGGCGTTGTGTCGAACGACGCAGCCATCGCCGATACGGCAATTGAAAACGACGCTATTGAAGCCGATGAAGACGTTATTGCCGATGACGGTTGGGCCATGCACGATGGAACGGTGGGCAATCGAGGTGTGTTCGCCGATATCGACCAGGGCGCCGGACTTGGAGTGGATGACGACGCCGTCCTGGATATTGGAATGGGCGCGGATGCGGATCGGTTCGAGATCGCCGTCGGCATTGACCTCGTCGGCACGGATCACCGCGTAGGGGCCGACGAAGACGTTTTCCTCGATGATGACCTTGCCGCAGATGATGGCGGTCTGGTCGACGTAGGCGGATGCATCGATTTGCGGCAGGTCGCCACGGGGATTCTTGCGGATCATTGTCTACACTCCGTTGGGATGAAACGTTCGTTCGCCGCGTTTGAGCTTGTCGAACAGGTCGTGGTTGGGCCAGTCGTTGCGGATGGCTTCAGAAAATTCAACGTCTTCCAGATCGATCAGGCCCAGGCGCGGGCTGCAGGCATCTTCGCGGAAGCACTGGGCGTAGCCGGTTTCGGTCTCGTGGACGATGACCGAATGCAGGCGCACGTCGGCCTCGCCGTTACGCATTTCGGTCAGATCCAGCAGACGGTCGATCATTACGAAAAACAGCCGCGAGAGCTGCTCGGCGCTGGGCGAAACGGGAATCAGAATCCAGCGCTCGGAAAACCGCTGGCAGGCGGCGATGTAATCAGGATCGTCGCCCGACCACAGAGCGACGGCATGGTCAAAGGCGTCGATCAGCGCGCGCGGGCCGTCCTTCAACAGGCCGAAGTCATAAACCATCTGCCCATGATCGAGCGCAAGCGCTTCGAGCAGCAGCTCGACCTTGTAGGAATGGCCGTGCATCGAGTGCGAGCAGCGCCGCGTGCTGCAACCGCGCACGATGTGGGCGTTCTCGAACTTGAACAGTTTGCGGATCAGCATGCGTCATTGCCGCCGGGGGGCCGCGCTTCTTCGCGCAGGCGGGCAATGACGTCGGCCAGCGGCAGGCTGCCGAGATCCTCGCCTGCGCGTGCGCGCAGCGCGACCCGGCCTTCCGCTTTTTCCATGTCACCGACGACCAACAGGTACGGCACTTTCTGCAGCGAGTACTCGCGAATCTTGTAGCCGATTTTCTCGTTGCGCAGATCGACCGTAGCGCGGACGCCGACCCGCTTCAGCGCCTGCAAAACGCTTTTCGCGTAATCGCTCTGACCTTCGCTGATGTTGAGTACCACGGCCTGCTGCGGCGCCAGCCAGAGCGGAAAGAGGCCGCTGTAGTGCTCGATCAGGATGCCGGTAAAGCGCTCAAGCGAACCGAACAGCGCCCGGTGCAGCATCACGGGCCGTTCGCGTTCGCCCCGTTCGTTGATGTAACTGATATCGAAGCGCTCCGGCAGGTTGAGATCGACCTGCAGCGTGCCGCATTGCCAGTCGCGGCCGATCGCGTCGCGCAGTACGAATTCAAGCTTGGGCCCGTAGAAGGCGCCTTCGCCGGGGTTGATCCGGCATTCGATACCCATCCGGTCGAGCGCCCCGGAGAGCGCACCTTCAAGCTGGTCCCAGGTTTCGTCGCTGCCGATGCGGTTGGCCGGTCGGGTCGACAGCTTGACGGCGACATCGTCGAAGCCGAAATCACGATAGATGGCGAAGACCAGTGCGATGGTGCTGGCACATTCGTCCTGCATCTGGGCAGCGGTGCAGAAGATATGGGCGTCGTCCTGGGTGAAATGGCGTACGCGCAGCAGGCCGTGGAGGGAGCCCGAGGGCTCGTAGCGATGGACCTTGCCGAATTCGGCCATGCGCAAGGGGAGGTCGCGGTAGCTTTTCAGCCTTTGGGCAAACAAGGAGACGGCGCCGGGGCAGTTCATCGGTTTGAGGGCGAAGACGCGCTCGTCCTCGGTTGTCGTCGTGAACATCGCCTCGCGGTAGTTGAACCAGTGGCCGGAGGTTTCCCACAGGCCGCGATCCATCACGTCGGGCGTATTGACCTCGACGTAATCGGCGCGCTCCTGGCGTGTGCGCATGTAGCCGATCAGTTGCTGGAACAGCGCCCAGCCCTTGGGGTGCCAGAACACGGACCCGGGTGCGCAGTCGTCGAAATGGAACAGGTCGAGCTGGGCGCCGAGCTTGCGGTGGTCGCGCTTACCGGCTTCTTCGAGGCGGGTCAGGTAGGCCTTGAGGGCCTTGGCATCCGGCCAGCAGGTGCCGTAGATGCGCTGCAGCATGGCGTTCCTGGCATCGCCCCGCCAATAGGCGCCTGCCACCTTGGTCAGCTTGAAGGCTTGAAGCCTGCCCGTGCTCGGTACGTGCGGGCCGCGACAAAGGTCTGCAAAGTCGCCCTGGGCGTAGAGCGACAGGGTTTCGCCCTCGGGAATGGCGCGGATCAGTTCCGCCTTGTAGGACTCGCCCAATTGCTCGAAATACGCGACTGCCTGGTCACGCGGCAGTTCGCGCCGGCCGAGCGGCAGGTCAGCGGCGGCGAGTTCCTGCATGCGGGCTTCGATCTCTACCAGGTCGTCGGGCGTAAAGGGGCGCTCGAAGGCGAAGTCGTAGAAAAAGCCGTCTTCGATAACCGGGCCGATGGTGACCTGGGCGCTCGGGTAAAGCTGCTTGACGGCCATGGCCAGCAAATGCGCGCAAGAATGGCGCAGTATTTCCAGGCCTTCCGGATCGCGTGCAGTGATCAGGCTGAGCGAGGCATCCCGGTCGAGAATGAAAGCGGTGTCGACCAGCCGGCCAGCGACACGGCCGGCCAGCGCCGCCCTGGCCAGACCAGGACCGATATCGGTGGCCAACTGGGCGACGCTGAGCGGATGCGGGTAATTCCGTTGGCTACCGTCGGGAAGCGTGATGATGGGCATGGATGGGTTTCTCTTGCAGCGTGATCAGGGGTGATGCGTGTCGCTGGCATGCGCTGGCGGCACGGGGTCGACACCGCCAGGGTGCCAGGGATGGCAGCGACCAATGCGCCGCAGGGCCAGCCAGCCGCCGCGACGCAAGCCGTGCATTTGCAGGGCTTCCTGGGCGTAATGGGAACAGGATGGGTAAAAGCGGCAACGCGGGCCGAGCAGCGGGCTGATGAACCACTGATAGCCGCGAATCATCAGCAGGATGGCACGGGTCAGCAGGCGTTTCATGCCGCGGCCTGTGCGTGCAGGCGATGCCAGCTCGTACCCGTCGCGCTGTCCTCGATGCCGATGCCCAGGGTCAGCAATTCCTGGCGCAGCTCATCGGCACGGGCAAAATCACGGCGAGCACGGGCTACGCGGCGAGCGGCGATCAGTTGTTCGATGGTTTCGGTCGCTGGGCAGTTGTCCTGCGCCCTCGCCTGCTGGCGCCAAGTGGCCGGATTCTGTTGCAACAGGCCGAGCAAGTCGGCAGCATCGCGTAGCGTGGCAAGGAGGCGAGATTGTTCTGCCGGATCCGTACATTTGCGCAGTGCCGTGGCGGCTTCATGCAAGCAGCCGAGGGCCAGGGGCGTGTTCAGGTCGTCGGCCAGCGCGGCTTCGACTGCTTCGGCGCGCACGCCTTCGGGCGCTGGATCTGGCGCGGCAAAAGGCTGCAAGCTGCCGTACAAGCGGTCGAGGGCCGCCCGCGCCTGATCGAGCGCACTCAGCGAGAAGTCAAGTGGCTTGCGGTAGTGGCCGGCGAGCAGCGCGTAACGGATGACCTCACCGGGGTAGTACTGCAGCAGGTCGCGTACGGTGCGGAAATTGCCAAGGGATTTCGACATTTTTTCGCCGTCGACCGTGACATAGCCGTTGTGCAGCCAGTAACGGCAATACTGCCCGCCATTGGCCCCTTCACCCTGGGCAATTTCGTTTTCATGGTGGGGAAAGATGAGGTCCTGGCCGCCGCCGTGGATGTCGATCGACGGGCCGAGGTGGGTGTGGATCATCGCCGTGCATTCCATGTGCCAGCCGGGGCGTCCAAAACCCCAGGGGCTGTGCCAGCCGGGTTGTGCTGCGGTCGATGGCTTCCAGAGCACGAAATCGGCCGGGTCGCGCTTGTAGGGTGCGACTTCGACCCGCGCCCCGGCAATCATGTCGTCGCGCTGACGACCCGAGAGCTTGCCGTAGTCGGGCAGCGACGGCACATGAAACAGGACGTGGCCCTCCGCGACATAGGCATGGCTACGCTCGATCAGGCGCTCGATCAGCGCAATCATCTGCGGAATGTGGCCGGTCGCCCAGGGTTCGATGGTCGGTGGCAAGGCATTCAACTGCGTCATGTCTTCGCGATAGGCCGTGGCGTAACGCTCGGCCAGGATGCGGATGGGCTCGCCGTTGGCGGCTGCGGCGGCATTGATCTTGTCGTCCACGTCGGTGATGTTGCGGGCGTAAATCACCTGCGGGTAATGCCGCGACAGTAGGCGGTAGAGCACGTCGAAAACGACTACCGGGCGCGCGTTGCCAATGTGCACGTAGTTGTAGACGGTGGGGCCGCAGACGTACATCGTGACGCGCTGAGGGTCGGCCGGCATGAATACATCTTTCTGCCGAGTGAGCGTGTTGTGCAGACGGATGCTCATTTCATCCGCCCTTCGGCAACCAGCGCTTCGCGGCGCTCGCCGTCGAGCACGCCGCAGAACATGGCGAAGGCCTTTTCGATCAACAACTGGTCGAGACCGCGTACGATGAAGACGAGGCGGCTCTTCCGGTCGTTATAGGGCGCTTCGGTCGGCCAGTCGTCGAGCCTGGCGTAGGGGTAGTTGGTGTGCTGGACGCACTGGACGACGCGCGGCTTGTCGTCGCCGATCACATTGAGCAGGCCCTTGATGCGCAGGATGCGATCGCCCATGCCCTGCAGCAGCAGGCTCACCGCGTCGACGAAACAGACCCATAGCAGGGGCTGGTCGAAAGTCAGCGCGAAGCTGTAAACCTCGGCATCGTGGCGGTCCACATCGTGATGATGGTGATGATGGCCATGCGCCTTGAGTCGTTCCTCGCGGACTTTTTCCTCGGCCAGCCAGCCGGCGACATCGGGCGTCTTGCTGCCCGGATCATAGAGGCCGCAGCCGGTAAGCGAAGCCAGCGCGACTTCGCCGCGGCGCACGAAAATCTGCGGCGCGGCCGGGTTGATCCGGCGCAAGGTCTGGCTGATCGCCTCGATGGCGGGGCCATCGGCCAGATCGCACTTGCTGAGCAGCAAGCGGTCGGCCATTGCCACCTGCTTGACTGCCTCGGGGTGCTGCGCCAGTTGCCCGGCCGCATGCGTCGCATCAACCACGGTCACCACACCATCAATACGGAAGCGCTCGGCAATGAAGAAATCCTCCATCAGCGTGGAGATCACCGGCGCCGGGTCGGCCAGGCCGGTGGTCTCGATCACCACGCGGTTGACCGGCACGATCCTGCGCTGCAGGCTCTTCATGAATAACTCGGTCAGGCTGCGCGTCAGATCACCGCGTACCGTGCAGCAGATGCAGCCAGAGTCGAGCAGGATCAGGTCTTCATCGATCTTGGTGACCAGATGGTGGTCGACGGCAACACTGCCGAACTCGTTGATCAGCACCGCCGCTTTGGTCATTTCCGGCTGACCGAGCAGGTGATTGAGCAGCGTTGTCTTGCCGGCGCCGAGAAAACCGGTGAGCAGGGTGACTGGGATACGGCGGTCGGTGTCTGTTTCACTCATGGCTTGCTCGTTCACTGTGACTATTTGCCGCGTGCCCGAATCTGGCTGCGGATCGTGGAGAAATCGACACTGCCGTCCATTTCCTGGGAAAAGGCGGCGAAGTTGTAGCCCATGGGTGTTCGGCTGTAAGCCGCCAGCAGGCGCCGTCGTTCGATCTGCCGAGGATCAGCCATACTGGCGCTTTTTGGCCTCATGGCGCTCCTGCGCCTCCAGACACAGGCTGGCCGTTGGCCGGGCGAGCAGGCGGGCTATGCCGATCGGCTCGCCGCTTTCCTCGCACCAACCATAGCTGCGGTCCTCAATGCGGTGCAGTGCCTGGGCGATCTTCTTGAGCAGCCTTCTTTCGCGGTCACGCACCCGCAGTTCCAGCGTGTGTTCTTCCTCGGCGCTGGCCCGGTCGGTCGGGTCCGGGGCGGCTTCGGTTTCCTGCAGGTGCTGGGTTGTCGCATTGGCTGCGCTACGCAAGGCACTCTCCTCGGCCAGAAGGCGCTGTCTGAAGCTCGCCAACTGAGCTTCAGACATGTACTCGGATTCCGGTGCCGCCAGCAATTCGGCATCACTGAGCAGTTCGATCGTCTTGCTCACGACTCAGTCCTCCTCCACTTCATCGACCGACCATTGCGGAAACGGGTCTTCATACCGAACCCAGGCTTCGGGGCCAGCCACCAGCTCGGTGTCGCTCAGCAAACAGGCGTCGAAAGCGTGGCGTAGCGCCGATTCATCCATCTCGATACCGATCATGACCAATTCCTGCTGGGCATCGCCATAGGGCTCAAGCCAGCGATCCAGGATGATCCGGCGGCCTTCCTCATCCTGCGGCCAGTCCGTCTCGGGAACGGCAACCCACCACAGACCACCTACCTCGTGCCGGGTCACCGGGCCGGCTTGCGACCAGCTGCCGACCAGACCGGGGCGCGTAGCCAGCCAGAAATAACCTTTCGAACGAATGACGCCCGGCCATTCCTGGTTGATCCACTCATGGAAGCGCGCCGGATGGAACGGCCGGCGGGCGCGATAAACGAAACTGGAAATCCCGTACTCCGCGGTTTCCGGGATGTGCTCGCCGCGTAGTTCCTGCAGCCAGCCAGGGGCTTGTGCCGCCCGTTCGAAATCGAATCGGCCGGTGTTGAGAATGCGTTCGAGCGGCATCTGGCCGAAACAGGCTTGGACTATGTCGGCTCGCGGATTCAGTGTCCGCAGAATGGCTTCGAGGCGGGCAAGGTCCTCCGCTGGCAGGAGGTCGATCTTGTTGAGTACGATCACGTCACAGAATTCAACCTGCTCGACCAGCAGATTGACCACCGTACGCTCATCACCTTCACCCAGGCTCTCACCCCGGTCGGCGATGTAGTCCTGCGAGCTGTAGTCGTTCAGGAAGTTGAAGCCATCCACCACGGTGACCATGGTATCCAGCCGCGAGATGTCCGAAAGACTGGTGCCGTCCTCGTCGCGAAAGGTGAAGGTTTCGGCCACCGGCAGCGGCTCGGAGATGCCGGTCGATTCGATGAGCAGGTAATCGAAACGCTCCTCCTTGGCCAGTCGGGCAATTTCGATCAGCAGATCCTCGCGTAACGTGCAGCAAATGCAGCCGTTGCTCATCTCGACCATCTTCTCCTCGGCCCGAGACAACCTGGCGCCACCTTCGGCGACCAGTCGGGCGTCGATATTGACCTCGGACATGTCATTGACGATGACGGCGACGCGCTGACCCTGGCGGTTATTCAGCACATGGTTGAGCAGCGTTGTCTTGCCGGCACCGAGAAAGCCGGACAGGACAGTGACCGGGAGGCGGGAGTCTCTTGTTGGGCGTTGGAATGTCATTCCTGCTCTTGATTGGCGAGTAATCGAACGGGTGCGGATATCACTTCAACGCGCCCGTTCCTGACCGCGTTGTAGAAACAGCTGCTCCGCCCGGTATGGCAGGCGCCACCGAGCTGGTCGACAAGCAGCAGAATGGCGTCGCCATCGCAATCGAAGCGCGTTTCAATCACGCGTTGCCGGCAGCCCGATGTTTCCCCTTTGCGCCACATGCACCGGCGTGAACGTGACCAGTAGCAGGCAAGGCCGGTGGCCAGGGTCTCTTCAATCGCGGCACGATTCATCCACGCCAGCATCAGCATCTCCCGAGTGTCAAATTGCTGTGCGATGGCCGCGACCAGCCCTTGCTGATCGAATGCCAATTCGTCCAGCACTTCGGAAAGAGGTAAGCTTGCGCCGATGGGTGCGCCTTCAAGTCGGGTTAACATAGCGTCTTCTGGATATCAGAAATGCAATGTTATAACATTGCATGTTTACTACCAAGACCAACCTGATGAACCCATCGCTTCCTGACGATCAATGTCCGCAATTCACTACTGGCACTACGGAAGCCCTTGACCGGGCCGAAGCCGCATGCCGGGCACGCGGCGCCAGCCTGACTGCGATCCGCCGTGAGGTGCTGGAACTCCTTTACCGCAGCCCCACCGGCGTCAAGGCCTATGATCTACTCGCCCGGATCAAGGAAGCTCGGCCCGGCGCTTCACCGCCGACGGTCTATCGCGCTCTGGATTTCTTGATCGAACAGTGCCTGGTGCACAAGATCGAGCGCATGAACCTCTTCGTTGCTTGCAGACAGGCGTCGCATCAAATCCCCAGTCTGTTTCTGGTCTGCCCAAAATGCAGTGGGGTCACGGAACTACAGGAGCAGTCGGTGATGAGTGCGCTGTCGACCAGTCTTGCCGAGGCCGGGCATCGCCTGGAGAGTCCTGAAGTGGAAATCAGCGCGCTTTGCCCGAAATGTGTCGGCGCAGCTAGCGCTCAGTGCGCCGACGGCGAAGGCGGCGCCTTGGGCTGACTGACCAGTTCGCGAACCCAGGGAAGGCGACGACGCGCATCACAGTACCTGACTCACCAAGCAGGCGGCGCGGGTACGGGTGAGACGTTTGAGTAGGCGCTGGACCGGGACCGCGGGTAGGTGTCGGTGGCATCCTGTGCGCTGGAATGCTCAAGCCGGCGCGTGTGCGCCAGGATGGTTCCCAGCTCGGCCTGGTGCTGCTCCAGCAGCCTGCCTGCGGATCTAGGATCAACAGCCCGTTCTCGAGGTCCAGGGGCCAAACACGCGGATTGAGGTTGCTGCCGGTTGTTGCGTCTGCCTCTCCGAGAAAGCCGAAACGGGCGAACATCCCGCGTACGGAGTGGAATTGAGAGCGACTGGGTCCTTGATTCTACTTTGTCAGATTCCCTTTCACCTTTTCGTGATTTCGTGAGCTGCATTTGCCGAGAAGGGCGAGTTGATGGCCGAGTATCAGGTCGGCCGCTGGCGGGCGTGGCACCATCACATGGCCCCGGTCATGATCGCGACCATGTTCCTGGACAAGGAGCGCATGGCCCATCGCGAGACGGCCGAACTTCTCTCCTGTCGCGACTTGGTGGAGATCATGCGTCATCGACAGGCATCGACGGCGGCGCCAAGCCATGGGATCCGCCCATCGAACGCGATTTGACCAAGTCAAATTGGTCGGGCTTCGCAGAACATGGGGCTGCCCCGTCGATCGAAGGCCCTCAGCTCCTCCCGCCAGCGGCAATCCGCTTTTTTCACCAGGCTAGGGCGTGTCGGTCGAACGTCTGCCGGTTTGCCGATCGAGTGCTATTGCCAGAGCAGCAGTTGTGCGTGCAGTTCGATCGCCGTTCGGTGCTCGTTTTCCGTCGATGGACCCAAGGCTCCGGAATGCGGCACGCACCGTCCTGATATGCCCCGTTATGGTGCGCGAAGCCGGGGAAACCCGGTTGACCTGGGATACTTCCAGCCTGCCTGACGCAACCGGCAGTTCCGCTTCAGCATCTTGGCGTCCAGCCGCCGGGTTACTGTGAAACAACGAAAAAATGCATGTAAACAGAACACTGAATCGGCAAGCGACGCGCGCCGGCCAGATCGCCCGTTGGAGTGAAAGTCGTTTCACTATTCGAAGTGACGCGACTCAGGTAGCGCAATGACCGATGGGCCGAGCCAGCTGTCAGGAAAAACCGCACGGTTGAGCAGTGGGTTCTGGAGCCAAAAGGGCAATTGTGGCTCGCTATTTGCTTTGATCCGAGAGAGACACGCTGTGCTGGCGTGGCAGTTTCGGAATAGTGGCGGCGCAGGATCGTCCGCCGCTTGTCAGGATTGAGAAGTCAAGGATTCTTGGAGAACAGTATGGACATCGTCAGTCATTTTGCCGCCCGCTTTGACCGCACCCGCGAAGAGGAACTCTCCCTGGAGGACTACCTGGCAGCGTGCAAACGGGATCCGCTGAGCTATGCCACCGCCGCCGAACGCATGCTGCGCGCAATCGGTGAGCCGCAGACGGTAGACACCCGCAACGACCCGCGCCTGTCACGCCTGTTCGCCAACAAGGTGATCAAGATCTATCCCGCCTTCGCCGAGTTCTACGGCCTCGAAGACGCGATCGAGCAGGTGGTCAGCTATTTCCGCCACGCGGCGCAGGGGCTGGAAGAGAAGAAGCAGATCCTCTACCTGCTCGGCCCGGTCGGCGGCGGCAAGAGCTCGATCGCCGAGCGGCTGAAGTCGCTGATGCAGGAGGTGCCCTTCTATTCGATCAAGGGTTCGCCGGTGAACGAATCGCCGCTCGGCCTGTTCGATCCAGGCGAAGACGGCGCCATACTCGAGAAGGAATACGGCATCCCCGGCCGCTACCTCAACCGCGTCCTGTCGCCGTGGGCGGTAAAACGGCTGGAAGAGTTCGGCGGCGACATCCGCCGGTTCAGGGTGGTCAAGCGCTATCCCAGCGTGCTCAAGCAGATCGGCATCGCCAAGACCGAACCGGGCGACGAAAACAACCAGGACATCTCGAGTCTGGTCGGCAAAGTTGACATCCGCAAGCTCGAAACCTATGCCCAGGACGATCCTGATGCCTACAGCTTCTCCGGTGGGCTGTGCCTGGCTAACCAGGGCCTGCTCGAATTCGTCGAAATGTTCAAGGCGCCGATCAAGGTGCTGCACCCACTGCTGACCGCGACGCAGGAAGGCAACTTCAAGGGGACGGAAGGTTTCGGCGCGATCCCGTTCGACGGCGTCGTGCTCGCACACTCCAACGAAAGCGAGTGGAAAGCCTTCCGCAACAACAAGAACAACGAGGCCTTCCTGGACCGCATCTACATCGTCAAGGTGCCCTATTGCCTGCGCGTCTCCGAAGAGGTGAAGATCTACGAGAAGCTGCTGCGCGGCTCCTCGCTGGCCGAAGCGGTCTGCGCTCCGGGCACCCTGCGGATCATGGCGCAGTTCGCAACGCTCACGCGCCTGAAGGAGCCGGAAAACTCCAGCCTGTATTCGAAGATGCTGGTATACGACGGCGAAAACCTCAAGGACACCGACCCGCGCGCCAAGAGCTATCAGGAGTACCGCGACTACGCCGGCGTCGATGAAGGCATGAGCGGCATCTCGACGCGCTTCGCTTTCAAGATCCTCAGCAAGGTGTTCAACTTCGACTCGACCGAGGTCGCCGCCAACCCGGTGCACCTGATGTACGTGCTCGAACAGCAGATCGAGCGCGAGCAGTTCCCGGCCGAAACCGAGGCGAAGTACCTGGCGTTCATCAAGGAACATCTCTCGGTACGTTACGCCGAGTTCATCGGCAAGGAAATCCAGACCGCCTATCTGGAGAGCTACAGCGAGTACGGCCAGAACATCTTCGACCGTTACGTCACCTATGCCGACTACTGGATCCAGGACCAGGAGTATCGCGACACCGACACCGGCGAGGTCTTTGACCGCGCCTCGCTGAACGCCGAACTCGAAAAGATCGAAAAGCCGGCGGGTATCGCCAACCCGAAGGATTTCCGCAACGAGATCGTCAATTTCGTGCTGCGCGCACGCGCCAACAACCAGGGCAAGAACCCGCTGTGGACCAGTTATGAAAAACTGCGCACGGTGATCGAGAAGAAGATGTTCTCCAACACAGAAGAACTGCTTCCGGTGATCAGCTTCAACGCCAAGGCCAGCGCCGACGACGTCAAGAAGCACGAAGATTTTGTCAATCGCATGGTCAACAAGGGCTACACATCCAAGCAGGTGCGCCTCCTGTGCGAATGGTATCTGCGGGTTCGCAAGAATTCGTGACCCGGCGTCGCTGACGATCCAGAGGATATCCACCAGTGCAACAGATCATCGATCGCAGGCTGGCCGGCAAGAACAAGTCGATCGGCAACCGCGAGCGCTTCCTGCGCCGCCACAAGGAGCAGATCCGCGAGGCCGTGAAGCGCGCGGTCGCCGGGCGTGGGATCCGCGAGATCGCCCAGGGCGAGGACATCCGGATACCTCGCCGCGACATCAGCGAGCCGGTGTTCGGCCACGGCCAGGGCGGGCGGCGCGAAATGGTGCACCCGGGTAACAAGGACTTCGTGCGCGGAGACCGCATCGTACGTCCTCAGGGCGGCGCGTCTGGTGGTGGCGGCCCGGGGCAGGCCGGCGACTCCGGCGAGGGCGAAGACGATTTCGTCTTCCACCTGACGAAGGAAGAGTTCATGCAGGTCTTCTTCGACGACCTGGCGCTACCCCGACTGACCCGCACCACGCTCGCCGAGACTCCTGAGTACACGACGCACCGCGCCGGTTTTTCCAGCGACGGGACGCCGAACAACCTGCACATCGTCCGTTCGATGCGCGGCGCCATCGGCCGGCGCATCGCTCTGGGCAGCGAGTCGCGGCGCCAGTTGGCCCATCTCGAAGACCTTCTCGAGGCCTTGCGCGAGCAGGCCGACACCCCGTCGCGGCGGCGTGACATGGCGGTGCTCGCGCGCGACATCGACGCGCTGCGCGCACGCCTCCTGCACATTCCCTACCTCGACCCGATCGACCTGCGCTATCGCAGTCGCGTCCGTACGCCAGTACCGATCGCCAGGGCGGTCATGTTCTGCCTGATGGATGTCTCCGGTTCGATGGACGAGGCGCGCAAGTGTTACGTCCCGCGATATCTGGAACTCTTCAACCCGAGCCATTCGAGGTTGAGATGATGGCAAAGTCCCACGCTGACGCCGGAAGAAGAGGTTCCGGCGTCAGCGTGGGACGAGAGGGCTAGAAGGG
>JAFLDO010000026.1 GCA_017302455.1 Accumulibacter sp.
CCGCCCGATTGCTTTCGCCCAGTCGCAGGCGTTGAATCATTTGTCGTATTTCGTACATTTCGAACTTCCTGTTAGCCATTGCGCCTGCCCCCGGCAAAATTGCCAGAGGTTACACAATCGGAAGTCCAAAACCGCCTCTACTTGCCTTCTACGTGGCCTTATTGTGCCGCGATTGCTCTGGCCTCATTGCGCCGCGAGTCCAGTGGCCTCATTACGCCGCCACCGAAATGGCCTTATAGCGGCGCGAACTAACAGGAGGCACGCGCGAGGGGCACCGGGGCTTCCTGGAGCGGGTGCGGGAGTACGAGATGCGCCACCAGATTCCCGGCGTGCAGCCGGAGCAGGTGGTCCTGGTACAGGTGGTCGGCAAGCTGCCGCTGACCACCCCGGAAACCCTTGGCGTTTCGATCCTGCGCGGGATTCGCGAGGGCGTGCGCAATCCGGACCTGGAATCGTGGAGAGACCTGCAGCGCTGGATGAACGCGGAAAAGTGCCGTATCTTCATTCTCGCGCTGGAGCCGACTACTGAGGTTATCCGCGGCAGGGAGCGTGTGTTCCTGGACAACGCCGCCGTCTGGTTGGGCCGCTGGGTAGACAAGGCCGCCAGCCATCTCTTCGTGCTCGTCGCCTGCCTCCGCTACGAGCCCGCCGAGCGTGGAGCGGGGCAAATCAGCGAGCAGGAGCGCGTGCGCCAGGAAGTGGAAGACTTTACGCCGCCGCTGCCGATCGCCGGACTCATGCCGGAGATCGTCAAGCTGCCCGAACTGCCGCCGATCACCTTTGACGAATGGGACGCCTGTGTCGCTGCTGGCGGCTGCCGGTACAAGGGTGATGATTCCGGCTGGGGCCGGGGCAGACGGCCGGTCATCAAGGTGACTCCGACCGACGCCCGGAACTACGTCGTGTGGCTATCCAAGAAGACCGGTGAAAAATATCGGCTGCTGTCGGAAGCTGAGTGGGAGTATGCGGCGCGAGCAGGTAGCACTGACGCCTACCCCTGGGGCAAGGAGCCAGGGACGAATCGGGCAAACTTCTACGGATCGGGTAGCCAGTGGAGCGGTAAGCGGACAGCTCTGGTCGGCAGCTTCGCGGTGAACAAATTCGGGTTGCACGACATGATCGGCAACGTGGTCGAATGGGTCGAGGATTGCTATCACAATCGCTACTTCGGCGCGCCGGCCGACGGTAGCGACTGGGGGGGGCAGAGAATGTCGGACTGGGGAGCCAAGCCACGAGGGGTGGGCCGTTGCTCCGGGTGATACCGAATTCTGGTACTACGTTCAGCGCGGAGGGAGTTGGCACGATAACTCCAGGCGCGCACGTTCGGCCAAGCGTGGCTGGGGTGAACCCGGCGACCCCTTTTGCGTCCAGGGTTTCCGTGTGGCCAAGACGCTTCCCTAGCGCAGCGCAGGATGCATGGCTTTTTGCGCTTTGCCCCTTTACCCCTCCACACTCTCATGGGCGGCGAATCGCCCCAGCGCCTTTGCTTTGCGGCCGCGATCTGGTCGTCGGACAGCGGCGGCACACTGGGCAGCGCTTGCGACGCGCACCGAGTTCAACGGGCGCGCCGCAAGGACAGCGTGTGTGTAAGGTCTGCAATCAGGCGTCTTGTAACGTGCGCACATCCGGCGTACATTTTGGTGTTCGTTTTCTTGTTCATTTCCGGAAATTCGCCATGACCAGCACCGCCATCAAGGAAAGCCGCCTCAACATCCGCTGCGACAAGCGTGCGCGCGAACTGCTCGAACGCGCGGCCGCTTACTCGCACGTCAGCATTTCGGAGTTCGTGCTCTCGCAGGCCGTGGCTTCAGCCGAGCGAGTGGTCGAGGCAAACGCGTCAATCACCCTGCAAGCGGCGGATTTTGAGGCTTTTCTCGCCGCTCTCGACGCGCTCGATGAGCCAAACGCTGCACTGCAGCGCGCCTTCCAGCGCCATGCAAGTAGCCTCCGGAAGTGAGTGCTTATCGCATCAGGCCGCTCGACACCGCACTGGATGTCGCTGCTTTTCACTGCGGCAGCTCGCCGCTCGACGAGTACATTTGCCGCTATGCCTCGCAAGATGTGCGGAAAGACGTGGCGCGTGTTTTCGTTGCCACGCCCGACGATCAGCCGGAGCGATTGGCGGGGTTCTTCACCCTGAGCGCCGGCAGCGTCGCTTGCGGCGATCTGCCGCCTGCGCTCGCGCGCAAGCTGCCTCGCTATCCGGTGCCGATCGCCCTGATAGGTCGGCTTGCCGTCGATACGCAGTTTCAGGGAAAGGGCCTGGGGTCAATTCTGCTGGCCGACGCCTGCGCGAAAGTCGTGCAGGCCGGTGCGGTGCTGGCCGTCGCCGGCATTGTCGTCGATGCCAAGGATCAAGCCGCCGCTGCGTTCTACACACATTTCGGCTTCGTTCCTTTGCCCGGCCGACCCGACCGCTTCTTACTGCGCGCGAGCCTGCTGCCGAAAGACCAGCGTCGTGGATCGGGTTAACGCAGCGTAGCTCGACGTGGTTGCGGGGGTTGTCGGGTTACGGCCTGCGGCCTGGCCCGACCTATGGGGCGATGGCGCTCCGACGCTCGCTCACGCCGCGTTTTCCTGGCCGCCGGCCGGCGCGCGCAGTTGCTGGCGCAGCGCGTCGCGTCTGGCGCGGGCCTGCAGCACCGACGCCGCCTTGACGTGCCCGAAGCCTCGAATCTGCTCCGGCACGCTCGCCAGTTCGATGGCGCCGGCCAGCGTTTCGGGTTTGAGTTGCGCCAGGATCAGTTCGATATCGGCCTCGTAGTCGGTGATCAGTTGCCGTTCCATGCGCCTTTCCTCGGTCCTGCCGAAGGGGTCGAGGAGCGTGCCGCGCAGGCCCTTGAGCCGGCTCAAGCAGGTGAACGCGGTCATCATCCAGGCGCCGTAGCTGCGTTTGCGGATTCTGCCTGTCTGCGGATCCGGCCGGGCGAGCAGCGGCGGCGCGAGATGGAAGCGCAGGCTGAAGTTGCCTTCGAAGGCTTCGCACAACTGCCGGCGGAATGCCGGATCGGCATGCAGTCGCGCGACTTCGTACTCGTCCTTGACCGCCAGCAGCTTGCAGTAGGCGCGGGCGACGGCTTCGGTCAACGCTGTCGATTGCAGGGGCGCTTCGGCAGCGCGGACGCGCTCGACCAGTGTGCGGTAGCGTTCGGCGTAGCGTGCGTCCTGATACGCGGTGAGGGTTTCGACGCGGCGCTCGATCGTCTCGTCGAGGCTACGCGAGATCGGCCGCGCCGTCGGCGTGCCCGCCGGTTGCAGCAGGCGGCGGACGGCTTCCGGGTCGTGCGCGGCGCGCCGGCCCCAGAGAAAGGCCTGGCGGTTCTTCTCGACGGCGGCGCCGTTGAGTTCGATGGACTGGTCGATCGCTGCCAGCGAGAGCGGCACCAGTCCGCGTTGCCAGGCGACGCCGAGCAGGAACAGGTTGCCGTAGAGCGCGTCGCCCATCAGGCGGCGGGCCATCTCGGCGGTGTCGAGGAATAGCGTCCGGCCGGCGCCGCAGGCTTCGTCGACGCGGGCCTGCATCGCCTGCTGCGGAAACTGCCAGTCGGGGTTGTGCGTGAATTCGGCGGTCGGTGTTGCGGCGACGTTGACGACTGCCCGCGTCTTGCCGGCAAGAACCTTCGACAGGGCTTCGGCGCCGGCGGTGACCACGAGGTCGCCGCCGATCACGGCGTGCGCTTCGCCGGTGGCGATGCGCGCGGCATGCAAGTCCTCGGGTCGGTCGGCAATGCGCAGGTGCGAAAAGACGGCGCCGAATTTCTGCGCCAGGCCGGTCATGTCGAGAACCGAGACGCCCTTGCCGTCGAGGTGCGCGGCCATGCCGAGCAGGGCGCCGAGAGTGACGACGCCGGTACCGCCGACGCCAGTGATCAGGATGTTGAAGGGGTGCCGGGTGTCGGCGAGTACGGGGTCGGGAAGCTTGGCAAAAGCGGTGGCAAACGCGTCGTCGAAAGCGCTGGCCGAGGCGCCATCGTCGGTGGCGATGGCGCGGCCGGCGCGCAGTCTGCCGCCTTCGACGCTGACGAAGCTCGGACAGAAGCCATTGACGCAGGAGAAATCCTTGTTGCACGACGACTGGTCGATCGCGCGCTTGCGACCGAACTCGGTCTCGACCGGTATCACCGACAGGCAGTTCGATTGCACACCACAGTCGCCGCATCCTTCGCAGACGGCCGGGTTGATGAATACCCGCCGCGCCGGGTCGGCGAGCTTGCCGCGCTTGCGGCGACGGCGCTTCTCGGTGGCGCAGGTCTGGTCGTAGATGAGCACCGAGACGCCGCGATGTTCGCGCAGGTCGCGCTGAACCGCATCGAGCTGGTCGCGGTGGTGGATCGGCGTATGCGGAGCCAGGCCACGCACACCCTCGTACTTGGCGGGTTCGTCGGTGACGATGACGATCTTGCTGATCCCCTCGGCTTCGAGTTGCCGGGTGAGCTGCGGGACGCTCAGGCTGCCGTCCACCGGCTGGCCACCGGTCATCGCGACGGCGTCGTTGTAGAGGATCTTGTAGGTGATCGAGACTCCGGCGGCGACCGATTGGCGGATGGCCAGCAGCCCGGAGTGAAAGTAGGTGCCGTCGCCGAGGTTGGCGAAGATGTGCTTGACGTCGGTGAACGGCGCCTGGCCGACCCAGGTGACGCCTTCGCCACCCATATGCGTGAAGGTGGCCGTGCTGCGGTCCATCCAGGTGACCATGTAATGGCAGCCGATGCCGGCGACGGCGCGCGAGCCTTCGGGGACGCGCGTCGAGGTGTTGTGCGGGCAGCCGGAACAGAAGTAGGGCGTGCGCTGAATCGTCGCCAGCGCTGCCGCGCCGGTCGGGGCGGTGCTCGGCGCGGGCGTCGTCGGGCTGTTCTGCTTGGCTTCGAGCAGCGCCAGCCGTTCGACGATCGCCGGCGACGTGAAGAAGCGGTCGATGCGGGAGGCCAGCGCGCGCGCGACCTGGGCGACCGACAGTTCGCCGGCAGCGGGCAGCAGCCAGTCGCCGTGCGTCAGGTGGCCGCTGCCGGTGGGCAGCAGCGACCACTCGCCCTTCTCGTCGAACTTGCCGACGACGCGTGGCCGGACGTCCTCGCGCCAGTTGTAGAGTTCCTCCTTGAGCTGGTACTCGATCAGTTGCCGTTTCTCCTCGACGACGAGGATCTCTTCGAGCCCCTCGGCGAAACGGCGGACGCCGTCGGCCTCGAGCGGCCAGACCATGCCGACCTTGTACAGGCGAATGCCGATGCGCGCGGCCAGCTCGTCGTCGATGCCGAGTTCGGTCAAGGCCTGGCGCACGTCGAGGTAGGCCTTGCCGGCGGTGATGATTCCGAGACGGGCAGGCGACGCCGGGTCGGCGCTGTCGATGACGATGCGGTTGAGCTGGTTGGCGCGGCAATAGGCGAGCGCCGCATAGAGCTTGCGGTTGAGCAGGCGGGCTTCCTGTTGCAGCGGCGGGTCGGGCCAGCGGATGTTGAGTCCGTGCGCATCGTTCTCCGGCATCGCGAAGTCGTCGGGCAGGCGGATCACCGTCGACAGCGGGTCAATCGCCACCGAGGCCGACGTCTCCACCGTATCGGCCAGGGCTTTCATCACCACCCAGCAGCCCGAGTAGCGGCTCATCGCCCAGCCGTGCAGGCCGTAGTCGAGATACTCCTGGACGTTGGCCGGGTAGAGTACGGGCATCATCACTGCCTTGAAGACGTGCTCGGTCTGGTGTGGCAGCGTCGACGACTTGGCCGCGTGGTCGTCGCCGGCGATCACCAGAACACCGCCGTACCTGGCCGTGCCGGCTGCGTTGGCGTGCCGGAAAACGTCGCCGCAGCGATCGACGCCTGGGCCCTTGCCGTACCACATGGCGAAGACGCCGTCGTAGCGGGCTCCCGGAAACAGATTGAGCTGCTGCGTTCCCCACACCGCGGTCGCCGCGAGATCTTCGTTGACCGCCGGCTGGAAGACGATGCGCTGGGCGTCGAGGTGTTGCCTGGCTTTCCAGAGCGCCTGATCGAGCCCGCCGAGTGGGCTGCCACGGTAGCCCGAGACGAAGCCGGCGGTGTTCAGTCCGGCGGCCTCGTCGCGCAGGCGCTGCAGCATCGGCAGGCGAACGAGGGCTTGTGTACCGGTCAGGAAGACGCGTCCCGAGGTGGCCGTGTAGCGGCTGTCGAGCGTGGTCGCGAGATCGCTCATTGCTTCTCCTCCGTAGTTGTCAACGCCTCTGCCGCTTTTCGTGGGTTCCCGGTGAGCCGACAACCCGTCTGACCGCTGCCGTGCGCCGAGGTTGCGCGGTGCCGGCTGGGCCGTGGTGCTCAGCCTGCGGGCAGTATCTTGCCGGGATTGAGCAGGTCGTGCGGGTCGAGCGCCGCCTTGATCGCCCGCATCACCGCCACCGCGTCGGCACCGTGCTCGCGTAGCATGAAGCGGGTCTTGCCGATGCCGATGCCGTGTTCGCCGGTACAGGTTCCGGACATCTGCAGGGCACGCTCGACGACGCGTTCGTTGATCCACTCGGCCTCCTGCAGGTCTCGCGGGTTGGCCGGGTCAACCAGGACGACCAGATGAAAGTTGCCGTCGCCGACATGACCGAAGAGGGCGATCGGGATGGCTACCTGGGCGATGTCTTCGTTGGTGCGCTGGATGCACTCGGCGAGACGCGAAATCGGCACGCAGACGTCGGTCGGAAAGGCGCGGCAACCCGGTTTCAGGCGCAGGCAGGCAAAGTACGCGGCGTGCCGCGCCTGCCACAGGCGGCTGCGCTCTTCGCTGCGCGTCGCCCACTCGAAATCCTGGCCGCCGAGGGCGCCGGCGATTTCCTGCACGGTCTGTGCCTGTTCGCCGACCGCAGCGGGGCTGCCGTGGAACTCGAAGAAGAGCGTCGGCAGTTCCTTCAGCGCCGTATGGCTGTGGCGATTGACGGCCGACAGGGTCAGCGCATCGAGCAACTCGACGCGCGCCACGGGAACGCCGAGCTGGATCGTCTGGATCACGGCCTTGACCGCCGCATCGATGTCGGCGAACACGCAGACCGCCGCGGACATCGCTTCCGGGATCGGGTGGAGCTTGACCGTCAGTTCGGTGATGATGCCGAGCGTGCCTTCCGATCCGATCAGCAGGCGTGTCAGGTCGTACCCGGCCGAGGACTTGCGCGCCCGGCCACCGGTCTGGATGATGCGACCGTCAGCCAGGACGACGGTCATGCCGAGGACGTTGTCGCGCATCGTTCCGTAACGCACGGCGTTGGTTCCCGAGGCACGCGTCGCCGCCATGCCGCCGAGCGAGGCATCTGCACCGGGGTCGATCGGGAAGAACAGGCCGCTCCCCTTGAGCGCAGCGTTGAGCTGCAGGCGGGTAACCCCGGCCTCGACCGTCGCGTCGAGATCGTCGGCGTGCACGGCGAGGATCCTGTTCATCCCGGCGAGACTGATGGTCAGGCCGCCGTGAATCGCCAGAACCTGTCCTTCGACCGAACTGCCCGTGCCGTAGGCAATCATCGGCACGCGATGACGATGGCAGAGGGCCGCCACCTCGGCAACTTCCTGCGTGCTCTCGGCGAGCAGGACGCCATCCGGCAGGGCCGGCTCATGAATCGACTCGTCGCGCCCGTGCTGGAGGCGGATCGAGTCGCCTTGCGAAAAGCGCGAGCCGGCTCGCTCACTGAGCAGCGATGCGACTTCTCCGGATAGTGGCCGGTGGGTAGGCGACGGGACGCTCATCATGGTCTCTGGCTCCTCTCAGGGCGATTCGCGTGCGGGCAGCTGCCCGATTCTACGGCGTTGTCTGTCGGAGGGTGTCGAAAAAGCTGGGGCGGGCTCGGTCTTGTGCGCTAGAATACTGCCCGGCTCCAAAAATCGTTTGACAGCTCGGCCCAAGGGCGTCAGAATCGAGGGTTCTTAGTTGGAGGGATACCCAAGTGGCCAACGGGATCAGACTGTAAATCTGACGGCTCTGCCTTCGAAGGTTCGAATCCTTCTCCCTCCACCAAAATCGCCGCTGTTGGTTACGTTTTTCAGGCGTGTACGGGTAATGGTTTTGCGGGTGTAGCTCAATGGTAGAGCTGAAGCCTTCCAAGCTTATGACGAGGGTTCGATTCCCTTCACCCGCTCCACGTAGCGGCCGCAAGATTGCTTCAGGCTTCTCGAACGACGCCCATGTAGCTCAGCGGTAGAGCACTCCCTTGGTAAGGGAGAGGTCGACAGTTCAATTCTGTCCATGGGCACCACCGTTTGGTGCTGCAGATTCATTATTTAACTTTAACGTCTTGAGGTACCGGTAATGGCCAAGGGAAAATTTGAACGTACGAAGCCGCACGTGAATGTGGGGACGATTGGGCACGTTGATCACGGAAAGACGACGCTGACGGCGGCGATCACGACCATTCTGGCGAAGAAGTTCGGCGGAGTGGCGAAGGCCTACGACCAGATCGACGCGGCGCCGGAAGAGAAGGCGCGCGGCATCACGATCAACACGGCGCACGTCGAGTACGAGACGTCGAAGCGGCACTATGCGCACGTCGACTGCCCGGGTCACGCGGACTACATCAAGAACATGATTACCGGTGCGGCGCAGATGGACGGCGCGATCCTGGTGGTGTCGGCGGCGGATGGCCCGATGCCGCAGACGCGCGAGCACATTCTGCTGGCGCGGCAGGTGGGCGTGCCGTACATCATCGTCTATCTGAACAAGTGCGACATGGTCGACGACGCCGAGCTGCTCGAGCTGGTCGACATGGAGGTTCGTGAGTTGCTGTCGAAGTACGACTTTCCGGGCGACGATGTGCCGATCATCCAGGGTTCGGCGCTGAAGGCGCTGGAAGGCGACACCGGCGCGCTCGGCGAACAGTCGGTGATGGCGCTGGCGGATGCGCTCGATGCGTACATCCCGACGCCGGAGCGGGCGGTGGACAAGCCCTTCCTGCTGCCGCTGGAGGACGTTTTCTCGATTTCCGGCCGGGGCACGGTGGTGACCGGGCGGGTGGAGCGCGGGGTGGTCAAGGTCGGCGAGGAAGTCGAGATTGTCGGCATTCGGCCGACGATCAAGACGACCTGCACGGGCGTCGAGATGTTCCGCAAGCTGCTCGACCAGGGCCAGGCCGGTGACAACGTCGGTGTTCTCCTGCGCGGCATCAAGCGTGAAGACGTCGAGCGTGGCCAGGTTCTTGCCAAGCCGGGTTCGATCAAGCCGCACACGCACTTCACGGGTGAGGTTTACGTGCTGTCGAAGGAAGAGGGTGGTCGTCACACGCCGTTCTTCAACAACTATCGCCCGCAGTTCTACTTCCGGACGACGGATGTGACCGGCGCGATCGCCATGCCCGAAGGCGTCGAGATGGTGATGCCGGGCGACAACATCCAGATGACCGTCAAACTGATCTCGCCGATCGCCATGGAGGAGGGCTTGCGTTTCGCCATCCGCGAAGGCGGCCGCACCGTCGGTGCCGGCGTCGTGGCCAAGATCATCGAGTAGTTCCTTTCAGGCTTCGTGGTGGCTCCGTTCGCGGAGCCACCACAGTCTCTGCCGCAGGGGCATAGCTCAACTGGCAGAGCGTCGGTCTCCAAAACCGAAGGTTGGGGGTTCGATTCCCTCTGCCCCTGCCATCAACAATCATTGCGGACCCCATGGCCGATAAGTTCAAGTTTGCGTTGGCGGTATTGCTGCTTGCGGCCGGCATTGCTGGCTTCTACCTTCTCGCCGGGCAGGCGATGATCCTGCGCGTCCTCGCTGTTCTCGCCGGTACCGGCCTGGCCGCCGCCGTTGCCTGGCAGACCGAGCAGGGCCGCCTGTTCTTCGGCTTCGCGAAAGAGGCGTCGACCGAAGCCAAGAAGGTTGTCTGGCCTTCGCGCAAGGAAACCATGCAGACCACGGGTCTGGTGTTTGCCTTCGTGGTGGTGATGGCTCTCTTCCTGTGGCTGACCGACAAGGGTCTCGAGTGGGTTCTGTACGATCTGGTGCTGGGGTGGAGAAAAACATGAGCATGCGCTGGTACGTCGTACACGCCTATTCTGGTTTCGAGAAGAGCGTGCAGCGCGCCCTCCTGGAACGTATACAGCGCCAGGGCATGGAGGAGTCCTTTGGTCGCATCCTGGTCCCCGTGGAGGAGGTTGTCGAGCTCAAGATGGGGCAAAAGAGCATTTCCGAACGCAAGTTCTTCCCCGGCTACGTGCTCGTGGAAATGGAAATGAACGACGACTCCTGGCACCTCGTCAAGAGCACTCCGAAAGTGACCGGGTTTGTCGGCGGTACTGCCAACAAGCCGTCGCCGATTTCCGAGAAGGAAGTCGCCAAGATCATGCAGCAGATGCAGGAAGGCGTGGACAAGCCGCGTCCGAAGGTTCTTTTCGAGCCGGGCGAGGTAGTCCGTGTCAAGGATGGCCCGTTCACCGATTTCCATGGCGCCGTCGAGCAAGTGAACTACGAGAAGAATCGTCTGCGCGTGTCGGTGACCATTTTCGGCCGTCCGACGCCGGTTGAACTGGAGTTTGCCCAGGTCGAGAAGGCCTGACCCTGAATAATCAGCGCGGTGCGTGCAAGCTTTCTTGGCGTACCGCAGTAGGGCGGCTCCCGGGCCGCGTTTGTCGTTTGGGGAGCGCTCTCGAGAGCGCGTTTGCACCCGTCTAGAGGAGTTGCATCGTGGCAAAGAAAATCATCGGCTATATCAAGTTGCAAGTGCCGGCGGGCAAGGCCAACCCTTCGCCGCCGATCGGACCGGCGCTGGGCCAGCGCGGTCTGAACATCATGGAATTCTGCAAGACCTTCAACGCCCAGACGCAAGGGCTGGAGCCGGGTCTGCCGATTCCTGTGGTGATTACCGCCTTCGCGGACAAGAGTTTCACCTTCATCATGAAGACGCCACCGGCAACGGTTCTGATCAAGAAGGCGATCGGTATCCAGAAGGGCAGTGCCAAACCTCATACCGTCAAGGTGGGTACGCTGACGCGTGCCCAGTGCGAAGCGATTGCCACGCAGAAAATGCCCGATCTCACCGCTGCTGATCTGGAGGCTGCCGTGCGCACGATCGCCGGCAGCGCGTACACGATGGGCGTCACGGTGGAGGGCCTCTGAGATGGCAACCATCAGCAAGCGTCAAAAGGCCTTCAAGGGAAAAACCGATCGCAACAGCAGCTTTGCACTGGTCGATGCGCTGAAGTTGGCCAAGGAACTGGCGACTGCCAAGTTCGACGAATCGATCGATGTTGCCGTCTGCCTGGGTGTCGATCCGCGCAAGTCGGATCAGATCGTTCGTGGTTCGGTGGTGCTGCCGGCCGGTACCGGCAAGACGGTCCGCGTGGCCGTCTTCGCGCAGGGCGAGAAGGCGGCGGCGGCCCGGGAAGCGGGCGCCGATATCGTCGGCTTCGAGGATTTGGCCGCCGAGATCAAGTCCGGAGTGATCAACTTTGATCGCGTGATTGCCACCCCCGACGCGATGCGAGTAGTCGGACAACTCGGTCAGATTCTCGGGCCGCGCGGTTTGATGCCGAACCCGAAGGTCGGCACGGTGACCATGGATGTGGCGACCGCCGTCAAGAACGCCAAGGCGGGTCAGGTGCAGTACCGCACGGACAAGGGCGGCATCATTCATAGCACGGTAGGCCGCGCCTCGTTCGAAGTCGATCAGTTGGCGATCAACGTCAAGGCGCTGGTCGATGCCCTGATCAAGGCCAAGCCGGCGACGTCCAAAGGTCAGTATGTGCGCCGGATCGCGCTGTCGAGCACGATGGGTCCGGGCATTCGCGTGGATTCGACCACGTTGTAGTGAGCATTAGCGGATCGCTCTTGCCATGAGAGCGGTCCGGCAAGGAACTTTGTTGGGCTGTCGACGGTGCCATCCGGCCGTGCCGGCAGATCGTCAAAGACCGCAGGTGTCGAGGGCGGTTGCCTTGGACTTAAGTGTGCAAGCGGCCTGCGTAGACGGTGCGCCCCGAAAAGGATTTTGCAGCGACGAGCGTCATGCTGCCAGCCCTGATCCAGGTCGCCGTGGGTGCGGCGCTTCCTGCCGGAAGCGCCGTGTGTTGACTTGATTGGAGGAAGGGCCTGTGGGTCTCAATCTTGAAGAAAAGAAAGCCGTCGTGGCTGAGGTGTCGGCAAAGATCGCCAGTGCCCAGACGATCGTCGTGGCTGAGTACGCCGGCATGCCGGTGGCTCATCTGACGCGTCTGCGCGCGCAGGCTCGCGCCTCGGGTGTTTACCTGCGCGTGCTGAAGAACACCCTGGTGCGGCGAGCGGTTGAAGGGAGTGTGTTCGCCAGTCTGGGCGAGCACATGACCGGGCCGCTGATTTACAGCATCTCGGAGGATCCGGTTGCGGCGGCGAAAGTGCTCAACGATTTCGCAAAAACGAATGACAAGCTGATCCTCAGGGCCGGCAGTTATTCCGGCGACGTCCTGGACAAGGCCGGTGTGCAGGCGCTGGCCTCGATTCCGAGTCGCGACGAACTGCTTGGCCAGTTGCTTGGCATCATGCAGGCGCCGGTGACCGGTTTTGCCTGTGCGCTCGCGGCTCTCGCCAAACAACGAGAAGAAGCAGTTGCCTGATCGCGCTGTCGGTTCTTACGAGTCTAAAGATTTAGGAGTTTACTGATTATGGCTATTACCCAAGAAGACATCCTCGAAGCCGTCGGTTCGATGACGGTCATGCAATTGAACGATCTGGTCAAGGCGTTCGAAGAGAAGTTCGGGGTCTCCGCCGCCTCCATGGCGGTGGCTGCGCCCGGTGCGGCTGCCCCGGTCGTCGAGGAGCAGACCGAGTTTACCGTCATGCTGATGGCGGCAGGGGAGAAGAAGGTCGAGACCATCAAGGTCGTTCGCGCGGCTACCGGTCTTGGTCTCAAGGAAGCGAAGGATCTTGTCGACGGGGCACCGAAGGCCGTCAAGGAGGCCATCTCCAAGGCCGATGCCGAAGCCCTCAGAAAGCTGCTCGAGGATGCTGGAGCCAAGGTCGAGGTCAAGTAGTTCCGGTCACACAAGCTGGGCTGACAGCCTTTCGGCTGTCAGCCCTTTTGTGCTTTTCCGGAAACAGCTTTGCGTCTTCCCACTTCCCGGACGCCAGGCTGAGCAGCGTGCAAACGCAATGATGAGTAGCCCGAGCAGAGTCGCCACCGGCCTGCTCCTTGCTGTCCTAATCGTATTGCGTTTGTCCGTTGCGGTCCGGCGGGTCTTGCGACTGTCGCCGGTGCATGCTAGAGGATTTGCCTTCTGAGTTCGGAGCGACCATGACCTACTCATACACCGAGAAAAAGCGTATCCGCAAGAGCTTCGCCAAGCGCGCCAGCGTTCTTGACGTGCCGTTCTTGCTGGCCACCCAGCTCGAGTCCTTCACTGCTTTCCTGCAGGCCAACGTGCCGGTGGCGCAGCGCAGGAACCAGGGTCTGCAGGCGGCGTTTTCCTCGATCTTTCCGATCGTCAGTCACAGTGGCAACGCGCGCCTCGAGTTTGTCAGTTACGCGCTTTCCGACCCGGCTTTCGACGTCACCGAGTGCCAGCAGCGCGGCCTGACCTTCGCCTCGGCTCTGCGCGCCAAGGTGCGTCTGGTCATTCTCGATCGCGAGACGCCCGACACCATCAAGGAAGTCAAGGAGCAGGAAGTCTACATGGGCGAGATTCCCTTGATGACCTCCACGGGTTCCTTCGTCATCAATGGTACCGAGCGAGTCATCGTCTCGCAGCTTCACCGCTCGCCGGGAGTGTTCTTCGAGCACGACCGGGGCAAGACGCACAGTTCGGGCAAGCTGCTCTTCTCCGCACGCGTGATTCCCTATCGCGGTTCGTGGCTGGATTTCGAGTTCGATCCGAAGGACCTGCTCTTCTTCCGTGTCGACCGGCGCCGCAAGATGCCGGTGACCTCGCTGCTGAAAGCCATCGGTTTGACGCCGCAACGGATCCTGCGTGAGTTCTTCGAGTTCGACACCTTCCATGTCGGCGGGAAGATCATCGAGTTTGCGCTCGTTCCCGAGCGTCTGCGTGGCGAAGTGGCTCGCTTCGACTTCAACGACCCGTCCGGGAAGCTGATCATCGCCAAGGACAAGCGCATTACTGCCAAGCACATCCGCGAACTGGATGCCGCGGGTATCAAACAGGTCGCGGTGCCGGATGACTTCCTGATCGGTCGGGTGGTTGCCGAGGAAATCGTCGATCAGAACACCGGCGAGATCCTGGCCAATGCCAACGAAGAGATCACCGAAGGCTTGCTGGCGAAGCTTGTCGAAGCCGGTGTGGCGACCTTGCAGACCCTCTACATCAACGACCTCGATCGGGGCGGCTTCATTTCGCAGACGCTGCGTACGGACGAAACGGCAACCCGACAGGCGGCACGCATCGCCATCTACCGCATGATGCGACCGGGTGAACCGCCAACCGAAGAAGCCGTCGAGATCCTCTTCAATGGCCTGTTCTACTCTGACGATCGTTACGATCTCTCCGCCGTCGGCCGCATGAAGTTCAACCGGCGAGTCGGCCGCAAGGCCGTCGTCGAGCACAAGGTCATGCTCAAGCATGTGCCGTCGAAGCGCGAAGGTCTCGTCAAACTGGTCAATGAAGTGGTGAGTGACTCGGTGCCTGTGGTCGACCAGGTCATGGCCGAATTGAGCTACGGGCCGCGCGCAGTTGCCGAAAACCTCACCCAAGAGGCTGCCGTAACCCTGTTCGAGCAGTTGAAGGCCATGGGTGCCACCGGCGAGGTGCGCGAACAACTGACGCTGTCGCCGCGCGACATCGTCGAGGTGATCAAACTCCTCGTCGAACTGCGCAACGGACGGGGTGAAATCGATGATATCGACCACCTCGGCAATCGGCGCGTTCGCTCGGTGGGCGAACTGGCGGAGAATCAGTTCCGGGCGGGTCTGGTGCGCGTCGAGCGGGCGGTGAAGGAGCGCCTGTCGCAGGCCGAGTCGGACAATCTGATGCCGCACGATCTGATCAACGCCAAGCCGATCAGCGCTGCCGTCCGCGAGTTCTTCGGATCCAGCCAGTTGTCGCAGTTCATGGACCAGACCAACCCGTTGTCGGAAATCACCCACAAGCGTCGCGTTTCGGCCCTCGGTCCGGGCGGCTTGACGCGCGAGCGTGCCGGCTTCGAAGTGCGCGACGTACACCCGACGCACTACGGCCGAGTTTGCCCGATCGAGACGCCGGAGGGTCCGAACATCGGCCTCATCAACTCGCTGGCGCTGTTCGCGCGCACCAATGAGTATGGTTTCCTCGAGACTCCCTACCGGAAGGTGGCGGATGGTCGAGTCAGCGATCAGATCGAGTACCTCTCGGCGATCGAAGAGGGGGCCTACATCATTGCCCAGGCCAACTCGGATCTGGGCGAGGGTGGGGTGTTGATGGATCAGCTGGTGACCTGTCGGGAGAAGGGTGAAACGATCCTCGCCGAACCGGCGCGTGTGCAGTACATGGATGTAGCGCCGAGCCAGATCGTGTCGGTGGCGGCGTCGCTGATTCCCTTCCTCGAGCACGACGACGCGAACCGTGCCCTGATGGGTGCCAACATGCAACGCCAGGCGGTTCCTTGCCTACGCCCGGAGAAGCCGCTAGTCGGCACCGGCATCGAGCGTACGGTTGCCGTCGACTCGGGCACGGCGGTGCAGGCCAAACGTGGCGGCAAGGTGGACTACGTCGACGCCTCGCGCGTCGTGGTGCGCGTCAACGACGATGAGACAGGACCCGGTGAAGTCGGTGTCGACATCTACAACCTCGTCAAGTACACCCGCTCCAATCAGAACACCAATATCAACCAGCGGCCGCTGGTCCGCGTTGGCGATCTGATCGCGCGCGGTGATGTGGTCGCTGACGGCGCGTCGACCGACAAGGGTGAGCTGGCCCTCGGCCAGAATATGCTGGTCGCGTTCATGCCGTGGAACGGTTACAACTTCGAGGATTCGATCCTGATCTCGGAGCGCGTCGTGGCGCAGGACCGTTTCACCTCGATTCACATCGAGGAACTGACGGTGGTCGCCCGCGACACGAAGTTGGGTCCGGAGGAGATCACCCGCGACATCGCTTCTCTTGGCGAGTCGCAACTGTCGCGTCTCGATGAATCCGGAATTGTCTATATTGGCGCCGAAGTCGAAGCCGGCGACGTTCTCGTCGGCAAAGTGACGCCGAAGGGCGAGACGCAACTGACGCCGGAAGAGAAGCTCCTGCGGGCGATCTTTGGCGAGAAGGCGTCGGACGTCAAGGATACCTCGCTACGCGTGCAGTCGGGAATCGCCGGTACGGTCATCGACGTCCAGGTGTTCACGCGCGAGGGGATCGAGCGCGACAAGCGCGCGCAGTCGATCATCGACGACCACTTGCGCAGCTACAAACTCGATCTGGCCGACCAACTGCGGATCGTCGAGCGCGATGCCTTTGCCCGCGTCGAGCGACTGATCGTCGGCAAGCCGGCCAACGGCGGGCCGAAGCGACTGGCGAAGGGTACGCTGGTCGTGCAGGAGTATCTCGACGGCATCGAGCCGCATCACTGGTTCGACATCCGGATGGCCGACGAAGAAGTTGCCCATCAGCTGGAATCGCTGCGCGAGGGCCTGGAACAGACCCGCAAGGGCTTCGATATTGCCTTTGAGGAGAAGCGCAAAAAGCTGACCCAGGGCGACGAACTGCCGCCGGGCGTGCAGAAGATGGTCAAGGTCTATGTCGCCGTCAAGCGCCGCCTGCAGGCGGGTGACAAGATGGCCGGACGGCATGGTAACAAGGGCGTCGTCTCACGTATCGTGCCGGTGGAGGACATGCCTTACATGGCCGACGGCCGGCCGGTCGATATCGTCCTCAATCCGCTTGGCGTTCCTTCGCGGATGAACGTCGGCCAGATTCTCGAGGTGCACCTCGGACTGGCCGCCAAGGGCCTCGGCATCAAGATCGGCGAGATGCTCAGCCGACAGGCCAACGCCAACGAGGTGCGTGGATTCCTCGAGCAGATCTACAACGGCACCGGCAAGTCCGAAGACCTCGACCAGCTCAATGACGTCGAGATCAACGAAATGGCCGGCAACCTGGAGGCGGGAGTTCCCTTTGCGACCCCGGTTTTCGACGGCGCCAAGGAGTCGGAGATCAAGTCGATGCTGGCGCTGGCCGGCATGCCGGAATCCGGGCAGATGACCCTCTACGATGGTCGTACCGGCGAACAGTTCGAGCGTCAGGTGACGGTGGGTTACATGCACGTGCTGAAGCTTCATCACCTCGTCGATGACAAGATGCACGCCCGCTCCACCGGTCCGTACTCGCTGGTTACCCAGCAGCCGCTCGGTGGCAAGGCGCAGTTCGGCGGCCAGCGTTTCGGCGAGATGGAGGTCTGGGCGCTGGAAGCCTATGGCGCCTCCTATGTGCTGCAGGAAATGCTCACGGTCAAGTCCGACGACGTCAATGGCCGGACGAAGGTCTACGAGAACATCGTCAAGGGCGACCACAAGATCGACGCCGGCATGCCCGAGTCCTTCAACGTACTGGTCAAGGAAATCCGCTCGCTGGCGATCGATATTGATCTCGAACGTTTCTGATTGTTTGCCAAGGGGTGAGCGCTGAAGGTTTTGGTCCGACCCGCCTCGCCGCTATTTGCCCCCGACGCCTCACTCCTTACTGGAGCAAAAGATGAAAGCACTGCTTGATTTGTTCAGACAGGTGACGCAGGAAGAGCAGTTCGATGCGATCACCATCGGTCTCGCATCGCCGGACAAGATCCGCTCGTGGTCCTACGGCGAAGTGAAGAAGCCTGAGACGATCAACTATCGTACCTTCAAGCCGGAACGCGACGGCTTGTTCTGTGCCAAGATTTTTGGCCCGATCAAGGATTACGAGTGCCTTTGCGGCAAGTACAAGCGGCTCAAGCATCGTGGTGTGATCTGCGAGAAGTGCGGCGTCGAAGTGACGCTCGCCAAGGTTCGTCGCGAGCGCATGGCGCATATCGAACTTGCCAGCCCGGTCGCGCATATCTGGTTTCTGAAAAGCCTGCCCAGTCGGCTGGGCATGGTTCTCGACATGACACTGCGCGACATCGAGCGCGTCCTCTATTTCGAGGCCTTCGTCGTTTTCGATCCGGGCATGACGCCGCTGGCGCGCGGCCAGTTGCTGACCGAGGATGACTACCTGGCCAAGGTCGAGGAGTATGGCGACGACTTCTACGCCGCCATGGGGGCCGAAGGGATTCGCGAGTTGTTGCGCTCGATCGATCTCGGACGTGAAGTCGAGGGTTTGCGCTCGGAGCTCGAGACGACCACCTCGGAGACCAAGAGCAAGAAATTCTCGAAGCGTCTGAAGATTCTCGAAGGCTTCCAGAAGTCGGGGATCAAGCCCGAGTGGATGGTGCTCGAGGTGCTACCGGTCTTGCCGCCCGATCTCCGCCCGCTGGTGCCGCTCGACGGCGGACGTTTCGCTACCTCGGATCTCAACGACCTCTATCGTCGGGTGATCAACCGCAACAACCGCTTGAAGCGTCTGCTCGAACTCAAGGCGCCGGAGATCATCGTACGCAACGAGAAGCGCATGCTCCAGGAAGCGGTGGACTCGCTGCTCGACAACGGCCGGCGTGGCAAGGCGATGACCGGTGCCAACAAGCGCCCCCTCAAGTCCCTGGCGGACATGATCAAGGGCAAGGGTGGTCGTTTCCGCCAGAACCTGCTCGGCAAGCGCGTCGACTACTCGGGGCGTTCGGTGATCGTCGTTGGGCCGCAACTCAAGCTGCACCAGTGCGGTCTGCCGAAGCTGATGGCGCTCGAGTTGTTCAAGCCCTTCATTTTCAACCGTCTCGAGGTCATGGGCTTGGCGACGACCATCAAGCAGGCGAAGAAGATGGTCGAGACGCAGGAAGCGGTGGTCTGGGATATCCTCGAAGAGGTGATTCGCGAGCATCCGATCATGCTCAACCGCGCGCCGACGCTGCACCGCCTTGGCATCCAGGCCTTCGAGCCGACGCTGATCGAGGGCAAGGCGATCCAGTTGCATCCACTGGTCTGTGCCGCCTTCAACGCTGACTTCGACGGCGACCAGATGGCTGTGCACGTGCCCTTGTCCCTCGAGGCCCAGATGGAGGCACGGACGCTGATGCTCGCCTCCAACAACGTCCTGTCGCCGGCAAATGGCGAACCGATCATCGTTCCCTCACAGGATATCGTCCTCGGTCTCTATTACGCCACGCGGGAGCGCATCAACGCTACCGGCGAGGGCATGCTCTTCCCCGATCTCGCGGAAGTGACGCGCGCCATGCAGGCCGGTTCGCTTGACCTGCACGCCCGCATTTCGGTTCGCATCACCGAATACGAGCGCGATGGCGAGAGCGGCTGGCAGGAAAAGGTGACGCGCTACGACACTACGGCCGGCCGCGCGCTGCTCTCGGAGATCCTCCCGAAAGGCCTGCCTTTCAGCCTGATCGACAAGCCGCTGAAGAAAAAGGAAATCTCGAAGCTGATCAACGCCGCTTTCCGCCGCTGTGGTCTCAAGGAGACCGTCGTTTTCGCCGACAAGTTGATGCAGAACGGCTATCGCCTGGCCACTCGAGCCGGCATTTCGATCTGTTCCGACGATATGCTGGTCCCGGCGAAAAAGCGCGAGATCGTTGCCGAAGCGGAAGCCGAGGTCAAGGAGATCGAGAACCAGTACACCAATGGTCTGGTGACCAATGGCGAACGTTACAACAAGGTGGTGGACATCTGGGGCCGCACCGGCGACAAGGTTGCCAAGGTGATGATGGAACAGCTCGGCCAGGTGGAAGTGACCAATCGTCAGGGGGAAAAGGAAAAGCAGGATTCCTTCAATTCCATCTTCATGATGGCCGATTCCGGCGCGCGTGGTTCGGCAGCGCAGATTCGCCAGTTGGCGGGCATGCGGGGTCTGATGGCCAAGCCGGACGGCTCGATCATCGAGACGCCGATCACGACCAACTTCCGTGAGGGCCTGAACGTTCTTCAGTACTTCATCTCGACGCACGGAGCACGCAAGGGTCTCGCGGACACCGCCCTGAAGACGGCCAACTCGGGTTACCTGACGCGCCGACTGGTCGACGTGACGCAGGATCTGGTGGTCATCGAGGATGACTGCGGGACGACCAATGGCGTCACCATGAAAGCCCTGATCGAGGGGGGTGAAGTGATCGAGGCGCTGCGCGAGCGCATTCTCGGTCGGGTCACGGCGTCGGACGTCGTAGACCCCGACACCGAGGAGACGGTCATCGAACAAGGGACCCTGATCAGTGAGGATCATTGTGATCTGATCGACCAGGTCGGCATCGACGAAGTCAAGGTGCGTACGCCGTTGACCTGCGACACGCGCTACGGCCTGTGCGGCAAGTGTTACGGGCGCGACCTCGGGCGCGGTTCGCCGGTAAACGTCGGCGAGGCGGTTGGCGTGATCGCCGCACAATCCATCGGCGAACCGGGAACGCAGTTGACCATGCGCACCTTCCACGTCGGCGGTGCGGCCTCGCGTGCCGCAGTTGCCAGCCAGGTCGAGACGCGCAGTGCCGGTGTCGTCCGCTTCACCGCCACGATGCGCTACGTGACCAGTGCCAAGGGCGAGAAGATTGTCATCACGCGCTCCGGCGAGATCCTGATCACCGACGACAACGGTCGCGAACGGGAGAAGCACAAGGTTCCCTATGGCTCGACACTGCAGGTCGTTGACGGACAGGCAGTTAAAGCCGGCGCCAGACTGGCCAGTTGGGATCCCCACACGCGCCCGATCATCGCCGAGTACTCGGGTCTGGTGAAGTTCGAGAATGTCGAGGAAGGCGTCACCGTCGCCAAGCAGATCGACGAGGTGACCGGGCTGTCGACGCTCGTCGTCATCGATCCGAAGCGGGGCGGCAAGGCTCCGAGCAAGGGCCTGCGTCCGCAGGTGAGACTGTTCGATCCCGCGGGTGACGAAGTGAAGATGCATGGCAGCGATCACCCGGTGACCATCACGTTCCAGGTGGGCGCGATCATCAATGTCTTCGACGGGCAGCAGATTTCCGTTGGCGACGTGCTCGCGCGCCTGCCGCAGGAATCGGCCAAGACGCGAGACATCACCGGCGGTCTGCCACGTGTGGCGGAACTCTTCGAAGCGCGCACCCCCAAGGACGCGGGCATGCTGGCCGAGTTCACCGGCACCATTTCCTTCGGCAAGGACACCAAAGGCAAGCAGCGGTTGGTGATCACGGACCTTGACGGCATCACCCACGAGTACCTGATCCTCAAGGACAAGCACGTCCTGGTGCACGACGGCCAGGTGGTCAACAAGGGCGAGTCGATCGTCGACGGTGCGCCCGATCCCCACGACATCCTGCGCTTGCTGGGGGTCGAGGCGCTGGCCATCTACATTACCGATGAAGTGCAGGACGTCTACCGCCTGCAGGGCGTGAAGATCAACGACAAGCACATCGAGGTGATCGTTCGCCAGATGCTGCGGCGCGTCAATGTGCTCGACCCCGGAGACACCAAGTTCATCAAGGGTGAGCAAGTCGAGCGTGCTCACCTGCTCGACGAGAATGACGGGATGCTTGCCGAAGGCAAGCTGCCCGCAACCTACGAACACGTGTTGCTGGGGATTACCAAGGCCTCGTTGTCGACCGATTCGTTCATTTCCGCGGCCTCCTTCCAGGAAACGACGCGGGTGTTGACCGAGGCGGCCATCATGGGCAAGCGCGACGAGTTGCGCGGACTCAAGGAGAACGTCATCGTCGGTCGTCTGATCCCGGCCGGGACGGGCCTCGCCTACCACGCTACGCGCAAGAAGAACGCGGCGGGCGAGGACATCGCAGCGGGAAGCGGCTGGCTGGAAGAGGACTTGGCGCGCAGCGAAGAGAATGCTCAGGACGCGCCTGTTGGTTGACTTGCAGCCCGTTAGTCCCTAAAATCGCCGGTCTTTGTCGCCGACGCGAACGCCGCGTTGGTTTGTCGTGAAAATCGCCAAGGCGGCCTTTGGTCCGCCTTGGTTTTTTGCAGACGCCCCGTGGTCTCCATGGTGGTTTCTGTACAGAACATAGGGGTGGGAACATGCCAACCATTAACCAGCTCGTGCGCAAGCCTCGTGAGGCGATTCGCAGCAAGAGCAAAGTGCCGGCCTTGGGGAATTGCCCGCAGAAACGCGGCGTCTGCACACGGGTGTACACCACGACGCCGAAAAAGCCAAACTCGGCGCTGCGGAAGGTTTGCAAGGTACGACTGACGAATGGCTTCGAGGTGATCTCGTACATCGGCGGCGAAGGCCACAACCTTCAGGAGCACTCGGTCGTTCTGATCCGCGGTGGCCGTGTCAAGGACCTGCCGGGCGTTCGTTATCACACGGTGCGTGGTTCGCTGGACACCCAGGGAGTCAAGAAGCGCAAGCAGAGCCGTTCCAAGTATGGCACGAAGCGGCCGAAGGCTGCCTGAGTCCCCGTCCGAGTACGGGCCGCTCCTGGTGGGCGGCTGGGAGGGAAGGTCGCCCGACCCTTCGACTGAATTGTGACTATGAGAGGTTGTTATGCCACGTCGTCGTGAAGTACCGAAGCGCGATATTCTGCCCGATCCGAAGTTTGGCAATGTCGAAGTTTCGAAGTTTGTCAATACGATCATGAAGTGCGGGAAGAAGTCCGTAGCCGAGCGCATCGTGTACGGTGCCTTTGATCTGATCGTCAGCAAGACCAGCAAGGATCCTCTTGAGGTCTTTGGTCTGGCGCTAGGCAACATCAAGCCCCTGGTCGAAGTGAAGAGCCGTCGCGTCGGTGGTGCCAACTACCAGGTGCCGGTCGAGGTCCGCCCGAGTCGTCGGATGGCGCTTGCCATGCGTTGGCTGCGCGAGTCGGCGCGCAAGCGTTCCGAGAAATCGATGGGTCAGCGCCTCGCCGCCGAAATGCTCGAGGCTTCCGAGAGCCGCGGCGGCGCCGTCAAGAAGCGCGACGAAGTCCACCGTATGGCCGAGGCCAACAAGGCGTTTGCGCACTTCCGGTTCTGAGGCGTCAGCATCGCTGTCTTCCGACGACGATCGTTCTTTCTTAGTGAAGGTTTATTACCGTGGCACGCAAAACCCCCATCGAGCGTTACCGGAACATCGGTATCAGCGCGCATATTGACGCCGGCAAGACGACGGCGACCGAGCGTATCCTGTTCTACACCGGCATCAACCACAAGATCGGTGAAGTGCACGATGGCGCCGCGACCATGGACTGGATGGCTCAGGAGCAGGAGCGCGGAATCACGATCACTTCGGCGGCGACGACCTGCTTCTGGAAAGGCATGCAGCTTGATCGCCCGGAGCACCGCATCAACATCATCGATACTCCTGGGCACGTTGACTTCACGATCGAAGTCGAACGTTCCATGCGGGTGCTCGACGGGGCGTGCATGATCTACTGTGCCGTCGGTGGGGTGCAACCGCAGTCGGAGACGGTGTGGCGTCAGGCGACGAAGTACAAGGTGCCGCGGCTTGCCTTCGTGAACAAGATGGACCGTCAGGGCGCAGATTTCTTCAAGGTCGTCGACCAGATGCGGATTCGCCTGAAGGCCAATCCGGTGCCGATCGTCATTCCGATCGGTAAGGAAGACTACTTCGAAGGTGTCGTCGATCTCATCAAGATGCGGGCCATCTACTGGGATGAAGCCTCGCTGGGAATGAAGTTCGATTATCGCGACATCCCCGCCAGCCTTCAGGCCGAGGCGGACGAGTGGCGGAGCAAGATGGTCGAGGCCGCCGCCGAATCGTCGGAAGAGCTGATGGACGCCTACCTGGAGCAGGGTGAGTTGAGCGAAGCTCAGGTCATCAAGGGTCTGCGTGATCGGACGATTGCCTGCGAGATCCAGCCGGCGCTGTGCGGCACCGCCTTCAAGAACAAGGGCGTGCAACGCATGCTCGATGCGGTGATCGACCTGCTGCCGTCGCCAGTCGATATTCCGCCGGTGACCGGAGAAAAGGAAGACGGCGAACTCGCTACGCGTGAGGCGTCCGACGATGCCAAGTTTTCCGCGCTGGCCTTCAAACTGATGACCGACCCGTACGTCGGTCAACTGACCTTCATCCGGGTCTACTCCGGTGTCTTGAAGACGGGCGATACTATTTACAACCCGACGAAGGGCCGCAAGGAGCGTATCGGTCGCGTGCTGCAGATGCACGCCAACAACCGCGAGGAAATCAAGGAGGTGCTGGCTGGCGACATCGCTGCGTGCGTCGGCCTCAAGGAGGTGACGACCGGTGAGACGTTGTGCGACCCATCGGCGGTGATCACCCTTGAGCGGATGATCTTCCCCGAGCCGGTGATTCACGTGGCTGTCGAGCCGAAGACCAAGCCGGACCAGGAGAAGATGGGTATCGCCCTGGGTCGCCTGGCGCAGGAGGATCCGTCGTTCCGCGTGCGTACCGACGAGGAGTCGGGGCAAACGATCATTTCCGGCATGGGCGAGTTGCACCTCGAGATCATCGTCGATCGGCTGAAGCGCGAGTTCGGCGTCGATGCCAACGTCGGTGCGCCGCAGGTGGCTTACCGCGAGTGCATCAAGAAATCGGTCGAACAGGAAGGCAAGTTTGTCAAGCAGTCGGGCGGGCGTGGTCAATACGGTCATGTCTGGTTGAAGATCGAACCCAATGAGCCGGGCAAGGGCTACGAGTTCGTCGATGCGATCAAGGGGGGCACCGTACCGCGCGAGTATATTCCGGCGGTGGACAAGGGCTTGCAGGATGCGGTCACCAGCGGTGTACTGGCCGGTTTTCCTGTGGTCGACATCAAGTTCACGCTGTTCGAAGGCTCCTACCATGACGTGGACTCCAACGAGAACGCTTTTCGCATGGCCGCCGCCATAGCCTTCAAGGACGGTATGCGGCGGGCCTCGCCGACTCTGCTGGAGCCGATGATGGCGGTCGAGGTCGAGACGCCGGAAGACTACATGGGCAACGTGATGGGCGATCTGTCGAGCCGCCGGGGCATGGTACAGGGTATGGAGGACCTGCCCGGCAACATCAAGGCGATCAAGGCCGAGGTGCCGCTGGCCGAGATGTTCGGTTACTCGACCACCCTGCGCTCGCTGTCCCAGGGTCGCGCGACCTATTCGATGGAGTTCAAGCACTACGCCGAAGCGCCGAAGAACGTCGCCGAGGCGGTAATCAACAAGAAATGACCATGTTACTGAGGATACGCTGATGGCCAAGGGAAAATTTGAACGCACGAAGCCGCACGTGAATGTGGGGACGATTGGGCACGTTGATCACGGAAAGACGACGCTGACGGCGGCGATCACGACCATTCTGGCGAAGAAGTTCGGCGGAGTGGCGAAGGCCTACGACCAGATCGACGCGGCGCCGGAAGAGAAGGCGCGCGGCATCACGATCAACACGGCGCACGTCGAGTACGAGACGTCGAAGCGGCACTATGCGCACGTCGACTGCCCGGGTCACGCGGACTACATCAAGAACATGATTACCGGTGCGGCGCAGATGGACGGCGCGATCCTGGTGGTGTCGGCGGCGGATGGCCCGATGCCGCAGACGCGCGAGCACATTCTGCTGGCGCGGCAGGTGGGCGTGCCGTACATCATCGTCTATCTGAACAAGTGCGACATGGTCGACGACGCCGAGCTGCTCGAGCTGGTCGACATGGAGGTTCGTGAGTTGCTGTCGAAGTACGACTTTCCGGGCGACGATGTGCCGATCATCCAGGGTTCGGCGCTGAAGGCGCTGGAAGGCGACACCGGCGCGCTCGGCGAACAGTCGGTGATGGCGCTGGCGGATGCGCTCGATGCGTACATCCCGACGCCGGAGCGGGCGGTGGACAAGCCCTTCCTGCTGCCGCTGGAGGACGTTTTCTCGATTTCCGGCCGGGGCACGGTGGTGACCGGGCGGGTGGAGCGCGGGGTGGTCAAGGTCGGCGAGGAAGTCGAGATTGTCGGCATTCGGCCGACGATCAAGACGACCTGCACGGGCGTCGAGATGTTCCGCAAGCTGCTCGACCAGGGCCAGGCCGGTGACAACGTCGGTGTTCTCCTGCGCGGCATCAAGCGTGAAGACGTCGAGCGTGGCCAGGTTCTTGCCAAGCCGGGTTCGATCAAGCCGCACACGCACTTCACGGGTGAGGTTTACGTGCTGTCGAAGGAAGAGGGTGGTCGTCACACGCCGTTCTTCAACAACTATCGCCCGCAGTTCTACTTCCGGACGACGGATGTGACCGGCGCGATCGCCATGCCCGAAGGCGTCGAGATGGTGATGCCGGGCGACAACATCCAGATGACCGTCAAACTGATCTCGCCGATCGCCATGGAGGAGGGCTTGCGTTTCGCCATCCGCGAAGGCGGCCGCACCGTTGGTGCCGGCGTCGTGGCCAAGATCATCGAGTAGTCGGCAAAACCTCGGGCGGGGCTTGAACCCCCCCGTCCATCGCTCTTTGGAATATGACATGCAAAGCCAGAAAATCCGAATCCGCCTGAAGGCCTTTGACTATCGCTTGATCGATCAGTCCGCGCAGGAGATTGTTGAGACCGCCAAGCGTACCGGTGCAGTCGTTCGCGGCCCGGTGCCGTTGCCGACCCGTATTCAGCGCTTCGACGTGCTCCGCTCCCCGCACGTGGACAAGAGTTCGCGCGACCAGTTTGAAATGCGTACCCATCTCCGTTTGATGGACATCATCGATCCCACCGACAAGACTGTTGATGCGCTCATGAAGCTTGACCTGCCAGCGGGCGTTGACGTCGAAATTAAGTTGCAGTAAGGGCGTTGTAGCGGCTATAATCGCCGCCTTTCGTCGGGCAGCTGTGCTATTGACACTGCCCGTTTTTGTTAGTATCGCTCGCCGGCCAATCGTAGCCGGTCTGAGGAGAATAACCATGAGTCTAGGCCTTGTTGGGCGCAAGGTTGGCATGACGCGCATCTTCACCGACGACGGAATAAGTGTCCCGGTGACCGTGCTCGATGTGTCCAATAATCGCGTTGCCCAGATCAAAACGCCCCAGAACGACGGCTATTCGGTCGTTCAGGTAGCCTTCGGCAAGCGTCGCGCGTCGCGGGTGAGCAAGCCCCTGGCGGGGCACCTCGCCAAAGCCGGTGTCGAAGCCGGCCACGTCCTGAAGGAGTTTCCTGTATCGGTTGCCGAACTCGCCACGCTCAAGCCTGGCGACCAAATCAGCGTCACCATCTTTGCGGTCGGTCAAAAGGTCGACGTGACCGGCAAGACGATCGGCAAGGGCTTTTCCGGCGGCATCAAGCGGCACCACTTTTCTTCACAGGGCGCCGCGCACGGCAACTCGGTTTCGCATCAGGCGCTGGGCTCCACCGGCATGGCGCAAGACCCCGGTCGCGTCTTCCCGGGCAAAAAGATGGCTGGTCACCTCGGTGCTGTCAAGCGCACGCAGCAAAATCTCGAAGTCGTTCGGGTCGACGTGGATCGTCAGTTGCTGTTGCTCAAGGGCGCAGTGCCCGGCTCCAAGGGGTCGGATGTGATTGTGCGTCCTGCAGTCAAGGCGGGGGCATAAATGGAACTCAAGCTGATCAATGAGCAAGGCCAGGAAGCCAGTCGTCTGGAGGCATCCGACGCACTGTTTGGCCGTGAATACAACGAGGCGCTGGTGCATCAGGTCCTCGTTGCCTATCAGGCGAACGCGCGTAGTGGCAATCGCGCGCAAAAGGATCGTCAGGATGTGCGGCACACGACCAAGAAGCCGTGGCGCCAGAAGGGCACCGGTCGGGCGCGGGCGGGCATGTCTTCATCACCGATCTGGCGTGGCGGCGGCCGGGTCTTCCCGAGTTCACCGGACGAGAACTTCAGCCAGAAACTGAACCGCAAGATGTATCGCGCCGGCATGGCAGCAATCCTGTCGCAGCTTGTTCGCCAGGATCGGCTGGCCGTTGTCGACACGCTGTCGATAGCTGCTCCGAAGACGAAGCTGTTTGCCGCAAAGATCAAGGATATGGGCTACGAGTCAGTGCTCGTGATCACCGACGATCTTGACGAAAACGTCTTCCTGGCGGCGCGCAACCTGCCGAATGTGCTGGTGCTGGAAGTCAGCCAGACCGACCCGGTGTCGCTGATCCACTTCCCGAAAGTGCTGGTGACCAAGGGTGCGCTGGCCAAGTTTGAGGAGATCCTGGGATGAATCACCAACGTTTGATGCAGGTGTTGCTCGCTCCGCAGATCTCCGAAAAGGCCACCTATGTGGCAGACAAGTATTCACAGGTGATCTTTCGTGTGACGTCCGACGCAACCAAGCCCGAAGTAAAGGGTGCCGTCGAACTGCTGTTCAAGGTTTCCGTGGAATCTGTCCAGATTGCCAACGTCAAGGGCAAGCAAAAGAAGTTCGGTCGTGTCATGGGCCGGCGCAGGAACTGGAAGAAGGCCTATGTGTGCCTCAAGCCCGGTCAGGAGATTAACTTCGTCGATGGGGGGGTCGTCTGATGGCGCTCGTCAAAGTCAAGCCGACTTCACCTGGCCGCCGTGCGGTCATCAAGGTCGTCACTCCGGGGTTGCACAAGGGCGCGCCCGTTGCCGGGCTGATCGAGTCCCAGTCCAAGCACGCCGGCCGCAACAACAATGGACACATCACGACTCGCCACAAGGGTGGCGGCCACAAGCAACACTATCGGCTGATCGATTTCAAGCGTAACAAAGATGGGGTTGCCGCCCAGGTGGAGCGCCTCGAATACGATCCCAACCGTACCGCGACGATAGCTTTGCTCTGTTACGCGGATGGGGAGCGTCGCTACATCATCGCTCCCAAGGGTCTGGTGGTCGGGCAGCAGGTGGCGAGTGGTTCGGAGGCGCCGATCAAGGTCGGTAACACCCTGCCGATACGTAACATCCCGGTAGGTACCACGATCCACTGTGTCGAGATGGTTCCGGGCAAGGGTGCGCAACTGGCGCGTTCAGCAGGCACCTCGGCGCAGCTGCTGGCCCGGGAGGGCGTGCACGCCCAGCTGCGCCTTCGCTCCGGAGAGATCAGGCGGGTGCACGTCGAGTGCCGGGCGACTATCGGTGAGGTAGGTAACGAAGAGCACAGCTTGCGCTCGATTGGCAAGGCAGGCGGCAATCGCTGGCGCGGCATTCGTCCCACGGTTCGTGGCGTCGCGATGAACCCAATCGATCACCCGCACGGTGGTGGCGAGGGCAAGACAGCGTCCGGTATGCACCCGGTCAGTCCTTGGGGTACCAAGACCAAAGGCTATCGTACTCGTCGCAACAAGCGCACGACTTCGATGATCGTGCAGCGCCGTAGTAACAAACGCTAGGGGATAGAGAACCATGGGACGTTCCGTTAAGAAGGGCCCGTTTGCCGATGCCCATCTGCTGAAAAAAGTGGGCGTGGTGCGCGCCACGGGCGACAAGCGCCCGATCAAGACTTGGTCACGCCGGTCCACGGTGCTGCCGGATTTCGTTGGTCTTACCATTGCCGTTCATAACGGCAAGCAACACGTTCCGGTCTACGTGACCGAGAACATGGTTGGGCACAAGCTCGGCGAGTTTTCGCTGACTCGTACCTTCAAGGGCCACACGGCTGGCAAGAAGGCAAAGAGATAGAGGAATGAATATGGAAACTCGTGCTGTCTTGCGCGGCGTGCGCCTGTCCAGCCAGAAGGGGCGATTGGTGGCCGATCAGATACGCGGCCTGCCGGTCGACAGGGCGCTGAGCATTCTGACGTTCAGCCCCAAGAAGGGTGCTGCGATCATCAAGAAGGTCCTCGAATCGGCCATCGCCAATGCCGAGCACAACGATGGTGCTGACATTGACGAACTGACGGTGAAGACGATCTGCGTCGAGAAGGGAACCGTTCTCAAGCGCTTTACCGCGCGGGCGAAGGGTCGCGGTAACCGGATCGTCAAGCCGACCTGTCACGTATTTCTGACCGTCGGCAACTGAGGAACTAGAATGGGACAAAAGATTCATCCTGCCGGGTTTCGTCTGGCGGTCACGCGTGACTGGTCGTCGCGCTGGTATGCCAACAAGAAGAACTTTGCCGGCATGCTCAATGAAGACATCAAGGTTCGCGAATACCTCAAGAAGAAGCTCAAGCATGCGTCCGTCGGGCGCATCCTGATCGAGCGGCCGGCCAAGAACGCGCGGGTCACGATCTTCTCCGCCCGCCCGGGCGTCGTCATCGGCAAGAAGGGCGAGGAGATTGATCACCTCAGGGTCGCCCTGCAAAAGATCATGGGCGTTCCGGTGCATGTGAGCATCGAAGAAATCCGCAAGCCGGAGCTGGATGCCCAACTGATCGCCGACTCGATCACCCAGCAGCTTGAGAAGCGCATCATGTTCCGCCGCGCCATGAAGCGCGCGATGCAGAACGCGATGCGTCTGGGTGCGCAGGGCATCAAGATCATGAGTTCTGGTCGTCTGAACGGTGCCGAAATCGCACGCCGCGAATGGTATCGCGAGGGTCGCGTGCCGTTGCACACGCTGCGCGCCGACATCGATTATGCGACCTCGGAGGCGCTGACCACCTATGGTCTCATCGGCGTCAAGGTATGGGTATTCAAGGGAGAGATCCTGAATCGCCAGGAGCAGGCGGCCCTGTCGCCAGAGGCGGCGGCCGATGAGCGCAGGCCGCGGCGTACGGCGCGCCCCGGGGAGACGACGGACAGACCGGCTCGCCCACCGAAAGCGCGGATCGATGGTGCTGAGGAAGCCGTAAAGTCGGATGGGGTGGCTGGAGAAGCGAAGGCGCCGGTGAAACGAGTAAGAAAGGCAGGAACAACAGATGCTGCAGCCAGCTAGAAGAAAGTACCGGAAGGAGCAGAAGGGTCGCAACACCGGGCTCGCGACGCGTGGGGCCAAGGTAAGCTTCGGCGAGTTCGGCCTCAAGGCGATCGGTCGCGGGCGGTTGACCGCCCGACAGATCGAGGCTGCTCGTCGGGCAATGACCCGTCACATCAAGCGCGGGGGCCGTATCTGGATTCGTGTCTTTCCCGACAAGCCGATCTCGAAAAAGCCAGCCGAAGTCCGGATGGGCAGCGGCAAAGGCAACCCCGAGTACTGGGTTGCCGAGATCAAGCCAGGCAAGGTTCTGTACGAGATGGATGGGGTCAATGAAGGCTTGGCGCGCGAAGCGTTCGCCCTGGCCGCCGCCAAGCTGCCGATTCCGACGGTTTTCGTTACGCGTATGGTGGGTTGATCATGAAAGTCAGCGAACTCAGAGCAAAAACCGTGGACGAGCTGAATCTGGAGCTCCTGGAGCTGCTGAAGGCCCAGTTCGGGCTACGGATGCAGCTTGCCACCCAGCAGCTGTCGAACAACAGTCAGATTGGCAAAGTGCGTCGGCAGATTGCGCGCGTACGCACGCTTCTTCGTGAAAAGGCAGTGCAACAATGAGCGAAACCACCACCAACAAGCGTACCTTGGTAGGGCGCGTCGTCAGTGACAAGATGGACAAGACCGTCACGGTCGTGGTTGAGCGTCGCGTCAAGCATGCGATGTATAACAAGATCATCGTGCGCTCAAGCAAGTACCATGCACACAACGACGACAATCAGGCGAAAGCCGGTGATCTGGTGGAAATTCAGGAGTCTCGTCCGCTGGCGAAGACCAAGGCCTGGATCGTGACCCGCTTGCTCGAACGCGCAGTTGCGGTCTAACGCTTGCGTTTTTGCTATTGGCCGCTATAATAGTCGGCTTTCCCCTGCCCGAGTAATCCTTTCACGCTTGGGCGTTCCTACCCCTACGGGTTCCAAGACTGACCGCCAACGCGGGCCAAGTTGGAGTGACAGATGATTCAAGTACAGACGATTCTCGACGTCGCCGACAATACTGGCGCTCGCTCGGTGATGTGCATCAAGGTGCTCGGCGGCTCCAAGCGCCGTTACGCCGGCATCGGTGACATTATCAAGGTCACGATCAAGGATGCAGCGCCGCGTGGGCGTGTCAAGAAAGGCGATGTCTACAGCGCGGTGGTCGTGCGTGCCGCCAAAGGTGTGCGCCGTGGCGACGGTTCCCTGGTCAAGTTCGACCACAATGCGGCCGTCCTCCTGAATAACAAGATGGAGCCGATAGGTACCCGTATCTTCGGGCCGGTAACGCGCGAACTGCGCGGCGACCGTTTCATGAAGATCGTGTCGCTGGCGCCAGAAGTGCTGTAAGGAAGGTCATGGAAAAGATTCGCAAAGGCGACGATGTGGTCGTCATCGCTGGAAAAGACAAGGGTAAGCGCGGCTCGGTGGTTCGCCGTATAGACGCCGAACATGTGCTCGTTGATGGTGTCAATCGGGTCAAGAAGCATGTCAAGCCGAATCCGGTAAAGGGTGTCGTCGGCGGGATCATCGAGAAAGAGATGCCGCTGCACATTTCGAATGTTTCGCTCTACAACCCGGCGACCAAGAAGGCCGACCGCGTCGGTTTCAAAACCCTTGGAGATGGCACGAAGGTGCGGTTTTTCAAGTCGAATGGCGAAGTGTTGGGGGCCTAAGGAGCAGTCATGGCGCGTTTGCTGGATTACTACAAGACCACGGTGGTCGCCGAGCTGACCCAGAAGTTCGGGTACAAGTCGAGAATGGAAGTGCCTCGCATCACCAAGGTAACGCTCAACATTGGTGTGGGCGAGGCCGTTGCCGACAAGAAGGTGCTCGACAACGCCGTTGGCGATTTGACCAAGATTGCCGGTCAGAAACCGGTGGTTACCAAGGCTCGCAAGTCGATTGCCGGCTTCAAAATCCGCACCGGCTATCCGATCGGGTGCATGGTAACGCTGCGCGGGCCACGTATGTTCGAGTTCATCGATCGGCTCGTTACCGTCGCGCTGCCGCGGGTGCGTGATTTCCGGGGTATTTCGGGGAAAGGCTTTGACGGCCGTGGGAACTACAACATGGGCCTCAAGGAGCAGATCATCTTTCCGGAGATCGAGTACGACAAGATCGATGCGTTGCGTGGCATGAACATCAGTGTCACTACTACTGCCAAGACCGACGCCGAGGCGCGTGCCTTGCTTGGCGCGTTTAAATTTCCCTTCAGGAACTGAGACGAAATGGCGAAACTCGCTGTGATCAACCGCGGTGAAAAGCGGCGCAAGATAGTTGAAAAGTATGCCAAAAAGCGTGCCGAGTTGGTCGCAATCATCGGTGACGAAAGCCGGCCGCTCGATGAACGCTTTGAGGCGCGCCTGAAGATGCAGTCACTGCCAAGGAACTCAAGCCCGGTCAGGCTGCGTAACCGTTGCGAGATGACGGGTCGCCCTCGTGGTGTCTATCGGAAGTTCGGTTTGGGTCGTGGCAAGCTGCGCCAATTCGCGCTGCAGGGCGAGGTCCCGGGGATGATCAAGGCTAGCTGGTAGGCAGGAGAAAACGAAATGAGTATGAGCGATCCGATCAGCGACATGCTGACACGCATCCGAAATGCCCAGATGGCAAGCAAGGCCTCCGTCGCCATGCCGTCTTCAAAGGTAAAGATTGCCATCGCCCAGGTCCTCAAGGACGAAGGCTATGTCGAAGACTTCGCCGTCAGCGAAAACAGCGGCAAGCCGCTGCTCGTGATAGGGCTGAAGTATTACGCTGGCCGGCCAGTGATCGAGCGGATCGACCGTGTGTCGCGGCCGGGTCTCCGTATCTACAGGGGGGCTGACAACATCCCTCAGGTCATGAACGGACTTGGAGTGGCCATCGTGTCAACTCCCAAGGGTGTGATGACTGACCGCAAAGCCCGCGCCAGCCATATCGGCGGCGAAGTGCTGTGCATCGTCGCGTAAGGGGTAGCCATGTCCCGCGTTGCTAAGAACCCAATCGTCGTCCCGGCCGGTGTGGCGGTAGACATCACGACGGAACGTATCTCTGTCAAGGGCCCTCTGGGAACCCTTGAATTTTCCGGTAACTCGGCGGTCTGCGTCGAGCAGGAATCGGGTAGCCTGCTGTGCAAACCGGTGCCAGGTGCCGCCAATGCCGACGCGCTGTCAGGTACGGTTCGGGCGGTGGTGAATAATATGGTGGTCGGCGTGAGCAAGGGTTTCGAGCGCCGCCTCAATCTGGTTGGTGTGGGCTACCGGGCACAGGCGCAGGGTGACACGCTCAACCTGACCCTTGGCTTTTCGCACCCGGTTGCGTACAAGTTGCCCAAGGGCATAAGTGCCGAGACGCCGACGCAGACCGAGATCGTGATCAAGGGAGTGGACCGCCAGCTCGTTGGTCAGGTCGCGGCCGAAGTTCGTGCTTATCGCAAACCGGAGCCCTACAAGGGCAAAGGCGTGCGCTATAGCGACGAAGTGGTCGTGATCAAGGAAACGAAGAAGAAGAAATAAGGGTGCTTAGATGATTGAGAAGAAACAGGCGCGTTTGCGCAGAGCTCGCAAGACCCGGGCCAAAATCGCCGAACTCAAGGCCGTGCGCCTGTCGGTTCACCGCAGCAACTGCCACATCTATGCCCAGGTGATTTCGGCGTGCGGTTCCAGGGTTCTGGCTGCGGCTTCGTCCCTCGAACCGGGGTTGCGCAAGACCTTGAGTAACGGCGGCAATATCGAGGCGGCGAAAACGATCGGTCAACTGATCGCGGAGCGCGCCAAGCAGGCCGGGATAGAGCAGGTGGCGTTTGACCGTGCCGGATTTCAGTACCATGGGCGGATCAAGGCGCTGGCTGATGCCGCCCGTGAAGCCGGTTTGAAGTTCTGATCAGACCGCAAAGAACTGGAGTAATCAATGGCTAAACCGCAAAGCAGAAAACCTCAGCAAGCTGAGAAGCCCGACGACGGTATGCGCGAGAAGATGATCTCGATCAACCGTGTGACGAAGGTAGTCAAAGGGGGCCGCATCCTTGGTTTCGCGGCGTTGACCGTCGTGGGCGATGGCGATGGTCGGATTGGCATGGGTAAGGGCAAGTCGCGCGAAGTTCCGGTGGCGGTTCAGAAGGCGATGGAAGAAGCCCGGCGAAATCTGGTGAAGGTGAGCCTCAAGAACGGCACCTTGCAGCACACGGTAGTCGGTCATCATGGCGCATCGCGCGTGATGATGCAGCCAGCGCCGGAGGGTACGGGAATCATCGCCGGCGGCGCGATGCGCGCCGTTTTCGACGTCATGGGGATGGCCAACGTCGTAGCCAAGGCGCATGGCTCGACCAATCCCTACAACATCGTTCGCGCGACGATCAACGGCTTGCGCGCGATGACCACGCCAGCCGAAGTCGCGGCCAAGCGGGGCAAGACCGTTGAAGAGATCCTGGGATAAGATATGGCCGAAAAGACAGTAAAAGTGACGCTGGTCAGAAGCCTGATCGGTACCAAAGAGTCGCACCGTGCCACCGTGCGGGGCCTGGGCCTGCGTCGTCTGAACAGCAGTTCAACTCTTGAGGACACCGCGGCGGTGCGCGGGATGATCAACAAGGTTTCCTATCTCCTGAAGTGCGAGGGCTGACATGAAACTCAATACTGTCGAGCCGGCCGAAGGCTCCAGACCGGCCAAGAAGCGTCTGGGCCGTGGCATAGGCTCGGGTTTCGGGAAGACTTGCGGACGGGGGCACAAAGGTCAAAAGTCACGTGCCGGCGGTTTCCATAAGGTGGGCTTTGAGGGCGGCCAGATGCCGTTGCAGCGCCGCTTGCCGAAGCGCGGCTTCAAGTCCTTGACCAACGCCTTCAACGTGGAGGTGCGGCTGTCGGAACTCAATTCCCTGCCGCTGGAGGAGGTGGATTTGTCGACGCTGAAGCAAGCGAACCTGATCACGCAGCATGCGCTGTCGGCGAAAGTCGTTCTGTCGGGCGAGATCACCCGCAAAGTCGTTCTCCGGGGCGTTGGAGCAACGGCGGGTGCCCGTACGGCGATTGAAGCCGCCGGTGGCAGCGTTGCTGAATAACGAGTCCACAGAGGTGATCTTTCTTGGCAACTAGTCCAGCTACGGTCAGCAAAGGGGGGAAGTTCGGCGATCTGAAACGTCGCCTGTGGTTCCTCCTGGGGGCTCTGGTTGTGTACCGGATTGGTTCCCACATTCCGGTGCCGGGGATAGATCCGCAGGTCCTGAGCGAACTGTTCAACAAACAGCAAGGCGGCATCCTCGGCATGTTCAACATGTTTTCGGGGGGCGCACTCTCACGCTTCACGATTTTCGCGCTCGGCATCATGCCCTACATCTCGGCCTCGATCATCATGCAACTGATGACGCATGCTAGCCCGCAACTCGAGGCGCTGAAGAAGGAAGGCGAAGCCGGGCGACGCAAGATTACGCAATACACGCGTTACGGCACCGTCTTTCTGGCGCTTTTCCAGGGAATCGGTATCGCCGTGGCTGTGGAATCCCAGCCGGGACTCGTGCTCGATCCTGGGATGATGTTCCGGTTCGTGACGGTGACCACCCTGCTCACCGGTACGATGTTCCTGATGTGGCTCGGTGAACAGGTGACCGAGCGTGGTCTCGGCAATGGGATATCGATCATCATCTTTGCCGGTATTGCCGCTGGACTTCCCAATGCCATCGGTGGTCTGCTGGAACTCGTGCGGACCGGTGCCATGCATCCCCTGACGGCGATCGTCATCAGCCTGCTGGTCGTGGTGGTCACCGCGTTTGTCGTGTTCGTCGAACGAGGACAGCGCAAGATTCTCGTAAACTACGCAAAGCGGCAGGTCGGTAACAAAATCTATGGCGGGCAGAGTTCGCACCTGCCGTTGAAGTTGAACATGGCGGGGGTGATTCCGCCGATCTTCGCCTCGTCAATCATCCTGTTCCCGGCGACGATCGCTGGTTGGTTCGGCTCGGGAGAATCGGTGCGCTGGCTCAAGGATATCGCTGGGGCGCTTTCGCCTGGACAACCGATCTACGTGATGCTGTATGCGGCGGCAATCATCTTTTTCTGCTTCTTCTACACGGCGCTCGTCTTCAATTCTCGGGAAACGGCCGACAATCTGAAGCGTAGCGGCGCCTTCGTTCCCGGGATTCGTCCCGGTGAGCAAACCGCACGCTACATCGACAGAATACTAATGCGGCTGACACTTGTCGGTGCCGGGTATATCACGATCGTTTGCTTGCTACCGGAATTCCTGATCCTGAAATGGAATGTGCCGTTTTATTTTGGCGGCACTTCCCTGCTGATCATTGTGGTAGTGACCATGGACTTCATGACGCAGGTTCAGGCCTATGCCATGTCACACCAGTACGAGAGCCTCTTGAAGAAAGCGAACTTCAAGGGTTCCGGATTACCGGCGAAATAGGATGGCCAAGGAAGACTTGATTGAAATGCAGGGTGAGGTGATTGAAAACCTTCCCAACGCTACGTTCAGGGTAAAGCTGGAGAATGGGCATGTCGTGCTGGGGTTTATTTCCGGCAAGATGCGCATGCACTATATTCGGATCCTGCCCGGCGACAAAGTGACGGTGCAACTCACTCCTTACGATCTGAGTCGCGCGCGCATCGTCTTCCGCGCCAAGTGAAGATTCTCGACGCAACAATCCGGCGTGGGGTCGGCTGGCCCGGCTGTCGGGGAATCAGGAGTTAATCATGAAAGTGCTGGCATCTGTAAAACGCATCTGCCGGAAGTGCAAGATTGTCCGGCGGCATGGCATCGTGCGCGTGATCTGTTCGGATCAGCGTCACAAACAGCGTCAAGGTTGACCGCGGCGACCCACTTTCGTGAGTCGTGAGTCGGTTGAAGGCAATAACTGTAAGTTTCGATTAATTGGGGTGAAACGATGGCCCGCATCGCAGGCGTAAACCTACCGAACCATCAGCATGCCGAGATTGCGCTTACCGCGATCTACGGTATCGGGCGTCCGCGCGCGCAGAAGATCTGTGATGCCGCCGGCGTTACACGGTCCACAAAGATGAAGGACTTGACGGAAGCCGAACTGGAACGTTTGCGCGACCAGATCGGAAAGCTCTCGGTCGAGGGCGATCTGCGCCGCGAAGTCACGATGAATATCAAGCGCTTGATGGATCTCGGCTGCTACCGCGGTCTTCGTCATCGCAAGGGGCTGCCGTCGCGTGGGCAGCGTACGCGAACCAATGCGCGTACCCGCAAGGGGCCGCGCAAGCCCATCGCCGGCAAGAAATGATTAGGAGCTAGATCCAGACTATGGCCAAGACTGCTGTAAAAGTTCGCAAGAAAGTCAAGATCAGGAAGAACGTGGCGGAGGGAGTCGCTCACATTCACGCGTCTTTCAACAATACGATCATCACCATTACCGATCGCCAGGGCAATGCGCTTTCGTGGGCGACCTCGGGCGGCGCCGGCTTCAAGGGCTCGCGCAAGAGTACGCCTTTCGCTGCCCAGGTTGCAGCGGAGGCTGCAGGAAAGGTGGCGGTGGAGTGCGGAGTGAAGAACCTTGAAGTACGCATCAAGGGACCAGGTCCGGGGCGGGAGTCTTCTGTGCGTGCGCTCAATGCACTCGGGATGAAGATCACGGCGATCACCGATGTGACGCCGATCCCCCACAATGGTTGCCGGCCGCCCAAGAGGCGTCGGATTTAAGGAGAAGAAAAAGTGGCTCGCAACCTCGACCCAAAGTGTCGTCAGTGTCGCCGTGAAGGCGAGAAGTTGTTCCTCAAGGGAGAAAAGTGCTTTACCGACAAGTGCGCTATCGAGCGTCGCTCGTACGCACCGGGTCAGCATGGTCAGAAGTCTGGGCAGCGACTGTCCGACTATGGCGTCCACCTCAGGGAGAAGCAGAAGATTCGTCGTATTTATGGCGTTCTTGAGGGGCAGTTTCGCAAGGTCTACAAGGAAGCCGACCGTCGTCGGGGTGTCACTGGCGAGGTGCTGCTGCAGTTACTGGAGTCTCGTCTCGACAGTGTGGCTTATCGCATGGGTTTCGCGGCTTCGCGTTCCGAGTCTCGTCAGGTCGTCCGTCACAATGGCGTGCTGGTCAACGGTCGCCGCGTGAATATTCCGTCCTATCAGGTCCGTCCCGGCGACGTCGTTGAAGTCTGCGAGAAGGCTAAGGCTCATCTTCGCGTCAAAGCAGCGCTCGCGGCCGCCGAAGCTCGTGGCTTTCCAGAGTGGGTCGAGGTCGACGCGAAGGCTGCCAAGGGTGTCTACAAGGCGCACCCAGAGCGTAGCGAACTGCCGCCGACGATCAACGAGAGTCTCGTCATCGAGCTCTACTCGAAGTAGTCGCGGTGAGGCTTGACGGAATCAGGCAAAGGACAGTACATGCAAAGCAGTGGACTATTTAAACCGCGCATCATTGATGTGCAGAGCTTGTCGCCGGTGCATGCACGAGTGGTGATGGAACCGTTTGAGCGGGGCTATGGCCACACTCTCGGCAATGCCTTGCGACGTATTCTGCTTTCGTCGATGCCTGGTTATGCGCCGACCGAGGTGAGCATTGACGGCGTGCTGCACGAGTACTCGACGATCGATGGCGTTCAGGAGGATGTCGTTGACATCCTCCTGAACCTGAAGGGCGTTGTCTTCAAGCTGCACAACCGGGAAGAGGTCGTTCTCCACCTGCGGAAGGAAGGTAAGGGGGTCGTGCGGGCTGCCGACATCGAGGTGTCGCATGACGTCGAGATCATCAATCCCGAGCACATCATTGCGCACCTCTCCGCGGGTGGGAAACTGGCCATGGAACTAAAGGTCGAGAAGTCGCGCGGTTATCTGGCGGGTAACCTGCGCGAGTTTGGCGACGGCGGCAAGAGTATTGGCAAACTCGTCCTGGATGCCTCATTCAGTCCCGTGCGGCGCGTCAGCTATGCGGTGGAGAGCGCGCGCGTCGAGCAGCGGACCGACCTCGACAAGCTGATCATGGACATCGAAACCAATGGCGCGATCGAACCTGAAGAGGCGATCCGCACCGCGGCCCGGATCCTGATGGAACAACTTTCGGTGTTTGCCGACCTTGCTGGCACGGCAATGCCCATCGAGTATCAGAAGACTGTTCAGGTGGATCCGCTGCTCCTGCGCCCGGTTGATGACCTCGAGTTGACAGTTCGCTCCGCGAACTGTCTGAAAGCCGAGAACATCTACTATATCGGCGACTTGATCCAGCGGACGGAGAACGAGTTGCTGAAAACGCCAAACCTTGGCCGAAAGTCGCTCAATGAAATCAAGGAAGTCTTGGCGGCACGCGGACTTACCTTGGGCATGAAGCTCGAGAACTGGCCGCCGGCCGGGCTCGAGAAATAGTCTGCCGGAAAAGAACAGGAAGGAATTGATATGCGTCACCGTTTGGGTCTCCGCAAACTGAATCGTACCAGCGCCCACCGCTTGGCGATGTTGCGCAACATGACCGTCTCGCTGCTTCGCGAAGAGACCATCAAGACCACTTTGCCGAAGGCCAAGGAACTTCGTCGGGTGGTCGAGCCGATCATTACCCTGGGCAAGAAGCCGAGCCTCGCCAACCGCCGTCTGGCCTTCGACCGTCTGCGCGACCGCGATATGGTCGTCAAGGTTTTCGACGAACTCGGGCTGCGCTACGCCACGCGAAATGGCGGTTATCTGCGGATCCTGAAATGCGGTTTCCGTGACGGCGACAACGCACCGATGGCGTTCGTCCAGTTGCTCGACCAGCCCGAGGCCGCCAGCGATGCTGGCTCCGGAGGCAGCGACGCCTGACGCGGGTTGTCGTCAGGACGGCGAACAGCCAGGCAATGCCTGGCTTTTTCGTGCTCAGTTGGGCAGGGGCGGGTTGACTGGCAACCCGCCTGCCGGCAATTCGTTGGATGTTTCTTCGAGCTGCTGCAAGGCCCACATTTGGGCATAACGACCTCCGTCTTCGAGTAGTTGAAGGTGTGATCCTCTTTCGACGATGCGCCCGGCGTCCATGACCAGGATCTGGTCCGCATTCATGATCGTGGACAGGCGGTGGGCAATTACCAACGTGGTTCGGCCACGCGCGGCGTTGTCGAGACTCGCCTGGATTGCCTTCTCCGTCTTCGAGTCGAGGGCGGATGTGGCCTCGTCGAAAATGAGTAAGGGTGGGTTCTTCAAGAGTGCGCGGGCAATGGCGACGCGCTGTTTCTCGCCGCCGGAGAGTTTCAGGCCGCGTTCCCCGACCCGGGTTTGGTAACCATCAGGGAGCAGTTCGATGAATCCGGCGAGTTGCGCCGCTTCGGCCGCCGCCACCACTTCCTCGTGACTTGCCTCTGGGCGACCGTACTGGATGTTGTAGTAAATAGTATCGTTGAACAGCACGGTGTCCTGCGGCACGATACCGATCGCGGCGCGCAGGCTGGACTGTGTCAGTTGGCGCAAGTCGGTACGGTTGATCGAGACGCTTCCGGCACTGACATCGTAGAAGCGGTAGAGCAGGCGTGCCAGTGTTGACTTCCCGGAACCGGACTCGCCGACGACAGCGACGGTTCGCCCGATCGGGACGTTGAAGTCCACCCCGTGCAGGATCTGCCGGTTCGCGTCGTAGAAGAACTCGACCTGGTTGAAGCGAACCTCGAGTGGCCCGGTGTCCAGGGTGAGGGCCCCTGGAGCGTCGGCGATCTCCCGGTTGACGGCAAGCAGATCGAACATACGCTCGATATCGGCGAGGGCTTGCCGGATCTCTCGGTACACTACTCCGAGGAAGTTGAGCGGCATGTAGAGCTGAATCAGGAAGGCGTTGACGAGCACGAGGTCGCCGATCGTCATCGTGCCTGCCACGACGCCGCTGGCCGCTCGCCACATCATTGCCGTGACACCAAGTGCGATGATGATCTGCTGCCCCAGGTTGAGCCAGGAAAGCGAGACCTGACTTTGCGTTGCGGCGTCCTCCCAGTGGCACATCTGAGCGTCGTAGCGGCGCGCTTCAAACTCCTCGTTGTTGAAGTACTTGACGGTTTCGTAGTTGAGCAGACTGTCGACGGCGCGCGTGTTGGCCGCGGAGTCGGCTTCGTTGGCCTTGCGTCGGATGCCGATACGCCAGTTGCTGACCTTGACAGTGAACACGATATAAGCGGCGAGTGATGCCACCGTTATCAGGACAAAGGAAACGTCGTAGCGAGCAAGAAGGATCGCCAGGACTAGGGTGATTTCCACCAATGTCGGCAGGATGGAATAGAGCGTGTAGCTGATAAGGCTCGATATTGACCGGCTACCACGCTCCACATCGCGCGAAACGCCGCCGGTCTGTCGTTGCAGATGAAAGCGCAGCGAGAGCGCATGCAGGTGCCGAAATACCTCGAGAGCGATCCGGCGCACTGCGCGTTGTGTGACCCGGGCAAAGAGAATTTCGCGCAATTCTGCAAACAGGGAAGTGGAGAAGCGTAGGGCACCGTAGAGCAGGAGCAACAGCGCCGGCAGCGCCATTGCTTGCTGAGGAGCGCTAAGGCCGTCGATCATTTCCTTGAACACCAGCGGTACGCCAACGTTGGCCAGTTTCGCGGAAAGCAGGCACGACAGGGCCAGGAGCACTCGCCACTTGTACTGCCACAGGTACGGGACGAGTTTGTTCAACGTCAGCCATAAGTGGTTGTCGTCCGTGGGCGCACGATCGGCGGCAGGGTAGGGGATGGCTGAGCGGCGCATGATGATGGCTTGTCGATTGGGTGGTTGATCTGGTGAGTATGCCCTGTTGCCAAGGTCGCTCTCAAGCCCGATGCCCAAAGATGCACAAAAGTCTTGCATTCGCGGGCGTATGACCTTAAGATTCAAACGAACGTTTGAGCGAAGTCAGGTTGTCGGGTAGCTCCGCTTTTCGTGTCTCAACTTTCCAGGGTCAGCAAGTGCATGTCCGATCAGAAAACCACTCACGACACCCGCGACCGCATTCTTGATATCGCCGAACGCCTGTTCATGGAGAACGGCTATGAAGCGACGTCAATGCGGATGATTACCGGCGCCGCTGAAGTCAATCTGGCCGCCGTGAACTACCATTTCGGATCGAAGGAAGCCCTGCTCCGCGAGGTGTTTCGCCGCAGACTATCCTGGCTCAACCGCGAGCGCCTGCAGGCGCTCGACAGGCTAGAAGGGCAAGCTGGAGGGGCCCCGCTCAAGCCATCGCAGATCCTCGAAGCCTTTTTCGGAACGCTGCTGCGCATGGGCGAGGATGAGGCGCTCGGCGGGATGACCTTTCTGCGCCTGCTCGGGCGGACCCTGACCGACCCGGCCGAGTTCATTCGCAACTTCTTTGCCGGTGAGTATGCGGAGGTGATTGATCGCTACAAGCTGGCATTGTTTCGCGCCTTGCCCGACGTTCCGAAGGCGGAGATCGTCTGGCGCCTGCATTTCATGCTCGGCGCGATGTCCTATGCCATAGCCGGTACCGACGTGCTCCAGGTCGTGACGGGTTGTGGACTGGGGGACCTCGCCGGCGAGAGCGGGAGCGATGGTCCGGGCGACCTGGTCGTGGCCAGGCGCCTGGCCCAACGGCTGATGCCCTTCCTCCTCGGCGGACTGCGGGCACCACTGCCGCAGTCGATCGATTTGCCTAGCCAACAACAAGAGCCGTCGCGCTAGATGGCCATGGATGTCAGTAGCAAGCTTCACGATGCACGATTCAACACCCAAAACCAATGACAGGAGAAACAGCAATGATCACAACGGTCATCTCGGTACTCATCGGGATCACACTGGTGAGTATGATCGTGCTGTTCAGCGTTCGGCCGCTGCGGCGGGCGCTGATCAGCCGGTCAGTTTTCAAGACCTACAAGCGCATCTTGCCGCAAATGTCCGACACCGAGCGTGAGGCGCTTGAGGCCGGCACTGTGTGGTGGGATGGCGAGTTGTTCCGCGGCAACCCCGATTGGCGCAAGCTGCTGGCCTACCCGGTGCCGAAACTCACCGCCGAGGAACAATCCTTCATGGACGACGAGGCCGAACAGGCCTGCGCGCTGGTCGACGACTGGCAGGTAACCAGCGAACTGTACGATCTGCCTCCGCAAGCGTGGCAGTTCATCAAGGACAAGGGTTTCCTCGGGATGATCATCCCGAAGAAATACGGCGGCCTGGAGTTCTCTGCCTACGCCCATTCGCAGATCGTGACCAAGTTGTCCACCCGGTGTTCCGCACTGTCGGTGTCAGTGATGGTGCCCAACTCGCTCGGCCCTGCCGAACTGCTGCTGCACTATGGGACAGAGGCGCAGAAGAACCACTACCTGCCGCGATTGGCCAAGGGTCTAGAGATTCCCGCTTTCGCGCTGACCAGCCCGTGGGCTGGTTCCGACGCGGCATCGATCCCGGATGTCGGCATCGTCTGCAAAGGCATCTGGCAGGGCAAGGAAGTGATTGGCATGCGAGTCACCTGGGACAAGCGGTACATCACCCTGGGGCCGGTGTGCACCATCCTTGGGCTGGCGTTCCACCTCTTCGATCCGGACGGCCTGCTCGGTGGCAAGAAGCATATTGGCATCACCTGCGCCCTGGTGCCGCGCGACACCCCGGGTGCCGAGATCGGTCGTCGTCACTTCCCCTTGAACGCCATGTTCATGAATGGACCGACGCATGGCAAAGACGTCTTCATGCCCCTGGACTACATCATCGGCGGCCCGGCAATGGTCGGGCAGGGCTGGCGCATGCTGATGGAGTGCCTGGCGGCGGGTCGCTCGATCTCGCTGCCGTCATCGAATGCCGGCATGGCGCAGCTGACGGCACGCACGGTCGGTGCGTACGCGCGCGTGCGCAGCCAGTTCAAGACGGCAATCGGCCGCTTCGAAGGGGTGGAAGAGCCCTTGACGCGAATCGGCGCTTACACCTACATGATGGACGCGGTGCGCAAGATGACAGCCGGCGCCATCGATCTCGGGGAGAAGCCATCGGTGGTCTCGGCGATTGCCAAGTACCATGTTACCGAGCGTGCCCGTCAGGTCGTCAACGACGGCATGGACATCGTCGGTGGCAAGGGCATCTGCCTCGGACCATCGAACTTCATCGGTCGCGCCTATCAGCAAATACCGATCGGCATCACCGTCGAGGGAGCGAACATCCTGACGCGCAGCATGATCCTCTTCGGGCAGGGGGCGATCCGCTGTCATCCCTACGTGTTGAAGGAAATGAAGTCTGCCTTCAATGCGGATGGCGCTCAGGGTCTGCGAGACTTCGACGAAGCGTTGTTCGGTCACGTGGGCTTCACCGTCAGGCATGGTGTCGGCGCGCTCTGGAAGGGGCTGACCGGCTCCCACTTCGTGTCGGTGCCGGACAACGTCGCACCCGAGACCAGGCGCTACTACCAGCAACTGACGCGGTTCTCGGCCGCCTTCGCCTTTCTCGCGGATATCTCGATGCTGGTAATGGGTGGCGAGCTGAAGCGCCGCGAAAAACTCTCTGCACGCCTGGGTGACATCCTGTCGATGCTCTACCTGTGTTCGGCCACGCTTAAGCGGTATGAATCGGAAGGGCGCCAGCAAGCTGACGCGCCGTTGATGCACTGGGCCATGTGGGACGCGATGTACCAGGCACAAATGGCGTTTGACGGTGTGATCGCCAATTTCCCGGTGCGCTGGATCGGTCGTTTTCTCTATCGCATCGTCTTCCCGCTCGGCCATCCCTACGACGTCCCGTCGGACCGGATTGGCCACAAGGTCGCCAAGCTCCTGATCGAACCATCGGCTTCACGGGATCGGCTGACGGCCGAGGCCTACATACCGAAGACCGAGAGCGAGGCGGTCGGCGCCCTCGAACTGGCGCTCGTCGCAACCATCGAAGCCGAGCCGATCGAAGCCAGAATTCGCGCGGCCGAGAAGAGTGGGGCGCTGGCGAACAACCCGGATGCCAACGTGCGCGACCTCGCGCATGCCGCGTTCGCGGCCGGCATAGTCTCGGCGGCGGAATATGCCGTGCTCAAGCGGCGCAACGAACTGCGTGATATCGTCATTCATGTCGACGACTTCCCGCACGATCTCGGCCGTGCCCGGCAGCAGCCGCTGCTGCACAAAGCAGCCTAGATCGTCATCAGCTGCGGACAGAGGCACGGATCTTCCGTGCCTCTGTCTTTCGCTGACCAGCGCAAACGGAGGATAGCAAGTGGAATTCCCGGCCGTGTATGTCGTCGATGGCGCTCGGACGCCATTCCTCAAGGGGCGCAATGCCCCGGGGCCATTCAGTGCGAGCGATCTGGCAGTACAGGCTGGACGCGCGCTCCTGATACGCCAGGCTTTCGCGCCAGATGACCTCGATGAGGTGATTCTCGGTTGTGCGAGTCCGTCGCCCGACGAAGTGAATATCGGCCGCGTCGTCGCGTTGCGTCTCGGCTGTGGTCACAAGGTGCCGGCGTGGACGGTGATGCGCAACTGCGCCAGCGGCATGCAGGCGCTCGACTCGGCAATAGCCAACATTCAGAACGGGCGCTCGCAACTGGTCCTCGCCGGTGGCGTCGACGCGCTGTCGCATGCGCCCTTGCTCTACTCCGAGGCGATGGTGCGCTGGTTCGCGCAGATGATGCAGGCGAAGACGATCGGCCAGAAGATCGGCTCCTTCGTCCGGCTGCGCCCGTCGCAATTGCTGTCGCCGGTGATCGGTCTGCTCAAGGGGCTGACGGACCCTGTCATTGGCCTGTTGATGGGACAGACCGCCGAGAACCTCGCCTGGCGCTTCGGAATCTCTCGCGAACAGATGGATCAATACAGCGTCCGCAGCCACCAGCGGGCCGTCGCCGCGCGCACCGCCGGCCATCTCGGCGAGATCGTGCCGCTGGTCGACGCCAGGGGTAAGGTCTACGGCGAGGATGATGGCGTGCGTGCGGATTCGAGCCTGGCCGGGCTGGCCAAGCTGAAGCCGTTCTTTGACCGCAAGTATGGCCGCGTCACCCCGGGCAACAGCTCGCAAATTACCGACGGTGCGGCGTGGCTCATCCTGGCGTCGCAGGCCGCTGTCGACAAGTGGGATCTGCAACCGCTCGGTCGGATCATCGACAGTCAATGGGCCGGCCTTGACCCGGCGCAGATGGGTCTTGGCCCGGTGCACGCGGCAACGCCGATCCTGCAACGCCAGGGGCTTGCGTTGGCCGACGTCGACCTGTGGGAAATCAACGAGGCCTTTGCCGCACAGGTGCTCGGCTGCCTCGCCGCATGGGAGTCGGACGAGTACTGCCGAGAGCAGCTTGACCTGCCGGCTGCGCTTGGCACAGTTTCCCAGGAACGTCTCAACGTCGATGGCAGTGCCATCGCCGTCGGCCACCCGGTCGGCGCTTCCGGTGCTCGCATCGTCCTGCATCTGTTGCACGCCCTGCGCACTGCCGAGGCCAGGCGCGGCATGGCGGCCATTTGCATTGGTGGTGGCCAGGGTGGGGCCATGCTGGTCGAAAGCATGGCCTGAGCGCAAGCGGCCGGCAACAACAAGGGAAACTGATGAACATCAATTCGAACAGTTATCGGCACTGGCAGCTCGAAGTCAACGCCGAAGGCGTGGTCTGGGCGACTCTCGATAAGGTCGGCGAGTCCACCAACTCGCTATCTGCCGCGGTGATGGACGAACTTGCGCGGATCCTCGATGAACTCGACAGCCACCCACCGAAAGGGCTAGTTTTTCGTTCCGGGAAGCCTGCCGGCTTCATCGCCGGTGCGGACATCCAGGAGTTCTCGCTGGTCGATAGCGCCGAGAGAGGCATCGAACTGGTCGCGCGCGGCTGGCAACTCTTCAACCGTCTGGCGGCAGTCTCCTATCCGACGTTGGCGCTGGTGCGCGGCCACTGTCTCGGCGGTGGTCTCGAACTGGCGCTGGCCTGTCGTTACCTGCTGGCGGTCGACGAGCCGACGACGCGGATGGGCCTGCCGGAAGTCATGCTGGGCATTGTTCCCGGCTGGGGCGGAATGTTGCGACTGCCCGAACGGATCGGCCCGCAGGCCGCGCTCGACATGATGCTCACCGGCAAGACCATCGATGCGAAGAAGGCCAGGCGCCTTGGTCTCGCCGACGATTGCGTGCCGGCGCGGGTCATGGACAACGCGGCGGCCTCCCTGGTGCTGGCGGAGCAGCCGCGCCGCCGTCCGCCAATGTTGCAACGTTTGCTCAACGGTCCTTTCAAGGGGCTGGTCGCCGCAGGTGCCAGGAAGCAGGTGGCCAAGCGTGCGCGCGCCGAGCACTATCCGGCACCCTATGCGATCATTGACATCTGGGCTCGTTACCAGGGCAATGCGTTGGCCGCCCCCGAACTGATCGACAACATTTTTCGCTCAGCGACAGCGCGCAATCTGGTGCGCGTGTTCTTTCTCCAGGAGCGTCTCAAGGGCTTCGGCAAAGGTACCGAGTTTCGGGCGCGACGCGTGCATGTCGTTGGCGCCGGTGTGATGGGTGGCGACATCGCCGCCTGGTGCGCGCTGCGCGGGCTGAGCGTCACGCTGCAGGATCAGGGCATGGAGCGTATCGCTCCAGCGCTGCAGCGTGCCTATGCGGTCTGGCGCCAGCGTGTCCGCGATGCGCGCGAATTGCGCAACATCATGGACCGGCTGATACCGGATCCCGACGGACATGGCGCCCGGCATGCCGACGTGGTGATCGAGGCCATCTTCGAAAACCTCGACGCCAAGCGCGAACTGCTGGCGAGCCTCGAACGCGTGATGAGGCCAGAGGCGCTGCTGGCGACCAACACATCGAGCCTCAAGATCGAAGATCTGCGTGGCGTGCTGACCCGGCCGGCGCGGCTGATCGGCATTCACTTCTTCAACCCCGTCGCCAAGATGCCGCTCGTCGAGGTGGTTGCCGCCGAGGGCTCCGATCCGGAGATTGTCCAGCGTGGCAACGCCTTCGTCAGACAAATCGACCGTCTGCCGCTGCCGGTGCGCAGCGCGCCGGGCTTCCTGGTGAACGCTGTCCTCGGCCCCTACATGCTCGAAGCGATGCGCGCCGTCGACGAAGGGCTGACACCGGAGACCATCGACGAAGCGATGCTCGCCTTCGGCATGCCGATGGGTCCGATCGAACTCATCGACATGGTCGGACTCGACGTCGCCATGGCCGCCGGCAGCAGCCTTGCCGGCGCCGGGGCGACGCCGCCGGCGTGTCTGCTTGCTCGCTTCAATGCGGGTCACCTCGGCAAGAAGGTCGGCAAAGGCTTCTACGACTATCCCAATGGCCGACCGGCCAAGGGGCCAGCCGGGGCAGTGCCGGCCGGTCTGGCGGCACGCCTCGTCAAGCCTCTGCTCGAACGTACGCAGCAATTGGTCAGCGACGGAATCGTCGCCGACGCCGACCTCGCTGATGCCGGAGTCATTTTCGGCACCGGCTTTGCTCCCTTTACCGGCGGACCGCTCAACTACCTGAGGAATCAACATGCCTGACACGATCAGCCAGTTGCCGGACAAACAACCGATTCTGCGTGTCATGCCGATGCCGGCGGACGTCAACCCGCAGGGCGACGTCTTCGGCGGCTGGATCATGGCGCAGGTCGATGTGGCCGGCGCGATTCCTGCGATGCATCGGGCACGCGGTCGCGTCACAACCGTGGCGGTGAACTCCTTCCTGTTCAAGCAACCGGTGTCGGTCGGCGATGTCGTGAGCTTCTTTGCCGAAGTCATCGACACGGGCCGCACGTCGATCAAGGTCAGGGTCGAGGTTTACGCCGAGCGCCACCCGGCACAGCCGATCACGGTGAAAGTGACCGAAGCTGTATTGACTTATGTTGCGATAAACCAACACGGAGAGAAGCAGCAGTTACCAGGAGTCATGTAGTTAGAGATTTTTCTTGCAAGTGGTTCTAGGATGGTCGGGCAAATCGCTTGTAACGAGTGGTAGAAAAGCCACGAACCGATCACATCCTAGGGGGAGTTGAACATGTCGCGACAGATCTCGATGAAATTGATTCCAGCGCTGCTGCTGGGAGTCTTCTCCGGCGCGGTGGGCGCCTCAGGCTTTCAGTTGCTGGAGCAGGGGAGCGGCCTGGGCAATGCCTACGCCGGCTCGGCAGCGAAGTCCAACGATGCCAGCACAATCTTCTGGAACCCGGCGGGGATGACGCAACTTGGGCCGCGCGCAGTCTCCGGCGGCTTGACGGCGGTCAAGGCCAGCTTCAAGTTCGACGACAAGGGTTCCCAAGTGGGCGAGTTCGGCCCCGGCGGGCGGATGGGTGCCGGTGACGGTGGCGACGCCGGCAACTGGGGTTATATTCCGAATGGTTATCTCTCCTGGGCGCTGACCCCAAATCTTTATGTTGGCTTGGGGATTGGCGCGCCGTTCGGGCTGAAAACCAAGTACGACGAGCCCTGGCGCGGAAGTGCGCAGTCCAATGAATTCGACATCAAGACGATGAACATCAATCCGTCGATTGCCTTCAAGGTGAACGACATGGTGTCACTGGGTGCCGGTGTCAGCTGGCAGAAAATCGAGGCCGACTATTATCGGCGGCTAGCCATCAACAGCTCGCCGCGCTTTGGGGCCCTGCCGCAGGTGACATCGCATATGAGCATCGATGATGACGCCTGGGGCTGGAACATTGGCGCGCTGTTTACGCTCTCGCCGGCGACCAAGGTCGGTCTCTCGTACCGCTCGACCATCCAGTATCATACCGAGGGCAAGGTGAAGCTGACCGGTGACGGTACGCGGGCGGGTGACGCCACAGCGGTTGCGCTCAGAAATGCCGGCGGAGCCAGTGACGTCAAGGCCGACCTCAAGGTGCCGGACACCTTCATCCTGAGCGTGACGCAGAAGCTGAGCGATCGCTGGGAACTGTTGGGCGACGTCTCCTGGACGGGGTGGAGTTCGATCAAGAATGTCGACATCTACCGAACCTCGGGACCACAGAGCGGCGCACTCGCTCAGACTCTCGATGCGAACTTCCAGAACACGTACCGGATTGCCCTGGGGGCGACGTATTCCCTTTCCGAGGCGCTCAGACTCCAGTTCGGACTGGCCTACGACCAGACCCCGGTCAAGAATTCGACATCTCGCCTGACTTCGCTGCCGGACAACGACCGTACGTGGTTCACCTTCGGCACACAGTGGAAGCCAGCCAAGGAACAGACTCTGGAACTTGGCCTGGCTTATCTCTATATTTCGGATACGAAGATCAACAAGAACGAAACGACAGCCAATCCGCTGACGAATCGTGGCACCGTGATCGGCGACTACGATTCCAGCGTCTGGATTCTTGGCGCGCAGTACTCGCTGGCTTTTTGATCGCAGCGCACACCTCCTGGCAAAAAAAGCCCCGGTTTCCGGGGCTTTTTTTTTGCCTGACAAACCTGCCTCCCGGAAGTCACCAACGCCGATTACGGCTTGACGCGCCAGCCCAACGGCGTATAATTCAAACGTTCGTTTTAGCGGTTTTGTGCAGAGCCGCTGCGGGGTGTTCCCGGCGAGCGTAGACGACCCAGACTACAAAAGGAGGACAGCTTGAGCAACTTCATCGTACGCAAGGCCGCCGTACTCGGAGCGGGCGTGATGGGCGCGCAGATTGCCGCGCACCTCGCAAATGCCGAAGTGCCGGTGGTGCTTTTCGACCTGCCGGCCAAGGAAGGCGATCCCAGCGGAATCGTCAGGAAAGCCATCGACGCGCTGAGAAAGCTCGAGCCGTCGCCGCTGGCTACGAAGGACCGCGTCACCTACATCGACGCCGCCAACTACTCGCAGCACCTCGATCAACTCCAAGACTGCGACCTGATCATCGAGGCGATCGCCGAGAAGATGGAGTGGAAAGACGACCTGTATCGCCAGATCGCGCCGTTCATCGCGCCGACCGCGATCATCGCCTCGAATACCTCGGGCCTGTCGATCAACCGCCTGTCGCAAGGGTTGCCGGAGGCGCTGCGTTCGCGCTTCTGCGGCATTCATTTCTTCAACCCACCGCGCTACATGCACCTTGTCGAACTGGTCGCGACCCGCAGCACGGATCCGTCGCTCCTCGACAACCTCGAGTCGTGGCTGGTCTCGCGCCTCGGTAAGGGTATCGTGCGCGCGCTCGACACGCCGAACTTCGTCGCCAACCGTGTCGGAGTTTTCTCGATGCTGGCCGTCATGCACCACACCCAGCGGCTCGGACTCGGTTTTGATGTCGTCGATTCGCTGACCGGCCCGATCATCGGTCGTCCGAAGAGCGCCACCTACCGCACCGCCGACGTCGTCGGCCTTGACACCCTGGCGCACGTCATCAAGACCATGCAGGACACCCTGCCGGAAGACCCGTGGCATGGCTATTACGGTGTGCCGGGCTGGTTGGCTGCGCTGATCGGCAAAGGGGCCCTGGGGCAGAAGACGCGCTGCGGCATCTTCCGCAAGGATGGCCGCGCGATCAAGGTGCTCGACCTTTCACTGCAGGACTATCGCGACAGCGCTGCCGATATTGATCCGACGGTGCTGGCCATCCTGAAGAACCGCAACCCCGCCGAGAAGTTCGCCCAGTTGCGAGCCAGCGAGCATCCGCACGCACAGTTTCTGTGGGCGATCTTCCGCGACATCTTTCATTACACCGCCTTCCACCTGGCCGACATCGCCGACAACGCGCGCGATGTCGATTTCGCGATGCGCTGGGGCTTCGGTTGGGCGCAGGGTCCGTTCGAAAGCTGGCAGGCTGCCGGCTGGCAGGCGATCGCCGACGCCGTCAAGGCCGACATCGACGCGGGTCGGGCGATGAGTCCGGTGCCGCTGCCGGCCTGGGTCTTCGGCCCAGTGGCGCAGGCAGGCGTGCATACCGCACAGGGTTCATACTCGGCGAGCGCCGACGCCTACCGGCCGCGCTCGACTCTGCCGGTCTATCGGCGACAGGTCTTTCCGGAGCGCGTCCTCGGCGAAAAGGCCGTCGCCGGCACGACGGTGTGGGAGAACGAGGGCGTTCGCCTGTGGACCTTGCCGCAGGTCGACGATGGCATTGCCATCGTCAGCATCAAGACGCGCAACCATACGCTGGGGCGCGACGTCATCGTCGGTCTGCAGGAAGCCGTTGCCCGTGCCGAGACCGGTTACCAGGGATTGGTTCTCTGGCACGAGGCGCCTTTTGCCTTCGGCGCCAACCTCAAGGAAGTTGCCGAGGCGATCGCCGGCGGCGAGTTCGAGCTTCTGGAAAGATACGTCGCCGAGTTCCAGAACGCATCGATGTGCCTCAAGTACGCCAAGGTGCCGGTGGTCGCGGCCGTGCAGGGAATGGCCCTCGGTGGCGGCTGCGAGTTCCTGATGCACGCGGCTAAACGGGTCATCGCGCTGGAGAGCTACATCGGTCTGGTCGAAGCCGGCGTCGGCCTGATCCCCGCTGGGGGCGGCTGCAAGGAGTTCGCCATCCGCGCCGCGCAATACGCCGCGAAGACTGGCGGCAACGATCCCTTCGAGTTCATCCAGCCGGTGTTCATGACCATCGCCATGGCGACGGTGTCGAAGAGCGGCGCGCAGGCCAGGGAACTCGGCTTCGCCCGCGAAACGGACAAGGTCGTCTTCAACGCCAACGAACTGCTCTACGTCGCGCTGCGCGAAGCACGCGGCTTGGCCGAAGGCGGCTACTACCCACGCCTGTCGCCGCGCGCCATCAAGGTCGCCGGTCGTACCGGCATTGCCAACTGCGAGATGATGCTCGCCAACATGAAGGAAGGCGGCATGATTTCGGCGCATGACTACGCAGTCGCCAAGGCGGCGGCAACGGCGCTGTGCGGCGGTGACATCGAGACCGGCTCACTGGTCGATGAGCAGTGGTTGCTGAGCGTCGAGCGCAAACTCTTCGTCGAACTGCTGAAGAACCCGAAAACCCAGCAGCGTATCCAGCACATGCTGGAAACCGGCAAGCCGCTGCGTAATTGAGCGAGCAAGGAGAACAGATCATGAACAAACAGATTCAGGACGCTTACATCGTTGCCGCGACGCGCCTGCCGGTCGGCCGGCGCAAGGGCATGTTGGGCCATGTTCGCCCGGACGACATGCTGGCGCACGCCATCCGCTCGGTGATGGCGCAGGCGCCTGGGCTCGACCCGGCGCTCGTCGAGGATGTCATCGTCGGTTGCGCGATGCCGGAGGCGGAGCAGGGGATGAACGTCGCCCGCATCGGCCTGCTGCTGGCCGGACTGCCGAACTCGGTGCCCGGCATCACCGTCAACCGCTTCTGCGCTTCCGGCGTGCAGGCGGTGGCGATGGCGGCCGACCGCATCCGCCTTGGCGAAGCCGATGTGATGATCGGCGCCGGCACCGAAACGATGTCGCTGATGAACCAGATCATGGGCAACAAGATCGCCCTGAACCCGGCCATTTTCGAGAAGGAAGAGAACTACTCGATCGCTTACGGGATGGGCATCACCGCCGAAAAGGTCGCCGCGCAGTGGAAGATCTCGCGCGACGATCAGGACGCCTTCGCCGTCGCCTCGAACCAGAAAGCCTGTGCGGCGATCGCCGCCGGCCACTTCCGGGCCGAGATTTCGCCCTACGCCGTCAAGGCACGCGTTCCCAACCTGCGTACCAGCGAAGTGGCCGTCAAGGAGTACTTGGCGGAGAATGACGAGGGGCCACGTTCCGACAGCAGCCTCGAGGGCCTTGCCCGGCTGCGGCCGGTTTTCGCTGCGCGCGGTTCGGTGACTGCCGGCAACAGTTCCCAGATGTCCGACGGTGCGGCCGCCGTGCTGGTCGTTTCGGAAAAGATCGTCAAGCAGTTCGACCTCAAGCCGCTGGCTCGCTTTGCCGGTTTCTCGGTGGCCGGCGTGGCGCCCGAGATCATGGGTATTGGCCCGATCGAGGCGATTCCGCGCGTGCTCAAGCAGGCCGGAGTCAGGCAGGACGAGGTGGACTGGTTCGAACTCAACGAGGCCTTCGCCGCGCAGTCGCTGGCCGTGATGCGCACCCTCGACCTCGATCCCGCGAAAGTCAACCCGCTCGGCGGCGCGATCGCCCTGGGTCACCCGCTCGGTGCCACCGGCGCCATCCGCACCGCCACGCTGGTGCATGGGCTGCAGCGTACCGGACAACGTTACGGCATGGTGACCATGTGCATCGGCACTGGCATGGGGGCCGCCGGGCTGTTCGAAGCGATCCGCTAGATCGCTGCTGCCCGTCGCCCGATCCTCGTCCGGTTTCCGGACGAGGTTTTTTTTCGTCCGGCCGCCGTGTGGTCGAGATCCGGTCGAGTCCTCGACGCCCGGCGACGAGCCGGGCGCGAGCGCCGGCGGCGGCAAGACGGCTGTTGAGGCCGGGCAGGTGTCTGGCATAATGTCTCCCCGAGACAGTCACGAAGGCGCGCAATGGATATCGACCTGCTGAGCAGTCTGGGCTGGCGCGAAGGCTTGATCGCGATCATCGCACTCCTGGTGCTATACATCCTGGTCATGTTCTTGCGCATGCGGCGCCTGCAACGTGAACTGCGCGTGGCCGGCGTATCGCCGCGCGTGGCGCAGTCGGCTGTCGCTGCCTATGCGGCGGCCCAGGATCCGGAGTCGATCCCCACCGTCACGCCGGTGGAACCGGTCGCACCGGAAGCGCCGGTGGCGGCCGCTGCCGCCGTCGAGACCACCCCCCGGGTCGCTGCCGACGCGCCCGAGTTTCCCTGGAACGAGCCGCCGCCGGAGATTCCCGGGCAGGTGCTGATTGACGCGCTGCAACGGGAAGTCTATCAACTGCGCTGCGAGGTCGACGAATTGCGCGGCGAAGTCCTGGCGGCGCGCGAGGATTTTCGGCGCCAGTTGGCGCAGACGGAGGGCGCTGCGTTGGAGGCCAGCTCGCCGGTGTACAACGGCGCGATGCAGATGGCGGTTCAGGGGCACGACGCGACCACCATCGCCCATCACTGTGGCATTGCGCGGGCTGAGGCGGACCTCGTCGTTGCGCTCGCACGCAGTCGCAACGAAGGCATCTGAGAGGAAAGCGCGGGCAGGTCATGGCAACCCGACAGACAGGCAAGGCGCCGCCGCCGCTCGCACAGCCGGCACCAGCACCCATTGCGGGCGCTGACGAGAATGGCCCGTCCGACCTCAAGCGCCAGTTGCTTTGGCGAATGGGTCTTGCCGGGCTGATGATCCTGGCCTTGCTGGCGGCGCTGGCGGTGTTCGACGCGGTAAACACGCCCGATGAGCCGGTGACACCCCAGTTCAGCGAACCCGTTCCGGTCAGAAAGCGGGAACTGGTGCAGGCGCTGACGCCCGCCGCAGCACCTGCCGAAGCACCCGCCGAAGCACCTGCCGAAGCACCCGCGGCCGTCCCGGTGCCGGCGGAGCCGGAAGCGACCGCTGCACCGCTTGACCGATCGCGAACGGCCGTCGCCCTGGTGCCGCGTTCCGAAGGCATCGCCAGGCCAGTGCCGCCGCCGCCCGCGGCAGAGTCGCCGAAGGCGCCCGCCAGCGGCGGCGTTCCCGCGGCAGGCGAAGCGCCGCCGGCAGCGCCGCGTCCGGCGACCGGTTATGCCTGGCAATCGAGCGTCTTTCCGGACCTCGCCCGGGCCGAGGAAGTGCAGGCGAAGCTGGCGCAGGAAGGTATTCCCGCCTCGCTCGAGACGCGCTTGCGGGTGGGGCCGTTCCGCAGTCGTGCGGAAGCCGAGGCGGCGCGCCGCAAGCTGAAAGCACTCGGGCTCGACGCACTGACGCTGGTGGGTCCGGGCGGCAAGCCCTGATCGATCAGCCGCCGTTGGCCGGCGTCTGACGGCGCAGCCGCCGCGCGAAAACCGCCATCTCCTTGGCCGCCTGGATATCGCCCTTCGCTTCGGCGACGACGATTCCCTGCGCGTAGGCGGCGAGCGCTTCAGTGCTTTGGCCGCTCTCGGCGAGGGCTTTGCCGAGCAGCTTCCAGGCCGCCGAATAGCCGGCGTCGCGCTCGACCGCTGCCCGCAGATGACTGGCGGCGACGGCGGCGTTGCCGGCCTTGAGATACTCGTTGCCGAGTGAATAGCGCAGCAGGGCCCCATCGCGCGGGCCGCCGAGCAGTTTTTCCAGGTTGGCGATGATCGCGGTCGTCATTTACTATCTCCCGTTTCAATCCCATTGTAGAGGACAGCACCATGGCCAGAACGATCATTTCAAGCACCTTGGCGCCGGCGGCAATCGGCACCTATTCGCAGGCCGTCAAGGTGGGCGATACCGTCTATCTTTCCGGGCAGATCGGCCTCGACCCGACGACCATGCAACTCGCCGAGGGCATCGACGCCCAGATCGTGCGTGTCTTCGACAACCTCAAGGCGGTGGCGGAAGCCGCCGGCGGCTCACTGGCGGATGTCGTCAAACTCAATGTCTTTCTTACCGACCTGGCGCATTTCAAGACGGTCAACGAGGTCATGGGCTGCTACTTCTCCGAGCCCTTCCCGGCACGCGCCGCGGTCGGGGTCGCGAGCCTGCCGCGCGACGCGCTGGTCGAGGCCGACGCGGTGATGGTGGTCGGCGGCTGATGCCGACGGCGGACGAGATCGACGCGCCGCCGGCAATCAGGAGCAGGTTGCGCAAGCTCGGTATCGAACGACCGGACGACCTCGTCCTCCATCTTCCCCTGCGCTACGAGGACGAGACGCGCGTCACGCCGATCGCCGAGGCGCCCGTCGGCTGGCCGGTGCAGGTCGAAGCCGTGGTTCTCGACGTCGCGCTCCGGCAGGCGCCTCGACGTCAGCTTGTGGCACGCGTCAGTGACGCCGGCGGCGAAGGCAGCACGCTCTTTCTGCGCTTCCTGAGTTTCTACGGCAGCCAGAAGAGCGGCCTGGAGGCAGCGCGCGACGCCGGGCGCCGGCTGCGCATCTTCGGCGAGATACGCGACGGCTTCCTCGGCCGCGAGATGGTGCACCCGCGCTACCGTTTCCTGTCCGACGACGAGAACGGGGGCGAGAGCGACGTCGACGCGCTGCCGCCGTCGCTGACGCCGGTTTACCCGAGCACCGCCGGCCTGGCGCAGGGCACGCTGCGTCGCCTGATCGCGCGCGCGCTACGGGCTGCCGATCTGGCCGAGCTGCTGGCAGACGGCTGGCGCGAGCAGCACGCGCTGCCATCGTTGCCGGCGGCGGTCGCGTTTCTGCACTCGCCGCCGCCGGCCGTCGACGAATCGGCGCTGCAGGCGCGCGCGCATCCGGCCTGGCGGCGAATCAAGTTCGACGAGTTGTTGGCGCAGCAACTGGCGCTGCGTCGCCTCTCGCTGGCGCGTCGGCGTCAGGGCGCGCCGGTGCTCGCCGTAGCCGGCGAACTCGCCCGTCGGCTGCAGGCGGCGCTGCCCTTTGCCCTGACCGGCGCCCAGCGGCGGGTCGCCGCCGAGATCGCCACCGACCTCGAACAAGCGCACCCGATGCAGCGGCTGCTGCAGGGCGACGTCGGTTGCGGCAAGACGATCGTCGCCGCACTGGCCGCCTGCCAGGCGATCGAGGCCGGCTATCAGACGGCCTTCATGGCACCGACGGAGATCCTCGCCGAGCAGCACTACAGCAAGCTGCGCGCCTGGCTCGAGCCGCTCGGCATCGAGGTAAGCTGGCTGGCCGGCAGTCTCGGCGGCAAAGCCAGGCAGGCGAAGCGGCAACAGGTCGCGACGAGCGCGCAACTGGTCGTCGGTACGCACGCGCTGATCCAGGAAAGCATCGATTTCGCCCGTCTCGGCTTGGCGATCGTCGACGAGCAGCATCGCTTCGGCGTCGTGCAGCGCCTCGAGTTGCGACGCAAGGGCGTCAATCCGCACCAATTGATGATGTCGGCGACGCCGATCCCGCGTACCCTGGCGATGAGCTACTACGCCGACCTCGACGTCTCGGTGATCGACGAACTGCCGCCGGGTCGCTCGCCGGTGAAGACCCGGTTGTTCTCGGACACGCGCCGGGCCGAAGTCATTGCGGCGGTACGCGCCGTCGTCGCTGGCGGCCGCCAGGCCTACTGGGTCTGCCCGCTGGTCGAGGAATCCGCGAAGCTCGAACTGCAGGCGGCACTCGACACCTGGGCTGCACTCACCGCCGAACTGAGCGATCTGCGCGTCGGTCTCGTCCATGGCCGCCTCAAGGGCGACGAGAAAGCAAGCGTGATGGCCGCTTTCGTCGCCGGCGAGATCGACGTGCTGGTGGCGACGACGGTCATCGAAGTCGGCGTCGACGTGGCCAACGCCAGCCTGATGGTCATCGAGCACGCCGAGCGCTTCGGCCTGTCGCAGCTTCACCAGTTGCGTGGGCGAGTCGGTCGCGGCGCCGAGGAGTCGGTTTGCGTGCTGCTCTACCAGCAACCGCTGTCACGGACCGCACGGGCGCGGCTGAAGATCATCTTCGAGCACACCGACGGCTTCGAGATCGCCAGACAGGATCTGCGCCTGCGTGGCCCCGGCGAGTTCATCGGCAGCCGCCAGTCGGGCGTGCCGTTGCTGCGCTACGCCGACCTCGAAAGCGATGCCGACCTCGTCGAACTGGCGCAGCAGATGGCGGTGCAGTGGCTGCGCAACGATCCCGAACGCGTCGGGCGTCACCTGCGGCGGTGGTTCGGCCAGCGCGAGGAGTTGCTCAGAGCCTGAGGCTGCTCAGAGCCTGAGGCCCGGCGAACTCAGGCGACGCGAAAATAGGCCACCGCTTCGCGTAGCTGGTTGGCGAGTTGCTTGAGTTCGACCACCGAGGCGGCGTTGCCGCGCATCGTCGCCGTCGTTTCCTCGGTCATCGACGCGATGTGCTGGACATGGCGCGCGACGTCGTTGGCGACGGTGGCCTGCTCTCGGGTCGCCATCGCCACCTCATGCACGCGCTCGCTCGACTCCTGCGCTTGCCGGTGGATCTCCGCGAGCACGCTGCTCGCCGCACGTGCCTTGTCGAGGCTCAGGGTGACTTGCGGGGCGGCCTCCGCCATCGCCTCGACCGCCATTTCGGTATCCGCCTGGACGCTGACGACCATGGCGGCGATTTCGTTGGTGGCCTTGCTCGTACGTTCGGCGAGTTTGCGCACTTCGTCGGCGACGACGGCAAATCCCCGACCCTGTTCGCCGGCGCGCGCCGCCTCGATGGCCGCGTTCAAGGCCAGCAGATTGGTCTGTTCGGCAATCTCCTTGATCGCGCTGGCGATGCCGCCGATATCCCGCGAACGCGTCGCCAGTTGCCCGATCTGCTCCGAAGAGCGGGCGACGATCGCCGAGATCTTCTCGATCTCGTCGGCGGAAGCACTGACCAGCACTCGTCCCTGCTCGGCGCTGGTCGCGGCAGCGCTCGAGTTCTCGCCGGTGGCGTGCGCGTTCTGCGCCACCTCGTTGATGCTCACCGTCAGTTCCTCGATCGAAGCGGCGGTGGCCGACGTCGAGTTGGCCTGCTCCTCGGCAGCGCGGCTGGTTTCCTCGGTGGCCACGGAAATCTGGCTGGCGCGGCTGGCCAGCGCACCGGCCAGCCGGTCGATGTCGGCGATCAGTCCGCGCAGGCGGTTCTGCATCTGCGTGATCGACTGCATCAGACTACCGCTGGTGAGCCGGTCGGCGTGCAGCTCCTGGCTCAAATCGCCGGCGGCAATGCGCAGCGCGATCGCCGAGGCGTCCGCCGGCTCGCCGCCAAGCTGGCGCAGCACCCCGCGGCCGATCACGAAGGAAACGCCGGCGAGCAGCGCAACGACCAGCGCGATGATCAACGACGAGTTGATCGCCTGGCTGCGGAAGGCCTGGTCGACGTCGTCGAGGTAGATGCCGGTCCCGTAAACCCAGCCCCAGGGCTTGAACTGGGCCGCGTAGCTGACCTTGGCGACAGGTTTGTCGCTGCCGGGCTTGGCGAAAGCGTAGTCGACGGCGCCGCCACGCTCGCTGGCCAGAGCCGTTCGCACCAGTTCCTGGATCAGCGGCTTGCCACTTGGATCGCGCATCTCGGCGCCGCTCTTGCCTTCCAGTTCCGGCTTGACCGGGTGCATCACGAAGTGGTGTTGCGTATCGAGGATGAAGAAGTACTCGCCGCCGCTGTAGCGCATCTGGCGCAAGGTCTCGGCAGCGTGCTTCCTGGCTTCGTCCTCGCTCAGCGCGCAGCTCCTGGCGAGATCGTGAAAGCGGGCGATGACGCTGCCGGCGAACTCGGACTCGTCGGCGCCGTGCGCCGGTTCTTACAGGCGCAGCGCCGCCGTCAGGGACTGCACGTCCTCGGCCGACTCCTGCATGATTTCGCTCAGCGTTTCCTCGCCGATCAGCATGTCGATCGATGCCGCCATGCCTTCGCGCGGGCAGCCGTCGAGGTCGCGCAGCGGGCTTTCGACGGGCGCCAGCTCGTCGGCGAGCAGCAGCGTATCGCCAAGCGACGTCGGCGGCATGGCCAGGAAGCCCTGCCAGCACACCTCGATCGCGTCGATGACCGCCTGCGGGACAGACAGCGCCTTGAGCACGGCACGCCCGACATCGGCTTCGCCCGTTTCCGTCCACGCCGAAAAATCCTCGTCGAGCAGGCCCGGATACTCGCCGGCGCGCGAAATCAGGTAGAAGGCACCGACTTCGTGGACGATGCCGGCGAACATCGCCGTCTCCGGGTCGAGATGCGTCACCTTGCGGGCGATGACATGCGCCAGCGCCGCCACGTGCGCGGTGTGCTCCCACAGTCGCGCTGCCAGTTGGCGGTCGGCAGCCGATGTGGTCACGGCCAGCTGGCGGGTGACGACGGCAGTCGCCAACGAGCGCAGGTAGCGAAAACCGAGCCGCAGTACCGCGCTGCGGACGTCGGTGATGGCCCGGCCGGAGGCGCCGAAGGCCGTCGAGTTGGCGAGTGCCACGACCCTCGCCGCCAGCAAGGGCTCGGCCTTGATCAGGCGAGTCGCCTCGTCCACCTGGCAATCGGGATCGCCAAGGGCGCGCTGCAGCTTCATCGCGACCAGCGCATGCGTTGGGAAGCTCACCTCGCCACGCTCCAGTTCGGCGGCGATCTTCCGGAGGATCTCATAACGTTCCATGGCAGCGTTCAATCCTTTCCTCGGCGCTCACCGGGGTTTCTGGTAGATCGTCGGCTTCAGTCCCGTCAGCCGGTCGGTGATGCCATTCAGCGATTCCGAATGGCCGACAACGAAGTAGCCGCCCGGTTTCAGGCAGGGCAACATGTTCTCGATCACCTTGCGCTTCGTTTCCGCGTCGAAGTAGATCATCACGTTGCGCAGGAAAATGACGTCGAAGTCGCCGACGCCGCTGATCGGCAGTGTCAGGTTGACCTGCGCGAAGCTGACGTGCTGCTTGAGCCGGCTGTCGATCAACAGCCGGCCTTCCTGCGAGCGCACCCCCTTGAGGCAGTACTTGCGCAGGTAGGCTTGCGGAATGCCGGAGATCCGCTCCTGCGAATAGACGCCGGCTTGCGCCCGGGCGAGAACGGTGAGGCTGATATCCGAGCCGAAAACCTCCCACGCTCCTGCGCCGCGATGCTCGGCAAGCACCATCGCCATCGAGTAGGCCTCTTCACCGCTCGAACTCGCGCCGCTCCAGATCCGGAAAGTGCCCGGCCCACGCTGTTCCTCGACCAGGTTGCGCAGAAAGTCGAAGTGCTGCGGTTCGCGGAAGAAGTAGGTTTCGTTGGTGGTCAGCAGATCGACCATCTGCTGGACTTCGTCGGGATCCTGGCCGGAGGCCAGCAGCCGGTAGTACTGCGTGTAGGTGGCAAAGCCGTGGTGCGCAAGACGGCGGCCGAGCCGGCCGACGAGCAGAATGCGCTTGGCGTCCGACAGGCTGATCCCGGCCAGCCGGTAGATCAGTCGCTGGAAGAGCGCGAACTCCTGGTCGGTGATCGGGGATCCGGAATCGTTCATGTTCTCTCAGAAGAGTTCGATGTCGGTCTTCTTCGGCGCGACGACGAGCGTGTTTTCGTAAGCGCTTTCGGCCTCGGCGATGCTCTGGTTGGTCTGGCCGCGCTTGCAGAAGGCCTCGCCGGTCTGCGGGTCGAGAATCACCTTGCGCGACCACGGGCCCATCAGGTCCGAGGCCAGCAGGGCAATCTGCTCGCGCGCCAGCCACTCGCGCGCGAACTCGGCGTTGCGCTGGCCGATGCTGACGCCGGTCAGCGACGAGACGACGTTGCCGCCGCCGAAGGCCTTGCCCTGCAGGCGCTTCTTCTGGGCGCCACGGGCAAGCATGCCGTTCATCAGTGCTTCCATGCAGTAGTTGCCGCAGAGCAGCATGTCGAGGTCCTTGTTGGCCGATCGCTCGAACTTGGGCAGCATGAAATGGTTCAGACCGCCGATCCTCAGTTTCGGGTCCCACAGACAGACGGCGACGCACGAACCGAGGAGGGTGGCAATCGGCCGATCGGTTTCGATGGCCCAGCCGCCGGGATTGATGTTGCGCGCCAGGCGCTCGAGATCGCGCGGGTTGCTCATGCGGCGCTCCCCGGTGACGGCTCAACAACTGGCTCGGCAAGTGGTTCGGCAACTGGCTCGGCCGGCGCCGGCCGCGTGATCGTGGTCACGTCGTCGTAGAGCACGGCGAACTGGCCGGGTTCCGGGCAGTAGACGGTGATCCGGTAATGGCGGCCGAGGTCGTTGCTGAAATCGTCGAACTGCGCGCAGTCGCCGGTCAGTGCCACGTTGGCGTAGCGCGCGAGCCAGCGGCTGTCGGGCGGCTGCAGAAGTGTGCGGGCGCAGCGCCCGAGGATCGCGGAGCGGGTCAGGCCGGTGATCGCCTCGAACGCCGGGTTGACCTCGAGAAAACGGTAATCGCAGGCCTGGCCGTCAGCGTCGAGGACTATCTCGTGCAGCGCGAAGCCGGCCGTCAGCGACTCAAACAGGCCGCGGAAGCGGCGTTCGCCGGCGTGCAGGGCGGTCTCCGCCGGATCGCGGTCGGCTGCCGCGGGGTGGGCGGCGTTCGCGGCCGCCGGCACGCCACCGAGAAGCGGAATCGTCAGCACCAGGTAGCGCGTCGTGCGGGTCGGCGTATCGTCCGCGAACGGCGTCAGCGACCAGCAACACGCGCCGATCTCTCCGGTCGCGCCGAGGTCCGCGGTGCCCGGCCGACGCGTAACGGCCTGGGCGATCCCCGAGTCGCGGACCCGGCGAAAGATCGCCTCGACAGTGGTCTGCGGGAAGATCTCGAAGTAGTTGCGGCCGGGGAAAAACTCCGGCGCCTGGTCATTGGCTGCCGCATAGCGCGAATTGACGCGCAGAAAGACGAAGTCCGCATTCAGGACGGCGACCGCCAGACCGGTGTTCTCGAAAACCGCTGCCCACGGCGAGGCGGCATCGAGGCCGTCGAGGAGTTGAGCTTCGCGGTCAGCGCGGGAGGCGGTGGCGGAGGCCATGTTCAGGGTCTTGGCAAAGGTCGGGATGGCGTCGTCGCAGCGGAGCTCACGCCGGCCGGTGGGCAGACGCCAGATGGCCGTCTTCCTCGATCTGGAAGAAGGTCATCAACTCCTGCAATTGTGCCGCCTGGCCGCCCATCTCCTCGGCCGTCGCGGCAAGTTCCTCGGAGGCCGAGGCGTTCTGCTGCGTCGCCTGATTCAACTGGCCCATGGCGCCGTTGATCTGGCCGACACCCGAGTTTTGCTGGTGGCTCGCCGAAGCGATCTGCTGGACGAGATCGGAAGTCTTACGGATCGACGGCAGCATCGCCGTGAGCAGCGAGCCGGCGCGCTCGGCGAGTTTCACCGAATCTTTGGCGACGTTGCCGATCTCCTGCGCGGCGACCTGGCTGCGCTCGGCGAGTTTCCTGACTTCGGCTGCGACGACGGCGAAACCCTTGCCGTGTTCGCCGGCGCGCGCTGCTTCGATGGCCGCGTTGAGCGCCAGCAGGTTGGTCTGGTAGGCGATGTCGTCGATGATGCCGATCTTCTCGGCGATGCTCTTCATCGCCTCGACCGTACTCGCCACCGCCGTGCCGCCTTCCTCGGCTTCCCGCGCGGCTTGGCTGGCGATGCCGTCGGTGATGCGCGCGTTCTCGGTGTTCTGCACGATCGACGCGCCCATCTCCTCCATGCTGGCGTTCGTTTCCTCGACCGAGGCCGCCTGTTCGCTCGCCGACTGCGACAGCGACTGGGCGGTCGCCGAGACCTGCCCCGCGGCATTGCCCAGGTTGTCGGCAGCGGCGCGTACATCGCCGATGATCTCGCGCAGCTTGCCGACCATCGCCTGCATCGCCGTCATCAGTTGGCTGACTTCGTTGCTCCCGCGCGCTTCGATGTCCACCAGCAGGTCGCCTTCGGAGAGTCGCTGCGCGGCATCGGCGGCAACGCGCAGCGGCTGCACGACGAGGCGATTGATCAGCAGCAGCAGGATCGCCGACAAGGCCAGCGAGAGCACCAGCGTGGCGCCGATCATCAGCTTGCGCACCTTGTCGGCCAGGCTGAACAGCTCGTCGGTATAGACGCCCGCGCCGACGATCCATTGCCAGTCGGCGAATTCGTTGAAGACGACGATCTTGTTGCGTGGCGACGTTTCGCCGGCCTCCTTGTTGATCCACGGGTAGACGATCTCGCCGTTGCGCTTGTCGAGAATCTCCTGGATGAAGCGGCGTCCGTCGCTGTCGGTCGCCGCGGCGATGTTCTTGCCCTCCTGCGCCGGATGGATCACCAGCGTTCCCGCCGTTTCGCCCGGTCGAGCGTCGAGGACGTACACGTAGCCGGTGTCGCCGAGCTTGATCTTGCGGATCGTGTTCTTGAGCTGATCAAGCGAGGCCATGATGTTCATCCCGACGAACAGGGCGCCGACGACGCGGCCCTGGGCGTCCTTGACGGGCCGATACTTGGCCATGAACTGGCGACCGAACAGCGTCGCCTTGCCGCTGTAGTCCTGTCCGGCAATCAGGCTCGCGTAGGCGGGGTGATCCTTGCCGAGCAGGGTGCCGGTCATGCGTTCTCCCTTGTCGTTCTTCAGCGACGTGGCGATGCGCAGGAAGTCGTCACCCTGGCGAGCGAAGATCGTCGCAACGCCGTTGCCGCCCGGGGTCGCGGCGACGATCGCGTCAACCTCGGTCGTGCGTCCGTTGAGGAGCTTGTCGGCGACGCGCAGTTCCGGTGTCTTGGCCGCCGAGTCACCCGCGGTGAAGCTGCCGGGAAGCGCTGCCGCCAACTGGGCCAACCAGGTGTCGGCCTGTTCGCGCAGCAGCGCATCGGTCTGCGCCAGCATGTTCAGAATGAACTTGTTCGTCTCGTGCAGCTTTTGCGTCTCGACTTGCCGATTGATCGAGGCGACGTAAGACGAAACGAACCAGCCGAAACCGCCGAGCAGCAGCACCGTGCTGACGAGGACCAGGGCGGCGATTTGCAGACGCAGCGATCGGTTCAAAAAACCAAGCATGCTGACTCCCTCGGGTGAAGACGGTCGGTGACTTCGGTTGGCAGACCAAGGCGGCAGCGCCGATCCGGGTCATCGACGTCTGTCGCTCAGAAGCGTTCGAAATCATGTTCGGAAGGGGCCACGGCGGCAACGCGCCCTGGTGCCCGGGGACGCGCTGCCGGCGCGGCAGCGCGCGCGGGGCGAGTGGCGCGCGCGGCGGGGGCGGTCCTTCTCGCGGCGGCCGGCGAGCGGCCGGCGTCGGCGAGCTGGAAGAAGGTCATCAGTTCCTGCAACTGGCCGGCCTGGCCGCCGAGTTCCTCGGCGGTGGCGGCGAGCTCTTCGGAGGCCGAAGCGTTCTGCTGCGTCGCCTGGTTGAGTTGGCCCATGGCGCCGTTGATCTGGCCGACGCCGGAGGACTGCTCCTGCGAGGCGGCAGCGATTTCCTGCACCAGATCAGAAGTCTTGCGGATCGACGGCACCATCTCGCCGAGCAGCGAGCCGGCGCGTTCGGCGAGTTTCACCGAGTCCTTGGCGACGTTGCCGATTTCCTGCGCGGCGACCTGGCTGCGTTCGGCGAGCTTCCTGACTTCGGCGGCAACGACGGCGAAACCCTTGCCGTGCTCGCCGGCGCGCGCCGCCTCGATGGCGGCATTGAGCGCCAGCAGGTTGGTCTGGTAGGCGATGTCGTCGATGATGCCGATTTTCTCGGCGATGCTCTTCATCGCCTCGACGGTGCGGCCGACGGCTTCGCCGCCTTCGACGGCCTGCCGGGCGGCGGTCGACGCCATGCCGTCGGTGACGCGGGCGTTCTCGGTGTTCTGCACGATCGAGGCACTCATCTGCTCCATGCTGGCGGTGCTTTCCTCGACCGACGCCGCCTGCTCGCTGGACGACTGCGACAGCGACTGCGCGGTCGCCGAGACCTGGCCCGAGGCGTTGCTGAGCTTGTCGGCAGCGTTACGGACATCCCCGATGGTTCGCCCGAGCGTGTCCCGCATCTGCGCGAGGCTGGCGAGCAGACTGGAGCCGTCGCCATCCTGGAGACGAATGTCGACGGCCAAGTTTCCCTCGGTAATCGCGCGCGCCACGGCCACTGCGTCAGCCGGCTCCCCGCCCAGAAGACGCAGCAGATCTCGACCGATCCAGGCAAGCGCGGCGACGGAAAACAGGGTCGCCAGTGCGGCGACGACGATCAACGCGTAAACCCCGCGCCGCGCGGTATCCTGAGCGATGATCGTTGCTTGCTCGTTGCGCTTGGTCTGTACCTCGATCAGCTTCGTCAGAGCCTTGACGGTCGCGGCTCCCGACAGGAGGATCGTGCGTGCCCGGAATTCCTTGGCCTCGTCCGTCTTACCCTGTTCCATCAAAGCCAGCCACTTGGGTCTATCGCTCCGGTATGGCTCATACGCGGAGCGGAATTCATCGATAGCGCGGCGTCCTTCCTCGTTAACCGCTGTCTTGGCAAAGCGGCCGATCGCGTCCTCGAGCTGTCGGAACTGCTCGGGACTGTCGTTCACCACCTTCGTCCGAGTTGCCGCGTCCGTGCTGCCGGCGTATTGCGACACGCCGAAGCGGAGTTTCCACATCGCGTCCTGCGCCGAAGCCAGCGCGGCATTCCCCTCGACTCCGCCCTGCTGGGTATCGGTCAAGGCCGCACGCAGGGTGGACTGCATGTACCATGCAGCGCCTCCGATCGACGAGGCGAGAACGACGATGAGCAGGCCGATGACTACCAAGCGTTTTTTTAGCACTGCGATTTCTCCGTATATGGTGAGCGGTTTCTCTCGGCACGCCGAGCGGTGCGGGGTGGATCAGACGTTGCTTCCAGCATGGTCGGCGAGCGCGGCGAGCGTCGCAATCTCGTCGACCGACAGTACTCTGACTATGTTGAGGATGATGACGAACCTGCCGGCGACCTTGCCCATTCCCTGGATGAAGTCGGCGCGGATGCGGGCGCCGAAGGAGGGTGGCGGCTCGATTTCGCTGCCGGGAATCTCGATCACTTCCGAGACCGCATCGACCATGATGCCGATGTCGTGGCGAAAATCGCCTTCGCTGACCTCGAGGATGACGATGCACGAGCGTTTGCCGATCTGGCTCTCGGCACCGCCAAAGCGGGCGGCGAGGTCGATCACGGGCACGACGCTGCCGCGCAGGTTGATGACGCCGCGGATGAAGGGCGGCATCATCGGGATCTCGGTGAGGTTGCCGTACTCGATGATTTCCTTGACGTTGAGGATGGCGACGGCAAACATCTCGCCGCCGAGCAGGAAGGTGAGGTATTGCTGCGGGCCGTCGGCGGCGGCCTGGCGGGCTTCGAGCGCGGCTGCCGCCTGTCTGGCGAGCGCGTTGACGGGGCCGCCAGCGGGACGGTTCTGGGCGATCTGGGTCATCGAGGGCTCCTCAGAAACGTTCGAAATCGTGTTCGGAAGGCGCCACGGCGGCGACCCGCCCCGCTGTCCGCGGACGCGCTGCCGGCGCGGCGGTGCGCTG
>JAFLDO010000027.1 GCA_017302455.1 Accumulibacter sp.
CGGTAGCAGGTAGTCGGTCTTACGGTCGGTGACGATGAAGTGGGACATGCCGGCCCTCGGTTGCTTCAAAAGGCATGATTATAGCATATCCGGTGGGGAGCAAGCCGAAAGTCCGACAGGCTGCTAGCGAGCTCGATTGCTCGCCCACGACGCTTGCCGCTGCCTCTATGGCACCTTGGCGTATCACGATGCGATCGCTGCCAATGCACTCTCGTGTGGCGCGCTGGTTCAGGAAGCGGCACATCTCCTCGCTGACATCCAGGCAGAACATCTGCCCTTCGAACGCGAAGTGCTCCAGGAAGTACCAGGCCAGGCGGCCGGTGCCGCTGCCGAGGTCGATCGGATTCACGATCTCCGCGCCCTCCAGCAGATGCTGAAGCAAGCCAAAGCATACGTTTTCCGGGTCCTGACAGGCGCTGAACTCATGATAGATACTCGGGTTGCCGTACCACTTGTCGCCCTTGTCGACGATCATGCCGTTCTCGCTCGCGCCCACGGTGCGGGCGATGAACGAGTTCTGGCGGCTGTAATAGTTGGTCAGCGCATACAGCGACTCGGTAATGGTCCCAACTACCTCGTCGTTGATCTCCAACCTGAGGCGCTGCCGTAGCCCTTCGGCGCTTCGGGGTAGGTCGATTCTGCCCAGCCCCTCCGCGGCGATTACCCGGAGATGGGGCGTGTCATGGCGCAGAAATTCCAGAAGGTCATCGACGAAGTGAGGGGATCCGAGGCGTGAGATCGCGTGCAGGGAATAGAACTGGATCTCATAGTCCTGGTCTCGGGCCAGTCGTTTTAGCGCCGCACGGATGTGCTGGTCGTGGTGATTCAAACGAGCCAGCAACCATACCGCCGCCAGCAGGTCCTCCTTGGTGCCGCTGATGCTGCTCCTGCTTCCCACGACGGCGCGCAGGCGAGGTATGATCGCTTTTTCGAGGTTTCGTGAGTCGCTCTGCAAGAGGATTCCGATACGGGATTTCTCGTTGCCCAATGAATTCAGACAGAGGTCAAGGTCGGGGACTCCCTGGTACTTCAGGGCAGCTTTCAAATAACTCACAGCCTCGACCAGCCCGATCCGTTCCAGGGAGAATGCCGCTCTCCACCAGGATTGGGGGTTGTCAGCGAGGGCCACCGTTTCCTCCAAGAAGTCGATGATGCGCTGGTCTCGAAGCAAGAACTGCCCCAGACACCAGGTCAACCCGATGGACTCGCGCAGTCGGGTCCGCAGCGCACCGTCGGCAGGAATGGAGGAGAACAGAGGTTCCGCTGGCGCGTGCTGCAGCAGACTTCCACAGTTCCAGTCGTAGGTCCGCGGAACGTTACGGGCAAACTGACTGAGCAGATGAGGGATGGTCGTCTTGAAGGCGGAGCACGCATCGAGCTCACGAGCCAACCGTCGCAGCACGGCCTCCGACAAGGCGTGGTCCATCAAGCTGGTGACCTGTCCGGCCACGAGTTCTGCGACCATCTGGCCGTAGGCGACAGCGGTCATTGATGCACGGCGATGGGCAACGCTGGTGCCGGCGTCATTCGATCAATGATGCTCTGGTCGCTTTCCGCGTCGCGTCCGGCGACCCGTTTGAAGGAGAAGGAGAACTTGGTCGCCTGGGGATCGCGGTTGAAGAAGAATCCTTGGCCGCTATCGAGCTTGCCGGAGTTGCTCGATCGGAAGTCCATGCAACAGACGCCGGCGGCGTCGGATTGGTTCTCAAGGCTCTGATGGGCAGTGTACGTATAGAGGACTTGATTGAGTGAGCTGGAAATGCTGACGTGCTGGCTGTCGAAGGTGCGGAGCTCATTACGATTGATGTCGTAGTTTCGTCCGTGCATGCAGTACGACTTGGATTCCGCATTGTAGGAAATCGTGAGGACGGTGTAGGGATTCCCGGGCAAGCCGGGGATGTGTTCGAGCCAGCGTCCCTCCAGCGCCGCCCGCGGATCCAGCAATCGTCTCAGCGGACGAAATCTCAGCGGCAGTTCCAGTAACAGGTATTCGCCAGCCTTCGTGAGAATGATCCCCACGCAAGCGCTGGCAATGACGGCCAGCAGGCTTTCCACCTGGCGGCTCTCCAGATGCTTGAGCAGGGTGATCGCAACGACGTTGCCTGCTCCCAGCAAGATGGTAGCCAATAGCTGTTTCATCTCTGCTCCGATCAGTTCAGCCTGACGCAAGACAGCTAACGGGTTGATTCGAATTCGTTCTCGGTAGGACTGGAAGGATAAGAGATCCAACGGTGCCAACGAGAGTATATGCGCCTTCATCAAACGGCGTCAATCTCGCACTTGGGCCGGGGAGCCCGTGAAAAGTCATACGAGTCCCGCCCCGCTCAGCGCCAGGGGCCATTCGCCGGGGACGAGTCCTCTCACGACGGGCAATGGGAGCTCGTCTGGCATTGGCATCGAGCTTTGCGCTTGTGCGCCTGCACGCTCCCCAACACATCACCTCTACCAAGCAATGCGCTCGACGGATTCGCACTTCCGCACCGGTTGGGGCTGGGTTCGTCCTCGCCCAGGGTGGCGCCCGGCATCTCCGAGAGCGGGGCGCTCGGGCTCTAGGCGTGGCGGCGATACTGGCTCACCCACGAAGCAAGCGTCGCCTCAATGCAAAGCGAATGTCCGGAGTAGGGGCGGTACCGGTCGTCGGAAGTTGGTGAAGTTCAATGACCGCTATGGGTCGGGAGTGCGCATTCGCCAGAAAGGCAAGCTGCCGTTCGCGACCTATCAAGGTTGAACGGCAGGTAAGCGGTAGATTGCTGCCTGATTGAGCTACACAGGCCAACGGCCGTTATGGCTGATAGGCGATCGTTCGCAGTGGTTCCTTGATCGCCTCTCAGTGATTGTTGGCATCCTCTCGCCTTGCCACGGGAATTGAGCGTCAACTCCTCACGTCTGCAGGGCACCTCGCGCCGCAATTCACGACGAGTGGCTGGAAGGATTGGGCTGGCTCGTTGAGCGTTACGGTGCTTGCCGATGACCGGATGACCTGCCTGCTGAAGCTTCGTCAGCTACCCGGCGCATACACCAGCTCGGGAACCACCATCTCCCACGATTCGCATTGCGCGCTGATCCGGGACCGGTATGCCTCCGCCACGTCCCTCGGTCGGCGCACGTGGATGGCAGCGACGCGGGCTTCGATGCCGTGCATGTGGGTTTCCGGTTCGAAGTGCTGCGACAGGGCGCCGACGTCGACCCCTTGCGCATCGCACAGTCGCCAGGCGCCGGCCGATGTTTGGCGAAGCGCGATCCGGCTGCCTGCGGTGAGTGCGGCCAGTGCCCGGTGAATGGCGTGGCCGGGAGGATGGCGTGCGGCAAAGTCGAGGTCGATCTGTCGCCAGCCGAGTCGCCGATGGCGACGCGCCAGTTCGGGTGGCGGCGTTGGCAGCGGCGTCGCGCGGCGACGCAGGAAGGCCGGCGAGTCGGACGGCCCTCCTGGCAAAGCATCGAGCCAGGCCTGACCGCGATCGAAGCGCGCCAGCGCCAGCGTCTTGCGGGCGCGTGTCATGGCCACGTAGTACAGGCGGCGCGTGGCGTCCGCATCCTCGTTGGCGCCGCTTCGCAGCCAGTCGCCATCGAGGACCGCGACGTGATCGAATTCGAGACCCTTGGCCCGGTGCGCGGTCAGCAGCAGCAAGCCGGTCTGCCGACGGCGCGCTTCCCGGCCCCACTCGGCCAACCAGTCGAGGAAATGGTCGAGCGGCAGTTCGGCGTCACCGGCATCGAGCGCATACTCGGCCACTGCCTCGCGCAGATAGCTCCACCAATGGGCGTCAGGCCGACCCTCGGGCTGCAGTGCCAGCCACTGCCGGATCGTTGGTACGTCGATCAACGCACTGTCGCGCGTTCGCAACCAGCCGATCATCGCCTGCGTTTCGCGCAGAGTCCAGAAGCCGCTGCGGTCTTCATCGGCCTGCTGCACCGGCATACCCCGGAGTTCGCAATAGCTGCGGAGCGGGTCGAGTGAGCGCCAGTTGCCCGGCGCCTTCCTGGCGGGAGCGATCATGGACACCGAGTGGGTTCGATCAGGAGTGCATGGACCTGTTGCGCCACCATGTGCTGCTGGTCGTCATGCCAGTCTTTTTCCTGAGCACCGGCCTGCGCACCAACTGGACGCTCGGCGGTGAGGCCGTATTCGTCGCCGCCGGCATCCTGCTCGGCGTGTCGGTCAGCGGCAAGCTGCTCGGCGCGCACCTTGCTGGCCGCCTGCCCAACTGGGCACCGGGCGAGGCCAGCATCATCGGCTGGCTGCTGCAGACCAAGGCGCTGAGCATGATCATCGTTGCCAACTGCGTCAGCTCTGCCCCGACGACCTGCCCCATGGCGCAAAGTTACGTTCTGCGCGCTTCTTGGGCCTGTGTTGAAATGGGTGTAATTGGATGTAACATTGTCGGCATGATCGCCTCGCATGCCGTTCAGATAACCCCGGAAATCCTCAGTCTCATCGCCGGAATCGATGAGTTTAAGGGAGCTTGGCGCGCGCTCGGTACGCTGGCGCCGGATCGGCTGGCCGCACTGCGGCGGGTCGCCACCATCGAGAGCATCGGTTCATCCACCCGCATCGAGGGCAGCAGGCTGTCCGATCGCGAAGTCCAGCGCCTGCTGTCCAATCTGCAGATCAAGTCTTTCGCCACACGGGACGAACAAGAGGTAGCCGGCTACGCCGAGGTCATGGAACTGGTGTTTTCGTCCTGGCAGGACATCGCGCTGACCGAGAACCACATCAAGCAATTGCACCGCGATCTCCTGACCTACAGCGAGAAGGATGCATGGCATCGAGGCAACTACAAGACGACTGCCAACAGCGTAGTGGCCTTTGCTGAGGACGGGAAACAACTGGGCGTCGTCTTCGCAACCGCGACGCCATTCGACACGCCATCCCTGATGGCTGAACTGATCACCTGGTTCAACGCAGAACGTCAGGCAGGACAGCTTCACCCCTTGCTGCTCATCGGTATCTGGATCGTGATCTTCCTCGAGATCCATCCATTCCAGGACGGCAACGGCCGGCTCAGCCGGGTTCTCACAACCCTGTTGCTCTTGCAGGCCGGGTATGCCTACGTGCCTTACAGCTCGTTGGAAAGCGTGGTCGAGCAAAGCAAGGAGGCCTACTACCTGGCCTTGCGGCAAACGCAAGGCACGATCCGTACGACTTCGCCGAATTGGCAACCGTGGCTGACGTTCTTCCTGCGCACGCTCGCCGAACAGGTCCGTCGTCTCAATCGCAAGGTCGAGCGTGAAAAGCTGGTATTGGCCTCGCTACCTGAACTGTCGCTCCAGATTGTCGAGTTCGCACGCGAGCATGGTCGCATCACGATGGGCGATGCGATTCGACTGACCGGCGGCAATCGCAACACGCTCAAGCAGCATTTCCGGGCGCTGGTCGAGCAAGGCCGCCTGGGTCAGCACGGCGCCGGCAGGGGCGTCTGGTACGAGTTGCGATAGGGGAAATTCACGCCCGCCATTCGCCACCAAGGCGATCTTTCGCAACTCGAGGTCCACGACGAGCAGCGTGAGCGATTCGACTTGCTCGCCGAGCGTGTCATTGCCGATGACCCGACTACCTGCCCCCCGGAAACCTCGTCAACTGTCTGGTGCATACACCAGCTCGGGAACGACCATCTCCCAAGATTCACTCTGCGCGTTGATCCGCGACTGGTATGCCTCCGCCACGTCCCTCGGTCGGCGCACGTGGATGGCAGCGACGCGGGCTTCGATGCAGTGCATGTCGGCTTCCGGTTCGAAGTGCTGCGACAGCGCGCCAACGTCGACCCCTTGCGCATCGCACAGTCGCCAGGCGCCGGCCGATGTTTGGCGAAGCGCGATCCGGCTGCCTGCGGTGAGTGCGGCCAGTGCCCGGTGAATGGCGTGGCCGGGAGGATGGCGTGCGGCAAAGTCGAGGTCGATCTGTCGCCAGCCGAGTCGCCGATGGCGACGCGCCAGTTCGGGCGGCGGCACTGGCAGCGGCGTCGCGTGGCGACGCAGGAAGGCCGGCGAGTCGAACAAGGAGTGGGACGACGAGTGGGACGACGAGTCCGCCGGCCCTCCCACCAACGCGTCGAGCCAGGCCTGGCCGCGATCGAAGCGCGCCAGCGCCAGCGTCTTGCGGGCACGTGTCATGGCCACGTAGTAGAGGCGGCGCGTGGCGTCCGCATCCTCGTTGGCGCCGCTCCGCAGCCAGTCGCCATCAAGGACCGCGACGTGATCGAATTCGAGACCCTTGGCCCGGTGCGCGGTCAGCAGCAGCAGGCCGGTCTGCCGCCGACGCGCCTCCCGGCCCCACTCGGCCAACCAGTCGACAAAATGGTCGAGCGGCAATTCGGCGTCACCGGCATCGAGTGCATACTCGCTCACCGCCTCGCGCAGATAGCTCCACCAGTGGGCGTCAGGCCGACCCTCAGGCTGCATCGCCAGCCACTGCTGAATCGTCGGTACGTCGATGAGCGCACTGCCTCGCGTCCGCAACCCGTCGATCATCGACTGCGTTTCGCGCAGACTCCAGAAGCCGCTGCTGTCTTCATCGGCCTGCTGCACCGGGATACCCTGCAGTTCGCAATAGCTGCGCACCGGGTCGAGCGACCGCCAGTTGCGGGCAATGATGGCGCAGCGCGCCCAGTCCCACGCCGGTGCCAGTTGCGCCATGCGCTCGAATTCCGTGATCACGGCAAGGGCCTGGGTCCGCTCGTTGTCGCCGGCCGGCAGGATCTGCACGCGCCCCCGGCCGACCGGGTCGATGCTGGTCCATTCGCCGCCGGCGGCCTGCGCTTTGCGCGCCGCATCGATGTGGATCGGGTGCGCCTGCTTCATGCGGTTCGCCGCCGGGGCGATCAGCCGGTTGGCGGCTTCGATGATGTTGGCCGTCGAGCGATAGTTGTCGGTCAGGAAGGACGGTTTGGCGGCATAGTCGGCCTCGAAGCGACGGATGAACTCGACCGAGGCGCCTTTGAAGGCGTAGATGTTCTGGTCGTCATCGCCGACGGCGAAGAGGTTGATGCGGCCGTCCTCATCGGGCCGCGTGCGGCCGGCCAGGGCCGAAATCAGTTCGTATTGTTCGGGCGCGATGTCCTGATACTCGTCCACCAGAATCCAGCGGAAGCCGACCAGCAGGCGCTCGCGCTGCTGGTCCGCTTCCTCGGGCGGCAGATCCTTGCCCTTGAGGAGGTTGACCGCCTGGTCGATGATGTCCTTGAACAGGTCGCCATCCGTACCGCCGTTCTGCGTGGCCAGACTGGCGCCGGCCAGGCGCATGGCCAGCGCGTGCAGGGTGAGCACGGCCACGCCGCGGGCATCGTCGCCGATCAACTCGCCGAGGCGCTGGCGAATCTGCACGGCGGCGTGGCGGTTGTAGGCGAGCGCCAGGATGCCGTGAGGATTTTCGCGGCGGACGCGAATCAGGTAGGCGATGCGATGCACCAGCACGCGCGTCTTGCCGGAGCCGGGGCCGGCCAGGACGAGCACGTTGGTGCTCTCCCGCTCGTCAGCAACGATCTCGCGCTGTTGCCGGTTGTTCAGCACCTCGACGATGTCATGCCACGATTGCGGCGTCGTCTGGCGCGCCAGTTCCTTGTCGCGATCGGGCAGCCAGCGGCGCATGAACTCGTCGCGTTGCAGGCTGAAGTAGTCCATCGTCAGGTGCAGCGCCTCGGCCATGGCCTCGAGCCCGCGTTGCACGTACTCGGCCATGACGTGAATCTGCACCACCTGTTCGTCGTAGTGGAGCTGCAGCGGCGCGAAATCCCCGGGCATGAACTTCCGCTTCCAGTCGGGCTCCAGGCGAATCGTCATGGCCGGCCGGAAGACGGCAAGTCCCTTGTTGAGGCGGATGATCTCCTGCTCGTGCAGCCAGAGCAGCGCGCGGTCGAGCAGCTTGGGCGTGATCGTCCTTTCTGCCTTGAGCAGGAGGTCGGCTTCCAGCGCGGCCAGCAGTTTGCCCAGCGTCGTTTCGGCCAGTTGATCGTTGCCGCGGGCGCCGGCAGGCAGACAGGCGAGCAGGTGGTCGAGCAGGCAGCCGGCGGCGGCTCGGCGGCGTCTGGCGGTGGCTTCCACGGCCGACCATTCGCGTTGCAGTTCGATGCCCAGCGACTCGACATCGACACGCCGCAGCTTCATGCTGCCCTGGCCGCCCTCCTCGTCGCGGCCGTCGGCGGCGAGGCTGCTCAACAGTTGGCGCAGGCGCTCGGGCAGGGCGTCGGCGTGGCCGGCATCCTTCAGGTGCTGGTTGGCGTAGCGCAAATGGAGTATCGACGATTCGCCACGGCTCAGGTCCGGGTGCTGCTCGCGCAGCAGGCCGATCAACGCCGATTCGAGTGCGGCGGCCTGCGCGAAGCGCTTCTTCGACGACCTCTCGACGCCGACGTGGAGGTAGGCGGTCAGCGCCGTATCGTTGCTGGCCAGTCCCAGCGCTTCGAGGTCGTAGAACGCGGCGCGGACCTTTTCGGGGGAAAGCCCGGAAACGAGCATCAGCTCGTCGGTCGAGATGCCTTCATCGACCGGCGCGCCGATCAGCGCGCCGACAATCGCCAGCAGCCCTTTCCGATACTCCGGCGCGATGACCCTTCTCTCGATCTTCTTGCGCGCTTCGTCGAGCGAGGCGACGCGCAGCGAGGACGGGAAAACCTGTACCCGGTTTTCCTCGCGCGTGAGCAGCGCGGCTTCTTCCAGCCACGACACGGCGGTGCGCACGCGCGTGTCGTCGGTGGCCGAATCGCGCTCGAAAGCCCCGTCTTCGTCCTCGGCGAGAATCTCGCCGGCGGTGGCGATCAGGTCGCTGCTTTTTCCTCCCTCCTTGCCACCCTCCCTACGCTTCTTCCGCTCAAGATTGCGCAGCGAGTGCAGGATGGCCTGGATTTCCTTGCGCGATAGCCTTGAGCGCGCCGACATGCCGAACTGCCGTTCGACATCCTCGACGGTGTACAGCAGGACGCAGCGTGCCGACTGGCTATCGCGCCCGGCACGACCGGCTTCCTGCAGGTAGTTTTCCAGCGAGCCCGGAATGTCGGCATGGATGACCAGACGCACATCCGGTTTGTCGATCCCCATGCCGAAGGCGTTGGTCGCGACGATGACGCGCAGATCGCCTTCGATGAACGCCTTCTGCGTGTTCTTTTTCGTTTCCGGCGGCAGCCGGGCGTGATAGTGGTCGACCGCCCAGCCCTTTTGCTGCAGAAAGCGCGAGATTTCCTCGGTCTGACGGCGTGTCGCGCAATAGACGATGGCCCCGCCGGGCAGCTCAGGCGGCAGATCGGCCTCCAGGATCTGATGAATGTGCGAGAACTTTTCGGCCGGGCTGGTCGGGACGACGCAGAAATCGAGATTGGCACGACTGGCGCCGCCATTGAAGCAGCGCAATTCGATGCCGACCTTGTCCCTGAAATGATCCAGGATGTCGGCCATCACAGCGGGTTTGGCGGTGGCCGTCAGGCAGAGGACGGGCGGGATCGGCTGATTGCCGGCCTTTTCGCGGATGAAGCGCCCGACATAGCGATAATCCGGGCGGAAATCCTGCCCCCATTTCGAAAGGCAGTGCGCCTCGTCGAGTACCCAGGCGCCGATTTCGCGTTGCGCCAGCACCTTGCGCAGCGTGTGGTTGCGCAGTTGCTCGGGGGAAACGATGAGAATGCCGATATCGCCCAGGCGCAGGCGATCGAGTACGTCGGCGCGCTCGGGCATCGAAAGCAGCCCGTTGAGCGCGGCACAACTCCTGATGTTGCGGGCTTCCAGTCCGGCCACCTGATCGGCCATCAAGGCCACCAGCGGCGAGATGACGACGGTCAGCGCACCGGTCTTGTCGAAGCGCGAGAGCGCGGGGATCTGGTAACACAATGACTTTCCGGTTCCCGTCGGCAGAATCCCCAGAACATGCTCGCCGCGGATTGCTGCTTCGACGATGCTTTGTTGCAAAGGCCGGCCTTCGTCATCGGCCGGCTCCGCACGAAATTCGGCGAAGCCGAACCAGCGCGCGAGCTCCTTTCGCGCATCGTGCCGTTCCCGGCACCACTGGCAAGCCGGGTTGGCGCAGGCGGTGTCGCGCAAGCGCTTGATCAGAATGCCGGCCTGCGGAAACTGATGGCGCACCCACGGTGGCATCACCGAGTTGCCACCGGCTACCGACAGCCAGGCCAGTGCGTAAGCCAGGGCCCAGCCCTGGCTGGCGGCATCGGCCAGCACATCGCCAAGCCGTGTCTCGCAGACTTGTCCGGCCAGTTGCTGGCGAATGGCGGCGAGCGCCTCGTCATCGCTCGGGCGTGCCTTGTGGCGCAAGGACATGAAGAAGCGGTCCAGCCCCGACTTCCGGCTCGGCACGGTCGTCAGCCAGTGCCAGGCGAGAACCCGACTCGGTGACGCTTCGGCCAGCGCCGTGTGCTGGTCGCGGAAGACCTCGAGCGTCAGTTGCGCGTCGAGCAGCGGATCGTTCAAGCGTCCGCGCTGCAGTTGCCCATCCTGGTAATGCTTGACCAGATGGTGGTAGGGATTGCGCGGGAAGGCCAACGGGTTGAGCCACAGCGTGTCGACCACCGGCAACTGCAGCAGCCGCAGGTCGGGCTTGGCGGCGGCCAGATGTGGCAGGTCGAAAGCGATCAGGTTATGGCCGAGCAGGAAGCTGGCGCCTTCGGCGAGCGCGTCGAGTTGCTCCAGCGCGGCCAGCAGATTGCCCTGCCGGAAACGCAGCGAGGTCTCCGGCTGGTCACCACGAACGGCGGCAAAGCGGTGAATCCGCCCATCGCGCAGCCCGACTTCCAGGTCAATGGAAAGGCAGCGGGGAGCGAAACTACTCATGGGCAGCGTGAGTCGGCGTTTACGCTGCAGCATCCCATGACCGTCTGAGGCTCTTCTAGATCAGCGCGCCGTTGATCGAGATCACCTGACCGGAGATGTAGGCGGCCTGATCCGAAGCCAGGAAGCCGACGAGATCGGCGACTTCTTCGGGCCTGCCGGCGCGCTGCATCGGCACCAGCGCCTTGATCGTCGCGGGGTCGAAAGCGCCGTCGACCATTCCGGTGGCGATGATTCCCGGCGCCACGGCGTTGACCGTGATGCCGCGGCTGGCCACTTCCAGGGCCAGCGACTTGCTCGCGGCATGCAGCGCACCCTTCGCCGCCGAGTAGTTGACCTGGCCGCGGTTGCCGGTGATGGCCGCGATCGACGAGACGGTGACGATCCGCCCCCAGCGCGTGCGGATCATCGGCAGGATCAGCGGCCGGGTGACGTTGAAGAAGCCGTTCAGCGAGACGTCGATGACGCTGTCCCACTGCTCACCGGACATGCCGGGAAAGACCGCGTCGGCATGGATGCCGGCGTTGTTGACCAGGATCTGGATCGGGCCGGCGGCGAGGAATTCCGCCAGCGCCGTCGCGGTAGGCTCGCGTTCGGTGACGTCGAATATGATCGCTTCGGCACTGCCGCCGCCGGCGAGAATTTCGCCGACGACCGCCGCGGCCTTGTCGCGGCCGCGGTTGCCGTGCACGATCACGTGGCAGCCGTCGGCGGCCAGGCGGCGGCAGATCGCCGCGCCGATGCCGCCGCTGCCGCCGGTGACCAGCGCGCGCTTCACTGCCGTCCTTGCACGTTGGCCGCTGCGGCGTCGAGGACGACGGCGGCGCGTCCGTCGACGAGGCAATGGCCGGCGTGGCTGACCGAGAAGTGGTAGAGAACGTTGGTGCCGTCGCCCGACAGGCACTCGGCCTGAATGCTCAGATCCCCCGGCAGGTCGTCGAGGCGGACGACGTGCAGGGTCACGCCGCGCAGGCTGGTCAGGTAGCCCTGGCGAGGCCGGCCGCCAGCGTCGGCCAGCAGCGCGCCATGCACCGCCATCGCCTGCGCCGCGTACTCGATGCCGCTCGCCGCGCCCAGGCGATCCTCGGCGCGCAGCGGGTTGGCCGGGTCGGTATGGCTGGTGGCGCGGCAGGAAATCGTCGTCGCCGACCAGTCGACGACCGCCTCGAGCAGGCACATGGCGCCATGGTGGGGGACGTGCTCGGCGATCCAGCGACGGTCTAGCATGGGACGACTTCCACACGCAGTTGCATCGGCGGCAGGTAGTCGAGGCAGACGCTGCCACCTTCGCGCCTGGCCAGCATCTGCAGCAGCGGCAGGCTGCGCAGCGCCGGAATCGTCGTGCGCAGGCCTTCCAGTTCGCCATCGGCCAGCCTGGCGGCGGCGTCGCTGCTTGGCGTGACGGCGATGCGTGCCAGCGAGCGGACGCTCTGCACCGGCGCCAGGAGCAGCGCCACGCCGGCGCAATCGCTCACCGGCCGCTTGCGGTGCAGGGGTTCCGGATACTCGCTGTCGTAGGCGATCAGCAAGGTCGTCCGCTGGTCGACGACGACCTGCGCCAGCGCATCGAGCAGACCGGCGCCGAAGCTCGCGTCGAAGGCGCAGAGCACCTGGCACGGGGCCATCGCCCCGGTGGCGATCCCCCAGTAGCCGGCGGCGGCGTTATGCACCGAGTTGTGGAAGCGGGTCGGCGAAATCCGGCGGTCGTCGGTCGCCAATTGCTCGCACAGCGCGTGACAGTTGTGGCCGTCGGCGCCGGAGGCCGTGAACACGGTGGCCAGCGTGCCGACGTCGGCTTCGGCATGGGCGACGGCTTCCAGTCCAAGCGCCAGCGCCAGCTTGACGACACGGCTGGCGCGCCGACGCTCGGCCGCCGGCAGGAGGCTCGGCACCGGTAGCAGCGAGGGCGCGGCCGCGTACGCCTGTTCGCCGCGCAGCACGGCGCTCGCCGTCGGCCAGTCCGGCAGGCCGGGGGCGAGGAAGCCGACGCCTTCGATGCACACGCTGAGTGGGGGCGGTCTCATGGCGTCAGGCCGAAAACCAGGCTGCAATTGCTGCCGCCGAAACCGAAGGAGTTGCTGAGTACCCGCCGCAGCCGGCCGGCACGCGCGCGCAACTGGTAGTCGAGGGGGATCGCCGGATCCGGCGTCAGCGTATGCGGGCTGCCGGGAAGCAGGCCGTGCGTCAGCACCAGCGCGCAGATGACGGCTTCGACGGCGCCGGCGGCGCCGAGCGTGTGGCCGGTCGCTCCCTTGGTCGAGCTGCACGCCACGCCGTCGCCGAAGAGCGCCGCCACCGCCTTGCCTTCGGCCGCGTCATTGCTTGGCGTGGCGGTCCCGTGCAGGTTGATGTAGTCGATGTCGGCCGGGGCCAGACCGGCCGAGTCGAGCGCCGCGGCCATCGCCATCCGCGCACCGAGGCCGTGCGGGTGCGGCGACGACATGTGGTAGGCGTCGCTCGATTCGCCACAGCCGAGCAGGAGAATCGCGCCGGGTGTCGCTTCGGCGGGGGCTCGCTCGAGCAGCGCGAAGGCGGCTCCTTCGGCGATCGAGATGCCGTTGCGGGCCACGTCGTACGGCCGGCACGGGTCGCTCGAGGTCAGCTCGAGCGAAGCAAAGCCGTAGAGCGTCGTCAGGCACAGTGAATCGACGCCACCGACGAGGGCCGCGTCGATAGTGCCGCAGGCGATCTGACGCGCGGCCGCGGCAAAGGTCTTCGCGCCTGACGAGCAGGCGGTGGACACCGCCACCGCCGGGCCGGCGAGGGCGAAAAGCTCGCGCGCGAAGGCGGCCAGCGAAAAGGGGTTGTGCGTGCCGCAGTAGCTGAAATCGTCAGGCAGCGCGCCGCTGTGCGGGTCACGCCGGCGGTAGGCGAGTTCGGCTTGCAGGATGCCGGCCGTGCTGGTGCCGAGGAAGATGCCGACGCGGTCCCGGCCGTAACGGTCCCTTGCCGCCAGAAGCCGTTCGGTGAAACCGTCGGCCGTCAGAGCAAGTTGCGCGAGGCGGTTGTTGCGGCAATCGTAGTGCGCCAGCGTTGGCGGCAGCCGCTGCTCGTCAACCCCGGCGACCTCGCCGATCCAGGTGTCGAGCTCGACGGTTTCGAAGGCGCAGGGGACGAGACCGCTGCTCCCGTCACGCAGCTTCGCCAGCGTGACGGCCAGCCCGCGGCCGAGGCAGGTGGTCAGGGTGCAGGCGGAAACAAGCAGCGGTGTCAAGTTGGGGCTCCGGATCGTCTGGATCGCATATTAGCAGAGGATGATTGTCACGGTCGCCAAGCGACGCCGGTGACGATCGGCAGGCCTAGCGGCACGGGCTTGTCGCCGGTACTCGGCAGACCAGCATGGTGTTGGCGAAGGGCTTGCCGTCACTCATCGGTTCGCTGTGGACGACGAAGCCCAGGCTCTCGAGCAGGCCGACCCATTCGGTGAGCTTGCGGCCAAAGAGTCTTGGCAGGCGATGGCCGCGCGCGAAGGTGACCGCGTGATCGACCCAGTTACAGATGTGGTAGGGCAGACCGGCGCCGGCATCCCCGACACGCGTCAGGAACAGGCCACCGGACGGCAGCGCCTTGCGGATACGGTCGATAACGGCGTCCTGGTCGGCGTGGGGCAGGTAATGCAGCGCGTCGAGGATGGTGACGACGTCGGCCGCACCGAAGTCGACTGCGCGCATGTCACCTTGCCGGATGTCGACGATCGGGTGCGGTCTGCCGAAGGCCAGCGCGGCGCGCTCGACGTCCCTCGCCATCAGTTCATAGCCGCGCAGGCTGAGCGGCTTTGGGGCGGCAGCCCAGTCGCCAGGCCAGACACCCTTCTCGTAGAGCGCGCGCGCGGCCAGCAGCCAGGAAAACAGGCTGCCCTGGCCGCAGCCGAGGTCGAGAAAGCGTGCTTCGGCGGGAAAGACGCCGCGCTTGAGGAGTTCGCGGAAGATGCAGTCGCTCGACAGCTTGCCGCGCGCATAGTGGTAGGCGAAATGTCCGCTGGCGCGAAAGGGGCGGCTGGCGTCGTCGAGCAGGGTGGGCAGGAAGGGTGTGGTCATGTCAGGGCAGTCGTCAGCGTCACGGGGTTGAGGCGATGGGCGGCGATCGTATGCAGCAGCCGCGGCAGGACGGCGAGGATGACCGCCTCGCCGGTCGGCGTGCGCGCGGCATAACCGTCGTGCATGAGCAGGATGTCGCCGGCGTCGAGACCAGAAGTCAGGCGTCGGTAGACGCGCTGCGGATCGCCCTCGCGGCCATCGAAGGGGCGGCGCGTCCACGACGCGAGCTGCAGATCGAGACGCGCCAGCACCGGGTCGAGTAGCGGATTGCGCAGACCGGCCGTCGGCCGGAAGAAGCGCGGCGCCTGGCCGGTGATGTCGGTCAGCGTGTGCTGCGCCGCGGCGATGTCGGCACGTATCCGGCGCAGCCCGAAGGTGGCGAAAGCCCGCGAGTGCGAGTCACCGTGGTTCTCGATGCGGTGACCGCGGGCAATGATTTCCCGGCAGAGCGCCGGCGATCGCCGGGCGCGGCTGCCGATACAGAAGAAACTGGCCTTGGTGCCGGCGCTGTCGAGCAGGTCGAGTACCCGCGGCGTGACTTCGGGGTCCGGACCATCGTCGATGGTCAGGGCAATTTCTCGGCGTGCCTTGGCGGCTGCCGGCAGACGGTTGAGGTTGGCGCCGAGCAGGGTGCTGCGCGGCAAGAGGCCGGCGGCGGTGAGCACGAGGTGGTTGGCGGCGAGCGCGCCGAGCGCCCACGGCCAGTGGCCGGGGGTTGCCAGGACGGCGAGCGACGCCGCGCCGTGCACGGCGAAGGACATCTGGATGGTGGGCGAGGGTTTCCAGCGTTGTGGCATGCGCTTCACACAGGCAGGAGTCGACGGTCGAGGAAGTTGTTCCACAGAATCTGCCAGACCGGCCATTCGTGGCCGCCGGGAACGACCTGACTTGCCGCCGGCGGGAAGCAATCGGCGATTCGCCGCATGCCGGCCGCGAAGCGGTCTTCGGCACCGTAGCCGACGAAAACCGGGAAGTCGGGCGGCGGTTTCTGTAGCCAGCGCCACATGCGAAACTCGGGGTCGGCGAGTTCCTCGGCAGACGGTTGCCAATTGGCGAGGCCGCCGCCCTGGGCGATCGCACGCGCCGTCAGCCGGCTGCCCGGGTAGGGCGCGAGCAGGCACAGGCCGTCGATGCTGCCCGGCGCGTCGGCGCAGTGGCAGAGCGCCAGCAGTCCGCCGAGCGAGATGCCGCCCAGCCAGATGTGGCGGCAGCCTGCCGCGCGAGCCGGCGCCAGCACGTTCTCCTGGAGCGCGGGCAAGGCCTCGCCGCTGGAGATCAGGCTCAGGTCGAGGTCGACTGCCAGCAGGTCGAGCGGCAGGCGGCGGCGCGTGACGGCGGTGAAGAAACCGGCGTTGACGAAGTCGGCCGCGCTCATGTAGGCGCCGGGCAGCAGCACCAGCAAGGCCGGAGCGCCGCTGGTCCGGCCGACGGTGGGCAGGCGTGGGCTCATGGTCGGGGCGACGGGGATGCCGCGAAACAGGCGGAGAAGAACAGCGCCAGGACGGCTCCCGGGCCGACCGTGATGCCGAGCGCCTGCAGGACCGGTACCTGCGAAGTCGCCAGCGTACCAAAGCCGATGGCGGTGGTCAGGCAGGCGACCAGCAGTGAGGCGACGGCGCGCGGCTCGTGCTGCAGCTGGCTGCCCAGGCGCTCGAAGAAAAGCGCGTAGTTGGAGCCGATGGCGACGATCAACAGCATGCCGATGAGGTGCAGCAGCTGCAGGCGCTGGCCGGCGAGATGCAGGCTGGCGGTGACGACCAGAACGGCGAGCAGCAGTGGCGCGACGACGGTGAGCACACGCCCTGGCGAACGCAGCGCCACGGCGAGCAGGCCGACGATGGCGGCGAGGCCGGCCAGCGCGAGCAGCTTGGCTTCGTTGAGGTAGTGCGCGTAGAGGGCGTCGAGCTCGCTCTTCATGTCGATGAACAGCGCGCCAGAGCCGGCCAGAGCCGAACGCAGGGTGTCGGCGTCGAGCGTGCGCAGGCCCTCGCCCGGAGGCGGGCGCACCGGCAGGAGGACGCTCCAGCCGGCGGGTCGTGGAAGCAGCAGGGTGTCGACGGCCAGCGCGAGACTGGTTCCGCGCAAGGCTTCCGGTCCGAGCGTGGGCGCCGTGCGCGCGGCCTCGACGTCGCGCAGGAAAGGTTCGAGCTTGCTGGCGGCGAGCGGCGAGTCGGCGAGCGCCAGCGGCAAGCTCTGGCGCAGTTCGGCCGCGGTCGGCAGGCTGGCGCGGCGTGCCTCTTGCGTCGCCTCGCTGGGCAGGAAGCGGGCCGGCGTATCGTAGCCGCCGATGACGCCGGCGGTGACCAGACCGTCAAGCTGCGCACCGGCGCGTTCGGCGGCTTGCAGCGCCAGCTCGCGGTCGGCGGCCGTGACGACGATCAGCAGGCGTGCGTCGGGGGCCCCGGCGTCGGCGCGCAACGCCGCGTCGGTGGCCAGGTCCTCGGCGGTGGCGGTGCTCAAGGCCGAGAGTTCCCGGTTCCACAACTCGTCGCGATCGACGACGAGAAGCGTCGCGGCAGCGCTGGCCAGGAGCACTAGCGGCCAGCGCAGGCGCTCGAGCCGGCCGGTGAGCCGCAGGAAGGCCTCGCCGAGCCCGCCAAGCTCGCGTTGCGGCGTGTTGGCCGGCACCAGTTGCGGCAGGACGAAGCGGGTGACCGCGGCGGCGGTGAGCAGGCCGGTCAGGGAATACAGGCCGAGTTGGGCAAGGCCGGGGAAGCCGGAGCCGAGGAGAACGCCGAAACCGCAGATCGAGGTCATGACGCCAAGGCGGATGGTCGGCCAGAAGCGGCTCCGCCAGGCCGCCGCATCGCCGCGCTCGGACTGCACGAAATAGTAGATCGAATAGTCCACGGCCTCGCCGATCAGCGCCGAGCCGAAACCGACGGTGATGCCGAAGACCGTACCGAATGCCAGGCTGACGGCGACGATGCCGGCGAGCGCGCCGCTGACCACCGGCAGCAGGCCGAGGCTGATCAGTGTGAGCGAGCGATAGGCGAAGAACAGTACGGTGACGATGCCCAGCGTGCTGATCATCGACAGCCGCGCCACCTCCTCCTTGATCGTCGTCCGGGCGTGTACGGCAAAGACGCCGGGACCAGCGATCTGCAGGCTCGCGTCGGCGAATCCGGTGACTGCGTTGGCTCCGCTGACTCCGGCGGCGGCGCGGGCCGCCGCAAAGGCTTCGCGAATGGCGTCGATGGCGGCGGCCTGGCCATCGGTGTCGGAGCCGAGCGCGGTGGTCTGCGCCAGGAGAAGGGCGCGTTCGCCGTCGCGCGAAGCCCAGACGCCTGCGCGGCTGTTCGGTTGGGCGCCGGCATCGAGTCCGGCGAGCAGGCCGAGCAGTTCGCCGGTCGGATCCTGCGGCAGGAGTCGCTTGACCAGCAGGCCGGCGGGCGAGGCGAGAACATCGATACTCTCGGCAATCGCCGAGCGCAGGCCGTCAACCGTGAAGCGTTCGGGTGTGACCGCCGGGCTGAGCAGGTAGCGATGGCGGAACAGATACTCGCGATCGGCGTCGAGACTGTGCTGGTCGCCGTTGCGCAGCGTTGCCAACTCCGGCCCGTCGGCCAGGCGTGCGCGCAGTTCGCGCGACAGCGCTGCGCGCTGCTGCGCATCGCCGCCACTGATGGCGAGCATGAGCAGCCGGGTGACCGAGCCTTCGCGGAGTTGGTCGACCAGCACCTGCTGCTCGGCGCTCGGGTGCGCGGGCAGAAAGAATGACATGTCGGCCGAGAAACGGCTGTTCCAGACGATCGCCGCTCCGGCGAGCATGGCCAGCAACCAGAGAAGGAAGGTGCGGCGGGCGGCGGCAGTCACTGTTCGCTCAGCGCCTCGATGGTCATCACGGCACGGTCGCCGTCGGCCTGCAGGTACTCGATACCGCGGATACGGTTGCGCTGGCCGGTGATGGTGATCCTCTGGACGATCGCGGCAATCGCCTGCTCGCTGGGCAGCAGCGTCAGCTTCCAGTTGTCGCGGCTACCGGCGAGGTGGAGTGCGTAGTTTTTCTCGAGCGCCTGCCGGTTGCCGGTGAGGGCGCCGCGGATGCTGTCGACGAAGGCCAGGGCTTCCGGCTGGTTGGTCAGGTCGATGCTCAGCTTCTGCCGGCCGCGCTCGATGGTGAGGCGGTCGCGGTCGAGGAGCAAGGTTTCCGGGCGCGGCGTCAGCGTTCGCTTTTCGAGCCGGTCAGGGCTCGTGAAGCTCATTTCACCGCTCGAAACGACCGGCCGGTCGAGCAGCGCGATGTACTTGGTTTCGACAAAACGCGCCTTGCCACCCCGGGTGCGGGCCAGATCGTCCATCAACTGTGCCAGATCCCAGGCGGCGAGGACGGGGATGGCCAGGACGCTCAGCAGCAGGCCGACGAGCAGTCGCTTCATCGCACCTTCTGCCAGAAGTCGAAGAAGTTGAACCAGTTGTAGGGCGCGAGACGGCAATAGTGTTCGAGGCGTGCGACATACTGCGCCTGCGCCTGGACGATGGCGGCGTCGCGTGCGCCTGGCTCGACGCGCGAGAAATCGGCCAGCGGTTCGAAGTGGATGCGGTAGCGGTTGCCGCCCAGATAGAGGCCGGTCATGAAGAAGACGGGTCGGCGAAGCATGGCGGCAATGCGAAAGGGCCCGATCGGGAAGCTCGCCGGCTGCCCGAGGAAGGCATGTTCCCTGGTCGCCTCGTCGGCGAGGCCGCGGTCGGCCAGCAGCCCGACGAGGTAGCCGCTGTCGAGCTTGTCGCGCGCTTCGAGCATCGACTCGAGGCGGCCGAGCGCGATGATGTCCTCGCCGGCGGCCGGGTTGATGGCCTCGAGGGTCGCGTTGATCTTGCGCGCATTGTCTTCGTACATGAGCATCGCTACTTTGAGCCCCGCTCGCCCACGGCCGACCGCGCGCAGGACTTCGAAGCTGCCGAGGTGGGCGCCGATGAGCAGCGCGCCCGGCTGGCGTGCCAACGCCGCGTGCAGGGCTTCGGCGCCGTGCACTTCGATGTCGAAAAGATCGAAGCGGCCATTGAGCAGGTAGACCCGGTCGTGGATCGTGCTGGCGAAGGACAGGACGTGGCGGTAGCCGTCTGACCACTCGGCCCAGCGCCCGAGTGCCCGGCCGAGATACGCTCGGCTGGCGCGTCGCGCCTGCGGCGAAAAGAACAGGAAGTACAGCGCGATCCCGTAGAGGACGAGACGGCCGATGCGTCGGCCGAGAGTCAATGAAATCCACACCATCAGCCGCAGGATCGCGAGATTGCTGCGCTCCTGCTGGTGTCGCCAACCGCTGGTGGCCTGCTCGCCGCTGCTCATCGGCCGGGCTTCAGGCTGCCCGCAGCCACCTCGCGGCCACCGCCGCGGACGGAAAAGGCGATGCTCCCACCCGCTGCCGCCTGCAACTGGAAAACGAGCGTCTCGCCGGGGCCGACCGGACTGAAGAACTTGCTGTGTGCGATCTGCCAAACGATCGCCGGCGTGCCCAGCAAGGCTTCGGCGCAGAGCAGCGCCCGGTCGAGCAGAACGACACCGGGGACGATCGGCCGCCCAGGAAAATGGCCGGCGAAGGCCGGGTGGTCGGCCGGGACGCGCCATTCGAAATCAACGCGGCGCATGGCGGGGTTTCTGGCGGAGGGACTCGTAGAGCGCCTGCAACTTGGCGCGCGGCAGCTTGCCGGTGTTGTTGCGCGGTAGCGATTCGACGCGGAACAGCGGTCGCGGCAGGAAGACCGCGTCGACCCGCTGTCGCAGTCGGGCGAGCAGTTGTCGCTCGCTCAGTTCCGGTGCGACGGCGAAGGCGCAGAGGCGCACGATGGCCTGCGGCGAGGCTTCGTCGGGCTGAAAGAACGCGCCGTCGACGACACCGGGTATCGCCCGGATCTGGTGGTCGAGATACGCCAGTGAACTGCGCTTGCCGGCGATGCTGATCAGGTCGGTGTTGCGCCCGAGGAGCATGAACCGGCCGTCGGGCAACAGTTCGAGCGCGTCGGCGAGCGGTACGCGACCCTCGATATGGCCGCCGGAGGCGATGATCCGGTCGCCGTCGCGTTCCAGGCAGACACCGTCGAGCGGCAGCCAGGCCGCATCCATCAACAGGCGGCGGCTGGCCAGTTGGCCGCTTTCGGTACACCCGTAGATCTCCTCCAACGGGGCGGCCAGGCGCGCTTCAGCGGCCGCCGCGAGTTCCCTGGAGAGCGGCGCGGTTGCCGACAACAGGCGGTCAAGCGTCGGCAGTTCGACGTCGGCGGCGAGGAGCGTGCCGAGATGAAAGGGCGTGGTGACCAGCAGTCGGGGGCGCGGCACGGCCTGCAGCGCGCAGACGATGTCCTGCGGATAGAAGGGCTTGCCCGACCAGAACGGCGAATTGCCGTGCATGGCGAGCAGCACCGTCGATTCGAATCCGTACATGTGCTGTGCCGGCACGGTGCCGACAATCGTGTGCCGCGCCCCGTCAAGCAGGCCAAGGCGGCTGGCTTCCGCCCGCGCATTGCGGACGAGCGCCCCCCAGGACTTGTCGTGCGCCATCGGCAGCCCGGTCGATCCCGAGGTATAGACGGTGACCGCGACCAGTTCCCCGGGGATGTCCGGAATGCCGGCCACGGCCTCGAGCCCGAGCGCCGACAGGTCGGGAAAGTCGACACGCGGCAGGTCGAGGCTGTCGAAGGCGCCGTCGCAGAGGCAGAAGACATCCGCATGCTGGCGCTGGATCTGGCGCAGCGTTTCGACCGATTGCGACGCCGGCTGCAGGCTGGTGCGCCCGTCGAGCAGGCCGGCCGCCAGGCCGACGCTGAAGCGATAGCGGTCCTGACAGAGATTTAGGAAGTGGCGTCCCGCCGGCAGGCGCTTGGCCAGCGCCGACGCCGTGGCGAGGAAGCGGCGTACCGTCGTCGGACCCGCTGGCAGGTAGGCGAAGATGTCGTCGAGGCTGGCGTGCCCGAGCAGCGGCACGCGGCTCATCGGTTGCTCGCCCGAGAACCCCGCTGGCGCATCGTTTCACGGTAGCCGCGGACGCTGTCGGCAATCCCGGCACACTCTGCCGGCGGTAGGACGCGCTGACGAACCAGATACTCGGCGGCAAACATCAAGCCCAAAAGGGGTATGGTCAGCAGGTTGGCGAAGATCGACCAGACGGCCGGCGGAGCAAACAGGAAGAGCGTGGTCGATACGGCCGCCGTCGCCCCGAAAAAGGCCGTCCAGGCGATGGTCACCTGCCGCGTGTAGCGCAACTGCGCGTGAGAAAGGACGCCATGGTGAGCCAGACGCGCGAAGCGGGTGACCAGCGACTCGCCAGGGCCGAAAAGACTGCGACCGAACAGCAAGCCAAGAGCCAGGTTGGTGCCGACGTGCTGCAGGCAGTAGAGCAGGGCGACGTTGTGCCGCAGTGCCTGCCAGTGCCAGGCGAGCGTGCCGACGACGGCCAGCGCACCAGCGATCAGCCACCACTTGCGACCCACCCGCCACAGCAGGATGACGACGATGGCCAGCAGCGGTGCGCTGGCCACGGCAACTGCCAGATTTGAATCCCCTTCGCCGGAGCTGGCGGCATGCGCCAGCCATCCCCAGGCAATGACCAGCCCGGCCGCGGCGATGCCACGCAGCAGCGTGGCCGGGGTGATTCCGGTCATTTCGTTCGTTGTCTTGCGATGTACGCCGCCAGGTTGCGCAGGGAGGAGAAGATGCGCAGGTTGTCGTCATTGTCCGAACGTAGCTGGAAACCGTAGCGCTTCGATACGACCAATGCAATTTCAAGGACATCGATCGAATCGAGTCCGAGTCCTTCTCCGAATAGCGGCGCATCCGGTTCGATTTCGCTCGGGTTGAGGTCCAGGTTGAGCGCCGAGACGATCAATTCGGCGACCTCGGCGAGGAGGACGTCGTCTGCGAGTGGGCTGGTGTCTTGAGACATTGCGTCTGTTCCGTGGAGTTATCCGGACGCGGCAGTGCGGAACGCGAGCACCGCGTTGCTGCCGCCGAAAGCAAAGGAGTTCGAGAGTGCGGTACGTAGCGACCCGCCGCACCGCGCCGAAGTGACATGATCGACGCCGGCACACGCCGGATCGATCCGGTCGAGATGCGCGGTTGGCGGCAGGGCTTGCTCGCGCAAGGCGAGGATGGTGACGATGGCCTCCATGGCGCCGGCGGCGCCGAGCAGATGGCCGTGCATCGACTTCGTTCCACTGAGCGCTGGCTTCTTGCGGCCGCTGCCGAAGATCGCGCGGATCGCGTCGACCTCGACGGGGTCGCCCTCGACGGTTGCCGTCCCGTGGGCGTTGATGTAGTCGACGTCGTCCGGGTTCAGGGCCGCATCGACGAGCGTCGCGCGCAACGCACGCATCTGCCCGTCGACCTCGGGACGCACCAGATGTGCATGATCGCAAGTGGTCCCGTAGCCGAGCATTTCGCCGTGAATGCGTGCCCCGCGCGCGGTCGCATGCTCCCAGTCCTCGAGCACCAGCGCCGCCCCACCTTCGCCGAGGACGAGACCACTGCGGTCGGCGCTGAACGGACGGCAGGCAGTGGCGGACGTCGTCTCGTCGCCACTGGCCAGGACGCGCAGGGCCTCCCAGGCGCGCGCAACGCCATAGGCCTGCGGCACGTCCGACCCTCCGGTGAGCATGATCGGCGCCTCGCCGCTGCGCACCCGACGGAAGGCCTCGCCGATGGCGATGCTCGACGAGGCGCAGGCTACCGTGTAGCTCATGCTGACGCCGCCCAGAGCAAGCTGGATCGAAATGTGGGCATTGGCCGCGTTATTCATGCCGAGAATGACGGAAAGCGGCGAAATGCGCTCGCGACCCTTCTGCCACAGTTCCCTGTAACCCTTCTCGTAGGCGAGGGTGCCGCCAAGCGCCGTTCCCCAGGTGACTCCCCAGCGTTCGCGGTTTTCTGCCCCCGGTCGGCGGCCGAGACCCGCGTCGTCCCAGGCGGCGAAAGCAGCGGCTGTTCCGAGTTGCGCGAAGCGATCCATCGTTCCCGCCAGCGCCTTGCCGAGTACCGTCTCGGCGGCGAAGCCGGGGCAGCTGACAAAAGGGATGGCCAGTGCCCGCGGTGGGTCGTCGAGACGGAGAAGGCGAACCGCCGATTCCCCGTTCAGCAGGCGCTGGAAAAAGTCTGCAAGACTATTGCCGAACGGGCTGACCAGGCCCAACCCCGTGATGGCAACACGACAGCGGTTCATGGCTCAAGACTGTTCTTCGCTGCGCAGCCGATCCATCAGGCTTGCCATTTCGCCAATCGTGCGGGGAGTCTTCAGGTCCTTCGCCAGGGTGACTCCGAATCGGTCTTCGAACTCGAACATCAGTTCGAGAACCATCAGTGAATCGACGCCCAGTTCGTCCAGGAAGGCACCGGGGACAATCTTCTCCGGTTCGACGCCGAGTCGGCCTTGCAGGAATTCGCGGATCAGTGAAAGGGAGTCCATGGCCAGCCCGATTCTATCCGATTGTCGCATTCTCGCCAACGATTGCCGGGCAAATCCAGGCGAATGCGGGTGAATGCGGGTGAATCCGGGCAACTTCGCCGGCATGCCGGCGCTGACGTTCTCACTCGCCGCCGCCGAGCGGCTATCATGGCAGGCCTTGCGTTTGCCGCACCGCCCGGATTCCCGATGAACCTCCTCAGATCACTCGCCACCGTCAGTAGCATGACCCTGCTGTCGCGCATTCTCGGTTTCGTGCGCGACTTCGTGATTGCGCGCACTTTCGGTGCCGGTATGCTGACCGACGCCTTCTTTGTCGCTTTCAAGCTGCCCAATCTGCTGCGTCGGTTGTTTGCCGAGGGCGCTTTCTCGCAGGCCTTCGTCCCGGTGCTGGGCGAATACCGGAACAAGCGCGGGCCGGAGGAGACGCGGCAGCTCGTGGACCGGGTTGCCAGCCTGCTTTTTCTCGTCGTCCTGGCGGTCACCCTGCTGGGAATGGCGGCGGCGCCGGTTCTGGTCTACGTCTCGGCACCGGGTTTTGCCGACGAGGCCGAGAAGTTCGCGCTGACCGTCAGCCTGACGCGCATCACGTTCCCCTACATTCTCTTCATGTCGCTGGTGGCGCTGGCCGGTGGCGTTCTCAACACGTGGAGCCGGTTTGCCGTACCGGCCTTCACCCCGGTCCTGCTCAACGTCTCGTTCATCCTGATGGCGCTCTTCGCGGCGCCGCTCTTCGATCCGCCGATCATCGCCCTCGGCTGGGCCGTTTTCCTGGGCGGTGCGCTGCAACTCGCCTTCCAGGTTCCCAGTCTGCGGCGCCTTGGCATGCTGCCCAAGTTCTCGATCGACCTGCGTGACGAGGGTGTGCGGCGGATTTTCCGCCTGATGGCGCCGGCCCTCCTTGGCGTATCGGTGGCACAGGTCAGCCTGCTGCTCAATACCATTTTTGCCTCCTTCCTGAGTACCGGCAGCGTCTCCTGGCTCTACTACGCTGACCGCCTGATGGAGTTCCCGGCGGGGCTGCTCGGCGCCGCTCTCGGCACCATCCTCCTTCCCTCGCTCAGCCGGTGTCATGCCACCGGTCGCGCCGACGAGTACTCACGACTGCTCGACTGGGGTTTACGGCTGACCTTCCTGCTCGCCGCTCCCGCGGCGCTGGCGCTGGCTCTGCTTGCCGTACCGCTGATCACGACCTTGTTCCACCATGGTGCTTTCACGGCCACTGACGTATTCCGGACACGCGACGCGCTGGTCGCCTACAGCCTCGGTCTGCTCGGCCTGATCCTGGTCAAGGTGCTGGCCCCCGGGTTCTACGCGCGCCAGAACATCCGGACGCCGGTCAGGATCGCACTTCTGACTCTCTTCGTGACGCAGATGCTGAACCTGATCCTCATCCGCTGGTTCGAGCATGCCGGTCTTGCCTTGTCCATCGGCCTCGCGTCGATCCTCAACGCCAGCCTGCTCTATCGCGGCCTGCGGCAGCGCGCGATTTATGTCCCGCAGCCGGGTTGGCTCCTGTTCTACGCCAGACTTGGGTTGGCGATGCTGAGCATGGGGGCGGCGCTCTGGTTCGTCACCGGCGAAGCGGCTGAATGGCTGGCCGGGGGCCTGACGCAACGGCTGCTGCGACTATCGCTGGTCGTTGCCTTTGGTGCGAGCGTCTATTTCGCTACACTATGGGTCGCAGGTTTTCGCTTGCACGACTTCAAGCGTAGTGCGGCCGAGTAAACAATCAGGAGGACTATCGATGAAAGTGACCAGCAACAGTTTCAAAGACGGACAACCGATCCCAGGCGACTTTGCGTTCTGTCTCGCTGACCCGGAACACCATGTCTGTCTCGGCCGCAATCTCAACCCGCATCTGGCGTGGAGTGATGCGCCACCCGGTACGCACTCTTTCGTGATCATCTGTCATGATCCCGACGTGCCGAGCAAGGGCGACGACGTCAACCAGGAAGACCGCACCGTTCCGGCATCGCTGCCGCGCGTGGATTTCTTCCACTGGGTGCTGGTCGATCTCCCGGCCAGCCTCGGCGAGATCAGCGAAGGCGAATTCTCCAGCGATGTCACGCCGCGTGGCAAGCCGGGCCCGCACGCCCCGCACGACGCGCGGCAGGGGATCAATGACTACACCGGCTGGTTTGACAGTGACAACGACATGCGTGGCGACTACTACGGCTATGACGGTCCCTGCCCGCCCTGGAATGACGAGATCGTCCACCATTACGTGTTCACGGTCTTCGCGCTGGACGTCGGCCGGCTGGACGTCGATGGCAAGCTGACAGGGCCGCAGGTGCGTGCGGCAATCCAGGGACACATCCTGGCGCAGGCGAGCCTGACCGGCACATATACGCTCAATCCATCGCTGAAGCCGTAGTAGAGAGCGGCGGACCCTGACGTCGACGGCGTCGAGTCCTTGTGTCAGGGGCTTCGACAGCAGGATGACGGGCGGCGGTTTCGACCATCGGCCGGGTGCCGCACGCCGGACCCGTGGCACGGCCTTGTCACGACGAGGCGATGAGAAGGTCGTGACCGCACTCTGCGCAGCAAGCGCGGACGCGCCAAGCGCGAGGACGAGATGCCCGTTTTCGTTTTGGAGGCTTCATCCACCGACTTGAGGTGTCGGCTGGCGGAACCTGGTCGCCATGGGCAAGCTCCTTGCACGGCAGATGCGCTGGACCGTGATTTTCCACACTGGGTCGCTGCTTGAGGCGTGCGAAGATCAATCCCGTAGTCATTCCACAGACAGAGATGGGAGTCATCGGTGAAATTGCGGAGCATCTTCGTGGTATTTCTGGGGTTGCAGGTCTGCCAACCGACCATTGCCGGTTCGTTGTTCAGATGCGAGGTCAATGGCCGCGTCGAGTTTAGCGATCGACGTTGTCAGCCGGCGAAATCGACCTGTTCGGACAGGGACGGTAAAGAGCCGCAGCATGGGCAGTGCGCCACGCCAGCTTTGGATACGGGCAAGCCTCTGGTCTTGTCCTCAGCCGCTCCAGCCCGTACGGGAAATAGCGTGGACTGGCCCGGCCGGCTGGCTTTCAATGACACTGCAGCAAGCAGCACGGAGAGCAAGGCGCGAACCCTTGACGTCCGGCATGACGGCGCCAGTTCTCAGAGAGTCGGCAGCCGGCCAGACAGCGAGGGAAGGAAGTAGATCCCCCCGGAGGGGGCAAGGTAGTCGTCCAGGCCCCCTTGGCCGCACCAGGAACACCAACGCTGCACCCATACGGTTCCCAGCAAGCACTCGTCGACCATACCTTGGCCCAGCCGACCGGCCGATCGGGCCCGGCAAACGACCAACAGGCACAGTGCTATCGCGGCGGGCAATGGCGGCTCACCCAGATGAGGCTCCTCGCTTCTTGTCGAGCAAACGTCCGCAAAGTCATCAGGGCCGGTCATCCGACGTTCGAGAGAACCGCTGGCTCACATGTCCAGAACGCGTGCCAGTGACCGTTCGGCGGGTCGTGGCGGACAGCCCTCTGGATTTTCGATCCCCTTCAAAAGCAACAGGCCGCTGCTGCGGCCCGTTTGCCTTTCTTCGCCGGCAGCGGCGTTCCCGCCGCTGCCGGGCGGAGACATCTATTGCACGCTGACTTCGACGCGCCGCGCCTCGGCAGGATCGCCGCCGCCCGTTGTCACCTCGGGTTTTCTCAGCTCGATGCGTTCCTCGGCAATGCCGACGTTCTTCAGTGAATCGCGTACGGCCTTGGCCCGGTTTTTCGCGACTTCCTCGTTGACCGCCTGGCTGCCGCTTGGATCGTGGAAGCCGGAAATGGCCAGCTTGGCACCCGGATTGGCTTTGGCATGGACGACAATGACTTCGAGCGTCTTCGTCGCGTCAGCCGGCAGTTCAGCCGACCCGGTGGCGAAATAGACTTTGGCTACCGGAACGACCGCGATGGCCACGGTCGCTGCGGGCATGGCGGCCACGGGCTTGGCGGTTGAGGCGGGAACCATCAGCGGCACGATCATCAGGGCGACGATGTTGATGATCTTGATCAGCGGATTGACCGCCGGACCCGCGGTATCCTTGTACGGGTCGCCGACGGTATCGCCGGTCACCGAAGCCTTGTGGGCATCGGAACCCTTGCCGCCGAAGTGGCCGTCCTCGATATACTTCTTGGCGTTATCCCAGGCACCACCGCCGGTGGTCATCGAGATGGCGACGAACAGGCCGGTGATGATCGTTCCCATCAGCAGTCCGCCAAGCGCTTTCGGGCCAAGCAGCAGGCCGACCAGAACCGGGACGAGCACCGGCAGGAGCGACGGAATGATCATTTCCCGGATCGCCGCTATTGTCAGCATGCCGACCGCCCGCGAGTAGTCGGGCTTGGCCTTGCCTTCCATGATGCCCTTGATTTCCTTGAACTGCCGACGCACCTCGACGACCACGGCACCGGCTGCCCGACCCACCGCTTCCATGGCCATGGCGGCGAAGAGGTAGGGGATGAGGCCGCCGAGGAAGAGGCCGATGATCACCATGTGGTCGGAGAGGTCGAAACGCAGGCCGCCGCCGAAATTGACTTCCAGCGCATGCGTGTAGTCGGCGAAGAGAACCAGCGCGGCCAGACCGGCGGAACCGATGGCGTAGCCCTTGGTGACCGCCTTGGTGGTGTTGCCGACGGCGTCGAGTGGATCGGTGACGTCGCGCACCGACTTCGGCAATCCGGACATCTCGGCGATGCCGCCGGCGTTGTCGGTGATCGGACCGTAGGCGTCAAGTGCGACGATGATGCCGGTCATCGACAGCATCGAGGTGGCGGCAATGGCGATGCCGTACAGACCGGCCAGCGCATAGGTGATGTAGATCGCCGCACAAACGCAGAGCACCGGCAGCGCACAGGCTTTCATGGAGACGGCGAGGCCAGCGATGATGTTGGTGCCGTGACCGGTGGTCGACGCTTCGGCGACGCGTTTGACCGGGGCGAAGTCGGTACCGGTGTAGTACTCGGTGATCCAGACCAGCAAGCCGGTGAGAATGAGGCCAATTGCCGCTGCCCAGAAAATGCTCATCGAACTGATCAGGCTGCCGTCGGCGAGTGTCACGCCGTTACCCAGGAGCATGGTGGTCACCGGATAGAAGGCGATCAGCGCCAGCACGCCGGCGACGGCGAGGCCGCGGTAGAGGGCGTTCATGATCTTGCCGCCGTCGTTCGACTTGACGAAGAAGCAGCCGACGATCGAGGCAATGATCGATACGCCGCCGAGGACCAGCGGGTAGACGATGAGGTTGTCGTTGGCGCCGGCGACTCCCTTGAGCATCATCGCGCTGAGCACCATCGTCGCCACCACGGTGACCGCGTAGGTCTCGAAGAGGTCGGCGGCCATGCCCGCGCAGTCGCCAACGTTGTCGCCGACGTTGTCGGCAATGACGGCCGGGTTGCGTGGATCGTCTTCCGGAATCCCGGCTTCGACCTTGCCGACCAGATCCGCGCCGACGTCTGCGCCCTTGGTGAAGATGCCGCCACCGAGACGGGCGAAGATGGAAATCAGCGATCCGCCGAACGCCAGACCGACCAGTGGTTCAACGCTATGCTGAAAGTCGGCGCCGGAGCCCTTGAGAAATGCGTAGTAACCCGCGACACCCAGGAGGCCCAGACCGACGACCAGCATGCCGGTGATCGCGCCACCCTTGAAGGCGACATTGAGCGCCGCGCCAATCCCGTTGCGCGCTGCTTCGGCGGTCCGGACGTTGGCGCGTACCGACACGTTCATGCCGATGAAACCGGTGGCCCCGGACAGGACAGCACCGATCAGGAAACCAAAGGCCATCAACTTGCCGAGTGCAAACCAGATGAGGACGAAAAGCACGGCGCCGACGAGGGCGATCGTTGTGTACTGCTTGGCGAGATACGCAGACGCGCCTTCCTGAATGGCTTTGGCGATTTCCTGCATGCGTGGGTTGCCGGCCGGCAACGAGAGAATCCACTTTGTCATTGCCGCTCCGTAGAGCACCGCAATGACCGCACATACGAGTGCGAAGACCAAGAATGACGACATAAGCAACCTCCCTCTCTAAAGTTACCCGCTCCCTCGGGATGTTCCCCGGGGTCGGATTTTGCCTCACAACTGGACCTGCAAAAACAAGCGATGGCCAGCAAAACGTATTCCACTGTCCGCCGCTCACTAGGTACGTCGTGCCATCCAGGCACGGCCGGATGCCGCCGGTAGCGTTCGTGGCGCTACCGCAGCCAGACGCCGGCGTGGCGAACTTTGCGTTCCCGCGGGGGCTCTCGTGCCAGTCGTGTTACCTCCGTAAGAGTCGTGCCGGGGGCTGCAGGCGACTATTGCAAGGCGTCGAAAGCCGCCTTCCGGATATCGTCGACGCCCCCGACGCCGGCGATCTTGCGGCACTTGGGCGCCCGCGGGTCACCGCTGGCCGCCCAGGTGCTGTAATACTCGAGCAAAGGCTTGGTTTGTGAGTGATAGACCTGGAGTCGCTTCCGCACCGTTTCTTCCTGGTCGTCGTCACGCTGGATCAGATCCTCGCCGGTCACGTCGTCCTTGCCGGCGGCTTTTGGCGGGTTGAAGCGAATATGATAGGTTCGGCCCGAGGCGGGATGGACGCGCCGACCGCTCATCCGTTCGATGATCTCGGAGTCGGCGACATCGATTTCAAGAACGTAGTCGAGGGCTACGCCCGCGGCCTTCATGGCTTCGGCTTGCGGCAGGGTGCGTGGAAAACCATCGAAAAGATAACCGGATTGGCAGTCGTCCTGCCGTAGGCGGTCGCTCACCAAACCGATGATGATTTCGTCCGAAACGAGCCCACCGGCGTCCATGACCTTTTTCGCTGCCACGCCGAGCGGTGTCCCCGCCTTGACGGCAGCGCGCAGCATGTCGCCAGTGGAGATTTGCGGAATGCCGAACCGTTCACGAATGAACTGGGCCTGAGTGCCTTTTCCGGCGCCTGGCGCGCCGAGAAGTATGAGCTTCATGGTTTGCTTTCGAAGAACAAAAAATCCCGAGGTTTGTCCAGTATTTCATACACTTGCAGCTCACGTCCGACGCGGTTGCAGCACGTTGTCGTGATCATCAGGCGGAAACTTACCCTCAAATGCGCGCACGGTCAAACCTTTTTGAACCATTCCTGCATTCTTCGTGCATCCTCGGGAGTGTCCACGCCCGCGCCTGGCAGGTGATCGGCGATCGCCACACTGATGCGGAAACCGTGCCACAGGGCGCGCAGCTGTTCCAGCGCTTCCAGGGCCTCCAGCGGTGATGCGGTCAGCCGGGAGTAGGTGCGCAGGAAGCGGGCACGGTAGGCGTACAGGCCGATATGCCGGAAAGCCGGCATATCGGCCGGCAGTGTCTCACCGCCGGTTTCGCGGGCAAAGTGGTCGCGGGCGTAGGGAATGGGCGCGCGGGAGAAGTACAGCGCGTCGCCGCCTGCGGCGCAGACGACCTTGACGATGTGCGGGTTGAAGAAATCCGCCGCATCGGTCAGGGGGTGCGCCACCGTGGCGATTTCGGCGCCGCTTGTCGCCAGGCGGGTTGCCGTCATGGCGATCAGTGCGGGATCGATCAGGGGCTCGTCGCCTTGCACGTTGACGACTATCGTGTCGTCACTCCAGCCTGCCAGTTCGACGACTTCTGCCAGACGATCCGTGCCGCTCGCGTGGTCGGCCCGCGTCAGCAGCACCCGCAGGCCGTAGTGCTCGGCACTGGCGACAACTTCGGCGTGATCGGTGGCGACCAGGACTTCGTCGGCACCCGACAGCAGTGCGCGCTCTGCCACGCGAACGACCATCGGCCTTCCTCCGAGGTCGAGCAGCGGCTTGGCGGGCAGCCGTGTCGAGGCGTAGCGCGCGGGAATGACGACCTTGAAGCGCATGCCGCAGGCCGCTGGTTCTCAGATTTCGTCTGCCGCGAGCGGGCGGGCTTCGTCCTGAAGCATGATCGGGATGCCATCGCGAACCGGAAACGCCAGTCGGCAGGGCTTGCACACCAGTTCCGCCTCGACCTTGCGGTACTCGAGGTTGGCCTTGCAGATCGGGCAGACGAGAATGTCAAGCAGGCGTGCGTCCATGCAGTTTCTCCAGAATTATCTCGAACAGACCAGCATGGCCCGGCGGTCCGCCAATTGCTGCTTCAACCGGTAGTACCCAAGCTTCTCCGGTGGCAATCGCCGCGCATTTTACCGCATCTTTCTCGGTCATCAGCAGCACGCCGTCTTGCGCGAAGGCGAGGTCGGCGGCACGGTAGGGGTGGTGGTCGGGGAAAGGGTGCTCCTCGAATTCGAGTCCCAGCGCCCTGAGCTGGCGGAAGAAGCGCTGCGGGTCGCCGATGCCGGCCAGCGCATGCAGGCGGCGCTGGCGCAAGGCGCCGGCACCACAGCGACGGGGTTCGCCGGTGGCGGCGACAAAGCTGTCCCCGACGAGATGCATGTCGAACTGTGGCAAGCGCTGCGCAGCATGTTCGAGCGCCTTGTCCCGGGGACCGTTCCAGACGATCGCCGATACCGCCGACAGGCGCCGCAGCGGTTCGCGCAACGGGCCGACGGGCAGCAGCCAGCCGTTGCCCATACCGCGTCCGTCGAAGGCGACCACTTCGACCGAACGCTGCAGGCGGTAGTGCTGCAGCCCGTCGTCGGAGACGATCAGATCACAGTCGGGGTGAGCGGCGAGCAGGGCTCGCGCCGCCGCGACGCGGTCGCGACCAACAAAGACCGGCACGCCGCTGCGCCTGGCGAGCAGCACGGGTTCATCACCCACCACCGAAAACGCGGAGTCCTCGCCAACCTCTTGTGCTTGCCGGGCGCTGCCTCCGTAGCCGCGACTGATGATTCCCGGTCGCCAGCCGCTCGAACGCAGGCAGCGAACCAGCCACAGCACCAGCGGCGTCTTGCCGCTGCCGCCGACGGTCAGGTTGCCGACCACGATCACCGGTACCGGCAGGCGATACGAGCGCAGCAGGCCGTAGTGGTAGAAGGTTCGCCGCAAGCCAACCAGCAGGCCGAACAGCCATGCCAGGGGTAGCAGAGGCCAGAGCGGCGGCGCCAGGCGGCGCTGGTACCACCAGCCGGGAAGGCGCTGAGCAATCCCGGAAGCCGCCATCAGTGCGGCGATTGCGTGGCGAAGGAAATCCGCGGATAACCGGCGGTCTGTGCCGCCTGCATGACATCGACGACGCTCTGGTGGGTGGCCTTGGCATCGGCGTTGATGACGATCACCGGCTCCTTGGCGTCACCCGCAGCGCGGCGCAGTGCCTCGCTGATCGCTGCGACCGTGACAGTCGTCAGCGGCGCTTTGTTGACCAGTACCTGCCCATTGGCCGTCACCGCCACGTTCACCTCGCTGGGAGGGTCTGGCTGCTTGTTGGCATCGGCGGTCGGCAGGTTGATTTCCAGCCCCGAGAACTTGGCGTAGGTGGTGGTGAGCATCAGGAAGATGATGATCACCAGCAGTACGTCGATCAGCGGGATCAGGTTGATCTCGGGTGCGTCAGCGCCACGGCCGCGTCGGAAATTCATTGCCCGCGCCTCAGGTCAGGACTTGCGTTCGCCGTGTAGCACCTCGACCAGACGCACGGCCTGTTGCTGCATCTCGATCACGAAGCTGTCGACCAGGGCGCGAAAGTGGCGCCAGAAGATCATGCTCGGGATGGCGATGAGCAGGCCGAACCCGGTGTTGTAGAGGGCCACCGAAATGCCGTGCGCGAGTTGAATCGGGTTGCTGCCGCTCGGCGCCTGCGAGCCGAAGATCTCGATCATGCCGACCACGGTACCGAACAGGCCCATCAGTGGGCTGATCGAGGCGATGGTTCCAAGCGTCGTGAGGTAGCGCTCGAGGTCATGCGAGACCACGCTGCCTGCTTCCTCGATCGCCTCCTTCATGATCTCGCGCGATGCCGCAACGTTGCGCAGCCCGGCGCCGAGGACGCGCCCGAGCGGCGAATCGGCCTCGAGATTGGCGATCAGGTCCGGCGTCGTACCGTTCTTCCGGTACTCGGCGACTGCCCTTTGCAGGAGGCCGGGGGGAACAACCTTGGCGCGCCGCAGAGCCACCAGGCGCTCGATGATCAATGCAACGGCAATGATCGACGCCAGCAGTAAGGGCCAGATCGGCCAACCAGCAGCCTGAACGATGGAAAACACGTTGTCTCCCGCGAGAATTTCACAATCCGGCACTTTAGCCTGCGGCGGCATTTGCAGCAAGCCCCGGCCTGCATTCGGGACGCGTCGGCAGCGACCGGAGCGGTGGCTGAGCAGGTTGGGAGCGCGTTGGCAGGCAGGCCTGCAGGAGTTTCCCGGCAGCTGGCTTCCCGGTCTGACAAGGCAGACGCCGGTCGCTACACGACGACGCAGTTTTCTTTCAGGAACGCCAATGCCTGGGTGAGCGTAGTGTCGGAGGCATCGAGCAGATAGGCTTCTGCCTCGGGGAAGAATTCATTCCACAGGGTTTCGAGGTCAGCCTGCATCGCGTAGGGAGCAAAGCCTCTGATGAAGACGAGCACAGGCGGCCGCTGAAATCCGTCCGCACGCAGTTTCCGGATCAGGGTGCGCGCGGCTGTTCGCGTCAGCACCGGTCTGGGCGGCGTATCGGCCGCCAGGCAGACAAAGACCGTCAGCAAGGAACTGTCGTCCGTCTTTCCACGCGTGATCCTGTGCCAGTCCTTCGAAATCATGGCGTCCAACTGACCTGCATCTTCGGGGCCGAAGTCGCGCAGGAAGTAGAGCGGTTCGAGTTCTTGCACCAGTTCCTCGAGAGGCAGCGACGCGTCAAGGATCTTTGGCAGATCCTCGGCTTCCAGCTTTTTCAACTCGCGTTCGGCGACCGCATGATAGGCGTCGGGCAGACTCTGGAAAACCTCCCGGATCCGTTTTCGACCCTTGCCCGGCACGCCCTTCTTCCGGATGACGGCAAGCGTGGCTGCGAACTCGGCGGCGTTCGGAACCGAGGCCGCCGCCTGCCCGGCGAGGTTAACGAGCAGCGCGGTACGAATGATCGATTCCACAGAGACGGTCGAGATGGTGGATGCCGGTACGCCGAGCCCTTCGGCAAACCAGAGGGCGGCTGAAACCGTCAGCTGATACCCTTGGCGTTGTTCGAGGAGTTGTCGGTAGTCGGCCGGAGTGCGTAGCGACCATTCGGCGAGGAACTGCTTCTGCGACTGGCGGACGAGCATTCCGTACGATCCGTCTTCCGGCATTGCCCAGAGACGCTTTAGCATCTCCGATCCGCCACGGGAATGCGAGAGAAACGTGTTGTCGCGCAAGGATCGCGCCGCCTTGGCGAGATCCCCGCCACAGCCTTCCTCGAGGTAGAGGCTGACGAGGTTGACGATGCGAGTACGGGCTTCCTCGATATTCGGGCGCAGGTACGGGGTACCGAAATACTCGGCGATCTGCACCATTCCTTTCGCTGCGTCGTCGAGTATGGCGGCCAGTCGCTGCGGCTCGACGATCCGCTCTCGCACGCCGTAGATCAGCGCTTTCTCGAAGAACGGTCGATCGTCGAAAACGGCGACCTGGCGGCTGTCGCTCGGCGTGAGGTCTGACATGTGTGCAGGTCCGTGGCGGTTGACTCGATCGACGCGCGGCCTACAGGGCAGACTCTTCCTCTGGCTCGCCCGATGGCCGTTGCTCCTGCGCGGGTCGGCCATCCGCGGCCGCCTGCTGAGCACTTTCGGCGCTGGCGCGTGCGCGCAGGATCAGCAGCACGTCGCGGAAGACCTCCGGCTGCTGATAGCGCAACAGCCAGACCAGTTCCATCCAGTCATGATCGTTGACCTCACTGTGGTTCAGGACAGGCCGATTGGTATCCGGATCGGACAGGGCGTCCAGGCGCTCCGCGTCAGTCAGGCCGGCCAGCGCATCGCCGCCACCCTCGTCGAAAAGGTCGAAGGTGCCGTTGCGGAAGAAATGTTCGAGACTTTCGCCACGGTCGCACAGATAGTCGGCGAATGCATCACAGCCACCGTCCAGGTTGCCGATTGCTTCGAGGAACTCGCCGGGGTCACTTTCCGCCCGAAAGATGACGGCATTGATCATTCCGCGCAGGCGCTCGTGACTCGGATCGCCGTAACGCGTTTCGAGAACGATCGCCCGGGCGAACTGCTCGGGTGAGACCAGCAAGCTGACCACCGATTCCCGCGACGAATCGAAATCGCGAAGAACAGCCAGCAGATCCTTGGCGGGGAAATCGTCGAGGACGACTACCAGGGAATCATCACCTTCGGTTTCGACCAGCGATGCCAGGGCGTGTTCGGCGCCGACGATGTCGCCGGCGCGGATCAGCTTCTCGGCCTTCAGGCGTACAGGATGATTCATGGTTTCAATCTCCGGAGAATCGATCTCGGCGATCGAAGCCCTGCTCCGAGAGCCAGTCGGCCCCCGCCTCGTCGAGATCGCGATCGTCGCCTTCCTCGTCCTCGTCCTCGTCGGCATCGTCGGTTGGCGGACGCTCCGGGTTTGCGCCGGTCTTGCCCTGCAGATATTCCAGGCAGGCGGTAACGACCAGGAACTGGTCGCCGTCCGGGTTCTGGAGGACAGTTGCGGCCAGTTTCTCTGCCCAGGGTACAAGCTCGACCGCGCTCAGCAGGTCCGACCACGCGGGAAGGTCTTCAGGTTCCTGCGCGGCGAGGTCGCGCATTACGTCGGGACTGTGAAAACGCATTCCACCGTGGAAGGCGACCGCGACCATTTCCGGATTGCACCCGATCATCGGCAAGAGCAGAGGAACCTGCGCGCGCTTGGCCTTCAGCCGCTCGGCGAGGACGTCATGCCCGCCGGAATCGGTCATCAGATCGTCCAGCTCGGCCTCATAGGCCGATCTCAGTTCTTCGAAGAATCGCGACAGCCTCAATGCAGTACTCCTTCAAGGTAGTTCTTCCAGATCTCCCGAGCGGTCTCCAGTGGCCGTTCGAGCAGATTGCGGCGTCGATTCTCGTCGTACGCCTGGCGCAGGTTGCCATCCGACAGCGTCTCGTAGGCTTCCTGCACGGCGCGGAATCTGTCGGTCGCTTCGGCGGCGGCGTTGCGGTCCGGGTGATACTGCAAGGCCTTCCGCCGATAGGCCCGCTTGATCTCTTCGCCCGACGCATCGCTGGCCAGGCCAAGAACGGCGTAGTGGTCTTGCACGCTAGGTCAGTCCGAGCCGCTGCCACAGCGTACTGGTCAGCGACGCCTGGTTCAGCGTGTAGAAGTGGAGACCGGGCGCTCCGCTGGCAAGCAGCTTCTCGCACAGTTGCGTCACCACGTCGAGGCCGAAGGCGCGGATCGACGCTGAATCGTCGCCGTAGCTTTCGAGCTTCTTTCGTATCCAGCGCGGGATCTCTGCGCCGCAGTTGTCCGAGAAGCGTGCCAGACTGCTGTAACTCGAGATCGGCATGATTCCGGGGACGATCGGCACCTCGATGCCGATCCTTCGACACTGGTCGATGAACTGCGCGTAGGCATCGAAATTGTAGAAATACTGGGTGATGGCCGAATTCGCGCCGGCCTCGAGCTTGCGCCGGAACGCCAGAAGATCGTCCAGCGGGCTCCTCGCTTGCGGATGGTACTCGGGGTAGGCGGCCACCTCGATGTGGAACCAGTCGCCCGTTGCCGCGCGGATGAACTCTACCAGTTCGTTGGCGTAGCGAAAGGTGCCTGGCTGGGCCATGCCCGAAGGCAGGTCGCCGCGCAGCGCGACGAGGTGACGGATTCCGTGCGCGCGATACTGCTCGAGAATGCTGCGAATGCTTTCCCGTGTCGAACCGATGCACGAAAGATGCGGCGCCGCCGCGTGCCCTTCGCGCTGGATATCGAGAACGGTTTCGAGCGTGCGGTCCCGCGTCGAACCGCCGGCACCAAAGGTCACTGAGAAGAACCTCGGCTTCAGGAGCGCCATCTGGGCGCGCGTCGCGCGCAGCTTCTCGGCGCCTTCGGCGGTCTGCGGGGGAAAGAGTTCGAGGCTGAAGGTGCGAGTGTCTTTGGTCATCACGAGGTTGTTACCTGGCCTCACCGGTCGGCAACAGCGAAGAGAGGGCAGACGAGAACAGGCTGTAGAGGATGGCGCCGAAAACCGCCGGCCAGAAGCCGCCGACGACGAAGCCGTCGAGCAACGAGCCGGCGAGCCAGAACATCAGGCCGTTCAGCACAAGGAGGAAGAGTCCGAGCGTGAGGACCGTGACCGGCAGCGTCAACAAAACCAACAGGGGGCGCAGGAGGGTATTTACCAGTCCGAGGACCAGCGCCGCGCCCAGTGCCGACCCGAACGAAGCCACCTGGATCGATGGCAGCAGGTAAGCGACGGCGAGCAACGCGCAGGCGTTGACCAGCCAGACCAGGATCAGGCGCATGCCAGCCCCCTGTTGGTATATGGCATCAGTAGCGGTAATGCTCGGACTTGTAGGGGCCTGCCTTCGCTACGCCGATGTAGGCGGCCTGTTGGTCGGTCAGTTCACTCAACTGCGCGTTCAGCTTCTTGAGTTGCAGGCGGGCGACCTTCTCGTCGAGGTGTTTGGGCAGCGTGTAGACCCCCACCGGGTAGTCGCCGGTGCGCGTGAACAGCTCGATCTGGGCGATCGTCTGGTTGGCGAACGAGGAACTCATCACGTAGGACGGGTGCCCGGTGCCGCAGCCGAGATTGACCAGGCGACCCTTGGCCAGCAGAATGATGCGCTTGCCGTCGGGAAAGATCACGTGGTCCACCTGCGGCTTGATCTCCTCCCACGGATAGGCTTCGATCGACGCCACATCGATTTCGTTGTCGAAGTGGCCGATGTTGCAGACGATGGCCTGATCCTTCATCTTGCGCATGTGTTCATGGTTGATCACATGGTAGTTGCCCGTACAGGTGACGAAAATATCGGCCTTGTCGGCAGCGTAGTCCATGGTCACCACGCGGTAACCCTCCATCGCCGCCTGCAGGGCGCAGATCGGGTCGATTTCGGTGACCCACACCTGCGCGGAGAGGGCGCGCATGGCTTGTGCGGAGCCCTTGCCGACGTCCCCATAGCCGGCGATCAGGGCGACCTTGCCCGCGATCATCACGTCGGTGGCCCGTTTGATGCCGTCGACCAGCGACTCGCGGCAGCCGTAGAGGTTGTCGAACTTCGACTTGGTGACCGAGTCGTTGACGTTGATCGCCGGGAACCGCAGTTCGCCGCGCGCGTGCATCTGGTAGAGGCGATGAACGCCGGTGGTGGTTTCCTCGGTGACTCCCCTGACCGCGGCCAAGCGCACCGAATACCAGGTCGGATCGCTGGCCAGTCTGGCCCTGATCGCGGCGAAGAGGATGGTTTCTTCCTCCGAAGAGGGGCTGGCCAGTGCTGACGGATCGTTTTCCGCCCGGGCGCCGAGGTGCAGGAGCAGCGTCGCGTCACCGCCATCGTCGAGGATCATGTTGCTGTAACCCCCGTCGGACCACTCGAAGATACGATGCGTGTAGTCCCAGTAATCCGCCAGTGATTCGCCCTTGACAGCGAAGACCGGTACGCCGTCGGCCGCGATGGCGGCCGCGGCGTGGTCCTGGGTGGAGAAGATGTTGCACGACGCCCAGCGCACCTCGGCGCCGAGCGCCGTCAGCGTCTCGATCAGCACGGCCGTCTGGATCGTCATGTGCAGCGAACCCGTGATCCGCGCTCCTTTGAGCGGTCGGGCAGCGGCGAATTCCTCGCGAATCGCCATCAGGCCGGGCATTTCGGTTTCCGCGATACGGATTTCCTTGCGGCCCCACTCGGCGAGCCCGAGGTCGGCAATCACGTAATCTTGAGTCTGGGTAATAGCATCCATCACAGTAAGGCTCCATCATGACTGTGACCGGGATAGCGAAGCCGCGGTGTATGCGGGGGCTGGAGGTTCTCAGCCGGCGTCCACCCATCTTCCCACACCCGGCACGGGTTGGTCGGATGAGCGCCGTTTAAGGAATCCGAGCCTGAAACCGTCGATCGACGGCCCTGCAGCGCTCCTCGGATTGACTTTCAAGTATAACCGATAAGTCGTTGCTGCAAGACTGCTGCGCAAAGAAATCCGTGTGCGTCGCCCGGAAGCGTATGGGACGCTGCATTCAGTAAGACAAGGAATCGTAGGGCCGCTGGCTTCCCCGGATCTCGACGCTCACCTGGTTCGGGGCGCAAATGGCGATCTCGCCGGCACGCGCCAGCCAACCCTGGCGTACGCAATACTGGCGCGGTCCGGGGTCGGCGGCGACGCGTACCCGGCGTTTGTCGACGACGATGGTCGTGATTCCCAGCGGGCCTGGCACCTCCAGTCGACGATTGCGCGACAGATCCAGTTCGGAAAAGACCTCGCCGGCAAGCCTGACGACGGCCTTCTCAGCGACACCCGCCTGCCAGGCCAGCGGAAACGAGACGACACAGATCGCCAGACCCGACGCCATCATCAGCCAGTCGCCCGGCTTCAGCAGCGTGAGCCAGAGCATTACTGGCCTTCGCGCGCGTCGCCGGTGACCGGAGCCAGTTCGCGGTGACGGATCAGGACGCGTGCGCAGCCGCGAAACTTGCGTCCCAACCATTCGGCCAGGTATACCGAGCGATGCTGGCCGCCGGTGCAGCCGATGCCCACCGTCAGGTAGTTGCGACTGTCCTGCACGTACGAGGGAAGCCAGGCGCGAATGAACCCGGTGATGTCGCCGCGCATGCGCAGCACTTCGGGTTCAGCCTCGAGGAAGTCGATGACCGGCGCGTCGCGCCCGGTCAGCGGCCGCAGGGTCGGATCGTAATGCGGATTCGGCAGACAGCGAACGTCGAAAACGAGATCGGCGTCGAGCGGAATGCCGTTCTTGAAGCCGAAGGACTCGAACAGCAGGGTCAACCCCTGGCAGGGGTCCGCGCCAACACCAGCGGCAATGAACTGGCGAACCCACTCCCGCAGCACGCTCGCCTTGAGGCCGCTGGTATCCATGTGGTGTCCGAGAGCCGCCAGGCCGGCGAGACGAACGCGTTCCTCGGCAATGGCTTCGGTCAGGGTCAGTCGGTCGCTGGCCAGGGGATGCCGGCGACGCGTCTCCGAGTAGCGTTTGATCAGTGTTTCATCCTGGGCGTCGAGAAACAGGAACTGCAACTCGAGGTCGCCCGCGGCGCGCAGGGCGTCGAGCTGTCGGGGCAGCATGGCCACGCTGTCGCCAGCGCGGATGTCGATCACCACCGCGACCTGATCGTATCCCTGTTGCCCCAGGTGCCGGACGAGCGGCTGCAACAATTGGGAAGGAAGGTTGTCGACACAATAGTAATTGGCGTCCTCAAGAACCTTGAGGGCTATTGACTTGCCGGAGCCAGACAGGCCGCTGATGAGAACGAGATGCATGTCATGGAGCATAACGGATGCATCGCTCCGGAACAAGTCAGTCTCGCATACACTATCGTCTCAACTTTGCATGGCAGGCCCATGGCTACTCTCGACCTCTCCTTTGCTGCTGCCCTCGTCGCCATTCGGCGCGACATTCACGCGCATCCGGAACTCGCCTTCGCGGAGACGCGCACCGCCGATCTGGTCGCCCGCGAATTGACCAGCTACGGACTACAGGTCCACCGCGGCCTCGCCAGGACCGGCGTCGTCGGCGTGTTGCGCAAAGGCAGCAGTCAGCGCGCCATCGGTTTGCGCGCCGACATGGATGCCTTGCCCCTGCAAGAGAAGAACGACTGTCCGCATCGTTCGCGACACGAGGGGCGAATGCATGCCTGTGGTCATGACGGCCACACGGCAATGCTGCTCGGTGCCGCGCGCTACCTGGCGGCACACCGCGACGAGCTGGATTTCGACGGGATCGTCTACTTCATCTTCCAGCCCGCCGAGGAATCCGAAGGTGGGGCGGCAGTGATGATCGCCGACGGACTGTTCGACCAGTTTCCGATGGACGCGGTATTCGGCCTCCACAACTGGCCGGGCATACCGGTCGGCGAAATGGCCGTGATGCCGGGTCCGGTGATGGCGGGTACCTGCGCCTTCGAGATCTCGGTACGCGGGCACGGCTGCCATGCGGCGATGCCGCAGGAAGGCGTCGATACGCTGGTCGCCAGCAGCCAGCTGGTTCTGGCGCTGCAGACGGTGGTTGCCCGCAATGTCCATCCCTGCGAGTCGGCAGTCGTCAGCGTCACGCAGATACACGCCGGCGAGGCGTGGAACATCATCCCGGACGATGCCATCCTGCGCGGCACCATTCGCAGCTTCAAGGTGGAAACCCAGGAACTGGTCGAGCGCGCCGTCGAGCGATTGTGCAATGGTATCGCCAGCGCTTTCGGGGCACAGATCTCGGTGCGTTTCGATCATCGCTATCCGCCGACCGTCAATAGCGTTGGCGAAACCGAGGTATGTCGGCGTGTCGCCAGGGAACTGCTGGGGCCCGGCAAGATTCGTGAAGACGAACTCCCGTCGATGGGTGCCGAGGATTTTGCCTACATGCTGCGTGAACGACCAGGCTGCTACGTTTGGCTCGGTAACGGGCCCGGCACGGGCGGCTGCACTCTGCACAATCCGCATTACGACTTCAATGACGAGATCCTGCCGATCGGCGTGAGCTATTGGGTCAGGCTGGTGGCAACGACGCTTCGCGGCGAGGCCGCGACAGTCCGCGGCTGACCGGGATGCCGGCCGCTGCGCGCTGATCGCCGAGCGTCGGTGACAGCAGGAGATCGCCGAGCGGCGCGGAGAACGCTGCGACGGCCGCCGTTTTTTTGCTAGACTCACAGCGTTTGACGGTTTGCCGGCACGTTGCTGCTCGCCGAGAGCGGCGTGGATCTGCGGCTCGCGCGCCGCGCCCCATCCAAAAAAGTGGCGGGGAGCGCCCAGTGCAGTATTAAGGCGCTCCCCGAGTTCGGGCCGAAACCGGAACTCCAAAGACCATAAAGGAGAACAGCGTGCGTAGCTTAAGAGCAGCGGCTTACAGACAGCTTACGTGCGCCGGGCCGGGATCAGCGAATCATGCGCATCCTTCTCGCTGAAGACGACAGGATCATTGCCGATGGTCTGTGCCGTTCCTTGCGGCAGGCCGGCTACGCGATCGATTGTGCCTACAACGGACTCGATGCCGACACGGCTTTGATGACCAACACCTACGATCTCGTCATCCTCGATCTGGGCCTGCCGAAACTGCCCGGGCTTGACGTGCTGCGTCGCTTGCGGGCTCGGAATTCGAGCACTCCGATCCTGATCCTGACGGCACTCGACGGTACCGACGATCGGGTGAAGGGGCTGGATCTCGGTGCCGACGACTACATGGCCAAACCCTTTGAACTCGCCGAACTCGAGGCGCGCGTGCGCGCCCTGAGCCGTCGCTCGTCGGGAACCTCACGGATGATCCAGTGCGGCTCACTGACCTTCGATCAGACCGATCGCTGCGCCCTCGTCAATGGCGAAATGCTCGATCTCTCGGCGCGCGAACTGGGCCTGCTCGAGATCCTCCTGCTGCGCGCCAAACGTTTGGTCAGCAAGGACCAGTTGGTGGATCACCTGTGCGGGTGGGGCGAGGAGGTCAGTCACAACGCCATAGAGGTCTACGTCCACCGTCTGCGCAAGAAGCTCGAAGCGACCGGCGTCAATATCATCACCGTGCGTGGCCTCGGCTATTACCTTGAGAAACCTGCGGAAGAGACAAAGTCCTGACGTCCAGCGCTCGCTGTTTGGCGAGATTCTCGACTGGATGCTGGCGCCGCTGCTCTTCGTGTGGCCGATCAGCATTGCCTTCACACACTATTTTGCCAATAGTGTGGCCAGTTTCCCGTACGATCAGTCGCTGCGTGAACATGTCGCTGCCGTATCGCGGCAGGTGAGTTTCGTCGACGGACAACCGCATTTTGCACTGCCCGGAATCGCCCAGGTCTTCCTGCGATCTGACGAAATCGACAATGTTTACTTCCATCTTCTCGATGTCGACGGCTCGTTGATTGTCGGCGATACGGAACTGCCTGTACCGAGACACCCGCAAGGGTTGCCGCGGAGCGAACACGGCGAAGTTCTTTTTCGTGACGACGAGTATCGCGGACAGGCCTTGCGCGTCGCCTACCTGTATCTCTTCGAGCCGGGTGCGTCAGCGGCGCGTTGGGTGCTGATCGAAGTCGGAGAGACGACCGAGAAGCGCTCGCAACTGGCAAACAAGATCATAGCCAGCGTGATCCTGCCGCAATTCGTGATCATTCCGCTCGCTGTGGTGCTGGTCTGGTTCGGGCTGTCGCAAGGCTTGCGTCCCTTGACGCGTCTGCGAGACCGCATCCAGGCTCGCCGCGAGGCCGACCTCTCGCCGATCGCACTGCGGCGGGTCCCCGAGGAACTGCGGCCTCTGACCGAGGCTTTCAACTCCATGCTCGCCAGAATGCAGCACAACGTCGACGCGCAGCGTCGTTTCATCGCCGATGCGGCGCACCAGATGCGAACACCGCTGACGGGTTTGAAAACGCAGGCGCAACTGGCCATGCGCGAGAGCGATCCGGGAGAATTGCGACACGCTCTCCGGCAGATCCTGAGCGGAGTCGATCGCGCTTCTCACCTCGTTGATCAAATGCTGGCGCTGGCGCGCGCCGAAGCCAGCGGGGACGCGCAGCAGCCTCTGTTGCCACTGGATGTCGATCAGTTGCTGCGCGAGATTGTTGAAACCTGGGTGGTCCGGGCCCTCGACAAGCGCATCGATCTCGGCTACGAGGCGGCCGGAGCGGTACTCATCGAGGGCAATGCCTTTCTCCTGCGCGAGATGATCAACAACCTGCTCGATAACGCCCTGCGTTATACGCCTGCCGGTGGGCGGGTGACGGCCCGAGTTGTGGCGCAGGGCGACTTTGCCGTGCTCGAGATCGAGGACAGCGGCCCCGGGATTGCCGACGAGGACTCCCAGAAGGTCTTCGATCGCTTCTACCGTGTGGAGGGTGCAGACGGCGAAGGGAGTGGCCTCGGCCTGGCGATCGTTCGCGAGATCGCCGAGCTGCATCAGGCGGCAGCCAGCCTGCGTCCGAACACCCGCCACGCGGATGGCGAAGAGCCGTCGGGGTGCATCGCGCGGATCGTATTTCGCGTCCAGCGCCCGCCACCGCCGCGCGGGTCAACGCCGGACGCCGTGCAGACGGGCTTTGCCTGACCGATCGTCGTTGGCAGATGTACGCTCACATCGGCAAGTCCTTCGGAAAGCCGACCAGTGCGTCGTGGTCGATCTTGTCCAGCGCTTCGGGACCCAACTCGCGGCTGTTCCACGCGTAGTTGAGCTTGGCGTAGATTGCCGGCATCACCTCCGGCAACAGGAGATCAACCGCTTGCGGACTTCTCTCCAGCTCGCCAACGGCGTCTTCGAGTGCATCCATGACATCGTTGAGCGTAGCAAGCACCCATTCCACGTCCATCTGTTCCTCCTTGCTGTTCGGATCGAGGCGTGATGGTAAACGGAAACGGGTCGCCAGCGCAGTCAGGTCTAGCGCTGCCTGGCGAGGAAGCGATCGAGTTGCGCGGCGAAGACCTGCCGGTCGCTCTGGCTGAGGCTCGCCGGCCCCGAGGTGGCGACGCCACTGCTGCGCAGTTCCTCCATGAAGTTACGCATCGCGAGGCACTCGCGGATATTTTCGCGACTATAGAATTCGCCGCGCGGATTCAGCCCGTAGCCGCCACGTTCGATGACCTGCCCGGCCAACGGGATGTCGGCGGTAATCACCAGGTCGCCCGCCTGCATTTCCTGAACGATGCGCTGGTCGGCGACATCGAAACCCGTCGGCACCTGCCAACTGCGGATCCAGGGCGAAGCGGGCACGCGCAGCATCTGATTGGCGACCAGGGTAGTCATGATCCGCGTGCGCTGCGCGGCACGAAACAGGATTTCCTTGATGACGCCAGGGCAGGCGTCGGCATCGACCCAGATCTGCATCGAGGGGCGTCAGTGACGCGCACGCCACTGTTTGTCGATGCCGACCACGACATAGGCAAGCACGCCGACAGCAAGAATTTCGAGCCATTGGTGCAGGCCGATCGGCGCGGTCGCGAACAGGCGGTTCATCAGCGGTACATAGGTCAGCAGCGCCTGTAGCACGGCCATCGTCAGCACGCCGTACCACACCGCAGGGTTCGAGAACAGGCCGATACCCAGCGCCGTACGCGTCAGCGACCGACAATTGAAGAGATACATCGCCTCCACGACGACAAAGACGTTGACTGCAACGGTACGTGCTTCGGCGAGCGATTCGCCCTGCGCCAACTCGCGCAGGAACAGTCCAAAGGACCCCGCCAGCAGCAGTACGCTGACCAGCACGATGCGCCAGACCAGTCCGGTGTCGAGAATTGGAGCGCCTGGCGGGCGCGGCGGGCGACGCATCACGTTGTGCTCGATCGGCTCGAAGGCGAGCATCAGTCCGAGGAACACGGCAGTCGTCATGTTGATCCAGAGGATCTGCAGTGGCGTGATCGGCAGGGTGGCGCCGGCGACGATCGCCGCGACGATGACCAGACCCTCGCCGAAATTGGTGGGCAGTGTCCAGGTGATGAACTTCACCAGGTTGTCGAAAACGCCCCGCCCCTCCTCGATTGCCGCCTCGATGCTGGCAAAGTCGTCGTCGGTAAGCACCATGTCGGCAGCGTCCTTGGCCACTTCCGTGCCCCCCAGTCCCATGGCGATGCCGATATGCGCCTGTTTGAGGGCCGGTGCGTCGTTGACCCCGTCGCCGGTCATCGCCACCACTTCACCGTTGGCTTGCAACGCCCGCACCAGGCGCAGCTTCTGTTCCGGCTCGACACGCGCGAAGACGTTTACACTGCGCACCACGCCGCGCAGGCCTTCGTCGTCGAGCGCCGCCAGTTCGCGGCCGTTGAGCGCCGTTTCTCCCGCCCTGGCAATGCCGATCTGCCGGGCAATCGACAGTGCCGTGACCGCATGGTCACCGGTGATCATCTTGACCGTGATGCCGGCGGCGTGACATGTCCTGACGGCGGCAATCGCTTTCGGGCGCGGCGGGTCGATCATGCCGACCAGACCGACGAACTGCAGTCCGCTATCGGCACCCATCGCCTCGAGGGTCAGCGCCGGGTCGGCAGCGAGGCGGGCAATGGCGAGGACGCGCAGTCCCTGCGCCGCCATAGCGCGGGCGGCGACCTCGATCTCGACCCGGCGTACCGGCACAGACTGCCCGTTCGCATCGAGCATGCTCTGCGAGCGCGGCAGCAACTGTTCGAACGCGCCCTTGTAATAGGCCATCCGCTGGCCCTCGATCTCGTGCAGGGTCGCCATGTATTGCCGGGCCGAATCAAATGGGATCTCGTCGAGGCGCGGAAAGAGCCTCTGCAGAGTTCGCTCGTCGAGCCCGGCCTTGCGCGCCACCACCAGCAGCGCCCCCTCGGTCGGGTCGCCGACGACCTCCCAGTGCCGGTTGACACGGTTGAGCCCGGCGTCGTTGCACAGCGCGCCGGCCAGCAGGCATTCGCGCAAGGCGCCGGCGATGGTTTCGCCCTCGCCGACCTTCCCGTTTGGCGAGTAGCCGCTACCGCTGACGACTGTCCGCTTGCCGCCGGTGTGGATCTCGCGCACCGTCATCTGGTTTTCGGTCAGGGTGCCGGTCTTGTCCGAACAGATGACGGTCGTGCTGCCGAGCGTCTCGACCGCCGGCAACTTGCGGATGATCGCCCGCCGTCTGGCCATGCGCGACACGCCGATGGCCAGAGTGATCGTCATCGCTGCCGGCAATCCCTCCGGAATCGCTCCGACGGCCAGCGCCACCGCGGCCATGAACATGGCAAAAGCCGATTCGCCACGCCAGAGGCCGACCGCGAAAGTGAGTGCCGCCAGAACGCCGATGGCGATCAGCAGCCAGTTGCTGAAAGCCGCCATCCGGCATGTCAGCGGCGTCGTCAGGTCGGGCGCTTCGGCGATCAGGCGCGAAATGCGGCCGGTCTCCGTGCGATCGCCAGTGTCGACGACGACCCCGGCGCCTTGCCCGCTGATCATCACCGTGCCCGCGTAAGCCATGTTGCCGCGGTCGGCGAGCAGTGTATCTTCCGGCAGTGTCTCGCCGTGCTTGGCGACGGCAGCTGATTCGCCGGTCAGCGCCGACTCTATCGCCTGCAGGTCCTTGGCGCGGAACAGGCGCAGGTCGGCGGGAACCTTGTCTCCGGCCGCCAGCAGCACCACGTCGCCGGGTACCAGCGCCGTCGATGCCAGCCGCTGCTTGCAGCCGCCGCGCAGGACGGTCACTTCGCTGGGCACTGACTGTGCCAGGGTGGCCAGGGCGCTCTCGGCACGTCCTTCCTGGATGAAGCCGATCAGGGCATTGATCAGGGTGACGCCGAGGATCACCCCGGAATCGACCCATTCGCCGAGCGCGGCGGTGACCACGCCGGCGGCGAGCAAAACCAGAATCAGGGGTTGCACGAACTGCAGGGCAAAGCGCTGCAACGGGCCCTTGCCGGGCTTCGGCGTGATCCGGTTCTCGCCGTGTATGGCGCGGCGGCTGAGCACCTCGCTTTCCGCCAGCCCGTCGTTGAAACTGGCCTCCAGTCTGGCCGCCGCCTCGTCGGCGGCAAGGTAGTGCCAGGCAATGCGCTTGCGACCCTGTTCGTTCATCGTCTGCAACAGACCGGCCGACGCCGGCAAGCTGGTGCCGTGCTTGTGCAGGCGGTGTGCGGTAGCGCACATGTTGGTGTTCTCAAACGGCATGCCCATCGCTGGCGGTTCACCGGTTTCTCCCAAGCCTTGACCATTGCCGGCCTCATTCTAACGCCCAGCGGCGGCAGTCCCGCGATTGTCGGTGAAGGGCCCGGCGGAATTCGCGGGTGCGCGACGGCTCATCGCGCAGATGCTGTCGGAAAATTTTACACTGCGCCGGACAGTGAATCGTTGCTGGAGGATTACACCCATGGTTTAATGAGTGTCGTGTCCATAGCACGAATATTGCTTGCAAGAACAAACTGATCTCGGAGTCCTGAAATGTTTTCACGCTCTCTCGGCGGGCGCTTCTGGCTGGGGCTGTTGCCGGCGATATTGGTCGCCGGCAAGGTCTTGGCACACCCAGTCGTTCCTGATGAGCGGACGCTGCAGGTCGATGCCGAACAGGCCGATGTGCGACGAGCGACCGACGGGATTTCCGACGCAACCGCCTTGGCGCGCCAGGCGTCGTCGGCAAGCGAGCGGGTTCGTGGCCTTCCGCCCGCGCCGACCAGCTACGACGATCGTTCTGCCGTCCTGGCGGACCCGTTGGCGCGCGGCAGCGATCTGGCGGTTCCGGCGTTCGCCAGGCTGCAACCCGGTATCAATGTCAGCGCCATCACGGGCGGTGTCGACGACGCCGATCCCTTGCCCGGCCTGCGACGCTCGGTTGCCGATGGTGCGTTTCAAGGGAGCGCCACGGCTTCCCCGGCGCGTGCTGTCCGATCCGCCGCCACGGCCGCAGCAGACCGTGGCGAGGATGCCGCGGCTGCCTTGAACGAACTGCAGGAGTCGGTTGTCGAGGTGATCGCCGAAGCGCTTGATGTACGCGTCGGCAAGGACGGTCGCGTGGACTTCTCGGTCGCCGGCGTGGAAGGGTTTCACGTTGTCTCGGCAGCGGGCAGAGTGACGCTGGGCCTCGACAACACCGCTGTAACCTTCGTTCAGTACGGCAGCGACACCCCGGCTGCCCGGCCGGTGCCTGCGACGGCGTCGCCCAACCCCGAGCCGGTCGCGTCGGCTGGTGGCTTCAACCCAGCGCGCGAATTCGTCGGCCTGCTGATCGAGGTCGTTCAGTATCCACTGCTCTGGGTGATCCTGTTCTTCCTGATCGTCGGCAAGATTGCCTGGCTTGTCGTCACCCGGCGAGGTCACAAGAGACGGCACCATAGCCATCGAGCGAGCCAGCCGACGCGACTGAAGGTGAAACGCTCTCGCTCGCGCTCCCGACACAAGTCGGTACCGGCCGCGGGGATCACGGGACCTCCGGCGGCCAGCCCGCAGGAAAGCTAGCCGAGCGTCGCTGAGCAGGCGGGCACGAAGGCACGCAGGACCACTCGCGGCAAGGCCAGGGCAATCGCTTACGCATATGTCGTAAACTCCTGATAATAGTGGTTTACAATCAGTCAGTTATGACAGGGTATTGTATTTTTTGTAAGAATCTCGTCTACTCTCCTCTTTCGGGAGGACGGCGGGATGACACTGTTGGAGGCATTTTCCGGGCTGCCGGACGGACGGAAAGGTCCGGCACAGCGCTACTCGTTGGCACAGATTCTAATCATGGCAGTGTGCGCCATCCTGTGCGGAGCGGACAATTGGGTTGAGGTGGCTGACTGGTGCAAGGATCGCAAGGAGTGGCTGAGTGAGCGATTCCGCTGGCCACTGGAAGGAGGCACGCCATCGCACGACACGTTTGGCGACCTCTTTCGGGTGCTGGATGCTCACATATTCGAAACACGTTTTCGGGATTGGATCCGTGAGCTGGCCGGTGTGATCGACGGTGTGGTGGCGATCGATGGGAAAACCTTGCGGGGTTCTGGCAAGAAAGGAAGTAACGAGCTCTTGCATATGGTCACGGCGTACGCGGTGCAAAGCGGCCTGTGTCTGGCACAGGAAGGCACTTGCGGCAAGGGACACGAGCTAGCGGGGATGAAGGCGTTGCTTGATGTTCTGGTCCTGAAGGGATGTATCGTCACCATGGATGCGCTGGGTTGCCAGACCGAACTGGCCGAGAAGATCGTTGCCCGCGGGGGAGATTACGTGCTTCAGGTCAAGGACAACCAGAAGAATCTGGCCGAGGCCCTTCGGGAGTTTTTTGACACAGGCGCCGCCGCCGGGTTTGGTCGGCTCACGGTCGAGCATTTTGAGGAAACCGAGAAGGATCATGGCCGCATCGAGACCCGTCGTTACACCTGGATTAATGACGTCACCTGGATGGACAGGCCCATGCGTGCGGCGTGGAAGAAACTCGGCGGCGTCGGCATGATCGAGTCGATACGGCAGATCGGCGACAAGGTCAGTGTCGATCAGCGTTACGCGATCGGTTCCTGCGGTGTGCAAACGGTCGAAATGTTTGCCAAGGCATCCCGTAGCCACTGGGGCATCGAGAATGGCTTGCACTGGACACTTGATGTGGTCTTTCGCGAAGATCAGTGTCGGGCCCGCCTGGGGAACTCAGCGCGGAACCTCTCCGTTCTGCGCAAGTTTGTCCTGACCACCTTGCGCAAAGAAGAGGGTTGCAAGATGGGCTTGAACCGCCGCCGTCTTCATGCCGACCGAAACGAGAGCTATCGCGAGTCATTGATCGCTTTGGCTTTCTCCGACCGGACGTCCATCAATTGTATGAACTCTGCGTAAGCGATTGCCCTGGCGGCAAGGCCTGCATTGCGGAGCCAGGGACCTGGCTTGAGGTATACTGGAGATGACGCCGTTCGGTATCGCTTCATCGCGGCCTCCGCTCCCACCACTCCACTTCCCCAGGAATCCATCATGTTGCAGAAATCTGCCTCTTTCCCTGGAATTCAGGGCCCCATCGTCGCGATCGTCATGGACGGCTACGGCATCGCCAAATCCGACGTCGGCAGTGCCATTGCCGCTGCCCGCAAACCTACCCTCGACAGGCTTTTCGCGACCTACCCGAACATCACCTTGCGCGCTCACGGCGTTGCGGTCGGCATGCCTTCCGACGAAGACATGGGCAATTCCGAAGTCGGGCACAATGCCATCGGCGCTGGCCAGGTCTATAGCCAGGGCGCGTCGCTGGTTGCCGACGCCATCGCCTCCGGCTCGATCTGGCAAGGCGCCGCCTGGCAGCAGATCGTCGCCGGCGCCAAAGCCGGGCGTGGCGTGATTCATTTCATCGGCCTGTTCTCCGACGGCAATGTCCATAGCCACATCGATCACCTGCGGGCGATGATCGTTCGCGCCAGAGAAGAAGGCGTCCAGGCGGTGCGTGTTCACATCCTGCTCGACGGGCGCGACGTCCCCGAGACCAGCGCTCTCGACTACGTGCTGCCCTTCGAGGCCTTCCTCGCGGAAGTGAGCAGCGAAGGCTTCGACGCGCGGATTGCCTCGGGCGGTGGCCGGATGAACATCACCATGGACCGCTACGAGGCCAACTGGAACATGGTCGACAAAGGCTGGCATACACACGTCCTGGGCGAAGGCGATCAGTTCGCGAGTGCCGCCGCCGCCATCGAGGCGCTACGCGTCAGGTTTCCGGGAACCATCGACCAGGATCTGCCGCCATTCGTGATCGCGCGCGACGGCAAGCCCGCCGGCACGATCGAGGACGGGGATTCGGTGGTCTTCTTCAATTTCCGCGGCGACCGTTCGATCGAGATCACGCGCGCCTTCGAGGATGCGGCTTTCGACAAGTTCGAGCGCGTGCGCGTGCCGAGCGTCACCTATGCCGGCATGCTGCAGTACGACGGCGACCTGAAGCTTCCACGGCGCTTCCTGGTCGATCCGCCGGCCATTCTCGATACCATGGGCGAGTGGTTCGCGAAAGCCGGCATCACGCAGTTCGCCTGCTCCGAAACCCAGAAATTCGGACACGTAACGTATTTCTGGAACGGTAACCGGTCAAACAAGTTCGACGGCGAGACCTACCAGGAAGTGCCGAGTGACGTCGTACCCTTTGAACAGCGCCCCTGGATGAAGGCCGCCGAGATTGCCGACGCCATGATCGAAGCTCTGAAGAGCGGCCAGTACCGGACCTTGCGCTGCAACTTCGCCAATGGCGACATGGTTGGGCACACCGGCAGCTTTCGCGCCGCGACGATGGCCATCGAGGCGGTCGATCTGCAGCTGGCGCGCATCCTGCCGGTCATCGATGCGCTCGGCGGCGTGGCACTGATCACCGCCGACCACGGCAATGCCGACGAGATGTACGAGATCGACAAGAAGACCAAGCAGCCGGCAACAAATGCGGATGGCTCCTTCAAGGCGAAGACTGCGCACACGCTCAATCCCGTGCCGCTGATCCTCTACGACAATGCCAGCGGCGGCAAGCTGGGCCTGACACAGACGGAAACCGCGGGTCTATCCAACATCGCCGCAACGATCGCCAACCTTCTCGGTTTCGAGAAGCACGCCAAGTGGGACGAAAGCGTGCTGGTCGTCAGGTAACGCCAACGGTTTGAGGGCGGCCACGGGGGTCGGCGCCGACCCCCGTGGCCGCTGCGCGCGCTCGGCGGTGGCGAGGGGTAGTCGCCGGCGCGATGCGCGATCAGTCAAGGCAGGCGCTGCTCGAGGGCGTAGAGTTCCTCGGCGGTCTCGCGGCGGCGAACGAGGTGGACGTCGGCACCATCGACCATCACTTCGGCAGCCCGCGGCCGGCTGTTGTAGTTGGAACTCATCGCCATCCCGTAGGCTCCGGCCGACATGATCGCCAGGAGATCGCCGGTGGCCAGAGCCAAGTCGCGCCCGTGGCCGAGAAAATCGCCGGATTCGCAAACCGGCCCGACGATTTCCCACGGCCTGGTCGCCCCCTGAGGCGCAACGACCGGGACGATGTCATGCCATGAGCCGTACAGCGCAGGCCGTGCAAGGTCGTTCATCGCCGCATCGACGATGGCGAAATTCTTCACTTCGCCAGGCTTAAGGTATTCGACGCGGGTCAACAACAGGCCGGCGTTGCCCACCAGGCGGCGTCCCGGTTCGAGCAGTACCTGCAGGTGCCTGTCCCTGAGCTTCTGCAGCATCGGCTGCAGGTAAGCCTGAACGGTCGGCGCGTCCTCGTCACGATAGCGAATGCCGAGGCCGCCACCGAGGTCGATGTGGTGCAGAACGATGCCGTTGGCGGCGAGTTGATCGACGAGCGTCAGAATCTTGTCGAGCGCTGCGGCAAACGGCGCCGGATCGAGCAGTTGCGAACCGATGTGGCAATCGATGCCGCTGATCGTGAGATTCGGCAGGCTGGCAGCGTGCCGGTACAGCGCCAGAGCCTCCTCGTAGGCGACGCCGAACTTGTTTTCTTTCAGGCCGGTCGAGATGTAGGGGTGCGTCTTCGCGTCTACGTCGGGATTGACGCGCAGGCTGATCGGCGCCGTCTTGCCGAGACGGCCGGCGACAGCGCTGAGACGGTCGAGTTCGGGAGCGGATTCGACGTTGAAGCAGAGGATGTCGGCGGCGAGCGCCAGTTCCATTTCGGCAGCGGTCTTGCCGACGCCCGAGAAAACGATCCGCCGCGGGTCGGCACCGGCGGCCAGAGCGCGCCGGAGTTCGCCGCCGGAAACGATGTCGAAGCCGGCGCCGCGTCGGGCGAAAACGTCGAGCACGGCCAGGTTGGAGTTTGCCTTCACGGCATAGCAAACGAGTGCATCGAGGCCGGCGAGTTCGCGCTCGAACTCCGCGAGTGAAGCTTCCAGCGCCGCGCGCGAGTAAACCCAGCACGGTGTGCCGAAGCGTGCGGCGAGATCGATCAAGGAGACGGATTCGGCATGCAGCACACCGTTCCGGCGAGCGAAGGCGGTCATCGGGCCGGGTCTCCGGGCGTGCTAGAATCCTTTGCTGGCGTTGCACCGGGAGTCGCCGGCTGCGCGGCGGCGTCCGCAGGCTTGGCTTGGGCGGCGACCGGCGCTGTCGGCTGCGGGGGTAGGAACAGCCCGCCGCGGTTGCCGCAGGCAGCAAGGAGCAAGGTTGCCAGCAAAGCCGGCGCGAGAAAATGTTGCCGCATGGATCTGGACGTCAAAACCGGGGATGGTAGCACAGGATGAATGATAACGAATTCAACGAGCTTGCCGACGCAACGCTGACGCAGATCGAAACGGCGCTCGAACGCAGCGGTGCCGATCTGGATTTCGCGATGGTCAGCGACAGCGTGCTCGAAATCGAATTTGCCGATCGCAGCAAGATCATCGTCAATCGACACGATGCCGCCAAAGAGATCTGGGTTGCCGCCAGGTCGGGGGGGTTTCACTACCGCTGGGACGGCAGTTGCTGGCAGGACACGCGCAGCGAGGAGGAATTGATGGCAGCGCTGTCGCGGCTGATTTCCGAGCAGGCGAGGGAGCCCGTTCTGCTCAGCTAGTGCCCCCCGCGGGCAGCGCGACAGTCAGAACTGGAAAGCCCCGGTCTCCCCGGGCCGCCGCAGCATCTTGTTGACTTCATCGGCGTGCAGTTCCTCATCGACGATCAGCTCGCGCGCGTATTCTTCGAGCAGGATGTGCTTCCCTGCCACGATCTCCAGCAAGCGGCCATAAGCCTCCCTGGCCTGCGTTTCGTGCTCCAGACTCTCACGCAACATGTCGCCGACATCGTGCGTGTCGGATTCGAGCAGGGGGCCGATTCCCAACGAGGGATGACCGCCCAGCAAGGTCACCATTTCTCCGGCGCGCCCGGCGTGCATCAGGCTCTCCTCGGCGTTCTTCTTCATCCATCCGACGATGGGGATGCGGTTGTAGCCATACACCATGAGCGCGTAATGCGTGTAGCGGACCACACCCGCCAGTTCAAGCTCCATGATCTGATTGAGAACCGAGATTGCTTTCTCACGGTCGAAATTGCTCATTTTCATTCCTTACAGGTTGGCGCCGTGGCGAAGACGAGGCGTCGAACCGGTGTGGCGTCACCAGTCCTCCCTACCGAAGCAGCAAGCAGGTCGTGTCTTCCTTGCTCTCAGACTCTTGTCAGGCTGAGTGGTTGCAGCGCCGGTAAGATGTTTTGCGGCCCGCGCCTCGGCTACCCGCGCACGCTCACAGCGCCAGCTGCAAACGCACCCCGGCGACGGTGGCGTTCGGCAAGTACAGACCCGGGTTCAAGATCCGCTGGACGAGCGGTTGCAGGACCACCCCGGGTGCCAGTTGTGCCCGGTAGGTCATTTCCACGGCCGTTTCCGCGGCCGACGACAGCGGCTCACCCAGCTCGTCCGACAACTGCGCGCGCCCCTGCGGACCCGCATGCGCACGCGTCGCGGCGATACCGAAGGTGTCTTTCTCGCGCCCGGCGAACGGACCCCGGAAGCTGAAGCCGACGCTGAGCGAGTAGTCGAGGGTGTTGGTCCGGCCGTCGGTGAAACCGTAGCGGACGAAAGCGGCGAGGTCACGGTTCGATTCCGGAACCCGAAACACCGTCTGCTCAGCGAGGAAATAGGCGCCCCAGTGCGTTGCCAACAGCGGTTCGTCGGCGGCATCGACGGCAACGAGTTGCGGGAAGCGCGGCGAGAATCGCCACATGCCCACGGCAAGCTTGCTGATCGGCACGAAGTCGTCCTTGGCCTCGGCCGGCGTGCTCTCGCGCAGCAGTCCGGCCTTGGCCGGACTGAAACCGACTTCGCCGATGAGCATGCTGCCGGTACCCTTCGGCCAGCTGACATTGGGGCCGGCGGTGGCTATCCGCTCGCTGGGAATCCCGCGCGAAACCGCCAGCATCGCGTACCAGGCAGGATCGGGATCGATACGCAGGCGTGCCGCATAGGTGCTGGTCGGGTAAATCGACGGGCCGGCCAGGCTGCCGAAGTTGGCCACTTCCGCCGCCATCCCGAACGACGGATGCAGGAAGACTCCCGAGGCGTCGGTGACGTAGAACTCGCTGTCGATCGGGTAAAGACCAAGCCGAAGCGATGCCCTGTCGTCAAGGAAGGCTTGCTGCAGCCACGCCTTGAAGACGCCGGTACGGTTGACCGGTGCCTCGAGGTTATCGACGCCCATCAGGCTGCCGACATAGTTGAGATTGACTCTGCCGCCAGTGTTGCTGATCAACTGCAGAAAGGCGGAACCGCCTGTCCAGCCGAAGAGTTTCTCGCCGTCGAATTGCAGGACGAGGTCGGTATGGCCCATGTAGGCCCCGCCGTGCTGCAGGCCGCCGGCATTGTTGCGCAGGTAGTCGGCCGTGTACATGAGGTCGGCCTGGACGCCTGCGTCGTAGAGCCGCTTGCGGGCGCCGCCCCAGTCGCCGGTGAGGGTGCTTTCCTGCCAGTTGGGGGTGTCGTCGGTGGCATCGCTTGCCGCTACTGAATCTCCTTCGGGGGCTTTGCCGGCCGCTATGACTTTGCCAAGGTCGGCGGGATTGTCGGCCGCAGCGCCCAGAGTAGTCAGCGGTTGACCAAGAAAAGAGGCGAGCAGCGCCGCCCCGAGGAGGTTGGTCAGCTTGTTTCTGGCTATCAACATTGTTTATCGCTCCTTCATATTTGTTTTGGCCAGCATGGCCAACAGTTCATGGATCGTTCGCGGCTTGCCCGCATCCGAGACCTGCCCGCGGGCAGCAAGTGCGTGCTGTAGCTCGACGACTCCGGGCTATGGCAGCCCAACTGCCGACAAGGCATTCCCCGCCGTCGGCCAGCTTGGCCGCGTCCAGCGAAGCCACACAATGACCGCCCGTCACCAAGTGAAACCGGTCGGCCCAGCGGTAGGTGAAGTCGATCTCGTGCGTCGCCGGCAGCAGAGCAATGCCCCGGCCATGTAGCTCGCCCAATACCGCCAACAGATCCTCCTGCGCGCTGTGATTCAGGCCGGCCATCGGCTCGTCGAGTACCAGCAACTCGGGGTCCATGGCGAGCACGCCGGCGTCGCTACCCGCAGATAGCGTCCGCTCGGTATTCCGGCACCTGCCAGCGTCACTGCGGCGATCAGTAGAGGGACGACGGTCGTCGCGACGGGTACCCCCGCAGTGAAGGCCGCGCCGAGCCCGCACAGCGCGAAGATTCCCTTGACCACTGGCGAGACCCGCCGCCAGCGATTGGTGTAGGCCGATTGCTCGATCAGTAGGCACCGGCACCTTCGTCCGCCGCCTTCCTGCGCGCGGCATACTTCTCACGGGTAACCGAAACGCCAAAGTAGTAGCCGATGAAGCCCGCCCCCAGAGCAGCCTGCAGAGCAAACAATAGAGAGGCGATCTCCCCGCTAGCGGGTTCCATCAGCGGCTCGAACCATCGCGTGTAGTTCGGACTGATGTCACCGATCAGATCCTTCGCCTTGTCGTCCGCACCGGCGAAAATCTCGACCGCTTTGCCATCTGCAGCCGGTGCCGGCTTCTCCACCAGCCACAGCGGAAAAACGGCGAGCAGCACAACCAGAATCAGAAGGATGAGGTTTTGATGGTGTTTCATGCGTGCGCCTCCCTGCCGCCAAGGAGTTTCAGCTTTTGCAATTCCTGTGGGTTGAAGCGGATCAAGGCGTTGAAAATGACCACCGTCAGCAAGCCCTCGCTGATCGCCAGCGGGATCTGGGTGATCGCAAAAATTCCGGCAAACTTGACAAAAGAGGCGACAAAGCCGCCTTCCAGATCAGGGAAGGCCCAGGCCAGTTGGACCGAGGTGGTCACGTAGGTCAGCAGATCGGCCATGCTGGCGGCGATGAAGACACTGACCGCGAACGACAGCTTCAGGCTGCGCGCCAAGCGAAACAAACCGGCAGCCGCGAATGGTCCGACAATAGCCATCGAGAAGATGTTGGCACCGAGTGTTGTCAGGCCGCCGTGTGCGAGCAACAGCGCCTGGAAGAGCAGCACGACCATGCCAATCGGCGCCATCGCCGCCGGGCCGAAGAGGATGGCGCCAAGCCCGGTGCCGGTGGGATGCGAGCAACTGCCAGTCACAGACGGCAGCTTCAACGCCGAGAGAACGAAAGTAAACGCTGCCGCCACACCGAGCAGCATTCGTTGCTCGGGATTCTCCTGGATGTGTTGTTTGACGGCGTGAATGCCGTAGATGACGAACGGCGCGGATGCCACGGACCAGCCCACAGCATGCTCGATAGGCAAGAAGCCTTCCATGATATGCATGACTCTCTCCCACAGTGAGAAATGACCAGATGCGCCATTTGGGGGAAAAGCAAACAGATCGGAAGACAAGCCGCGCGACGACAACCGACTGACGGCGAATCGACGCAACCTCTCCCTTTACCCCGGGGATTGGCGCTACATTTGATTTGGGCCGGTCTTCTGGCTTGCCTTCAGTCTTCTCCAGCAGCCTTCCCATGCGCGAGCACAGTGGCGTTTTGCGGAGTCGTCAGGCTTACAGCAGCGGGGGCTGCGCCGGACTGTCTGAAGGATCAGAGTCACCGGCTTCCCGTTTCACCCGCCCCACGGTCGTGGAGCAAGGCACCCAAACAGAGTCAACTATACTATACGGTGGGCGTCATCCGGCAACAGGCAGAAACCTCGCTCGCACGGTGCCGCCCCTTTGTTACGGTACCGCGCGGACTGCCTCGGTGTCCCCCGGCCTGCGCAGCATCTTGTTGACTTCGTCGGCGTGCATTTCTTCGTCGACGATCAGGTCCCGCGCGTACTCTTCGAGCAGGATGTTCTTTCCCGCGACGATCTCAAGCAGCCTGTAGTAGGCGGCTCGGGCCAGAGTCTCATGCTCCAGGCTCTCGCGCAGGATATCCCCGGTATCGTGCTGATACGTTTCCAGCAGGGGCCCGATTCCCAAGGACGGATGACCACCCAGCAAGGTCACCAGTTCGCCGGCGCGCCCGGCATGGACCAGACTCTCCTCGGCGTTCTTTTTCATCCAGTCAACGATCGGGATGCGGTTGTAGCCATAAACCATCAGTGCGTAATGCGTGTAACGCACGACACCAGCCAGTTCAAGCTCCATGATCTGATTGAGAACGGCAACTGCTTCGTCACGGTCAAAGTCACTCATCTTGATTCTCCAATAGTTAGCGCTAAACAGAGGTCGTGCCTGCAATTGGTGTGCGCCGTCACCAATCAGGGCTGATTGAGGCCAAGGCTACCCGCCATTGTTTTCGGGAACCCACCACCAAGTTCGAGTCCCGGCCGCGCACGCTCACAGCGCCAGCTGCAAGCGCACCCCGGCGACGGTGGCGTTCGGCAAGTACAGACCCGGGTTCAAGATCCGCTGGACGAGCGGTTGCAGGACCACCCCGGGGGCCAGTTGTGCCCGGTAGGTCATTTCCACGGCCGTTTCCGCGGCCGACGACAGCGGCTCGCCCAGCTCGTCCGATAACTGCGCGCGCCCCTGCGGACCCGCGTGCGCACGCGTCGCGGCGATACCGAAGGTGTCTTTCTCGCGTCCGGCGAACGGACCCCGGAAGCTGAAGCCGACGCTGAGCGAGTAGTCGAGGGTGTTGGTCCGGCCGTCGGTGAAACCGTAGCGGACGAAAGCGGCGAGGTCACGGTTCGATTCCGGAACCCGAAACACCGTCTGCTCAGCGAGGAAATAGGCGCCCCAGTGCGTTGCCAACAGCGGTTCGTCGGCGGCATCGACGGCAACGAGTTGCGGGAAGCGCGGCGAGAATCGCCACATGCCCACGGCAAGCTTGCTGATCGGCACGAAGTCGTCCTTGGCCTCGGCCGGCGTGCTCTCGCGCAGCAGTCCGGCCTTGGCCGGACTGAAACCGACTTCGCCGATGAGCATGCTGCCGGTACCCTTCGGCCAGCTGACATTGGGGCCGGCGGTGGCTATCCGCTCGCTGGGAATCCCGCGCGAAACCGCCAGCATCGCGTACCAGGCAGGATCGGGATCGATACGCAGGCGTGCCGCATAGGTGCTGGTCGGGTAAATCGACGGGCCGGCCAGGCTGCCGAAGTTGGCCACTTCCGCCGCCATCCCGAACGACGGATGCAGGAAGACTCCCGAGGCGTCGGTGACGTAGAACTCGCTGTCGATCGGGTAAAGACCAAGCCGAAGCGATGCCCTGTCGTCAAGGAAGGCTTGCTGCAGCCACGCCTTGAAGACGCCGGTACGGTTGACCGGTGCCTCGAGGTTATCGACGCCCATCAGGCTGCCGACATAGTTGAGATTGACTCTGCCGCCAGTGTTGCTGATCAACTGCAGAAAGGCGGAACCGCCTGTCCAGCCGAAGAGTTTCTCGCCGTCGAACTGCAGGACGAGGTCGGTATGGCCCATGTAGGCCCCGCCGTGCTGCAAGCCACCGGCGTTGTTGCGCAGGTAGTCGGCCGTGTACATGAGGTCGACTTGAACTCCCGAGTCGTAGAGCCGCTTGCGGGCGCCGCCCCAGTCGCCGGTGAGCGTCGTCTCCTGCCAGTTCGGCGTGTCGTCGGTGGCGTCCGCTTCGTCGGTGGCCGCCAGAGCGGCCAGCGGCTGCCCGAAAAAAGATGAGAGCAGCAGCGCGGAAGCGAGGGTCTTGAGTTTGTGCGTCGGTATAGACATGGTTACTGGGCGTTTGTGTTCTTGTTGGTGACGACGACTACCTTGATTGACGTCGGCTTGCTGGCGCATCCGGAGCAGCCGCCACAGCTGCTGCTGCCACTCGCACTGGCCTGTCGACGGGCGGGGTCGGGAGCGGCGTCGGCAAACCCAAAACGCGGGGCCAGGGTCGCCCAACGTTCGGCCAGCGCGACCCGCAGAGCACCCGGCATGAGCCGCCAAGTGGCGTAGGTGGTGGCGCCGAGTACAGCGCCATAGGCTACCAGTTCCTCAAACATGTCAGCCTCCGGTGAGAGCAAGGGCAACGCGGTAAGTAACGAAAGCCGCACCATAAGCCAGGGCAAACAGGTAGCCGGCCATCAGCAGCGGGTAACGCCAGGAGTTGGTCTCGCGCTTGACGACCGCCAGCGTGGACAAGCATTGCGGCGAGAAGACGTACCAGGCGAGGAGCGAGAAAGCCGTCGGCAGCGACCAGCCGGCGGCCAGCATCGGCGCCAGTTGTTCAGCCACGTCATCACCGGTTGCGGATAGCGCATAGACCGTGCCGAGCGCGCCGACGGCGACCTCCCGGGCTGCCATGCCGGGAACCAGGGCGATCGAGATCTGCCAGTTGAAGCCGATCGGCGCGAAGATCACTTCGAGCGCCTGGCCGAGCATGCCGGCATAGCTGTACTGGATCGCCGGGCCTACGGCGCCGTCGGGTGCCGCCGGGAACGACGACAGGAACCACAGCACCACCATCAGCGCAAGGATGATGTTGCCGACGCGCATGATGAAGATCCGGGCGCGTTCGATGAGGCCCAACAGCAGATTGCGGCCATGCGGCCAGCGGTAGGATGGCAGCTCGAGCATCAACGGATGCTGCAATCCCTTGGCGACCGTCAACTTGAGTACGCCGGCAACGGCCATGGCGCTGACCACGCCGGCCACGTAGAGGCCGAAAAGGACCAGCCCCTGCAGATTGAAGACGCCGGCCACCGTGCTCTCCGGAATGAACGCTCCGATGATCAGTGCGTAGACCGGCAGGCGCGCCGAGCAGGTCATCAGTGGCGCGATCATGATCGTTGCCAGCCGATCGCGCCAGTTGGCGATGGTGCGTGCGGCCATGATGCCGGGAATGGCGCAGGCAAAGCTCGACAGCAGGGGAATGAACGAGCGGCCGGACAGCCCGACGGTCCCCATCAGGCGGTCGAGCAGGAAGGCGGCGCGCGGCAGGTAGCCCGAATCCTCGAGAGCCAGAATGAAGAGGAAGAGAATCAGGATCTGCGGCAGGAATACCAGCACGCTGCCGACGCCGGCGACGATGCCGTCGACCAGCAGGCTGCGCAGAATGGTGTCGGGCATCTGCTCGGTGAGAAACACACCGAACGCCTGAACGCCGCTCTTGATCAGATCCATTGGTACACTGGCCCAACTGAACACCGCCTGAAACATCAGAAACAGCGTTGCCGCGAGGATCAGCATTCCCCAGACGGGGTGCAGGACGACGCGATCGATGCGCTCGTCGAAGCGCGTGTCGAGCGCCGGCTCGCGCACCGTCGCGGCAAGAATGCGCCGCACTTCGCGCTGCGTGGCGGTGACGTCCGCGACATCGGGCGGCAACCAGACCGGTGGGTGCGCTACGTCATCGGGCAGCGCGGTGTCGAGCTGGCTGATCAACTCGCTCGCCCCGCCCCGCTTGACAGCGATGGTGCGGACAACCGGCACGCCCAGTTCGCGGGCCAGTGCCGGCACGTCGATCTCGATACCGCGTTTGCTCGCCAGGTCGTTCATGTTCAGGGCCAGAACCATGGGCAGGCCGAGACGCTTGACCTCGAGAACGAGCCGCAGGTTGAGCTTGAGATTGGTCGCGTCGCTCACGCAAACGAGTATGTCAGGTCGCGGCTCGCCTCCGAGCATGCCGAGCACGACATCGCGCGTGATCTCCTCGTCGATGCTGACCGCATTGAGGCTATAGGCGCCCGGCAGATCGAGTACGCGAAACTGTTTGCCCGACGGCGTCGTCAGTTGCCCTTCCTTGCGGTCCACAGTCACGCCAGGATAGTTGGCGACCTTTTGCCGGCTGCCGGTCAGCAGGTTGAAGAGCGCCGTCTTGCCGCAGTTCGGGTTGCCGAGCAGGGCCAGCCGCAAGCTTCCATTGGCCGTACTCATGCCACCACCCCACGCAGCGGCGCGACCAGGACGCGCTCGGCCTCGAACCGGCGCAAGGCGAACATCGTGTTGCCGACGCGTACGGCGACGGGGTCGCCGCCCGGGTGGCCGCGGGCAACGACGCGCACCCGTTCGCCCTCGATAAAGCCAATTTCGAACAGTCGCAGCGCCAATTCGTGGTCCGCCGTCTCGCCGTCAGCGGCGACGGGTCCGCTGCGTACTGTCCCTTCCTGGCCGGTAGGCAGGTCAAACAGGGTGATCAAGTCCATCGAACTCATGAAATCTGTTTCCTTTCTTCCAGTACGTCGCCGTTTGCCGGCGCGCCAACAAGCGTGCGCGGAGCGTGTCGCTCCGCTGGGACGCTGCCCAAGTCGCAGATTCGCCCACAACCCTGATCCAGGCGCTGTTACTATACATGCGAATCATTCGTATTACCAGTGTTTTCGGGAGACTCCAGGCCAACAGCAGACTGCGTGTTTGCGCTGCGAGGATGCGCTCAGCGGTCGGCGATGCCTTCGCACGCAACTCCGTCATGTAAGCAGGGGCGGGTGAATTCGTCGCTACGCAGGTTCGCGCCGCCGCGAAGCGGCAGGGGCAGCAAGTCAGGTGTCGAACAGAATGCGAATGATTGCTATTTACGATTCAGCAAAGAGCCTATATGATGGGGGCGCTTCTCGACAGAAGGAACGACCGATGCGCAGTCTGCTCTTCAATACCTTCCTGGCCGGCCTGCTTCTCTGGCTAGTAATGGCCGGAATCTAGCGTTCAACCAACCGGGAGTTGCCATGCCAGCCAATGATCTCTGGGCCGGGGCCCTGAGCCTCGTTCTCATCCACGACGAGACGGGGTGCCCGCATTCCGCCCTCAATGCCGCGCGTCTGCTCGATCGCCTGTGCGAGATGGAGGGTCTCGATGCCGATACCCGCAACCTATGCGAGCGCGCCAGCGGGCGCCTCAGCGCGGCCCGCCCGAAGCACGATCCCCTGCGGGCTTGACGGCGGTGGCCGCCTCGCGCCCCTGCCGAAACGAGTCGGGCATGTCCGACGTTCCTTTTCTGCGCGTCGCGGCGGCCGACATCGCCACCGAGCAAGGCCGACGGGACGCCCTTGCCGGCTTGCCGCACGCACCTCGGCCGGTGGCCGCGGACAATGCGTCCCTGGGGTCGCGGCGTCGGAAGCTATGGGATCTCCAGGCAAAGTTCCACTGCCCGGTGGTTGGTGTCTGTTTCGAGGTCAATGAACTGCGCACGCTGATTTCCCGGATCATGCATTTTCCGCGCGAGACGACGGACTTCATGTTGCATACGACCGCCGTCGGCGCCTGCGAAACGCGTAGCCGACTGTCGGAGGTGCTGCAGAAGTATCTGGAGCGACGCTTTCCTCTGGCGATCCGCCGCTTCTCGGGCGCCAGGAGCGCAGAAGGTGTGCGCGCCCTGTGGCGCGAGTCCTGCAAGACCGGCAGCGATATTCCCGGCGCGCTCTGGGCCAGTTGGACGCATCCCGCCTGTGACGCGTCGCTGGCGCAGGAGATCTATGCCGACATCCACATGATCCAGCATCAGGTGGGCAGCGGCACGCGTGCCGATCTGGCGGCACTGCAGGCCGTGCAGGCGGAGAACGCCGAACTGCGCAAGCAGTTGCACGAAGCGCGCGCTGACGCCGAAGCGCAAGGGTTGGAAAGATCGCGAGAAGCGCAGATCCTCGTTCGCCAGATCGCCGACTTGCGCGCCAGCCTGGCTGGCAAGGAAGGCATGCTGGCCACCGTGACCGGGCAGTTCGACACCTTGCGACAAAGCCTGCCCGAGCTCAAGGCCCGCCAGTCGCTGGCCCGTCGCGCCAGCGACGCGGAGGCGCGGGCGACGGCATTGAGGGCGAGCGTTGCCGGTCTGGAAGGCGAGGTCGAACGACTCGGCCGGCTCGTCCAGCATGCCGAGGAAACCATCGAGCATCTGCTCGCCGCCGAAGCAAGCGCCGCCGGTCAGGGACGCCCCGTGCTCGATGAGCCGCCGCCGGACCTTGCCGGCAAACGCATCCTCTGCGTCGGCGGTCGTTCAGGGTCGGTCGACGCCTACCGCAAGATGGTCGAACAACGCGGCGGCAGCTTCCTGCATCACGACGGCGGGCTGGAGGAGAACCTCAACCGAATCGACGCGGCACTTGCCGCTGCCGACCTCGTCGTCTGTCAGGCCGGCTGTATCAGCCACAACGCCTATTGGCGGGTGAAGGAGCAGTGCAAAAGGACGGGCAAGCCATGCGTCTTCGTCCGGGGCGCCGGCGTCACCAGCTTTGGCCGGGTCGTCGGTGCCGCCGGCGCAGGGAACGAGGAAAGCGGCGTCGACCGCCTGTCAAGCGCTACCGAGTAGGCGCCGCGTCCTGCCTGTTCGCCGCCGGGGGTGCCGCGAGCGATGGTCTTCAGCCGGTCGACCGCCAGCGCGACCAGGCGGTCGCCAGGCCCCAACCGAGAAGAAGCCCTACCGCGTCGGCCAGCAGGTCTGCCCACTCGGCAAAACGATCGGGAGTGAGCGATTGCAGTCCCTCGATCAGGCCGCCGTAAGCCAGGAGGCCGGCAAGCAGCGGGCCCCGGCTGCCCGGATACGAACGCAGCCCCAGCACGGCGAGCACGGCAAAGGCCAGCAGGTGATTGCTCTTGTCCCAACCGGTGTCGGGCAGGTGAGGGCTCGGTGGCAGCAGCGACAGCACGAGCACGGCGAGCGCCGTCAGCCAGAAAAGCCAGCGCCAGTGGGTGCGTGTGACAAAACTTGCGGTCATGAAGAAGGCAGCGAATCTCGATGAAAGGTGGCGCGCCGGGAGCGCCGCCGGGGGACGGGACGAGGCGGCGCCCCTTCGTCGCCGGCACGGCGTCCGTTGGCGAATGGTAACAGAGGTCCTCCCTGTCGTTGGCCTTGGCCGGCGAGCGCCGTCGTACCGTTGTCAACCGGGGCAGTCGGTCGTCATCCATCGCTCCGCTGTTTCCGGTCGCTTGCGCCATCAGGAGACCCGACGGCGGGTTCGCTGCCACGTCCAGGCCAGCCAGGGCAGCAGGATCATCCCTCCCTGTGCCGTCACACCTTGCAGGCTTGGGCCTATGCCGAGCCAGGAAACGCGAGGGAAGCCGGGCAGTGGTGTGGTTGCCAGCCTCCCGGCGGCCTGAAGTTCGATGATTCCCTGGCCAAGAAAGACAAGGCCGATGCCATAGACCAGGACCGCGGTAACAGCGAAGAAGGTGGCGTGGGGCAGGCGTAGCGCCATTCGGTTCAGCACCAGATAGACGAGTGCCAGCAAGCCGCTGGCCAACCCGATCCCGGCAATGATGGCCCCGCCGTGATCGGCGTGGCTGGCCAACAGGGCGTGATAGAAGAGAACCGTTTCAGCGCCTTCGCGATAGACCGCCAGACAGGCGGCACCGCCCAGGGCGATCAGCGAACCACGCGAGATGGCACTGTCGACCCGGCCGGCAATCCAGGCCTGCCAGCGTCGGGACTCGCTTTTCGAGAGCAACCAGAAGCTTACGTAGAAGAGAACGGCGGCAGCCAGCAACATCGTCGCGCCCTCGACAACGGCTCGCGATGCGCCGGCCGCGCGTATGGCACTGGTCATTGCCCAGCCGGTCAACAGCGACAGCGGAATCGCCACGCCGACTCCGGCGTAGAGGACCCAGACACGGTCGGCGGCTCCCGCACGCCGCAGGTAGGCGGTGAGCGCGCTGACGACGAGCATTGCTTCCACTCCCTCGCGGATCAGGATCAGGGCTGATTTCAGCAGTGCCGGCAGGAATCCGTCCGTTTCGGGTGTGCCGTAAAGGGCTGCGGCGACGTTCAGCCTGTCGCGCAATGCAAGCCATGAAGACTGCAGATCTGCCGCGGCGACGCCCTGCATGGCCTGGCCATTGACGACGCCGAAGAGCACCTCGAGTTCGTTCTTGAGGCTCGGCGACCTTATGCCGAGATCGACTTCCATACCGCTACCCTCGAAGACCGCGAAGTAGAGGCTGGACAGTTCGCTGGCTGTCGCCAGGCGGTTGGCGGGATCGTAGGCGGCAACGGCAGCATCGCCGCGGCGGCTGATTTCTGCGGCGACGGCGGCCCCGTCGATCGCCGCGGCGGCGCCGGAAGGTGTGCCGAGAATGGCCAGCACGGCAAGCAGGAAGGCAAGGAGTCGACGAGGGATCATGGTTGTCCTGGGGGGAGTTGAACAGGCTGCGCGCCACCATCGAGCGGCAGTGGTGTTGCCGCCACTTCATTCGGCGAGAATCCGGTTGATCAGATGGCGTGCGGCAATTGGTACGTCGGCGGCGACAGCGTCCGGGGTCGACCCGTAGCGCCAGGCGCCATAGGCGTCGGCCAGCCGGGTCATGGCTGCCGCCCAGGCCGGTCGCTCGCCGGCGACGCGGCGGGCGAAGTCGCTGGGGCATTCCGCTGACCCACGGCACAAGCCCTTGCTGGCCAGTCGCCGGCACGCCCGCTGCCAGGCGCGCTGGGGCAGCGGGCAACGGCGCTGTTCTCGCCAGCGTCCCCAGAGCAGGCCGACGGCGAAGACCCCGGCACTGCC
>JAFLDO010000028.1 GCA_017302455.1 Accumulibacter sp.
GAAAGATGTGTAGAGCCAGGCTCACCGGAGAGCAATTTCGGGAATGCGTATAATACCCTGTTCAGAAATATTAATATTTCGCCGGCAAGGCTTCACAGAATAAAAGGGGAAGCTGATGATCCTCGCAGCCAGGCACCTGGTGGACGAAGCGGCGGCAACGGCTACACGACGAGCCGAACTCACCCGTCAGTTGGCGGCCGCGAAGAGTGCATCCGCCGATCTCGCCAGACGACGCGACGCCGCCGATGCAGCGCTTGCCGACTGGCAGGAACGCTGGCAGCAGGGCCTGCGTTCGGCTGGCCTGGCGGGAGATACCGACGTCGGTACGCTCGAAGGGACGCTGAAGCTGTTCGACGACATCGACGACAAACGGCAGGCGATCCGCGAACTGCGTCAGGCACGCATCGCCGCCATGCAGAAGGACCTCGACGATTTCCGCAGCGAATGTCGCCGCCTGGCCGACCTGCTGGCACCCGCGATGGTTGGCGAGTCACCCGACGAGACAGCCCGGCGGCTCAACGCTCGCCTGCTCCAGGCCAGGGACGATGCACGCGAGGCGGCACGCCTGACCGGCGAGATCGCCAGGGCCGGCGAGCAGATCGCCGAGGTGGCCGGCGCCATCGACACTGCGAGGGCGGCGGTCGATCCCCTGCTGCGCCTGGCCCGCGCCACCAGTCACGCGGACCTGCACGCCGCGGTCACCCGGTCCGACACGGCGCGCGCGCTATCCTTGTCCGCCGCTGCGGCCAGGCGCGCCGCCGAAGAGGCAGGCGACGGGCTGCCGCTGGCGGCACTTGCCGCCGCAGTCGACGCCACCGACATGACGCAGGTCACCGTCCGCCTCGCGGAAATCGCTCGTCAGCTGGCCAGCGAGCGCGAACTGCAGGTGACGCTGGCGGCCGAACTCGCTACCGCCGGCACGTCGCTGGCGAGAATCGCCGGCCAGGACGACGCAGCACGCGCCGAGGCGGCGCGCCAGCAGGCGCTCGCCAGCATGGCAGATGCCGCGGAGCGCTTTATCCAGGTGCATACCGCGGGGCGCCTGCTGCGCTGGGCAATCGATCGCTACCGCGAAACCCGCCAGGGGCCGATGCTGGCGCGCGCCGGCGAGATCTTCTGCCGCCTGACGCTGGGATCGTTCGCGAAGCTGACCGTCGATTTCGAGGCCAGGCCGCCGTTGCTCGAAGGCCTGCGGGCCGACGGGCGGACCGTCGGCATCGGCGGCATGAGCGAGGGCACGCGCGATCAGTTGTATCTCGCCCTGCGCCTGGCCGCGCTGGAAATGCACATCAGCCAGGCGTGCGCGCTGCCGTTCATCGCCGACGACCTGTTCATCAATTACGACGACGTGCGCGCCCGGGCGGGTATCGAGGCCATCGCCGACCTCTCCAAGACGACGCAGGTGATCTTCCTCAGCCACCATCCCCATCTCGTTCCGGCCGTGCGGGAGGTGTTTGGCGACGCCGCCAATGTCGTCATGCTTGGCGGATGAGTGCCCGGCTTGGCGTCCCTTCCGCTTCACGACGACGGCTTGCGGGCGGCGCCTCCCAAGCGGACGGCGACTTGCAGGTCCGGGCGTCCAGGCGGCGCCGGGCACATTGCCGGCCCACGGCCGTCGCCTGCATAATGGCGTTGCGATGACTCCCACCCACCCCCCACTCACCAAGCTCTGGCATCAAGTGCGAGCGCGGCCACGGCTGGTGACCTCCTGTGTCGCCGGCGCGCTCACCTTCCTGGCTCTGCCGCCGGAACTCGCCCCCTCGACCCGAGCCCTGGTCACCTGGGACGTCGGAGCAGGTCTCTTTCTGGCACTGGCTTGGGTGATGATGGCCCGAGCATCAGTGGAACATATGCGGTGGCGGGCTCGCATCCAGGATGACGGTGCTGCCGTCGTCCTCTTTCTCACGGTGGCTGCTGCGCTGGCCAGTCTCGCAGCGATCGTCATCGAACTTTCCGGCCTGGACAACCTCACCCCATTCCGACAGAGCCTGCGCTTGGCCCTGGTCACGGGAACTTTCGTGGCGTCCTGGCTGCTCGTGCACACCTCGTTCGCGCTTCATTACGCTCACGCCTACTACGGCTCCCGCAGCAGAAATGGCAACCCTCCCCTCGAATTCCCCGGCGACGAGCCGCCGGTCTATACCGACTTCCTGTACTTCGCCATCATCGTCGGCATGACCTCGCAGACCGCGGATGTCGCGATCTCCAGCACACGCATGCGTCGCCTGGCGATGGCGCAAGGCATGATCGCTTTCGCCTTCAACACCACGCTGCTGGCCCTGACCGTCAACATCGCCGCCGGCCTCCTGGGCTAATCCGATCGCGGTCTTTCGGAGGGCTTGCACCGAAGCCCGCTGGCCATCGTCCTAGAGGTCCCGGGCAACGCGGAAGCCGAGGTTCACGCACCGGCTGCCTGGCGAATTCCAGTTGCGGAAGGACGATCGCAACCAGATCGGAAAACTGTTCCAGGCGCCTCCTCGGCGCACCTTCAAGTGGCCCGTGACCGGCCCTTGCGGATCGTCGACGGGAGACTCGGCATAGTAAGTGGCGCCGTACCAGTCCGCAACCCACTCCCAGACGTTCCCGTGCATGTCATGCAGCCCGAGTGCGTTCGCCGCGTAGCTGCCGACCGGCGCTGGAAACGCGGTCGGGTCGTCGGGCTTGATGACGATTTCCTGTACGTGCCCGAATTCGGAATGCCGCGACAGATCGATGGCGCGAGCGAAGTGCGGCAAATGCGCCGGATCGTCGGAGTTCGCGTAGCGTGTGCCGGTGCCGGCACGATTGGCATACTCCCATTCCGCTTCCGTCGGCAGGCGATAGCGCTTGCCCTCCTTCTCGCTCAGCCACCGACAGAACGCCAGCGCGTCGTTGTAGCTGACATTGACGACCGGTTGTGTGTCCACTAGCGCATACCCGGGGTTTCTCCAGGTGTATTGCGGTCGCCGCCCCTCGCACCGCCCCGTGGAAGAGTCGCATCCCCAACCGCCGGCCCCGTCCGACTCCGCTTCGGTCTGGTAACCGGTTTCGTCGGTGAATCGGCGAAACTGCGCCACCGTAACCTCGAAGCGGCCGAGAAAGAATCCCCGGGTGATACGCACGCGGTGTCTTGGATACTCGTCAGCGAAGTAGTCCGGCGTCTTCCCCGAATCCGGGTAGGCCGCAACCAGGGTTTCGGCGGTTTCCGTGCCACCCATGAGAAACTCGCCGGGCGGCACCAGCACCAGAGACATACCAATGGCATTGAAACTGCCCGTCGCGGGCACCCGCTCGGACGGCGTCAGATGTCCGCAACCGAGCGACCCAAGGAGAAGGAGAAGACATGCCGCAATGACCAGACCGTGCAGATGCCGCATCGGTACCCCCAAAGAAACCAGAAACTATAGCGCAGCCGTGGCGAGTAGCTGTCGGCGCTTCATCACCGGGAAACGCTGTCTATCGGGCCGGCGCGGTCAACCACGCTGACACGACGGCCCCGCCGAACGTGGCGTTCGGCGGGGCCGTCGTCGTTGCCGAGCAGCGTCTGTCGCCGGTCTCTGGCGGATCAGCGCTCCGCGATGGGCACATAGGGCCGAATCGCCTCGCCGATGTAACGTTGCCGCGGCCTGGCGATATGTTGATCCGACGCTTCGATCATCTCCTTCCACTGGGCAATCCAGCCGATGGTGCGGCCAAGCGCGAACAGGGGCGGAAACATCGCTGTGGGGAAGCCGATCGCCCGCAACATGATGCCGGAGTAGAAGTCCACGTTCGGGAACAGCTTGCGTTGAACAAAGTAGTCGTCATCGAGGGCGATGCGTTCGAGTTCGAGCGCCAGCGCGAACAAGGGCTCGTCCGTCTTGCCCAGTTCGGCCAACACCTCGTGGCAGGATTCGCGAAGGATCGCCGCGCGCGGGTCGTAGTTCTTGTACACCCGGTGGCCGAAGCCGGTAAGCCGGAACGAATCGTTCTTGTCCTTCGCGCGCTTGATGTAGAGGGGAATGCGGTCCTTGTTGCCGATCTCTTCCAGCATGTTCACCACCGCCTCGTTCGCGCCTCCGTGGTCCGGCCCCCAGAGCGCCGTGATGCCGGCGGCCACGCAGGCATACGGATTGGCACGGCTGGAGCCGGCAATGCGCACCGTCGCGGTAGAAGCGTTCTGTTCGTGATCGGCGTGCAACACCAGGAAACGGTTGATGGCGCGAGTCAGTACAGGGTTTACCACGTAGGGCTCCGCGGGTATGCCGAAAGCCATCCGGAGGAAGTTCGCGGCGTAGCTCAAATCGTTGCGCGGGTACATGAACGGTCGTCCAAGCGAATACTTGAACGCCATGGCACAAATGGTCGGCATTTTGGCAATGAGCCGGTGGGTAGACACCATCCGCGCTTCCGGATCCGTGATGTCGATCTTGTCGTGGTAAAACGCGCTGAGTGCGCCAACGGTGCCCACCATCACCGCCATCGGGTGGGCATCCCGGCGAAAGCCCGCGAAGAATCGCTTGAACTGCTCGTGGACCATGCTGTGATGGCCAATCACGTAGCCGAAGTCCGCGAGTTCCGACGGCGTGGGCAGTTTCCCGTAGAGCAGCAGATAACAAACCTCCAGGAAGTCGGCATGCGCTGCAAGCTCCTCGATCGGGTACCCCCGGTGCAGGAGGATGCCGCGGTCACCGTCGATGTAGGTGATCGCCGAGTCGCAGTTGGCAGTGGACAGGAATCCCGGGTCGTATGTGAAATAGCCCGTCTCGGCGTAGAGCCGCCGGACATCGATGACCTTGGGACCGTGCGTACCTCCGAGCACCGGAAGGTCGTACTGCTTCCCGTCGGCGTGCAAGACAAGGGTCACTTTTTCGCCTGCTACCGGCGGCGTGATCGTGAGATCGGGAAGTGCGCGTTGCATGTTCCGCCCTCCTTCCTGTGTAGAGCCCATCATCTGGTGGACGGGACCGGGCGGAAGACGAATCCCGCCTTGGTGGCTGCCGCACTGGCCGTCTTGCGCGTCCCCGGAATTTCGCCAGGAAAAACCAGTCGGCCGGTCCCATCGAGAGTATAGGCACCGCCTGCAAACGGCGTCAATCCTGAACTGACCTCGGAGTTCATCTCCAGCCGGTCCCCTGAGGAGCAGTCCAGGGCCGGGCTGGATGTAGTCCGGCAAGCCCTCTCAGTGGAAATGGACCTGATCGGCGCCTCTGACCGCACCAACCAGATTGGCGCCGACGACTCGCGAGAACACGGTGACGAGAGCGACGATGCCGACGAATATCCCCAGCCACATCAGGCCGTCCATATTCACGGTGGCGGCGGCCACAGCAGCGGCGGCGGCGGCCACAGGCTTGACGTAAGCCGGAACGATACCGGGGAATACGTACGTCCAGAGCATGTGCAGGATACCGATGATCACCACCAGGAAGACCGAGTGCTTGAACGTGAACCGGAAGATCTCGGATTCGCGACCGACCAGTCCTGTGGCGCCTGTGGCAACGGCAATCGATTGCGGCGAGATCATCTTCCCGCACACGCCGCCGCAGGTGTTGGCCGACATCGTGATCACCGGGTCGATACCGAGCTTCTCGGCAGTGACCGCCTGGAGCTTGCCAAACAAGGCGTTGGTCGATGTATCGGAACCCGTCATGAACACTCCCAGCCAACCGAGAAGACTGGCGAAGAAGGGGAAGGCCGCGCCGGTCGTGGCGAACGCATAACCGAGCGTGATCGCCATGCCGGAAAAGTTCATGATGTAGGCGAAGCCGAGGATCGTCGCAATGGTCACGATGGGCCATTTGAGGGTCTTCAGCGTATCGCCCGCGACGCCTGCGGCCGTCTTGAGCGACGCGCCCATGACCATGATCGAGAAGAACCAGGCGAAGAGAATGGCCGTGCCGGCGGCGCTCAGGAAATTGAAGTTATAGACGGCGGGCTTGGGCTTGCCGGCCTGATCGATCACCATCTTGTCGAGACCGGAAATCGGTATGGCGTAGTCGAAGATCATCTTGGTCGTCTGGTTGAGCGCCTGATTGACCGGCTTGATACCCCAGGCGCAGACGAAGAGCGACAGGATGATGAAGGGTGCCCAGGCGCGGAAGATCTGCCCGCCGGTGAACTTGAGCGCTTGTTTGCCGAGGCTCTTGGGTTCATCGGCGAAGTGCCAGCTCTCTTTCGGATGCCAGACCTTGAGGAAGGCGACCGTGCAGACGATCGACGCCAGCGACGCAATGATGTCGGGAAGCAGCGGTGCGGTGACCGGCGAGTTGGCCGAGAAGAATTGCGCAATGGCGAACGAGCCACCGCTGACGAGGCAAGCGGGCCAGACTTCCAGGCCCTTCTTCCACCCGGACATGACGACAACCAGATAGAGGGGGATGAAGACGCTGACGATCGGCAGTGTCCGGCCGACCATCTGGCTCAGCGCGAAGTCGGGAATTCCCGCGACCTGCCCGCCGACCACGATCGGAATCCCGATGGCACCCCAGGCGACCGGCGCCGTGTTGGCCAACAGACAGATGGACGCCGCATAGAGCGGGTTGAAGCCGAGCCCGGCCAGCATCGCTGCCGTAATCGCCACTGGGGTACCGAAGCCGGCGGCACCTTCGATGAAGGCACCGAAGGAAAACGCGATCAGCAGCGCTTGCAGGCGCCGGTCGTCCGAAATCGAGGCGAGCGAGTTCTTGATCACCTCGAACTGCCCTGTCTTCACGGACATGTTGTAGATGAAGAGCGCGGTGATGACGATCCAGCAGACCGGGAACAGCCCGAATGCGCCACCGTACAGTGTCGCCAGCGCCGCCAGATCCACGGGCATCTTGTAGACGAACACCGCGATCAGGATGGCCAGTCCGGTGCCTCCCATTGCCGCAAACTGGCCTTTCATGCGCTTGATTGCCAAGGCCCAGAACAGGAAGAAGATCGGGATTGCCGCGACAAGCGCGGACAATCCGATGTTGCCGAGGGGATCAACATTCATTTGCCACGTCATGGGAGTCTCCTTTGTAATAAGCCACTTGTGTGGCTGTTGTGGCGGCGGTTGCCAGGGCTCAGCAGGCTCCCATGGTTTCCGTACGACTGCACTCTTCCAGCAGGTAGGCAATGGAGCGATAGGGGCGGCCGGTTTCGGCGGTGAGGCCGATTTCGCAGGTGCGGTTGGTCGAGACCCCCTCGCAACAGTTGGCGGGCAGTGCCTCGTGGACCTTGCGCAGGGCGTGCACGTTGAGTTCTGGGACAACGAAACCGCGGTCGCCGGCGAAGCCGCAGCAGGTGACGCCGGCGGGTTCGACGATTTCTTCGGCGCAGGCCGCGATCAGGCGGCGCAGCTTGCTGTCGGAAGCGACGCGGCGGACGCTGCAATTAATATGCAGGGCGATGGGGCCGCGCTTGCGCGTGACCATCAAGCGGGGCAACAGCGCATCGTGAGCGAATTCATGGAAGTCAAGCACCGTCAGGCGACCGGCGAGGAGCTTCTGCATGCGCACCGAACAGGTGCTGGCATCCATGATCACCGGATAGTGGCCGCCATTGCCATCGTCGGCAGCCTTGAGCAGCGCAGCGGTCACGCTGTCGGCCATCTGCTCGGCCTCCTCGGCCATGCCCTTGCTGGCCAGCATCTGCCCGCAGCAGAGCTTGTCGAAGCCTTCCGGCAAGCGCGGATCGTAGCCGGCGCGCACCAGCAACTCGATAATGACTTCCGGCAGGGTTGCCTCGTCGGGGGTGTTGGCGCCGAAGATGCGGCCGCCGCAAGCGGGGAAATACACCACCGGATCGCCCGCACCGGTACCGCTGTGGGGTTTGGGCGCCCTGCCCGCCTGTGGCATTCCCCGTTTCCAGGCGCCACGCGAGAGGCGCGCGACGAGGCTTTCGCCGACCACGCTGGAGACGGCATGGCCGATGGACAGGCCGACGCGGGAGACGGTGGCCACCTTGCCGAAATTTTCCGCCGTCCAGTGCGCGACCTGATGCGAAGGCGCTTTGTTGCCCAGCCCGCGGCCGCGCAGGCGGCGCGTCAGCTCGCCGGTGTCGATGCCGACCGGACAGGCGGTGGAGCAAAGACCGCAGCCGGCGCAGGTGTCGAGGCCGAAGTAGGCAAAATCCTTGCCGACGTCGGCGGCCTCTTCGCCGGCGGCGGCCCGGCGTGAGAGTTCCCGCCAGCTGACGATGCGCTGGCGCGGCGAAAGGGTCAGGCGGTGCGAGGGGCACAGCGGCTCGCAGAAGCCGCATTCGATGCAGCGGTCGATGATGTCTTCGGCGGCCGGCATCGGCTTGAGGTTTTTCAGGTGCGCCTGCGGGTCGTCGTTGATGATCACGCCGGGATTCAGCAGGTTATTGGGGTCGAAGAGCGTCTTGATCCGGCGCATCAGGTCAGTGGCCTGCCGGCCCCATTCCATCTCGACAAAGGGAGCCATGTTGCGGCCTGTCCCGTGCTCGGCCTTGAGCGAACCGTCGTACTTGTCGATGACCAGTTTGCAGACGTCGTCCATGAAGCGGGCGTAACGTTCCACCTCCGCGGCATCCGAGAAATCCTGGGTAAACACGAAATGCAGATTGCCTTCGAGCGCATGCCCGAAGATGATTCCTTCGCTGTAGCCGTGCTGGCGTAACAGCGCCTGCAGGTCGAGCGTGGCGGCGGCCAGGGATTCGATCGGGAAGGCCACGTCCTCGATGATGACCGTGGTGCCGGCGCGACGCATCGCGCCGACCGAGGGGAAGGTGCCCTTGCGCACTTTCCAGTACATTTCGCAGGTCGCCGGGTCAGTGGAGAACACCGGCGCTTCGACGGTGGCAATGCCGGTCAAGGCGCCGAGTGCTGCGTCAATGCGTTGCTGCAGGAGCGAGGCGTTTTCCGCGCGCACCTCGATCAGCAGAGCAGCGGCATCGTTGCCCAGCGTCCGGATGATGGGCGGCAAGCCGGGCTTGTCCTCCACCGAGCGCAGCGCCGGGCGATCGAGCATCTCGACGGCGGAGACCGGCTCCTGCTTGAGGCGGATGACGGCTTGGCAGGCGGTCTCGATGGTCGGGAAGAACACCAGCGTGCTCGCCTTGCAAGGGTCCTCGACGACGGTGCGGTAGGTGATGCGTGACATGAAGCCGAGCGTCCCCTCCGAACCGATCATCAGGTGAGAGAGAATGTCGATCGGGTCTTCGTAGTCGATCAGCGCGTTGAGGCTGTAGCCGGTGGTGTTCTTGATCTTGTACTTGTGGCGGATGCGCGCCGCCAACGTTTCGTCGGCACGCGTGGTGGCACCCAGGCGTGCCAGTTCGCCGATCAGGGCCGCATGGCTGGCGCGGAAACGGGCGACGCTGAGCGGGTCCTCGGTATCGAGTACCGCCCCGTCGGCAAACACCACGCGCAAGCCGGCGAGGGTGCGGTAACTGTTCTGCGCCGTACCGCAGCACATACCGGAGGCGTTGTTGGCGGCGATGCCACCTATCTTGCAGGCGCTGATCGAGGCCGGGTCGGGACCGATCTTGCGGCCATGCGGTGCCAGACGGTAGTTGACCTCGCCGCCGATGATGCCGGGCCCGACGCGCACGGTGGCGGCGTCCGGCGCGATTTCACAAGTGGCGAAGGCCTCGCCGATGAGGACCAGGATACCGTCGGTCACCGCCTGCCCCGACAAGCTGGTGCCGGCAGCACGGAAGGTCAGATGAACACGCTGCTGCGCGGCCACCGCCAGGACGTGCGCCACATCATCTTCGCTCTCCACGACGACCACGACCTGCGGGATCAGCCGGTAGAAGCTGGCATCGGTGCCCCAGGCCAGCAATCGCAGTTCGTCGGTAATGACGCTTGCTGCGGGGAAATGCGCACGCAGTGCAGAAATGAGTGAGTTCATTCTTGGCTTCCTCCTCCAGAGACCCGACGGGTGATTACGCCCTTTTTCTGGCAACGCCAGCGGGGCATTCACTCCATAGTAATACGTTGCACTTAACGAAAACCGATGGCGCAAAGATTAACCAGGGATAGAATTCACCGGAAATTGGTAGTACCAATTCTTTTCTTGGCGCCAGGCGGGTCGTCGAGGAAGCTCAGGGAGGATGACCATGGCATCGCACAGCGTTGCAGAACAGACCCGGCGGGCACTCGAAGTGCACCTTCTGGATGGTTCGTGGCCGGTCGGCATGCGTTTGCCGGCCGAGCGGGTCCTGGCGGAATCGCTGGGCGTCTCGCGAAACTCGGTACGCGAGGCGATCTTTTGCCTAAAGGAGCGTGGCCTGCTGTTCAGCAGGCAGGGCAGTGGCGTTTTCGTCAGCGATCGCCTGCAGGCGGCGATCTCGTCACCGTGGCGGCAACTGGTGGCCGCGCATCCGGACTTGCGTTGGGATACGTTGGAGTTTCGCCGCGAACTGGAGGGTGCGACCGCCTACTACGCCGCGCTGCGCGCCAACGCCAGCGATCTGGAGAAGATCGAAGGTATCGTCAGGCGCCTGACCAAAGCCTACGACACGGGGGACAAGGAGGCGGAGTACCGGGCCGACGCCGACTTCCACGAGGCCATCGCCGAAGCCTCGCACAACAGCATGTTTCTCTACCTGCACTCAGGCGTCGTACGCATGCTGCGCGAGCACATCTGCCTCAATCTGATGGCCATGGAAGATCCGACGGGCGACGTCACCGAACACCTTCGCCGGCAGCACCTTGGCATCTGGGAGCGGATCCGCGCGCAGCAGCCGGACGAGGCCAGACAGGCGATGCTCGGGCACATCGACTTCACGTGGTCGGAACTGGCGCGGCGGGAAGAGGCAAGGACCCGCCAGTAGGAACGTCGGGATCAGGGAAGGTTGATGAAGGTGGCCGGATAGGCGGCGGCGTTCTTGACAATGGTCTGGGTCGGTTCGCAAAGGCCGGCGAACAGCTTCTGCAGGGCGACTCGCCATGCGGAGCGACCAAGCGGGCCGCGGGCGCCACGCTGTTCCTGGCCACCCTGAGACCGGGCTACGAAGAGTGTGGGATGGTTCATGGTGTCGGCTCCTGGCGCTTGAAATTGCCCTTCGTGAGGGAATGTCGCCACCATACAAGGCAGGGTAGCGCGCGGCAAACGATCGATTCTCATGCGATGACCAAGAAAAACTCATCCATGCCGCACCTGTGTTAGCGCTTGCCGGTAGTCGCACGCGAACCGCGTGCTCACTCCTTCGTGACCGGCGTCCTGGCCCTGCACATCTTTCCCGGCATCACCAGGCTCGCCTGGTACGCCGAAATCGCGAGCAGTTGATCGTCGTTGTACCCGCTGATGACCCTGACCATCTCGGGATCGGCGGTGGGGCGCTTGCCGTCGCGGATCGCGGTCATCTGGCGCAGGAGGTAGTTGTAGTGCTGTCCTGCGATCGCCGGATAGAGCTTATGGCGGGAGCCTTCACCGCGCGGCCCGTGGCATACCCTGCACGCCCTTTCGTAAAGCTCTCTGCCGGTTGCTACTTGCTGAACGGCGTCGTGAGCTTCGTACTGTTCATGCTCGCGGGGGATGCACAGCCCTTCGAGATAGGCGGCGAGATCCGCCAGATCCTGCGGATCGTTCAGCACCGCGGCGAACGGGTACATGGTCGGGTTGTGCCGGACACCGACGCGAATGTCGGCCATCTGCTTGATCAGAACGCTGCTGTGCTGGCCCGCGAGTTGCGGGATGCTGCCGTCGGGACGTCCGCCAGTCGACGGCAGGTGGCAACTACGGCAGAGCGCGAAGAGTCGCTCACCGCGCTTCCTGTCACCCTTGCGCTCCAGCGCTTCATTCTTCTCGCCGGCCAGCGCCTGCCACGGGTAGTCCTTGATCCCGATGCCCGTGGGCGTGGGTACCGACGACTCGGCATGGGCAAGCAGCGCAGCCTGCATCGCCAGAGAAAGCGCCAGAACCAGTATCTTCATTGCCAAACTCCCCGCTGTTCGAGAACTGCCCATTACCACTCCGGCAGGCCGCCGGTCTGTCGATAGCTCTCAGGACCCGCGCCAACGGCTCGGCTCGCCTGTTGTCGGCTCACCGACAGCAGCATCGATCATGTTGCCATATCGAGAACACTCCTGCACCAGAGGATCGTCTCGACGCTCCCGAAAGCCGACCCTTTTTCGCTTACCCGAGCAGCCCGCTAAGGCGACGCGGCAACGCTCCTGACGGTTTCATAGGTTGGCCCGTAAGCGCCAAACCAGACCGGACACTTTGCCAGCGCGACAGTACGCTCCAGCAGAGCCGGTGACGACGTAATCAGCTCGGCGCCGTATCTCGGGGCGGCCAACGACAGCAAGCGGGTCAGCGCCGCCTGATGTGCCAGATTCCCCGGCGCACCGGGTAACAACTGGGTGACCAAGTCTGGCCGCGCGGCATCTCGGTGCATAAGGTTTGCCTCATCGCCAGTCGGTGCGGCCTGATAGGCGTCGCACCACTGCAGGGCGCTGACCCGGTCGAACACATCGAGATGACTTACCAGCAATCCATCGAGCGGCCCAAGAACGGACAACGCATAGCGCAGAAGCAAGGCATCCGGATGACCTCGTCGGAATTGCCCCTGCCAACCGTCGCTGGTGTTGTGCGGTTCCAACAACAAGCCCAATGCGCTATCGCACGTAGGGAACGGCCCCTCGCCGTGGCGAGTCAGGAAGGAACGAAGCACGCCCAGATGCTCGACCCGTGCCGTGAAGCCATATTCCGCAGCAACCGCTTCGACCGCTTCGGGATGGATGCTGCTCCACGTCGTATGTGGGTGAAAGCCACGCCATTCGTCCAGCAATACGCCTTGCGCGCCCTCGAAGAGCACGCAGCCCGGCCGATTCAGGTGTTCCGCAATGCGCGCGGGCGAGGCGGGCGGCACCTGGCGGAGCAGTGCCACAACGCCACTCAGCCAGCGCTCGGCAGCCCCTTCATCGCTGAGTACCTGGTATTCAAGCCTGGCCAGGCCCTGCCTCGCCGGCTTCTCGGCCATCGCGGAGAATTCTGCCAGCAGATCGCGCCGGATGAGGTCCAGCCTCTTCATTGCCAGGGCCGGACGTGCCAGATCGCCATAGCGCAAGACATGATCCGGGAAGCACAGGGCGTGCCGCACCGTCTCGCCAACCCCGACACCGCAAGTACCATGCGCCTGGGTTCCTCGCTGCAATTCGCGCAGGCGGCCGGCAGCCTGATGAAAAGGGGTATTGATGCGGCACCGATGGTCGATCTTCAGGCGCTCGAGCGCATCCTCGACTCCGAGCGTCCGCAGACGGGCGTACTCGACCAACAACGCCGCGGGATGCACGACCACCGGGTAGGCAAGCACCGTCGCCACGCCCGGCACCAGTGTTCCGGCGGCAAACTGCGCAAACGTATGGTGCCGGCCGTCCGGCAGCACCACGTTATGCCCCGCCTGTGCTCCGCCGTTGAAGCGTACCACCGTGTGCGCCGACCAGCGGCGGCACAGCGCATCCGTAAACAGGCCCTTGCCGCAATCGCCGAAGCCAAGACCCAGCAATGAGACGAAACGCGGCGCGCTGATCGCTGGCCCCGCTCAGGAAAACAGCCGTCGCCACCAATTCGGCCTGGCCTGCCTGACTGACGAGGGCTGCGCGTGGACCCGCCTGATCGCCGTCGGATCAAGCAGGTCGGCGTAGGGTTGCAGCGCGCGGACTGTCGCTGCCACGCGCTGGCGCGATCTGCCATTCGCCTGGAGTACCTGGGCCACCGCGTCGATATTGGCCAACGCGCCTTCGGTGAGCCCGACGATCGCTGCCGCAACGGCGCAGGTGTCTTCGTGCGACTCCATGCAAATCACATGATCACCCAGCAGTTCGCGCCACCGCTGCTCGCACTGCCTGCGTCGCTGCAGATCCGGGATCAGGAAGAACAGGTGGTAGGTCTCCGCCGCAGCAGCGATCACGTCTTCGATCGGAAGGTCCTCGTCAAGCTGATCGCCGAGCAGGCCTTCGACCTGGCGGCGGGAAACGATGGGATAAGGCAGTTCATCGCCGGTCATGAAGAGATATCCCCGCTTCTTGCGCTTGACCCAGCAATCGATATCCGTGTGCTGAGCGAGCACATAGAACGCCAGCTCGTAACTCTCGGAGCCCGTGCCACCTCCCCCACCCTCGAGATAGCTCCAGGTCAGCCATTGATCGATCAGCTCGGCAGTGGTTTCGAACTGGCCTACCTGCAATGGCGCACCGTCCGAATACGCATCACCAATGGCCATGAAAAGCACTTGCGGATCGGCAATTCGGCAATCGGCCAGCAGTTTCATGAACGTCGGCAACTCCTGACGCGCCAGCAGCTCTGGAATATTGCCCATGGATCCGGTCACGTCCAGGGCAAAGGTGATGGCCAGCGAAACCGGGTGTTCGTCGCTGTCGCGTGATTCGCGCACAGCAAGCCCGCGCGGGTCCATCAAGGCATGGCAGCCGCGTTGCCGGAAAACCTCCGTACGCGGCAACGAAGCACGATCGGCAGTCAACGCCTCGTGAGCGGTTTGCGAGTAATTTCCGTAGCCCATGATGATCTCCTAGACGCAATAAGCGGCGGTAGGGTTGAAGGGAATGAACCGGGCTGGCCCGAAAGCCTCGCGCGCTGCGACGACCAACGCCTCGTCGAGCCCACGCGCGCCCGCGCGAGCGCACCAGGCGGCCTCCTCGCTGCTCCGGCGCAGCAGTTCTGCCAGGGGGGCGGGAATCCGCTCCGACAAGGTCGGCAGATCGTCGCCGCCGCAGAGCAGTGCGCGAACTGCCCACGCCGATTGCATGAGGTCGCGGGCAACGGCCGATGAATTCGCGATCGGCTGCGCTCTCGACCATCCGATGATGAGGACGCCGTGATCACGCGGATGCGCCAGCAGATGCTCGGGAGCGAGATCACCGTGCGTCCAGGCACTTGCATGCACAAAGGCCAGCACTTCCAGAATACGACGCCAGATCCAGACGGCATGCCGTGGGTCGATGCCGGTCGGCGCGTAGTGCATGACGTCGGCGAGGCTGCCCCAGTACCCGGAGGGATGGCACAGCAGCAGGACTTCGCGCTCCGGCCCGTTGCCATCGTCCGTCACGCCTGCGGCCATGGGTCGAGGCAGGTGCTGGGTGTAATAGGCGGCGCCCTGAACGCTGCTCTGCTGCAAGCTGGCCAGGACATCCGCCTCTGCCGCCAGCACTCCCGGCTTGGTTTCCGGGTAGCCCAGCTTCAAGGTCAGTCGCTGCGGCAGCGGACCCATGCGTTCTGCGAGATACACCTCGGCGTGTTCTCCCCTGCCCAGGGGGGCCAGGATCCGAAAACGCTGTGCGCGCCAGTTTACCACTCGTGACGCAGGCGCGCAGGCGGAGCACGCCTGCGCATAGACCCGTGCACGCGCTTCGCGAAACCGGGCTGCTTCAACCACCGACTTGCTGCGGGTTACCGTTGCTCCGCAGTGGGCACAACTCACCGTCCGCCAACTGGCCTGCCGGGGAAGCGGTGCGCCGCACTGAGGACACGAGAGTGCCGTGAAGAGCATGACCACGCCCCTTCAGGAATCTACGGCACGAAAATGGTCGCGCATATTGAAGTGGTCTTCGAAGAACGGGTTTTCCATCACGGCCCGATCGGCACAAGGATGGGAAATCCAACGGCACCATGAAGAGTATAGGAGCCTCCATCAAGGAGCGTCAATCTCGACTGTGCACCTTGCTCTGCCGATCTCGACCGCTATCGGGGGCGCCATCAGTCGGTAGCCCGGACACCCTGTCAGCGAGGGCAAACCAGCAAGCGCAAAATCATCTGCGCGCAAGGGTGACTCCGGCAAACTGTGGCGCCAGCCCCCAACTTTGATGGGTAAGGTCTGACGAGCACGGCAGATAACAACAACTCCAAACGTCGATCGGCATGAAACTCGAACAACTTCAAACCAACACGGCGATCCGCGGTATCGTCCCTGACGCCCTGGTGAGCTTGGTCAGCGTCCACTGGTTTGGCTCGGAAGCACTAGAGCTGACCGACAAGACCGCCTCCGGCAAGGTAGCCAACGAGCTGCCCTACCGCCACGACGACCCCCGCCCGGAACTGGTCGAACAGGGTAGACCCTGGAGCCTCGAAGGCGCCCTCTTCCGCGTGGTTTCCGAGGCCCAGCGCATTCGCCTCGCACATCTGTTCGACCCGATGCAAGCGGTGCATACCTCGATCGTCCAGCCGCTGCCGTATCAGATCACCGCCTCTACGAAACCATGCTACGTCGCCAACCACTGCGCTTCCTCCTGGCGGACGATCCCGGCGTCGGCAAGACGCTCATGGCCAGCCTGCTGATCAACCTAGAACCGCAGTCAGTCGACCCCATTCGCATATTTTTTTGAGCAACGGCTGGCTTGGCAGCGCACCGATGCCGGCGAGAAACCGCTTGAGGTGATCACAGACCCGATGCCAGACAGAGGGCTGGGTCAACTGCTTCGCAGTTTCGGCCACCCAGCCTTGAAGCAAGGCAGAGACTCGCGTCAGTGCCGCCCACGCTGGCGCGAAGTGAGCATGCAATCCGGTTAGGGTAACGGTGGTGTGCCCGGCATGTTCAGTTTTTCTCCCAACGCAGGTCATCAGCCAGGGACGGCTGGTGATGGCCTCGCGCCGCGCTTCCGGATGTGCCAGTCGGACGAACAGACTCCACCAGTTGTGGATCAGTGCCACTGCACGAGCAGCCAACTGACATCGATGCGGGTCGTGCGTGGTATAGCCGCCCCAGCCCCACTGGTTCTTGAGTTCATCGAAGGCGCTCTCGGCATCGGCCCGATCCGGGTAGAGCTGACCGAGGCTGAGAATCGCGTAGCTGGTGTTGGTGACGACACCGGCGTACTCGTAGCCGCTGATCTCCTTTGCCCTTCTTCGCTTGGCGTCGATGAGGACAGCATCAGCTGTCCGCTATCGTCCTGTGCCACCTTCTCGCTGGTGAGCGGACGACGAAGGACGACCACACATCGTTTTCCGTTCCAACCCTGGAGCGCCCATTGCCCCGCCTTCCCCTCCCAGCCTTGGCCCGCATCCGTGCAATCGCTTTCGTCACAGAGGCAGCTGATGTGCCGCTTGACGGTCTTGGATAGCTTGGGCTTGAACAGGTAAGGCTGCTCACAGCTCTTCCAGCGCACTCATCAGGCCGTCCGTTCCGTAGCCGTTGTCGCCGCGTACCAGCTTCGGCTTCTTCGCCCAGGGCAGCGCATCCAGAATTTTCAGCAGCCCCGGCTGGCCGTGCTTCGACGAATGCGCGTTGCCCGCATGCACTTCGACACCCAACACCAGAGGCAGGCCGGCCATCAGGTACGTATGAAATTCCCCCACAGGATTTTTCTATGAAGAGCACGCTCGCCGCTATCCGCAGGATTGCGCAGCGAGACCGTATCGGGTAGCTGGAAGTTCTCTCCCTCCACCCCAACACCACCCACCGTGCAACTGCGCAACGAACCGTTCAACGAGAGATCGCGTGCCATCCGACACCGGCAGACCAAGTAAAATGTCGGCATGACCCGTTCCGAACTCATCACTCGTCTCGCCGCACACTCACATTTCGCGCAACTCACCGCCAAAGACGATGAACTCACGGTCAAGGCCATTCTGGAAGGGATGAGCGAAGCGCTGGTCAGCGGAGGTCGTATCGAAATTCATGGTTTCGGGAGCTTCGCGCTGAACGACAGCGCACCGCGAAACGGGCGCAATCCAATGACAGGTGAGACAGTGCCGGTTCCCGCCAAGAGGGTGCCTCACTTCACGCCGGGTAAGGAACTACGAGAGAGGGTGGAGCCCAGCAGATGACCTACAAGATTGGTCGGAATGATCCCTGCCCCTGCGGCAGCGGCAAGAAATACAAGCAGTGCTGTGCAAACAGCCCCGCAGACTTCGTTGAACCAGAACGGAAAGGCCATGCAGGAGCCGCGGAGCGCGCCATCGACTGGCTGATGAACAAACATCGCAAGGCGGTCAGCGTCGCCATTACAGAAAGGCTCTTCGATGAATTGAGCCCCGAGGAAGAAGAAGCTCTGAACGCGAATGACCAGGAGACGTGGAGCAGCATTCAACGCAACGCCACGGAATGGCTTTTGGCCGAAGGCGAGATTCTGGTGCATGGCGAGCCCAGGCCAGTATCCGAATACCTGCTCGGTCCGGGGGGGCCGCTCTTCACGGTCGATCAACGCCGCTGGATCACGCAGTTGGCTGAGCGCCCTTTGCGCCTCTACGACGTGACCGACGTTGTTCCCGGCCAACAACTGACGCTCTGCGATTCGCTCGACGTAGAAGCGCCGCCGATCATCGTGCGCGAGAGATCTGGGAGCCAAGCCGCCTTACTGGGAGTACAGATCGGCGTACGGATCATGGCGGTCGATGGCCATTACGAATTGTCTGGCGCGATATACGCGTTTTCGCATCTTACCGGGCCGGCCGTTGCGGCAAGAATACGCGAGGCGATGCATCTCTTCGACGGGCAAGGCAGCGACCTGCCGCACCTGCTGAGTTCCATCATCCAACGCCAATGGCTCACACAGTTTTTCGCTCCGCTGCCAATGCCGGCTTTCAGGGACGCCTACTCTGGCGAGCCCATGTTGCTGATCACGGACCATTATCGCGTCCAGGATTGGGCGGCCTTGACGCAGTCCCTGTCTGCGCAGAACGACGTTGAAGGTGACCGCGATTCCGCGTGGAATCGCCTCATCGACTGCAAAGAAGGGCAGACACGCTCGGTGGCGACGATCAATGTCGAGAAGAGTCCCAACAAGATCACGGTGTTCTACAAGACGCAGCGCTACGCAGATGAAGGTCGTCTCTGGTTCGAGTCCGTTGCCGGCAATGCGGTTCGATTCCTGTCCCGCGAGTTGTCCGACCCCGCGGGACTGCTGCGCAGCATGCCTGCCGGCCAAAGAGCGAAGCCCGCCGGCGCTGGCCTCGATTTGTCACCGGAGGCGCTTGCGGAAGTGGTCGAAAGCACCCTCCGGGAAATGTACGCCAAGTGGTCCGACGAGCCCATCCCGGCGCTCGCTGGCAAGACTCCCCGCCAGGCAATCAACACGCCCGCAGGGCTGGAACGTGTAAAAGGATTGATCCGCATGTATGAAGCCAGCGAAAAGCGGCAAGCGGCACAGCAGGGCCGACGCACGATTTCGTTCGACTTTCTCTGGCAGGCTCTTGGAATCTCGCGCGACGCTGGAAGCGAGCGAACAAGATGAACGAAGAACAAGTTGATGCGGTCGCAAAGGTTCTGGCGAAGTGGAATCCACTCGGGGCTGCCGCAAAAGAGGCGCCGGACCTTGACGGATACAGGATCGAGGCAGGAGACATCATCTTCGGGCTCAAGATACGAGGCCGTTCCTTGAAAGCGGAGCAGTTCGTTGCAGACGTTCTCAACCAGGCGTTTGATCTGAGCCTTGACGCGAAAAGCTGTGCTCCACACGCCAAGGAAATCGTCGCAATCCTTCAGAAGACGGGCGCCTAATTCGACCGTCTCGATCCATGAGGAAATGGCAAATGAAAAAGTTCTTTCTTGCAGCAGTAATCGCTGCTTGCCCCATGTGGGCGAACGCAGTGGATGTCAACGTCAATCTCGGCGAAGTGCGAGTTCAGGCGCCCGGCGTCACCATCACCTTCGGCAGCCGCAACGACCGTGGCTATTACTGGGACGGTTATGCGTGGCGCGATCCGGGCTACTGGAAGCAGCATAACGGTCCTCGTGGGGAGAAGTACTACACCGGCCGTGGCAACCACGGCGTCTCACATCAGGGTGGCGGGCACTGTCCACCGGGCCAGGCCAAGAAAGGCAACTGCTGATTCGCATCCGCGCAGAGAAGCCATTCTAGGGGGCAAGCAACCGGCGTCACTGGCGGTCAAGGATTTGATGGCGCCGTTCCCGGTGGAGTGGGCGGGGCAGCGGGTACGGTTTGGAATGGGTGGTGTTGGGTGATCCCGCCAAGATTCGAAGCCGCCTGAAAAGGAGCTTTGGGCTTCCGAGACGTGGGCTAGAATCGTGATCAACATCACCCTCAGCGCCTCAGTCCGGCCACTTCTGGGCATGAGCAGTGGTACGTGCACCGTTCGCCTTACAGCGTATTATTCGGATCGTTCGTCAACAAAGTCCCGACATCAAACCCCAAATCTCCGTGCCAATTCATCCACTCGAATGAACCTACGATCCTGACGCAAGTTCGGGGCCGCCTGAGCGATGGCATTCAGGCACTGGCGCAGATCCGGAGGTAGCCAGGATGGCTGGTTGGCCAGGATGGCGTCGAGCAACTGCAGAGCGTTCTCTGGAAAACGGGCACAAAGGTCAGATTCATGCAATCGGCGAATCACGTAATCGGGATGCTTAACGGTCCGCAACCAGTTGCCGACGCGTGCAATCGCCGACGGAAATTCATCGCCCGCGGCGATGCACAGCCGCGCCAGATACCCGGCGTTCGTGTCCGATGCTCGATCGTTGGACTTGGGCCAGATCCTTTCCCAAAATGGCTGAATCCGGTTTTTCCAGTAGTCTTCGCGTCGATCGCCGGCACCTTCCAGCGCCTTTGTCAGCGCCTCCGCAGCCTCACGCAATCCTTCAGACGGGAGCGCGCGGACCGCGCTGGCCAATTCCGGGATGGTAAACGTATCTCCCGGATCAAGAGCTGCAAAGACCAGAAGCGATGCGTACTGCCTGCTGTGTTCTCCCAGCTGTGCGTAGTGATTGGCCGTTTCAAGAAAGGCAGATTTGAGCACTTCCATCAGCGGCCGATACAGACGCGGTGACCACAGAAAACCCTCCCACGCCGCGCTCGCTTCGTTTTCGGATCGCCGCCAATCGAACAACGGCAACAGGTATTGCTGCACCCAGTTTCCGTCCACTCGGAACAAGGTGATGACGTGAGCCGCCAGCAATAACCGAGCGTGTTTGAACTTGGCGACCCCCGTATCGCATAGCTCGGAAAAGACGGGTTTGATGGCGTTGGGTAGCTCTTGCCCGTCTTCCAACGCTTGTCGATACCACCAATCCAAAAGCGCCTGCGTCACATGGCCTACTGGGTGATTGATGGCACGAAAGACGGGGTCGTCGACGCTGTGTTCAGGTCCAAAATCCAGTTGCAGAGTGCGTCTGGCCAGCGTCAGGAACTGCGCGTCGTGGCCCTGAAAGGTCTTGGCAATCGACCGCAACCATGAACTGATGCCGTGTGTCAGGGCTGGCAGGATCTCATCCGGCGCCAACGCCAGAACCGGTGCCATGTAGCGCCATGAGCGATCGCGCAGCTTTTCTTCCGACCAGGCTTGCAGCCCGTCGCGCCAGCGTTCGACGGGCCAGTTGCCCTGCTGCGCGAGTTTGCATAGGGCGTAGGCGGTTGCCTGAAAACTCTCGGAACACCGTTGCCGCCAGTCGTCTTGCTCCGACGCTCCCAGCACCGGATGCGCGAGCAGGTATTCCAGTACCCCACGTCGGGTGCGTGGTACCGGGGCAAACAGCTCCCATGGATCACGATCGCCGACCCAACCGCCTTCCATCCATGAGGGAAACTCGTCACGTTCGTCCGCCGCAAGTTGCCACACTGAATATTGAGCAGCCAGTGCTGCGAGCCGGGCATTGCCATTGGCCCCCAACGCCGCGCCGGCTTGGGCCACCTTGGCAAGTCTCAACCAGACATTTCGATCGACGAGTTGAGTCCAATCATCGTCCTCGATGTCCTCCCTGAACATAGTGCGTGGCGGACCCCAGAGAATGGCTCGCTCCAACTCGGCGAGCATTGCTTCGTTGAGACGCGGTGCCAAGGCAACGAGCAAGCGCATCGTTTCGCGCTGGGTCTCCACCGACCAAAGCCACCAGTGATCGTCTTTGAGCAGAAAGTCGAGCGCCAGCCGAGCGGGAACGACATCCCCCTGTGCAGCAGCGAAAAACGCGAGGCGGCGGAACACCGGATAGGGAGCGTGCGCCCAAGCTTCGGCGGCGATCCTTGCCTGTTCCGGGAACTGCGCGGCCGTGGCCAGCCACGCATCACGGGTCAGTTCGATCAGCGCAGTCCAATCGTGGAAGCCCTTGTTTTGCGGGTGTTCGGAGATCGATGGTTGAGACAGGTAGGTATGATCACTGCGGCTATCCACGCCGCCCAACTCGCGCATCAAATCGAGTGCATCACGTAGCAAGGAGCTGAAGTCATTCAGCAAGTCCGGAAGCGCTGCCGCCCAGCGTTCATCCTTGGGCATGTCGCAGAAGCTGGAATGGACGTGATCTGATGCGAGCTCGATATCCCATTCGACAATATCCTTGATGTGCTCTGTTGCGTCTCCTCCTTCGACTTCCTCTGCCCAGCGAAACGGTTCGCGCACTAAAACGTACGGCGTCAGGGCCTCGCGCAAGGCCAACCGCATGCTGGCGTTAAGCCCGTCGCGCTTGAAATGTTCGCGCCAGCGATAGAGGTCCCGATTGCGTGCTCTCGACTTGACGCGCCCGTTGAGCAGCAAACGCCAGAGGGTGCGCATCGCAGGACGTGGGATGGCATTCGGCGCGTTCTTGCGAATACGCGCCAGCTCGGCTGCATCGCCATCACGTTCGAGCTTGCCGAGTTCTTCTAGGCGTCGCTCGATCAACCAGATCAATTGATCGTGCAGTTGCCCACCGCGTTTGACCAGCCACAACAGCAGCTTTGGGTCGTCGAGATGCCGCGTCAACCAACAGGCCAGATGGCGCATCACCTCGTCCCAGCCGCTGACGCGATTCCCGCCGTCTGCCATCGCCATCCACGGAGCAACTGGGTAGGGCGCTGGCCGGCGCGTCAGGCTAAACGCAAGCGCTTCATCAACGGCGGACTGGGCAGGCACGCCGAACCGGCCCAGGTCGGCATGGCGGTAGAGATCCTGACTCAGAGGTTCCAGCCAATCCAGCGATGGCACGGGGTCCAGTTCCGCAAACCGTTTCGCCGGCAAACCGCGCGAATCGCTCAGCGCCCACAACATGCGGCCGACGAAGTCATCCTGCTTCGTGCTTGCAAGAGGGCGGCCGATGGCGCATTCGACAACGATGCGTTCCTTGCCACGCACGCCGTCCCGATAGGTCGCGGCCCAGGCGCGCAATGTCTTGTGCAAGTAGGTGTGATACCGGTGTTCGCGGTAAAGAATCGGGGTGACGTTCTTTGCCCTCCATTCATTGGCGCGCTCCGCCTCCTTGCCCTTGGAATAGCTGCCAAAGGCAAACATCTCCGGCGGCGATTCGCCCAGTAGGCGGTCGGCGGCCAGCGCGTCCATCATGTAGCGCAACACCGGATCGTTGATGCTGTACCCCACGAAACAAACGGTATAGCCACGGAACAGCTCGCTGACGAAGCGGGCGGCCCAGCGTTCGGTCAGGTAGGCCAGCCCGAAGTCGCCGCTGGAAATGACCAGTCGATCCAGTTCACCCGGCGTGGGCGCGGCTGACAGCAGGCCGTGCAGATACACCAGTCCATCCCATCGCGCTTTCGGCACGGGCAGCAGCGGTGCCTGATAGGTCGGCAGCTTTAGCGACTTCGATGCCATCACTTGCTCGAACAGGCGGTCGAAGTTGGTCGTGATGAGTCGAGTGCGACCTTTGCGGTCTTGACCCAGCGTCAGCAAGGCTTCGTGGGTAGCGGTCGCGCTAGGGAGCGTGAGGTCGGGAGTGAGGATCGCCGCCATCGCCGGGCGCACGGTTTCGCGACCACCGACCACGTCGGCTTCCAGCAGACCGATGGCGGTGTCGAACTGCCCGACCTTGATCGCGGACTGCTGCACGGCGCTGGGCGTAACCGCAAGGGCTTGGTACAGGCTTTCCACCAGACCGGCAAAGCCCGGCAGCCCAGCGGGGAAGGAAATCCCGGCACCGCAGAACAACACCACGCACCCGTCCTCGTGCATTTGGAGCAGACGCTCCGGAATATCGGGGCCCTGGCGGATGAACTGCATCAATCGCCTCCGGCAAACACCCGCTCCAGCGTCGCAGGCAGCAGCGCGGTGCTGGCTCTGCGGATGGCGGCGTGTTTGGCCTTGAGGCCGGCGACCTCGGCCTGCAGTCGGTCGAAGGCTTGCTGCGTGGTCAGCGTCGGCAGGGGCACTTCGATAGCCATCAGCTTTTCCAACCCCAACGTACGGTTGCGGCCAGCCCCACCAGGCGACGCTTCCCCGATCTTCAGCATCCCCTCGTCGGTCAAAAAGTAGTAGCGCAAGAACGCGACAGTCGTCAGATCAGGGTGGACCTGACAGGTGATGAAGCGGTGGGAGCCGAAGCGGCCAGCATCTTCGGGCTGGGCGATGGCAATCGCACCTTCCCAGGCGAACACGTTGGAGAACAACAGATCGCCCGGTTCGATGCAATACAGGCGCTTGGTACCAACTTCACTGCCAGACAGTGGCGGTTTGTGGAAAGTACCTTTGCCGAAGGAGCGGATGCCCAGCTCCGGATAGCTGCCATTGAGGTCAATGGACGGTTCCCGTCGCACCAGCGGCGCCACCTCCGCCATCGTCCGTGTCGCCGCATTGGCGATGGCATCGCGGAAGCGCAGGGCCAGCAGATGCTCGGCATCGTGCTCAACGGCATCCTGATGCGCCTCGACCTGACGGGTTTTCTCGGCCAGCGCGTCGAGGCGGGCGACGATGGCTTGCTGTTCAGCGAGAGGTGGTAGAGGCACCTCGATGCTGAGGAACTGATCTGGGCTGACGGACTCGCGTCGAGCGCCCATTCCTTTTGCTTTGCCCTGTAGCTGTCTCCACACAGCGTCACGCTTGCAGTACCAGTCGAGGAAGCGTGTATCGAGTTTTTCTGCATCCGCTCGAAATGTTGGGAAGACGGGTGACAGAAACCAACCGTCAAACTCTTCAGAAATGCGTGCGACAGCGCCTTCCCATGCCTTCGGCGAGCTGATTACAAAGTCGCCAGCATTCAAGCGGTGGAAGGATTTGTAAGTAGTGTCCAGCGGCATGATCGGGCCGCGTTTGAACAGTCCACGACCAAACCCATACACGCCTGCCAAATTTACGGTATTAAGTTGTGCGCTCACCACAGCATCGATGTGCGAATAGAGCACCGAACGTAGCGGGATAATGGGCCACGCTTTCATGCTTCGTCCCCAGCGTCACCACCCCGAATGATTCGCCGCGCCTGCAGTTCCCGCCGAGTCTTGTCCAATTCCTCAGCCAACAGCTTTTCATCCGGGAGCACCGTCCGGTACTCGGCAGCCAGCACCTTGTTGGGCAGGCCCTCCAGCGCGTAGTGGGCCTCGGCGGCGCCCTTCTCGGCGCAGAGGATCAGGCCCACCGGCGGGTTTTCGCCGGGCTTCATCCAGTGCTCGCGGGCGTAGTTCAGGTACAGATGCATCTGGCCAGCATCGGCGTAGCTGAACTTGCCCACCTTGAGGTCGATGATCAGCAGGCACTTCAGGCTGCGGTGGAAGAACAGCAGATCGACGCGGAACCAGGTGTCGTCGATGCGCAGTCGCTGCTGGCGGCCGACGAAGGCGAAGCCGTCGCCCAGCTCCAGCAGGAATTCGGCCAAGTGCTGGATAAGAGCTTCCTCAAGGTCGGATTCCGAGTACTCGTCCTTGAGGTTCAGGAACTCCAGCACGAACGGATCCTTGATGGCCTGCTCAGGCGTAATCGCATCGCCGGGTTCGGCCTTTTCGCCCTTCTCCAGCATCGCTGCCTTGTTGTGCGACAGGGCGGTGCGCTCATAGAACTGGCTGCCGATCTGGCGATTCAGCTGGGCGATGCTCCAGCCACCGCGTAGGGCTTCGGTCTCGTAGAAGGCGCGGGCCTGAGGGTTCTTGACCGACAGCAGACGGACGTAGGCGGACCAGGGCAAAGGGAAGGCTTGTGCCAGCACGGGCAGGTCCGGGGATGGCCCAGACGCTGTCTGGAGATTTCCCGGTGCCGCAGATTTGGCAGACAGCGTCTGCGAAATCCGGGGGGTGGCCAATTTCGCACAGGCCGTCTGCGAAATCTTCTCCGGCGACCAAGACAGGTAGAACAGCCGCATCTGCTCCAGGTTTCGCTCAGAAAAGCCTCTGCCAAAGCGGGCGGACAGATCGCCAGACAGGCGCTTGAGCAGCGCCAGCCCGTAAGCCGCCCGTTCCTGCCCGCCCTGTTCAAACTCGACGATGCGTCGGCCGACCTCCCAGTAGGTGGCCGTCATCACCGCATTGACGCTGCGCGCTGCGGCACGGCGGGCGGTTTCCAGCAGGGCGACGATGTCCGCGTGGACGACCGCGTAGTCGGTGTGATTCGGCGGCGCCGTTGTCATTCCTGAACCTCGGTTACCAAGGCTTCGATCTCGCCCAGGAGGCGCATGACCTCGGTCTCGTGGCTGCGCATCGAGGCGATCAGGTTTTTCGGGTCGGCATGCTCCAGGCCGGCCTTGGCATTGGGGTTCTTGATGTCGAGGTTGTAGATCGGCCAGTACAGCGCGTCGCCTTCGGCTTGCGCTACCTTGGCGGCCTGTTCGTGAGCCTGCTGCCCGGCTTTCAGGGCGCGCAGTTGTTCTTGCAGTGCTGCTTTGTCGCCATTTGCTGCCGCCTGGATGGTTTGCTCGATTCCGCGAATGGGTTTGCCGAGCGCAATGGCGGCATTGCGTTCGCTTTCCGCCCGTTGCCAGTTTGGCGTGGCAACGTCGACGGCAGCCTGGCGTTTGGCTGCGAAATCCACCTTCCAGGCCTGCGGGCCCTCCTCGCGGGCGTCCCACCAAGCCAGTGCCGAGGCAAACTCATCAAACTGCAGTGGCGTAGTCTTCGTGTACTTCTTGCGGCCTTCGGGAAGCGGCATTTCGTAGTACCAGATGGTGTCAGTGGGGCCGCCGCGTTCGAAAAACAGCAGGTTGGCCGGAATATCGGTGTAAGGTGCAAACACCCCTTGCGGCAGGCGCACGATGGTGTGCAGGCGGAATTCCTTGAGCATTTCCTCCTTGATGACAGCGCTGATGCCATCACCAAACAGGGTGCCATTGGGCACGACCACAGCAGCGCGGCCACCGCGTGCGGCAGGCTTGCCACCCCGCACCGGTGCGCCGACCACGCGCAGCTTGCGCATGATGTACTGCAGGAACAACTGGGTAGTTTCGGCCGTTTGCATGTTGGGCGGGAAGTTGGCCTTGATGCCGACCTCTTCCTCACCCCCGAAAGGCGGATTGGTAAGAATCACGTCCACGCGCTCGCCGTGGCCGATCTCGTTGATCCGGCGATCCAGCGTGTTGCCATAAGCGATCTGCGGCGCCTCCAGGCCGTGCAACAGCAGGTTCATCTGCACCAACATGTAGGGCAGCGGCTTGGCCTCCTGGCCAAAGAGGGTTTCCCGTTGCAGCTTGCGCCATTCAGCCGGTGTGGTGACCTGTGCGGCGATATGGTCGTAGGCCCCGACCAGAAAACCGCCCGTACCACACGCCGGATCGAGCACGGTTTCCCCGAGCTTCGGGTCAGTAACCTGGACCATGAAACGGACGACCGGGCGCGGTGTGTAGAACTCCCCCGAGTCGCCGGCCGCGTCGCGCATCTCGCGCAGCATCGATTCGTAGAGATGCGACAGGGTGTGAATCTCTTCGCTGCTGCGAAAATGGATGCCGTTGATCTTGTTGATGATGTCACGCAGCAGGTAGCCGCTGACCATCCGGTTCTGCACGCCCTTGAAGACGTTGGCCACCACCTCGCGCTGGCTACCCTTCTCGCCCAGGCCTGCCAGACCACGCAAATAGGAGAACAGCCCTTTGCCCACTTTCCCATCGGCACGTACGGTGACTTCCTGACCGATGAACGCCAGCAACTCATCACCATTGATGCCGTCTTCCCTCGCCGCCCAGTCGCGCCAGCGATACGGCGCTTCAATGATCGGCTGGTAGCGCTTGCCATCGAGGTCTGCTTCTTCCTCGTGAACGGTTTCGAGGTCGTCAAGGAACTTGAGGAACATCACCCACGTGAGCAGGGGCAGACGATCTACATCGCCGTTGAGACCCTTGTCCTTGCGCAGAATTTGGCGAGCAGTGCCGATTAGCGACGACAAGTTCTCGCGGGTGGTGAGCGCTGCCTTGACTCTTCGGGGTGTTCTCGCTTTGGGGGCTGTTGACAGGGGCATTCAGTCGGGGCTTTTCATTGGTAAAGGGCTGCCTGCAATCCCGACACGGCTTCCCTGAGACCGCGCATACCGCCGAAGTGGCGGCTGGCGATCTCGGAGGGGGTGCCGAAGCGGTCGAAGGGCGTGACCTTCATCAGTTCGGACAGGGTGTTGAATTGCAGGATGCCGCGATCGATGTACCTGTCGATCAGCAGCGAAAGGACTTCGCGGGCGGTCTCGCTATATTGGCCGAAGAAGTCCGGCGTGGTTTGGCGCGCGCGTTTCGCCCGCTCGCGGCGGGTCAGCAACGGCGTATTCCAGGCCAGATGGCACAGCAGGTCAAATGGATCGGCGTCGGGCTGATCGGCGCTCACCGCGAGTTCCTCAAAGCTGATGCCACGCTCGGTCAGTTCCCGGAGAACTTCGCTACGGGTATCGGGATTGGCCCACGCGGATTGCAAATCGGCGCGCTCACGGTACAGCGAACGGACGGTACGTCCGGAGTACTCGGTGTAGCGTACGACCTGCAGCTTCTTGCCGTCGGAGTCGAGATCGTACACGAGATGGCCGATGATCTCGACTTCGCCGCCGTCGACATAGAACTTGCGCGGCTCGTCTGGCGGGTCGGTCAGGATGATGCCATTACCGACTTCGCCATCGTTCGTTTCGACGCGGTATTCCACTTCGGGCTGCCTAACGTGCGGGGGCGTTTCGACGATGGTGTCGAACGTTTCGCCGCTCTCATCAACGGTGACTTCCTCGATACGTGCCGGCTCGCCATCGAAATCAGGATCGGCGAAGTGGCGGGTGGCAGTGCCGGTAAAATCGATGATGACGAAGTATTCCTTGCCGTAATCTACCTTTAGGCGCGTTCCACGGCCGATGATCTGCTTGAACTCCGTGTGAGAGCCGATGACGCGTGCCAGCGCGACGTATTTCACCATCTCGGCATTGACGCCGGTGGTCAACAATTGGGAGGTGGTGAGGAGGACCGGGGTCGGTCTGTCTACGTCCTGAAAGTGCGCGAGATGGGTCAGGCCAATGGCCTCCTCGTCGCCCGTCACCCGGCAGACGTAGTCAGGGTACTGGCTGACAAGGTCGCTGTTGAGGTTCAGCAGTTCTTGCCGCATCTCGGCCGCGTGTTCCTGGTCGACGCAGAATACGATCGTCTTTGCGAAACGGTCTGTGCCCTTGAGGAAATCGGTCAGGTGCCGAGCAATCGCCCGCGTGCGCGAGCGCAGTGCCACGACACGCTCGAAATCCTTCGTCTGGTACTCCTCATCAGGCACCTTGCGGCCAAAGCGGTCGAGTTCGTTCTTTGACGGACGCCAGCCCGCGGCATCTACGCTGGTGATCACACGATGCACACGATAAGGCGCGAGGAAGCCGTCCTCGATCCCCTGGCGCAGGCTGTAGGTGTAAACCGGGTTGCCGAAATACCGATAAGTATCACGCGCCTCGTCTCGCAGAGGCGTCGCCGTCATGCCGAACTGGACGGCAGACGCGAAGTAGTCGAGGAGGACTCGCCAACTGCTGTCATCGCGACTCGATCCGCGATGACATTCATCAACGATGATGAGATCGAAAAAATCGGGGCGGTACTGGCGAAAGATGTCTTCGCTGGCGGTGGACAGGGCCTGATAGATGCCGAAGTACAGGTCGCGGCTTTTGCTGACGTCGCCACCAGAGATCTTGTGGCGAGCCTCACCGAAGGGCGCGAACATTTTGGCCATCGGGTCGTCGACGAGAATGTTGCGGTCGGCCAGAAACAGTATCTTCGGACGACGGTACTCGCCGGTCCGGTTCCAGCGACTGTTCCACAGCTTCCAACAAATTTGGAAAGCGACACAGGTTTTGCCGGTGCCCGTGGCCAGAGTGACCAAGATGCGTGTCTCTCCGAGTAGGATGGCTTCGATGACCCGATGGATGGCGATCTGCTGATAGTAGCGTGGCACCTTCCCGGAAACGAGATTGAACGGCTCAAGCAGATGTGCGGTAGCAGATTCTGGCACCTGCGCGGCAGCCCTCAGACGTTGCCACAGTTCGGCGGGCGTTGCGAAGCGCTCGACCTCGCGCTCGCTGCCGCTGAGGTAGTCGATCTCGATGATGCGCTGACCGTTGGTCGCGTAAGCGAACTTCAGTCCGAGCATCTCGGCGGATTCGCGGGCCTGTTGCACGCCGGCTTCGACGGCTAGGCCAACGGCCTTCGCTTCGACGATAGCGAGCAAATAGTCACGCCGGTAGTACAGGATATAGTCGGCACGCCTCTGCTTTCCGCGGCGAACCCGACCGCCGGTGACAATGATCCGTCCGTCGGTGAAACTGCGCTGTTCGCCAATGGCGTGCGGTTCGGTCGACCAGCCGGCTGCGACCAGCCGAGGGGTGACATATTCGCGACAGGTGTCCGCTTCGGTCAGAACGCCGGGGTGTGGTGGAGGCGTCGTCATTGGCTGGCAAGCTCTGGTATGTGCATGATTTTAGGATTTTTTGTTGTTGTGCGACAGTCATTATCGCACTACAAAGGCGCACCAGATGAGCCTCATTTCGCGTTGGCGTACCTCACGAAACCAGGGCACACGCCATCGCAAAACCCGTCCAGGCCCCTCGGAAAGTCACGTCAAAACAACCGCTTGAAAAAACCGTACCAAATTTGAGAAGTCAGGAGGTTTCGAGAGAAATGGCCGTTAAGAGCGCAGAAATGACATTTGTGGAGTAAGCGAGGTCAACAGGTTTACACGAAAAACCCCGCAAAACAAGGCGTTCAGCGGGGTATTCGTTTTTGGTGCAGACAATTTGGGTCTGGTGTCCTGGCGGAGAGGGAGGGATTCGAACCCTCGGTAGGCTCACACCTACGCCTGATTTCGAGTCAGGTACATTCGGCCACTCTGCCACCTCTCCGCAGGCGCGCAATGGTAGCACAACCTGCGCGGATGATATGCGCTCGGGCAAGACTTTTCGCTTCCTTCCTCGCCCTGTCCGATCCATCAAGGCTTGCCGATCGTCTCCAGACCACCAAGGTAGGAACGTAGTACGGGCGGAATACAGATGCTGCCATCGGCATTCTGAAAGTTTTCCATGACCGCCACCAAGGTGCGTCCGACGGCCAGCCCGGAGCCATTGAGTGTATGCACCAACTCGGTCTTGTTGCGCTCGTTGCGATAGCGAGCCTGCATGCGACGTGCCTGAAACGCTTCGAAATTGGAGCACGACGAGATCTCGCGGTAGGCGTTCTGAGCGGGCAGCCAAACCTCGAGATCGTATGTTTTCGCCGACGAGAAACCCATGTCGCCGGTACTCAGCGCGACCCGCCTGTAAGGCAGATCGAGCAGCTCGAGGATTCGTTCGGCGTGGGCGGTCAGTTCCTCGTGGGCAGCGATCGAATCCTCGGCAGCGACGATCTGCACCAGCTCGACCTTGTCGAACTGGTGCTGGCGGATCATGCCGCGCGTATCGCGACCGTAGGATCCCGCTTCCGAACGGAAGCACGGCGTGTGGCAAACGAGCTTGAGCGGCAGCGCTTCTGCGGGCAGGATCTCGCCGCGCACAATGTTGGTGACCGGTACTTCGGCCGTCGGAATCAGGTACAGCGGTTCAGCGTCGGCGCGCAGAATCTTGAAGAGGTCCTCCTCGAACTTCGGCAGCTGGCCCGTGCCCAACAAGCTGGCTCCGTTGACCAGATAAGGCGCGTAAACCTCCGTGTAGCCGTGTTGCCCAACATGTGTGTCGAGCATGAACTGGGCGAGCACCCGATGCAGGCGGGCCAGTTGCCCCTTCATCAGTGAAAAGCGCGTGCCGGCGATCTTGGCCGCCGTGGCGAAGTCAAGCTGCCCGAGCGCCTCGCCGAGGTCGACGTGGTCCCTGACCGTGAACTCGAAGCGGCGCGGATCACCCCAGCGCTTCACCTCGACGTTGTCCGCCTCGGAGCGTCCGATCGGGACGCTGTCCTGCGGCAGATTGGGAACCACCGCCAGAAAGGCGTCGAATTCGCGGAGCAGCTCGCCAAGGCGGACTTCGTTGGCTGCCAGTTCGTCCTTCAGGGCCGAGACCTGCGCCATCCCTGCCGAGGCATCCTGCGCTCGCGCCTTGAGCAGGCCGATTTCCTTCGAGAGGCTGTTGCGACTGGCCTGCAGATCCTGGGTGCGGGTCTGCAAGGCCTTGCGTTCGCTTTCGAGTTTAAGGAAGGTCGACCTGTCGAGGGCGAAGCCGCGCGTGGCAAGTCGCTCGGCGACGGCGTCGATGTTGGTGCGCAGCAATTGGATGTCAAGCATGCTCAGTCCTTGGGTTGGCGGCGGCGGGCCGACTCGCGGATCTGCCCGCCGCGAAGCAGCACCGGCAGGTCTGGCGGGGTGGCCGCGATCGTGATCGGTCTAGCTCTTTTTCTCTCTTGCACGTCGATCGAGTTCGCGCAGCTGTGCCAGCTTCTCGCCGATCCGAATCTCGAGGCCACGCTCGACCGGTCGATACCAATCGACCACCGGCATGCCCTCGGGGAAATAGCTCTCACCAGCGGCATAGGCGCCGGCTTCGTCGTGCGCGTAGCGATAATTCCTGCCGTAGTCCAGGTCCTTCATCAAGCGCGTCGGCGCATTGCGCAGACGGACCGGCACCGGGCGCGAACCGTCACTACTGACGAAAGCGCGCGCGGCATTATACGCGAGGTAGGCCGCATTGGACTTGGCCGCCATCGCCAGATAGAGCACCGCTTCGGCAAGGGCCAGTTCGCCTTCCGGCGAACCGAGACGCTCGAACGTCTCGGCGGCGTCCAGGGCGATGCGTGCCGCGCGCGGGTCGGCCAGACCGATATCTTCCCAGGCCATGCGGATGAGACGCCGCGCCAGATAGCGGGGATCGGCACCCCCATCGAGCATCCGGCAAAACCAGTACAACGCGGCGTCCGGCGACGAACCACGAACGGACTTGTGGAGGGCCGAGATCTGGTCATAGAACGCGTCACCTCCCTTGTCGAAACGACGCAGGCTCTGCGCCAGCGTCTGGTCGACGAACGCACCGTCAACGCTCGTCACGCGCTCCGTAGCGGCCGCCGTACCGACCTGCTCGACGAGGTTGAGCAGACGCCGAGCGTCACCATCAGCCTGACCGATCAGACGCGCACGCGCGTCAGCGTCGAAGCCGAGACCGGGAAGCGCGAGCCGGCACGCGCGCTCGAACAACTGGCCCAATTCAGTCGCCGAGAGCGGGTGCAGAACGTACACCGAAGCCCGCGAGAGCAGCGCCGAGTTGACCTCGAACGACGGGTTTTCGGTTGTCGCACCGACAAAGGTCAGCAGCCCGCCTTCAACATACGGCAGAAACGCGTCCTGCTGAGCCTTGTTGAAACGATGTACTTCATCGACGAAGAGAATGGTCCGCCGACCACTGAGCGCGCGTGTCGTTTCGGCACGCGCCACTGCGGCACGAATGTCCTTGACGCCCGAAAAGACCGCCGAGAGCGCCATGAAGTCGGCGTCGAAGGCATCAGCCATCAATCGCGCCAGTGTCGTCTTGCCGACACCCGGGGGTCCCCAGAGAATCATGCTGTGCAGTTGTCCGGACTGGAACGCCGTCGCCAGAGGTTTCCCCGGCGCCAGCAGATGCGTCTGTCCGATCACCTCGGCCAGCGTTCGAGGTCGCAGTCTCTCGGCCAACGGGGTGCTTGGATGATTATCGAGAGGAAGATCGTTGATCATCTCGTTCAGTTTGAGGAAAAGGCGCCAGCGCTGGTCACTACAGGCGCGCGCTCCGTGTCAGCCCAGCGTAGCCGCATGCTAACAGTTTTTGCCGCCGCCACTTGCCGGGACCACACGCCACGGTCACGGATCGGGACGAAGTGTGGCGAAGGGCGCCGCGACGGGCCACCACCGGCAAGCCCGCGCGGCGCATGGCCGCTGGCAGAGCATTCCCGGTCCACGCTCAAACTACTCGGATAGCGCTGATTTATTGACACTGTGACATTAGGCACGGAACATCCTGACGGCCAGCGGTATCGTTCGCCTGTCCCTTCCGGGGCTGTCATCACAAGGCCACTTTTCATGAGAACCGAGAACCCATGCAGCGAATTCCATCGGCGCCAGAGCGCCCGGAGCGCGATCTCCCTCGAGGAATACGAGTCGCAAATGGCTGCACTCGGCCAGCAGGCCTTCAAGTCGTCGTTTCACTCCACTCCAGTTCAAGAAGCCAACGAACGACACCACGTCGCGGGTGTCCTGCTCGGAGTAGCGCCCAGCCTATCGCGCTAATGATGTAGCGAAAGTCCAATAGGGGCGGAATCAAGCCCTGCAGCGACATGGATACCGAGCGTTGGACCGGGTGCAATGCCCGGTCTTTTTTCGTCCAGGCTTCGCGCCTTGCGGTGCCAGCCAGTTGCCGATCGCGGGCACACTCGCGTTCGCCGACCAGGTCGACGAGCGATCCCATACCCGACGGCACACTCTGCCGTCGCGCGGACCCCGCACCGACCGCAGATTTACGCAGACGGCTTGAAGGCGTCGAGTACCGATTGTTCGAGCTCGGTGAAGGCCTCGCTCACGTACTCGCTCAAGCGATCGAGGTTCGGTAGTTCGTCCGTGGCGATCAGGCCAAAGAAGAGTTGCCCGGCATAGCTGAACAAGGTGATGTTGAGCAGATTGCCGGGGGGCAGCGTGCTGATCGGATGCAGTTCGTCGATCCGCGCTCCCTTGACGTAGAGGTACTCGCTCGGACCCGGGACATTCGACACCAGCGTGTTACCGGTCGGCGGCAGGCGGTTGCTCAGGTTCAGCTTTTCCGTGAGCAGGCCGACGAGGGACGTGAGCACCGTGTAGGACTCGATCGCCTCTGGCGCGACGCTATCGATCATCGAGCGGACATTGCGCAGCGAGAAGCCGATGTTGCGCAGGCGAACATAGGGATCGTCGGTTGGCGGCGACAACTCGACCTGGACGAAGCCGATTTTATTGCCGGCGCCCTCCTCGCCTTCCTTGCGCAGGTTGACCGGCATCTGAATCGTGATTGGCCGCTTCAGGTCGACCCCTTCGTCTCGCAGATAGCGGTGCAGGGCACCGTCCAGGCAGGTCAGCGCGACATGATTCAGCGTCGACCGCGTCCTCGTGCGAATGCCGCTGACCCTGTCCATGGCCACGCCAGCCGTGGCGAACTGGCGGCCGGCAGTCACCTGCCCGGTCAGCGGGGTGTTGCCATCGGCCACGAAAGGTAGCGAAATTGCGTTCTTGGTGAGCTTGACGCTTTCCAGCAGCAGCATCCCGGCCAGACGGCCAACGCCCAGCGCCAGCTTGCCGGCGCCCGCCAGTTCGCCAAGCAGCGACTGCGCCATCTTGTCCTTCAAGCGCCTTTCCTTGCCCTCGCCGGTACGGTGGCGGATCGACCAGAGCGGCCTCACTTCAAGATCCGACGCGGCACGGGAGAGCGAGTCCGCTGCCCACCGCATCATCGTCACACCGTCAGCGCAAGCGTGGTGCATCTTCAGGTACAAGGCGAAACGCGCTTCACTCAGGCCATCGATGACATGCAATTCCCACAGGGGGCGCGAGCGATCGAGCATCGGTTGATGCAGACGCGACGCCAGTTCGTACAGTTCCCGCCTGCCGTTCTTGCCTCTGCGCAGGCGGTGGTAGAAGACATGCTGGCTGAGATCCACCGACTCGGCTTCCTGCCAGGTGGGCATGCCCGTCAGCGAAAAATGGATCACGCGGTTGAACGGTGGCTCGACGTCGGTGAACGTCAGGAACTCCCGGTGCAGGTCGCCGACGAAAGCCGCTCGCGACCCAGGCGGCCGCTTGCAGATCATGAGTCCGCCGACGTGCTTCGGACTGGCCTCCGACTCGGCAAGGAAGAAGCCCAGATCAATCAACGATAGTTTGTGCATGCATCCCCCTGTGTTTGGCGCGGCGACAACGCCTGCGCAGCCATCCGACCGGCCGGCGGACAGCAGCAGCGACTCCCCTCCCGGCGAAGCCTCCTGCCGTACAGACGCCATCGGCCTGGCCGCGGCCACCGGCGGCATGGCGCCGACCGACGCACGGCGCGCTGACCACACAATCGCCCGGTCACCGGGCAATGGCAGACGATCCCGCCCTTGAGGCCCGCCAAGGATACATCATCACGGCAGATCTCAATTAGAGGAAGGCACCCAGCACTTTAGTGTGTGCGCTCTAGGGCTTGTCGCTAGACTGGCTGTGTTGGCTGGTCAAGCAGCTACGCAAACTTTCGGATCCCGTTGGATAAAGGAGAAACAGATGAGCAACACACTGACAACATTGGTCGACCGGGTTAGCAATGAGCAACTCCTGACGAACGGCCGCGAATCCGTACGCAAACTCTGGCTGTGCGGTCTTGGCGCCTACTCGCTGGCCACGAGGACCAGTACGCAGGCTTTTGGCGACTTGGTACGTGAAGGCAAGGCCTTCAGCCCCAAGGCGCGTCGGCAAATCGAGGAGAAGTCCGCCGAACTGAAGAGCAGCGCCACGGCGACTATTGCGCGTGGTGAAGAGTTGGTCAAGGAACGCGTCGTACGGCCGCTCGATTTCCTGGTTCTGGCAACCAGGCGTGATGTCGAGCAGTTGTCGATGCGGGTGGTCCAGCTCGCCTCGGAGGTGCACAGTCTGGTCAGCAGCAAGGCCAAGCCGATGGTCGAGCCACCGGCCAAGTCGGCAAGCGAGTCGCCGACTGCCGAGATCGCACCGACCGCAGACAAGACTTCCTGACACTGCTTGCATGAGGTTCATGAGGGGCCAGCGAAGCCGCCTGGCCCTTCGTCGCGTCGGTCGCCACGAGGCACCCGACAAGAGATCGGCGCAGTCGCCGGTCCGGCAGCGCCCCAACGGCACGCTGCCTAGTCGGCGCGCACCTTCGCCGCCTCGCCAAGCAGCCATCGCCGAAAGGCGCTGACCACCGGACGATCGGCAACGGCTTCCGGCACGACCAGATAGTAAGCCTGCGTCCGCCGGATGATGATGTCGAATGGCACTACCAGGCGACCGGCCGCCACCTCGGCTTCGACCAGCGGCTTCGACGCCAACGCCACACCGACACCATCGATCGCCGCCGAGAGGACGAGCCCGGGATCACTGAAATGAGTGCCGGCGTCAGCGTCTATACCTGTCACGCCGGCAACCTGCAGCCATTCCTCCCAACTCGGACGATCCATCAGCTCCATGATCGATTCGTCATGAAGGAGATTGTGACGGCGCAGATCAGCCGGCACATTCAGCGGCCGCATCCCGAACAGCAGACGGGGACTGCACACCACCACGTAGACCGGTGCGAACAGGCGATCGACGCGACAACCATCGTACTGACCACGACCAAAGCGAATGAATACTTCGGTTTCGTCGTCACGCACGTCGATTCCTTCAAGACCGGAAACGCCGGACGCATCACGCCCGTCGATGGTTTCCAGCGATGCCGTCAGGTGCAGTTCCACCTCCGGGTGCAAGGCCGTCAGTTTCTCAAGGTGGCGGATCAGCCACCGCGTCAGGAAAGCCGGCGGCGATGTCACGATCAGACGCCCGCCCGTTTGCTGCTGGCGGGTGCATTCGATGGCAGCAGCAAAGCACTCCAGGCCTTCGCGCACCTTCGGCAGCATGGCGCGACCTTCGCGCGTCAGCTCGAGCGCCCGTGTCAAGCGGTGGAACAAGGAAAACCCCAGGTACTCCTCGAGGCCGCGAATCTGGTGACTGATCGCGGTTGGCGTCACCGACAGCTCGTCGCTGGCATCCTTGAAACTCAGATGACGAGCGGCGGCCTCGAAGGCACGCAAGGAGTTCAGCGGAGGCAGGCGGTAGGTCATATGGCTGAAATTTTCTCACGCATTGGCTGATATTAGATCGTTTGCCAGCCCGCCACCAAGGAAATACAGTACCCGTGAATTCTCGGATACCGAGACCACTACAAAGGAAGACCAGCATGAAAACCGACCTCACCCGCGAACAGATGATGATGATCGTTGAGCGCGCACGTCAACAACGCAGCATCGCCGCCGGGGACGTCATTGCCGCCGGTACTCGCAAGGCGCTTGTCACACTCGCCCGTTGGGTGGACCGGTTCCTGCACATCCTGCTGATGTCGCCGACCGCGCGCCAGTAAGGACAGCGCTCGCCAGCCTGCTGCCGAAAGCGTGAGAGAATTCGCGACCTAGTCAACGCCGCACGCTCGCCGGAACGCTGTCGCGGCGTCCGTCGGCCAAAGGAAGCAGCCATGGCAAGAGTACAGATACACCTGCCCGACCACTTCGTATTCTCGACCGACATTGCGCTTTACGTTGGCCACATCAACTACGGCGGCCACCTCGACAACGCGCTGCTGCTTTCCCTGGTTTCCGAGGCACGCGTGCGCTTCTTCAAGTCGCTGGGCTACACCGAACTGGACGTCGAGGGACGCGGGATCGTTGTTGCCGACGCAGCGCTCCAGTACCAGTCGGAAGCGTTCCACGGCGAGGTGATGGTCGTTGACATGGTCGCCGACGAATTCCGCAGCAAAGGCTGCGATCTGGTCTGGCGGATGCGCGACAAGGCGACTCAGCGCGACGTGGCCTGCGGAAAAACGGGCATCGTTTTCTTCGACTACGCAGCGCGCAAGACGGCGGCGGTTCCCGAAAGCTTCCGCACGCGTGCCGGCATCTGATCGCTTGCCGGTCATCTTCCCGCTCCGGCTGCGCACGCCGGCCGAAAGGCCGGCGCTGCCAGTCGCGCGGAGCAGCGGCTAGGCCGGAGCGTACTCCCGGACCAGTCGCCGCTGTAGAATCCCGACCTGTTTCAAGGACTCCTTGAGGATCAGGCGATCGAGTTCGTGCAGGTCGTCGGGATCTACACGGTTGCTGGCCGTACCGGTGCCACTCTTCACCTGCTGTTCAAGCCTGACCCGCTGAATATGCTGGAACGCATCAGTCAGCGCCGCCATCTGGTCCGGCGCCATGCCGGTCTGCTCGCCGGTGATGCGCAAGCGCTCGACGGTATTCGTGTCGGGAATCTGCCGAGCCAGCGCATGAATACGCGCGGCGTCGACGAAGGGACGCGAGCCGTGTTTCTTCAAGTCAATGGTGTGCGGAAACTCCTTGTCGGCATCGTAGCGGAATCCCTTCCACCAGTTCAGCGGTGACTCCCAGTTCAGCGTGTTTTCGACCATCGCGCGCAGGAAAATCGGGTAGGACGGCGTACGGTCGAGGAGCCAGTGACGAAGATCGTTGACCAGCGACTCCTGTCCGTAGAGGGCGCGCAGGTCGAAGAAGATGCTCGAGTTGAGCAAGGCCTCGGGGTGCGGGGCTTCCAGCCACCCTGAAAACGCGACTCGCCACTCGTCGCTGGAGAGACACCACTGGGCATTGCTGGCCATGATGTTGCCTTTGCACAGCGGAAAGCCACAGGCATCGAGTGCCTCGTTGACCGCCCGGGCGAACGGCAGGAAGGCTTGGCGAAGGCTGGCCGCCTCGGCATCGGACTCGGCGACAAAGATCAGGCCGTTGTCCTGATCGGTGGCCAGCGTCTGCTCGAGTCGCCCCTCGGAGCCAAAGACCAGCCAGCACCACTGCACGTACGGCAACTCGAACTGGCCGGCAACCAGTTCGATGACCTGCAGGGTCAGCAGGTCGTTGAGCGACGAGAGGCGATGGCAGAGCGCGTCAGCGCTGAGCCGCTCGGCAACCAGCCGGGCAATAAAGGCGCGGATCTCGCCAGCCAGCGCGACCAGCGTCGACAGATCGCGCGCCGCCAGAATCGAGCGGACCAGGTCACTGCTCTGCGCTCCGGGCAAGGTATAGAGATCGGTCTGAGAGACCAGATCGAAATAGCTGCCGTCGGCTTCGGTGAGCACCAGATGGCGTACGCTGCGCCGCACCATGACGACGCTCGCCTGATGTGCGGTACTGTCGGCCGGAATGGTAATCAGGCCCCCGGTCATCACCGCAGCAATCGGCGCCTGCAGATCGCAAGTCTCGATCGCGATCCGGCGCACCACATCCTGCAGCGTGATGATGCCCAATGGCATCCGGCTGCCCTCATCCACGACGACGACCGCATCGGCGCGCATCCGGTCAAGCAGCAGCAGCGTCTCGCGCACGGTCGCCGCCGGCCCGACGGTCAGTGGCCGACCGCGGACCAGATGGCGCAGCGCGACGTACGGCGAGTAGGGGGCAACCCGCGTTGCCGCCTCAGTATTTGAGCCGGGCATGGTAGGTCTTTTCGCTGGCCTCGCGTGCCTGCCGCAGCGTCGTCACGCCCATCTCGGCAAGCAGCGGCAGCATCTTCAGGAACACTTCGCCCGTCACCATCGCATCACCGAGCGCGGTATGCCTTCCAAATACCGAGACGCCGAGACGTTCGGCAATCGCCTCCAGGCGGTGAGAGTTCTGATTGGGATGCAGGACCGCCGACAGAAGCAAGGTATCGAGCACCGGTTGGTCGAAACGTACCCCGGTCTGCTTTTCCTTGAGCTGCAGGAAGCGCATGTCGAAGGCCGCGTTGTGGCCGACGAGAACCGTGTCGGCGCAAAAAGTCTGGAACTGCGGCAGAACGGTATCGATGGTCGGCTGCCCGACGAGCAACTCGCGCGTGATGCCGTGCACCTCGATCGATTGCTGCGACAGCGGCCGCCGCGGATCGATCAACTGGTCGAAGCACTCGTGGCGCAGTAGGCGGCGATTGACGATGCGTGTCGCGCCGATCTGGATGATCTCGTCTCCCTGGGACGGTTGCAGGCCGGTGGTTTCGGTATCGAACACCGTGTACGACAACTCCGTCAGCGGCCGATCGTCGAGCTCATGGCTGGCCCCCGACCAGCTGAAGATATCGAAGTCGTAGAACTCGGGCCGGTCGCCCTCCTCGGCAGCCACAATAGCCCGCGGCAGATCTGTCGGTGCCTCGGCTGCCGGCAGCATCGTGCGAAAGATCGCGCGATGCGAAACGCGCACGCGCTGAAACCAGATCTCGCCATTGCAGCGCTCGATCACGTCGACGACGCTGAGTGGCGACGCTTCGCCGCCGGTCGTCATGGGATCCTGCAGCCAGCCCATCGCGGTTTCGTTGTTCATGAAGGTGCCGAGCCACGACAGATCGAGCTGTGCCAGCTGTCCACTGCGCGCCAGCGAGAGACGCACCTCGCGTACCTCATACTCATCCTGCAAGCGCAGAGCCAGGTAGCGCAAGGCCTGCAAAAGGCCGAAGCTGTCGACGCGCAGCCACAGGTCTTCGTCGACGTCCTCGGTCTTGACGGCGAGCGCGCGCCGCTCGCCTTCACGTCGCTCGCCGATGCGGCGTACCGCCACGTCGAGCAGTTCGGCGCCGTGGATCTCCTCGAGCAACCAGCGTTCGCGCAGGTCATTCGAAAAGGCTGCCGCCGCGCTCTCGAGATGAACCGACAGCGCCTTCGCTTCGTCGCGGATGACGCTCAGGAAACGGTCCCGCTGCCGGGGCGGCATGTCCGAGAAATCGGACAGCATCTCGGCGGCCGCGCGGATACTGCCCAGGGGTCCGCGCCCGCCCTCGATCAATGACTGGATCAGGGCATCGCGTCGCCCGTGCCGTTCGTTGGTACTCGTCACGTCATCGAGTACCAGCACGAAACCGGTAATCGACAGTCCGCCAACGCGTGCACCATGCTGACCATCGCCGCCGAGTACGGGCGACATGTGCGCGCGCAGCAAGCGCCCGGCACGCGTGGCGGTGACAAACTGCGCCGACCCGACGAGCTTCCTGCTCTCCTCGCCTCCCGCCTGGTCGCGACCGGCCTGCTGCAGACGCTCGAGCGCATGCTCGATCAGCGCCCGATCGAAAACGGTGTAGATCGAACGTCCCAGCCCGAGAGTGCTGCCGTCAGCGCCACCCGAGAGTTCCTGCTTTGCCCGCTGGTTGTACAAGAGTACGCGACCGTCGAGGTTGCAGACCACGACACTCTGGCTCAGCTCGGCCATCAGCGCCGCCAGACGGCTGCGCTCCTCCTCGAGCGACGCGCGCGCTTCGTTTACCCGCTCGGCGACATCCTCTTCGAGCGCGTCGCGAACGGACAGCAGTTGATTGGCCGCCTGAGCCAGCACCCGCAGTTCTGGGGCACTCTGCTCGGGCAGGCGCAGCCCATTGTAGGCAACCGTCGCCGCCAGCTCTTCGGCCATACGCAGAGATGCGGCGACGTAAAGTGCGTGCAGTCTGATCAACGCCCAACAGCCCACCGTAGCGCCAGCCAGGACCACGACGACGAGAACCACGACCCGCTCTTCGGGCGTTCGGCCGCCGCCGCTCTCGCCGGCCTCACTGGCCAGCATCAAGCCCGCCGTCGCAACGACCAGAACAAGCACGAACAGGCAGACCGCCACGGCTGCCAGTACGAGCTTGCGCGTGGGATTCACCGCCTACATCCCCAGCAGTTTGCGCACCTCGGCGAGCAGTTCCTTGGTCGAGAAGGGCTTGGTCATGTAACCGTCGGCCCCGAGCCCGAGACCCTTGCTGACCTCGGTATCGCGCCCCTTGGCAGTCAGCATCAGGATGCGCGTGCCGCTCAGGTCGGGGTCGGCCCGCAGGGCCTGGCAGACATCGAAGCCGTTCATGCGCGGCATCATCACGTCGAGCAGGACGAGATCGGGTCTCTCGGCACGCACCCTGGCCAGCGCTTCCTCCCCATCACCGGCCACCAGCACCTCGAAGCCCTCGCGGCGCAGCAGAAACTCGATCGAGATGACAATGTTTTGCTCGTCGTCGGCAATCAGTATTTTTTTGCTCATCAACACTCCGATCATCATTGAACCACGCTAACCAACTACGCGACCGCAGCCTCCTCCACCTGCGCATCCGCGAAAGGCAGGGTAAAGCGAAACGTCGCACCCTCACCCGGCACACTTTCCACCCACAGCCGGCCGCCGAAGTGCTCGACGATCCGGCGGCTAATCGGCAGGCCCAGACCGGTACCGGCGGGTTTGGCCGTCATCGTATCGCCGACCTGGCGGAACTTCTCGAAGATCAGTTCCTGATCTTCGGGACGAATCCCCGGCCCGTTGTCGCTTACGCTGACCTCGAGCGCATCCGCCAGCACGCGCAGCTTGACGCTGACCCGGCCAGCGCCTTGCACCAGGAACTTCGCCGCGTTCGAGAGCAGGTTGAGCATCACCTGGATCAGCCGATCCCGATCGGCCAGAATCAGCGGCAGATTATCGGGCAGATCGAGATCCACGTGCGCGTCTTTCTCGCGGAAGAGCTGACTGGTCGCGGCAAGCGACTGTTCGACAACCTCCTTCAGGTCGAGCTCGCAGCCGTTCCAGTCGGCTCTGCCCGACTCGATCTTCGCCAGATCGAGCGTCTGATTGATCAGGCGCGACAAACGTTCGGCTTCGCTGACGATCAACCCGAGAAACCGTTCGCGGTCGGCGAGATGCATCTTCGGATCGTCGCGCAACAACTCCGAGAAAGCGCGGATCGAGGTCAGCGGCGTACGCAACTCGTGCGTCACCGACGACATGATGTCGTCCTTGACGCGATCGAGCTCCTGCAAACGCTCGTTGGCCTCCTGCAACTCGAGCGTCGCCGCAGTCAGTTCGCGCGACTTGCGCTCAAGCTCGCGACTATAAGTGCGTAGCTGCGAGGCCTCGTCGAGGATGTGCATGACCTCGTCGATACTGAGCGGCTCCTCCTTGGCCACCGAGGCGACCATGACGCGCGCCGACGCGCTGCCGATGGCACCGGCGAGCAGCGATTCGGCGAACTGGACCAGTTGCGCATCCGCCTCGAGCGTGACGAGCTTGCCACGACCCTGCCGACGCGCATAGGCAGCAAAGGCCGACTGGGCACGCGCCGGCCCGAGGAAGCGTCCGACCAGTTCCTGCAGATCGCTGACCTTTGCGCGGCCTCGCCAGAGAACCGCACCGAGCTTCCCGGTATCCTTCAGGGCGTCTACGAAAACCGTCGCCTGCGTCGCCTCGGCGACCATCGGTGGCCGCAGCAGCGAGACGCCGACGTAAGCGCCGATATTCGCGAGCAGGCTCCAGAACAGGCAGTGCGAGATTTCGTCCAGACCGGTCAGACCGAACAGTTGCTGCGGCCGCAGCAGATCGATCCCGAATATCCCCTGCGTCAGAAAGGCGGCAGGAAGCCAGCCCGACTTGGCAAACGACGGCAACAACAAGGTATAGCCCCAGATCAGGAAACCCGCCGACAGGCCGGCCAGCGCGCCGCCGCGCGTACCACCGCGCCAATACATGCCGCCGATCATCGCCGGCGCAAACTGCGCGACTGCCGAGAAGCTGATCAGACCGATGGCGACCAGCGCATAGGCCTCGCCTGCCAATCGGAAATAGAGGTAGCCGAGCAGCAGAATGCCGACGATAGCGCCGCGTCGAATGCCGAGCAGCACTCCCGAGAGGTCCTTCGACTCGTCGAGCGACTGGCGTTTGTGGCGCAGCAAGAGGGGCATCACCAGGTCGTTGCAGACCATCGTCGACAGGGCAATGGTTTCGACGATGACCATGCCGGTCCCCGCCGACAGGCCGCCAATGAAGACCAGCAGCGCCAGTCCCTCGTGCCGTTGCGACATCGGCAGCGTGAGAACGAAGGTATCGGCATCGACGCCCTGCCCGGAGAAATGCAGCAGACCACCGAGCGCAATCGGCAGGACGAAGATGTTGATCAGCAGCAGATAGAGTGGAAAGAGCCATGCCGCGCGTTTCAGATGCGCCTCGTTGACATTCTCGACGACAGCAACCTGGAACTGGCGCGGCAGGAAAAGAACCGCCAGCCCCGACAGCAGGATCAGCGAAAACCAGCCCGTGTAGCCCTGGCCGGACGGAATCGCCGTCATCAGATGGCGCAACTCCGGATGCGTCGCGAGATGCTCGAAGATGTCGCCGAAGCCGTCGTAGAGACCATAGGTGACGAAGACGCCGACAGCAAGGAAAGCGACCAGCTTGACGCCGGACTCCAGCGCGATCGCCGCCACCATGCCTTCGTGACGTTCGGTGGCATCGAGATGTCGGGTTCCGAAAACGATCGTGAAAGCCGCCAGGATCAGGGCGATGTAGAAGCTCATGTCGGCCGCCACCGACATCGTGGCGCTGCGGCTCGGCATGACGATTTCCGGGTAGCTGAGCAGCAGGCTGACGGTGCCGGACATCGCCTTGAGTTGCAAAGCGATATAGGGAATGATGCCGACCACGGCGATGATCGTGACCAGGCCACCGAGGAGATGGCTCTTGCCGTAGCGCGAGGAAATGAAGTCGGCGATCGACGTGATGCGGTTGGCCTTGACGATGCGAATCATCTTCAGCAGCACGAACCAGCCGAGCGCCATCACCAGCGTGGGACCGAGGTAGACCGGCAGGAAACCGATCCCGGAAACGGCGGCGCGGCCAACGCTGCCGTAGAACGTCCAGGTGGTGCAGTAAACGGCCATCGACAGCGCGTAGATGGTCGGGTTGGCGATGATCGACTTGCCCTGGTCGGCGCGCCGGTCACCCCACCAGGCCACGGCAAACAGCAGCCCAAGGTAGAACAGCGCAGCGGCGACGACGACCGGAGCTTCGAGCATCTGGGCCGACTACCTGACGCGGCGCTCGACGGCCCACGCCATCAAGGCGATGACAAAGGCCCAGGCGACAAAAACATACGCATAGATGAGCGGGATCTCGAAGACCTCGCTGTTGCGGTCGAAGAGGGAAAGCACGGGGTAGTTGAAGAGTACACAGCCGACCAGAAAGGCCGCAATCAGTCGGTCACCAGCCAGGATCCTGCGCTGCATGTCATCCCCCCCTCGTCGTTGTTGGCGCCGGTACCCCTCAGCTTGCCCGACGACTTGCCGCCGTCGACCGACTACCGTCAGCCGCTATACTGCCGTCCTCACCCCTCGTTGATGACACCGCCGACATGATCCGCCCCGCCCTCGACTGGCAGCCACGCCCTGCCGACCCGACCTACTCCGACATCTGCTACGACACCGCCGCAGGCATCGCCCGCATTGTCATCAATCGGCCCGAACGACGCAATGCCTTTCGGCCCGAAACCATCCAACAACTGATCGATGCCACGCACCGAGCACAGTTCGATACGGAAGTCGGCGTCATCATCCTGACCGGTGCCGGCGACCAGGCGTTCTGCTCGGGAGGCGATCAGACGGTGCGTGGCGACGATGGCGGCTACCACGACCAGTCGGGAATGCCGCACCTGAACGTCCTCGATCTGCAGATGCAGATCCGCCGCTGCCCGAAGCCTGTGGTGGCGATGGTCGCCGGCTATGCCATCGGCGGCGGGCATGTGCTGCATCTGGTCTGCGACCTGACGATTGCGGCCGACAACGCCCGCTTCGGGCAGACCGGACCGCGCGTCGGCAGCTTCGACGCCGGACTCGGTGCCGGCCTGATGGCGCGCACCATCGGCATGAAGCGGGCCAAGGAAATCTGGCTGCTCTGCCGCCAGTACGACGCCCCGGCGGCGCTCGCCATGGGTCTGGTGAATGCCGTCGTTCCCCTCGCCGAGCTCGAGGAAGAAACGGTACGCTGGTGCCGCGAGATGCTGCAACTCTCACCAATGGCGCTGCGCATGATCAAGGCCGGTTTCAACGCCGATACCGACGGCCTGGCTGGTATTCAGGAACTCGCCGGCAACGCCACCGGCCTCTTCTACATGACCGAAGAAGGCCAGGAAGGACGCAACGCCTGGCTCGAAAAGCGGGCACCCCGATTCTCGCGCTACCGGCGGCGCCCCTGACCGGGTGCCAAGTCCGCCAGGGCCCGGCTGACCGATCGGATGCCGCATCGCCGGTCGGCGCCGAAGGCGCGAACGCGGCGCGGCCAGCGCCATGAAGATCGCCGCTGCCGCAGTGCATCGCTATTGTCTGCCGCTGCGCGCACGCTGGCTGACGGCCACCGGCGCCTTCACGCAACGTCGGGGCTGCTTGCTGCGCCTCGACACCGACGACGGCGCCCGCGCCTACGGCGATTGCGCGCCGCTGCCGGCGAGCGGCACGGAGACGCCTGCCGAAGCCGAGTCTGCCCTGCGCGCGCAAGCGCGGCGGCTGATCGGCAGGCCGGCCAGCGACGCTCTGGCCGCGCTGGACAACCCCGCCAGCCGGCATGCGCCGGCTGCCCGCTGCGCGATCGAAATGGCGCTCCTCGACCTCCTCTCGCAGCACGCCGGACGGCCACTTGCGGCTTACCTCCAAGACCCCCGGCAGGCAGCCGGGCCGGCGGCCGACTGGCGCGCGGTACCGGTCAATGCCGCGCTGGGCAGTCTCGGCGAAGTTACCGACGCCGCCGTTCTGGCTGCCTGCGGCGAGTGTTTTTGCGTGCTGAAGCTGAAGGTCGGCGTCGCCGCTGTCGATCGCGAAATCGACCGCCTGCGACAGATCGCCGGCCTGCTACCGGCTGGCGTCGAACTGCGACTGGACGCCAACCGCGCCTGGACCGCCGGCGCTGCCGAGCGCTTCCTGCGCTCTTGCGCTGACCTGCCGATCGACATGATCGAAGAGCCACTGGCCGAGCCGCGACTCGATCAGTTGCAAGCCTTGCAGGCGAGCACGCCGATCGCCATCGCCGTCGACGAGTCCACCGCCAGCCTCGACCTCGACCAACTGTTGCGCACGCGCACGGTGCGCCGGCTGGTGATCAAGCCGACACGCTCGGGCGGCCTGCTGCCCGCCATCGCCATCGCCCGGCGGGCGGCCAGTGCGGGCCTGGAATGCATCGTCACCAGCAGCGTCGACAGCGCCTGCGGCGTCATCGCCGCCGGGCATCTCGCGGCCGCCCTCGACAATCGCCGGGAGCACGGACTGGCAACGTCCGCGTGGCTCAGTCGCGACACCGGAGTACCACCTACCATTGCGGCAGGCCGGCTGATGCTGCCTGATGTCTGCGGCCTGGGCTTCTCTCCCGGCGATGGACTGGTCTTCGCGAACCTCGACCCGTGCTGACGAGCACACACTTGCCGTTTCCCGGATACCCGATCCGTTGAGAACCCGTGCCACCACGCTATACTGTCGATACCCACAGTAGTTGAGGAGATCTCGGTCAGAATGGTTCAGGCAGTCGAACACGCCCGACAGACGCATCGGCAGCACCCTCCACCCAGTCGGCTCCTGCGGGCGCGACCGGCAAAGCCATGATGCTGCCAGCCGACCTGACTCCGCCCCCCGTCGCCGATCCGCTCGCGCGACTCAACGCGGCGCAACGCGCAGCTGCCACTTTCGGCATCGGCCGACCCGCCGATCCTTCCGGCGAGGCTCCGGACTCGCGCGCGCTGCTGATCATCGCCGGCGCCGGATCGGGAAAGACCAGTACCCTCGCGCACCGTGTGGCCCATCTCGTCGCCCAGGGTGCCGACCCCGGCCGGATCCTGCTCCTCACCTTCTCGCGACGCGCGGCCAGCGAGATGACACGGCGCGTCGAACGCATTCTCGTCCGGCGGGCGGCCGATCGCACGCCGGCCGGCACACCGGCACTCGCCTGGTCCGGCACTTTCCATGGCATCGGCGCACGCCTGCTGCGCGAGTACGCGGGCCGCATCGGGCTCGACCCCGCGTTCACGATCCATGACCGGCAGGACTCGGGCGACCTGATGAATCTCGTTCGCCACGGCCTCGGCTTGTCGGCGAAGAGCAGACGCTTTCCGCTGAAAGCGACCTGCGTGGCGATCTACTCCGCCGTCGTCAACACCCGCGCCAGCCTCGGCGAGGTACTGCAGTCGGCCTTTCCGTGGTGTTCGGAATGGGAAGCCGATCTGAGACGCCTGTTTTTCGAATACGTCGAGACCAAGCAGGCGCAGCGGGTGCTCGACTACGACGACCTGCTGCTTTACTGGGCGCAGATGGTCAGCGACCCTGCCCTCGGTCGCGAAATCGGCGAACGCTTCAGCCATGTGCTGGTCGACGAATACCAGGACACCAACCGCCTGCAGGCGGCAATCCTGCTGGCGATGAAGCCCGACGGCCGCGGTCTCACCGTCGTCGGCGACGATGCGCAGTCGATCTACGCCTTTCGCGGCGCCACCGTGCGCAACATTCTCGATTTTCCGGCGCATTTCGATCCGCCGGCGCAGCTCGTGACGCTCGACCGCAACTACCGCTCGACCCAGGACATACTCGCCGCGGCCAACCAGGTCATTGCCCTCGCCAGCGAGCGCTTCACGAAGGACCTGTGGAGCGACCGCGCGTCCACCGGCAAACCGCGGCTGATTGCGGTGCGCGACGATGCCGATCAGGCGCTGCACGTCGTCGAGCAGGTGCTCGCCAGACGTGAATCCGGTATCCGGCTGAAGGCACAGGCCGTACTGTTTCGGACCGCCCAGCACAGCGTCCGGCTCGAACTGGAATTGACCCGGCGCAACATTCCTTTCGTCAAGTTCGGCGGCCTCAAGTTTCTCGAAGCGGCGCACGTCAAGGATGTGCTGGCGCTCCTGCGCTGGGCGCAGAACCCGCGCGACCGCCTTGCCGGTTTCCGCGCCATGCAACTGGTTGCCGGCATCGGCCCGAAGACCGCCGGCCGGGTGCTCGACAATATCGCCAGCGCCAGCCCCGGCTGCACGCTGCTTGCCGAACAGCCAGTCCCGGAAAGCGCCACGGCCGGCTGGCTCGAGTTCGCGGCGGTAGTCGCCGCCAGCGAACCGGCGGCCACACCCTGGCCGGCGACCTTCGACCGGATCTGTGCGTGGTACCAGACGCAAATGGACCGCTTGCATGATGATGCCGAAGTCCGCCAGGCCGACGTCGAACAACTCGCCCGCATCGCCGTCACCTATCCTAGCGCCGAACGTTTCCTCACCGAATTGACGCTTGACCCGCCCGAGGCCACCAGCGACCAGGCGGGGCCGCCGCTGCTCGACGAGGACTACCTGATCCTGTCGACGATCCACTCGGCGAAAGGCCAGGAGTGGACCGCCGTCAGCGTCCTCAATGTCGTCGACGGCTGCATTCCTTCCGACATGGCGACCGGCTCGCTAGCCGAAATCGAGGAAGAGCGACGCCTGCTGTACGTTGCCATGACCCGCGCCAAGGAACACCTCGACCTCATCGTGCCGCAGCGCTTCTACGTTTCCCACCAGCCCGGCTTCGGCGATCGCCATCTCTATGCCAACCGCACACGCTTCATTCCCAACGCGTTGCTGCCCTGTTTCGAGCAGGTCGCCTGGCCGGCGCCGGCGGCAGCGTCGCCGGCAAATCCGAACGCGAAACAGCAGGCGCTGGACCTCGCCGCCCGGATGCGGGCGATGTGGAAGTGACGGACGCGGGCAGCGAGCCGCCCGCCGATCGCTTCCCGACCCATCCTCCGCGCCCCTGAAGCAAAAAGCCGGACCTCGTGGGTCGGCTCATTTTCTTGTCTGAAGTCCACAGTCCTTTGTCGATCTTCCTGCCGTTCGACAAAGGAATTCAGCGGCGGCAAGGAGTCTACCGGCCCAAGTTCCGGCCAGCGAGCGGTTTCGAGCGCGCCGCAGCCCTTGCTCGATCGATGGCGTGCAGATCGAGCCTGAAGGACCCCAACGGTGGATCGGCAATCAGAAGGCCGACTTGTCGAGCGCACGACGGGTCAGGTGGCGGCAGGCATCTCACCGCCGGCTCATGACGGCGCCTGCCGGGACGCGTAAGGCAGGAACAGGGCGCGAACATCCACCCTCGCCTTGAGCTTTGCCGCCAGCAGATAGAGACCGGCGGCCTTGCGGTGCAAGAACAGCGCATCCGCCGGCGGCGTATGCCAGGAATCCCTTTCGGTGCTCAAAGCCAGACTGGCATCGCGGATGCGCGCTGCCAGATCCGAATTGCCGAAATCGTAGGCACCGGCATGGCGCAAGGGTTCGCAGGCGTGCAGGAAGACATCAAGGACGAGTTGCCGCTGCCGTTCCCCGATGTCCGCCCGAAAATAGCCGATGGCGCTGGCGGCCGCACTCATTTCCGACCGCTCTCCGACGATGGCACTCGCCATCAGCCGGCGATAGGCGTCGACGATCTCTGCCGTGTAGGGTCGGGTGGCGCCGAAGTCGAGCAGAATCAGTTTTCGGGTGGCGCGGTCGTAGCGAAAGTTGGCAAAATTGGGGTCGCTCTGGATCAATCGAAATTCGAAGATCTCCCGAAAAAGGAGGCTGAAGAGCAGCCCGGCCACACGGTCGCGCTCTGCTCGCGGGGCATCCAGCAAGGATTCGACCGGCACTCCACCCATGCAGGACATCGCCAGGACGCTGTCCGTCGTCATGTCGTCATACACCTCGGGAAGCATGAACTCGGGCGCGTCGGCAAGCAGTCCGGCGTAGCGGCGCAGCCAGACTCCCTCGCCCAGGTAATCCGCTTCGGCGTGCAACTGACGTTTCGCCTCGCGCAGCAACGGCCCGACATCCAGGCCGCTGGGCAGCAGGCCGGAAAAACGCAGCAAGGTGGCGACATTGTCGATGTCGCTGTCGATACTCCGGCGAATGCCGGGGTACTGGACTTTTATGGCCAGGCGCCGCCCGTCCTTCGTTTCCGCGAGATGCACCTGTCCGATCGATGCCGCCGCCAGCGGCGTGAAGGAGAACTGCCGGAAGTGACGGTCCCAGCCCTTTCCCCAGTTGGCCTCGAGTACATTGACGAGCTGGCTCATTGGCATGGCTTTCGCGTCCGCGCGCAAGCGGGCGAGGACATCGCCAAAATGCGGCGGTAACAGGTCGCCGGCATCCATGGACAGCAATTGACCAAACTTCATCGCCGCACCACGCAACTGCGCAAGCTGATCGGCAACACGGCGGGCGTTGGCCGGGGTCAGCAGCAGATCACGGATTCGTGGTCGCTTCCCCTGGGCGAACTGGCGGGCGCCTTCGGCCAACATGCTCCCGGCAACACCACCAGCGAGAGTGCCCAAGCGAGCGAGCCGGGACCCGCGTCCGCCGGGAACAGCCGAGGCATTCACATCGCGCTTGCTTTGCTCATCGTCGACCATCTTGGCTCGGCTTCCATTCGCTGCCACAGTAGCCCGGAGCATTTGGCGAACAACCCTTCGGCACGAAGAATGCTAACGCCGGTCCGAAGAATCCGGGCTCTCCGAATCCTCGACGGGATACGCGTCCGCCACATAAGCGGGCCCTTTCATGATCATGACGATGAATGCAGCGATGGCTATGGTCAACACTGCCGTCCAGTGCAGGACCAGGATACTGATCGCCAGAATATCGACCATCTGGAGGAGAGAAGAAGCCACCACGGCATCCCCTTCCCCAAAAAAGATCCTCGCGCCGAGCGACGGCAGGGCCAAGAGCAGCGTGCCGAAAACGAGCACGCGGGGCAAGAGGCGCAGGACGTCACGCTCCCGCCCAGCCGGCGTCTGCACGAATCCCGGAAGTCTGTTGAAGGCGTTCATCGTTACTCCTTTGCTCGACAGTTCTTGACCGATTACGAGGTCTCAGCGAAAGCACCCGCCATCAGGCAAAGGCAGGCAACGGTGGTCAGCCGGAAGCGCAAGGGCAGGTACCAGGTCGGCAAATGGCTCGCGGCGACCAGAAGTCTATCCTGCCAGTAATGGGCCAGAAACCCGGTCACCAGAAGAAGACTCGCCAGCATCGGCGAAAACAGAAATGCCGACCAGGCGAGAAGCGCCGGGACGACGCTCCAGACGAAGCAGCGCGTCCGCCGACTCGCGCCAAGATCCCGCAAAGCCATCGCGAATCCCCAATGCAGGGCACCGACGAAGGTCAGGATCACCGCCGCGTAGGTAAGCAGGGCCGCGTTCCAGAGCCTTGCGTGCTGTGGGTCGACGAGGCTCGCGGGCGCCAGGACGATAAACGGCAGCAGTCCTCCGTAACCGAGCCAGGCAACGCTGTGCGGCATGGGACCAGGCAGCGAGTGCTCCATACCGCCTTACCTGACCAGTGGCCGGATCGTGGAAAAGCCAGCGTCCATCGACCACACCTGGCCGGTCACCCGGGCCGCCTTCTCGGAAAGCAGCCAGACCATCAGCTCCGCCAGTTCGTCCGGCGAGCCAATGCCCGGCAAGGGGTATTGGCGAGCCGCCGCGTCGCGGCCCATCGCGCTGCCCAGGATAGCCGTCGCGGCCGGCGTGTCCATGATGCCGGGGGCGACGGCGTTGATCCGGATGCCATTACCCGCATAGGTCGCTGCCGCGCTGCGTACCAGTCCTTCGACGCCGGCTTTTGCTGCCGCGACCGCCTCGTGATTGGGCGTGCCGATGCGTGCGGCCGCCGACGAGACCAGCACCGCCGATCCCGGACACTTCGCGTCGCGCACGGCGCCGATGAAAGCCGCCAGCGTATGGAAGGCGCTGATCAGGTTGGCGTTGAGGCAGGCCGCAAAGTCGGCCTCGGACAGCCGATGCAAGGCGCCCAGGCGAATATTCCCGACGCAGTGCGCGAAGGCCGTCGGCAGCATCTCGTGCGCTTTGGCCACCTCCAGAATGTGGCGCGCCCCGGCCACGCTGGAGCAGTCAGCGACCACCTGAAGGTGGCGGTCGCCGTAGCTGCTGGCCAGTCGCTCGCCTTCCCGGCTGGTTACGACCAATCGCCAGCCTGCCTCTACCAGCCTGACCGCTACCGACTGACCCAGCCCGCCTGCCGCGCCGGTGACCAAAGCTACTTTTTCCATGACGTCTCTCCTCCAGTTTCGCCTGCTCTGCAGGAATGGATTCGTGTTCAGCCCCAGACATCAGCAGACTGATCGATTCGAAAATATCCATTGTTATAGACAATTTATCGAACTGTACCGTACATTTGCCCTTACAATACTACTCAACGCATGTTTTGTCTAGGACATTTATGAACAAGACTGAAAGATCATCCGCCCCATCCGGAATCGATGTCAAGGCTTCCGGGTTACCGACTACTCGCCGCCTGAACCCGCAGAAGCTGCTGCTCAGCAAGTGGACAGCGGCTACCCCGCACGACAAGGAGAAGCACTTCATCGTTACCGGGGTGATTCAGCCGGAGCCCCCGGCGACTCGAATCGAGAGCATCGAACTGGAGGCGGTGTACTCTCGTCGAGTGGTCTCGCTGCCCTGGCGCCATCTGACCGACCGCAAGCACTGGCTGCAAGGCTGGCAATGACTTGTGCCGAGAACGATCTGCGCGCACGCTCGTCGGATCGATGACTGACAAGGAAACCATGAATCCCACTCCCCATCTGGCGCTGATCGGTGCCGGCATCGCGGGCCTGTCCTGCGCCACGGCACTGCAACAGGCTGGCCTCGACGTCAGTCTCTTCGACAAGAGTCGCGGCCCGGGCGGACGCATGAACACCCGTCGCGGCGACGGTTGGCAGTGCGATCACGGCGCCCAGTATTTCACCGCTCGCCACCCCGATTTCCGTGCAGAAGTGGCACGCTGGCAGAAGGCCGGGGTGGCCGGCCTGTGGACGCCGAGGCTATGGCTGTTTGATGGCGACTCGCCGGCAGGACGCGAATCGACGGTCGAGCGTTTTGTCGGCACGCCGGCCATGACGGCGCCTGCCCGTTATCTGGCCAGCACGCTGACCGTGCAAGCAACAACGCGCATCCAGCAGCTCAGGCACCGGGCGCCGGGCTGGCAGGTCTTCTCGGCCGAACAGGGCTGGCTGGAGGCGCGCTTTGCTGCCGTCCTGCTGGCCGTCCCGGCGCCGCAGGCGGTACCCTTGCTGGAGCGGCTGGCCCCTGAGTTGGCGGCACTGGCCGGCAGTGCCGTGATGCGCGGCTGTTGGGCGCTGCTCCTGCGCTTTGCCGCACCGGTGGACCTGCCTTTCGATGCCGCCTTCGTCAATCACGGCCCTCTGCGCTGGATCGCCCGCAACAACAGCAAGCCGGGCCGCAGCGGCGAGGAAACCTGGCTTCTGCATGCCCGCGCAGAATGGAGCGAGGCGCATCTGGAAGACGATCCCGAGAGCGTCGCCGCAGCGCTGCTGTACGCCTTTGGCCAACTGGGCGGTCCGTCCCCTCAAGAATGGAATGCGCACCGCTGGCGTTACGCCGACACCGAACCGGCCCTCGCCGAGGCTTGCGTCTGGCGCCCGGAGATTGGTCTGGGGCTTTGTGGTGACTGGCTCAACGGTGGCAAAGTGGAGGGTGCCTGGCGCAGCGGCCGGACGCTCGCCGAACAGGTGTTGCGGTCGTTCGCGCGATGCTGACGACCGGACCTGCTCAGTCGCGGCCGCGCGACAGACCTTTCCCTCTGACGCGCGACTGGCCCGGCCTGGAACGGCAGCACGGCTTGCCGCAACGCCGGCGCCGCGGGCTTTGCCAGAAAACCGCATGAGTCCCGGCACAACCCTTCGGCTGATTCTCGGGGACCAGCTCAACCCACGGCACACCTGGTTCGAGCAACAGCGCGACGACGTTCTGTACGTCTTGATGGAAATGCGCCAGGAAACCGACTACGTGCTGCACCACGCCCAGAAAATCATCGCCATCTTTGCCGCGATGCGCGATCTGGCGCGTCAGTTGCGTGCGGCCGGACACAGAGTGCACTACCTGACGATCGATGATCCGGACAACCGGCAAGCGCTGCCGGATAACCTCGATGCGCTGATGATTCGCTTCAACGTTCGAGCCCTTGAATACCAGACGCCTGACGAATGGCGACTCGACGCGCAACTGGCCGACTACGGGCGGAGCCGATCCATCCCCTGCCGCATGGTGGAAAGCGAGCACTTCTACACCCTGCGCGACGAGGCGGCGCGGCTGTTTTCGGGCCGTAAGCAATGGGTGATGGAGAAGTTTTACCGCCATATGCGGGTGCAACATCGAGTGCTGACCCATGGCGCCAGCCAACCCGTCGGCGGCCAATGGAACTTCGACCACGACAACCGCAAGCCCTGGCCGGGGCTACCGTCCGAACCCGCCGACTTCCGGGCGTCTCACGACCATTCAGCGCTCTGGCAGACGATCGTCTCCGCAGGCGTCAACAGCTTCGGCGAGGCCAACGCGGGACAACTGGCCTGGCCGCTCAATCGCGCCGACGCCTTGCAGCAACTCGATGCCTTCATCGAGAAGGCGCTGCCGCACTTCGGTCTCTTTCAGGACGCGATGAGCCATCGCGCCTGGCGATTGTTTCACTCGCTCTTGTCATTTGCACTGAACACCAAGATGCTCGACCCGCGCGAGGTCGTCGCCAGGGCCGAAGCCGCCTGGCACGCGGGATGCGTATCCCTGGCAACAGCCGAGGGCTTCATCCGGCAGATTATCGGCTGGCGCGAGTACGTTCGCGGCTTCTACTGGGCGCACATGCCGGAGTATGTCGAGCAGAACGTCTTTGACCACACGCGGGCGCTGCCGGGATGGTTCTGGAACGGTCAGACCAAGATGCGCTGTCTCGCCCACGCCATCGGCCAGTCTCTCGAACAGGCCTACGCCCACCACATTCAGCGACTGATGGTGATCGGCAACTTTGCGCTGCTGGCCGGACTGGACCCCGCTGGGGTACATCGCTGGTATCTCGGCGTCTACGTCGACGCTTTCGAATGGGTCGAACTCCCCAACACCCTGGGCATGAGCCAGTTCGCCGACGGCGGGCTGCTGGCCACCAAGCCGTACGTATCCAGCGCCGCCTACATCGATCGCATGAGTGACTACTGCAAGGGCTGTCATTACGACAAGAAGCTGCGCACCGGCGAGCGAGCCTGCCCTTACAACTCGCTCTACTGGGACTTTTTTGCGCGCAACACCGAAAAACTCTCGAGAAATCCGCGCCTCGGCATGGTCTATCGGCAGTTGGCGAAAATGGATGAGGCAACGCGACGTTCGTTTCAGGAGCAGGCAGGCGAGCTACGCAACTCGCTGGATCGCCTATGATCCTCTTGTCCGGACGGTCGGCCATCATGGCAAGGACATCGCTCAACGGTTCGATCTGCCGCTCACCCGGCTTGACCTTGTGATTCCCGCGCGGCTCGCCTTCATCGGCCTGGAGACCACCGGGGCCAATCCGTTACGGGACCGCATCACAAAGATCGGCGTGCTGGAAGCAGAGGGTGACCGGGTCTCGACCTGGAGCACTCTGGTCAACCCACAGCGGCCTATCCCTGAATTCATCCAGCAACTCAACGGTAGCCGCGACGCGACGGTGGCCGACGCCCCGACCTTCGCCCAGGTCGCCGCAGAACTGGCTGATCGCCTGCACGGGCGTCTGTTCATTGCCCATCATGCCCGCTTCAACTATGCCTTCGTCAAGCGAGAATTCCAACGTCTCGGGAAGTCCTTCCGGGCCGACGTGTTGTGTACTGTTCGTCTGTCTCGCAAGCTCTTCCCGGAACACCAGAAGCACCACCTGGAGAGTCTCATGGTCCGTCATGATTTGACGACGGGCGTCCACTCCGGCGCCTTGGCCGCTGCCCACCTGCTTGGGCAGTTCTGGTGCGTGTTGAAACGGGAACGCGGCGAAGAGGCTCTGGCCGAAGCCATCCGTCAGCAGCTCAAGCGCCCCAGCCTGCCGCCCCACCTGGATTCTGCCCTACTCGACGATCTGCCCGAATCTCCCGGGGTGTACCTGTTCTACGGCGACAACGACGCACTTCTGTACGTGGGGAAAAGCGTCAACCTGCGTCAGCGCGTACGCGCTCACTTCGCGTCCGACCTGCGTGAGTACAAGGAGATGCGCCTCAGTCAGGAAGTGCGTCGCCTTCGCTGGCAGGAGACGGTCGGTGAGCTGGGCGCCCTGCTGCTGGAATCGCGACTGATCAAGGAATGTCAGCCGATACACAATCATCGGTTGCGCCGCTCTTCGGACCTGTGCACCTGGCAGTTGGTGCAGGTGGCGCCAGGCGATTGCCGGCTCAGACTGGTCAGCGGCCAGACTGCCGATTTCGTGCGCTCGAACGACCTTTTCGGTCTCTTTGCCAACCGGCGGGAAGCCACCGACAGCCTGCGCAAGGTGGCTGCAGCAAATGGACTGTGCCCGATAATCCTCGGACTGGAGAAACCCGCCGGCCCCGGACGCCCCTGCTTTTCCCATCAGGTCAAGCATTGCCGGGGCGCCTGTGTGGGCAAGGAAGCCATCGGCGTGCACAGCGATCGCATGTTGTCGGCGCTGATGAAGCTGAAGCTCACCGCCTGGCCCTACCCCGGAGCGATCGGCGTCGTCGAGCGGGACGATTTGCGGAGAGTGGAGGAAGTCCACGTCGTCAACGGCTGGCGGCACCTGGGCAGCGCGCGCAGCGAGGTCGGAGTCCAGGAGATCCTTCTGGGTCAGTCGGGCCAGGGGCGATTCGACCGGGACACCTACAGACTGCTGGCCGCGCATCTGGGCAAGGGGCGAGTGCAGGTGCGGTTGTTGACCGAGCGGTAACGACTCGCTAACGACGAGAGCTTCCTGTCTTGTGTTCATCTCTTTGTCGCGGCATAGGGGAACGAGGACCGCGCCATGGCCGAGGTGCTGCTCGACCGACCGATCTCCGGGCCGCGGGGGTGGGAGCCGCGCCAGCGCTGACCCGCCCAGAAAGGCTCGATCTCGACAAGCGGCGTCTCGATGTGGCTGCCGAACCGCGGGTTGCCGGGGGGAGCTTCGCCTTCGAACTGCATGAATGTCTGACCAGACAGAGGCCTCGCTGCCCTGGGCGACATTCGCATCCTCGCGCAGGATGGGCGTTCGTGCGCAACGGCTTGCGCGGTGCGCAGGGCCACAGTAGAGTCGCCGACGTCCATCGGTGAGAAGCGACCTGTCTATCTTCACGCGCCGCCGAGAGATGGCAACAAGAGAAAATCTCCGCCGACGGCGATCAGGCACGGGCACGGGCACGGGCACGGCAGAAATTCTTCCCCAAGCGCCAAGAAAGAGCCGACCGGAAGGGAGAACAGCCTGCGCCAAGCCCAAAAACCTCCCACCGGCTGCTGGTCCGGCGGCGGCCCAACAAAAAGCCCCGGCTTGTGACCGGGGCCAAGTGCTTGATTTACTGGTGCCGCTGGACGGAATCGAACTGTCGACCTTCGCATTACGAATGCGCTGCTCTACCGACTGAGCTACAGCGGCACGGCCATGCTTCAGGCGCATGCAGGAGCGGTATTCTAGCAGCGCCGACCGAGATTTGGAACCTCTATTTCTCGCGGTCGCGGTCCGCCCAATCCTCGCTTTCGTGGCCCGTCAGCAGGTGCGCTAATCGAGTCTGGCCAGTGTCGACTTGGCCAGCGGCGGGTTCTTGGCCAGGTATTTCCGGATTCCCGAGAAAATCGCTTCGGCCATCTTGTCCTGGTAGGCGTCGTCGTTCAAGCGCTTCTCCTCCTCGGGATTCGAGATGAAGGCCGTTTCGACGAGGATCGACGGGATGTCGGGGGCTTTCAACACCGCAAAGCCGGCCTGCTCGACACTGGCCTTGTGCAAGCGGTTGATGCCGCCGAGTTCGCCGAGTACCGCCTTGCCAAGCTTGAGGCTGTCGTTGATCGTCGCCGTTTGCGAGAGATCCAGCAACGTGCGGGCCAGGATCGGATCCTTGACGTCGATATTGACGCCACCGATCAGATCGGCGGCGTTCTCCTTCTGCGCCAGATAGCGCGCGGCCGAACTCGAGGCACCGCTTTCCGACAGGACGAATACCGACGACCCGTTCGCATCGGGCCTGACAAAGGCATCGGCATGGATCGAAACGAAGAGGTCGGACTGGATTCGCCGGGCTTTCTGCACACGCGCGTGCAGGGGAACGAAGAAGTCGGAATCGCGCGTCAGCACGGCGCGCATGTTCGGCTCGGCCTCGATCTTGGCACGCAGGCGCTTGGCCACCGCCAGCGTGACGTTCTTCTCATAGCTGCCGCCGCTGCCGATGGCTCCCGGATCCTCGCCGCCGTGCCCCGGATCAAGGGTGATGGTGACCAGGCGATCGACGACTGGCCGGCCCTGTCGCTTGGCTGCCGGCTTCTGCTCGGCGACCTGCTCGGGCTTCTGGCTGGCTTTCGTTTCCACCACCACCTCGGGTCGGCTCTCGGTCTTGATGGCGGGCCGGGTCTCGACCAGCGCGGGTCGCGCCTCGTTGCCGTCAAGCAGCGAGAGCAGCGGATCGGGCGGGTTCAAGGGATAGACGTCGAGCACCAGGCGATGCCCGTAACCGCCAACCGGCGGCAGGACGAAAACCTGGGGATTGGCCTCGCCCTTCAGTTCCATCACCAGGCGCACGACACCCGGCTTGTAACGCCCGGCGCGCAGCAGTTTGATGTTTGGATCGTTGGGGGCCACCTTGTTGCCGAGGCCATCGAGGACATTGTTGAATTCGACACCTTCGAGGTCGACCACCAGACGTTCCGGGTCCTTGACGATGAAGTGTGTGTACTTCAGCGGTGCGGTATGTTCGATGGCCACCCGCGTATAGTCTGCCGCCGGCCAGATGCGTACCGCGAGAATGCCCGTGTTGCGATTGGTGGCCGCCTGCGACAGCGGAGTGACCGTGAGAAACAGCGAAGCGCCGGCCAGCTTGATCAGTCGGCGGCGTCCGGCAAGCCGCTCTTCAGCATGTTCAGACATTCTTGCCCCTTCTCGCTACACGCGACGAACTCCAGTGTCCGCCCCGGCTCGGCAAACTGGAAGCGAACGACGAGATCTGGCGCTGGCCCGTATTCGGCAGCCTTTTCGGGCCACTCGACCAGGCAAATCGCATCGTCACGGAAGTACTCGCCAAGCCCTGCATCCAAGAACTCTTCTGGAAAGTTGAAACGATAGAAATCAAAGTGATACCAGTATATCCTCGAAATCACATAAATTTCAACCAATGTGTAGGTAGGGCTTTTGACCGGCCCGGCATGGCCGCATGCGCGCAACAGCGAACGAACGAGGGTGGTCTTGCCCGTGCCGAGGTCGCCGTCGAGCCAGACGACCACGCCAGGCGCCAGCGCCGGGGCCAGGTGGCGACCCAGTCCGCTGGTCGCCGCTTCGTCCGGCAGGTGCAGGGTGAGTGAGGACTGGTTATGATCCGGGCTATGCAAGAAAGTCACTCCCAAACAGGTGGCGACGTCGGCCCGGCTGACGAGCGCGCCGAAAACTACGCCTACGCCGCATTGGCGAGAAGGATCAAGGATTGGGGACAGGAACTCGGCTTCGCCGCGATTGGCATTGCCGGCATCGACGTGACGGCGGCGACTCCGTGGCTGCGGCGCTGGCTGGCGCTGGGCCGTCACGGCGAAATGCATTATATGGCCAAACACGCCGGGCTGCGGGGCGCACCCGAGCGGTTGGTGCCGGGTACGCTGTCGGTCATTTCGGCCCGCCTGGCGTACTGGCCGGCCGCTGCCGACGCCCGACAGGTGCTCGCCGACGGCGACCAGGCCTATGTCTCCCGCTATGCGCTTGGCCGCGACTACCACAAGACGGTTCGCCAGCGACTCCAGAAACTCGCCGATCGGATCCGGCAGGCAGTCGCGGCGCTCGATCACGGCGAGCCCTTTGCCTGCCGCGTGTTCTCCGACTCGGCACCGGTCCTGGAAACCGAATTTGCCTCCAGATCGGGGATCGCCTGGCGCGGCAAGCACACGCTGTCGCTGACACGCGGCGGTTCGTGGCATTTCCTCGGCGAGATCTACACCAATCTGCCGCTACCGCATGACGCCGCGGTCGCTGATCACTGCGGCGACTGCCGGCGTTGCCTCGAGGCCTGCCCCACCGCGGCGATCGTGGCACCGTATGAGGTGGACGCCCGCCGCTGCATTTCCTACCTGACGATCGAATTGCCGGGCGCCATTCCCGTCGCGCTGCGGCCGCTGGTCGGCAACCGCATCTACGGGTGCGACGACTGCCAGTTGTACTGTCCGTGGAACCGCTTTGCGCGCCTCGGCGACCGCGATTTTGCCGTTCGCAACGGCCTCGACGCCGTGCCGTTGGCGGAGTTGTTCGCGTGGAGCGAAGACGACTTCGGCCAGCGGCTGGCCGGCAGCCCGATTCGCCGGATCGGGCACGCGCGCTGGCTACGCAACATCGCCGTCGCACTCGGCAACGCCGCCAGTTCGCCGGCGATCATCGCGGCGCTGCGCTCACGACTGCAGGACCCGTCACTGCTGGTACGCGAGCACGTCGACTGGGCGCTCGCGCAACACGCCGCCAGAGACCAGCCAGCCGCGCCGGCCGGCCGCTGACGAAGAATTCCACGCGTTGGCCTGCCCCGAAGCGCTCCACGCGCGCCGGGACGCTTGGACAGGTCGCCAGCTCGCTCACATGTTGGGATAGTTCGGCCCACCGCCGCCCTCGGGTGCCACCCAACGGATGTTTTGCGTCGGATCCTTGATATCGCAGGTCTTGCAATGCACGCAGTTCGAGGCGTTGATCTGCAGGCGCGGGCCGCTAGCTTCGTCGACTATTTCGTACACCCCGGCCGGGCAGTAACGTTGTTCAGGCGATGCGTATTCCTTGAAATTGACCGCTATGGCCTTGCTGCTGTCGAGCAGTTGCAGGTGGACCGGCTGGTCTTCCTCATGTGCGGTATTGGACATGAACACCGACGACAGCCGATCGAAGGTCACTTCGCCGTCCGGCTTGGGATACTGGATCGGCTGGAAGCGCGCGGCGGGCTGAAGCTGTTCGTGGTCGCTGGTCCTGTCCTTGAGCGTGAAGAACATCCGCCCGCCGAACAGATTCTGCTGGATCCAGTTGAAGGCACCGCCGAGAAAGGTCCCGAACTTGTGCAGCGCCGGCCCGAAATTGCGCGCCTGATGAAGCTCGGCATAGAGCCAGGAGTCCCGGAAGGCCTGCGCGTAGGCGACCAGATCGCTACGCCCCGAATCGCCTGCGTGCAGTGCCGCACCGACCGTCTCGGCGGCGAGCATCCCGGACTTCATCGCCGTGTGGATGCCCTTGATCTTGGCGAAATTGAGCGTCCCGGCGTCGCAACCGAGCAGCAAACCGCCGGGGAACGTCTGCTTCGGCAGGCTGTTGAGCCCACCCTTGGTAATGGCCCGCGCGCCGTAGCACAGGCGCTTGCCGCCTTCCAGGTATTTGTGGATTTCGGCCTGCGACTTGAAGCGCTGGAACTCCTCGAAGGGCGACAGATAGGGATTGGCGTAGTTGAGATCGGCGATCAGACCGACGACGACCTGATTGTCTTCCATATGGTAGAGGAAGGAACCACCGGTGGCGCCGTGCTCGCTGAGCGGCCAGCCGGCACCGTGAACGACGAGCCCCGGCTTGTGCTTGGCCGGATCGACCTGCCACAGTTCCTTGATACCGATGCCGTAATGCTGCGCCGTCGCGCCGGCGGCGAGATCGTACCTGGCGATCAACTCCTTGCCGAGCTGGCCGCGTGCGCCTTCGGCAAACAGTGTGTACTTGCCGTGCAATTCGATTCCGGGCTGGAAACTATCCTTCGCCTCGCCCTGCTTGTCGCGTCCGAGATCGCCGGTCGCCACACCCTTGACCGAGCCGTCCTCGTGGTAGAGCACCTCGGCGGCGGCAAAACCCGGAAAGATCTCGACACCGAGGGCTTCAGCCTGCTCGGCCAGCCAACGGCAAAGCGTCCCCAGGCTGATCACGAAGTTGCCCGTGTTATGCATCGGCGTGGGGACGGCAAAACCCGGCAAGCGGGTCGCTGCGCTCTGGCTGCGATAGAGGAAGACCTGGTCCTCACTGACCGGCGTGTTCACCGGTGCTCCTCTCGCCTGCCAGTCGGGAAGCAGCTCATCGAGCGCCCGGGTCTCGAACAACGCCCCGGAAAGGATGTGCGCCCCCACCTCGGAACCCTTCTCGAGCACCATGACCCCGAGGTCGGGATTGATCTGCTTGAGACGAATCGCCGCACACAGACCCGCCGGCCCGGCGCCGACAACCACTACGTCATACTCCATCGCTTCACGTTCCATCGCAACTCCTCAAGGTTTTCTCTGAATCGGTCCGGACCCGCCCACAGGTCCAACGAACCAGGCAGATCGTTCACGCCGCACAGCCAACAACCCCACTACCTACCGGCGTATACCGCAGCTAGGGAGTTCGGTCAAGCGGCTGGCGACGGCGAGGCATCTCGCCACTGCAAGCGGGACGATTCGAAGGACGACAGGCGGCCACGCCGAATCCAGATCAAGTGGCGCCGCAGCACGTACAACAGCCGACTCGCGCGATTCTGCCGCCTGAGCGACACACCCGCGCATCGAGAAACCGAAGTAAGGCCGTGGTCCTTTCCCGCCCAGGCACGACACTTGGGCGGCAAGCAAAAATAACTTGAACAATACGAGTTATTCGTCATTTTTCCGGGGTATCAACCGGTAGTTCCATTCGCCATGAAACGCGTCGCGCTCGATAGCAAGTGAAGCAAGCTCTTCGTCGGACACCTTGATTCCCGACGTATAGGCGTTTTCATCGATCGCAGCCTGGATTCGCAAGCCTGTCTCGGTTGTCGTGTTACCGATCAGGTTCACCACCACCTGTCGACTGACTAGCGGTC
>JAFLDO010000029.1 GCA_017302455.1 Accumulibacter sp.
GGGCCTGCGCTGCGGCAGGCGCGAAGCTGGCCCGCTCGCGCAGGCCCCTGGCTGTCTTCAGGTGTCGGCGCAGCGCCTCGGCGCTCTGCTGCTTTTCGGTGAAAGCCGTCGCATCGTCCATGGTGACGGATTATGCATCGTTCGCCCGACCCCGTTTAGAGGGCAACCCCTAACGCGAACGCGCGGCACCGCATACACTGGATCCGGAAATCAGCCCAGAAAGGAGCAGCGCATGCCCCATCCCGATCCGCTCGCGAGCCGCTTTACGCGGCTGCAGCTAGCCGCGCGTGGCGATTCGAATCCCGATCGGGCGGTGCGCGAGCGTCGCTTGCTGACCCTCGACCGCTTGCTCCTGGATAATGAGCCCGCGCTTGCCGACGCGGTTCGTCGTGATTTCGGCCACCGCTCGGTGGCCGAGACACGCTTGCTCGAACTGTTTCCCAGCCATGCGGCCATCGGCCATGCACGCCGGCACCTGCGGCGCTGGATGCGGCCACGAGCGCGCTCGGTTTCGCTGTGGTTTCAACCGGGTCGCGCCGAGGTGCGCTACCAGCCGCTGGGTGCGGTCGGCATCATCGTCCCGTGGAATTACCCGATCTTTCTCGCCGCGGCACCGCTCGCCGCGGCGCTGGCTGCCGGCAACCGGGCACTGGTGAAGATGTCGGAAAACACGCCGGCTACTGCTTCCCTGTTCGCCGAACTCGTCGCCAGATACTTCGCCGACGATGAACTGTCGGTGGTCGAAGGCGATGTGGGCGTGGCCCAGGAGTTCGCGCGACTACCCTTCGATCATCTTTTGTTCACCGGTTCGACGCCGGTCGGCCGGCAGGTGATGCGCGCAGCGGCCGACAGCCTGACGCCAGTGACTCTTGAACTCGGCGGCAAGTCGCCGGCGATCATCGGGCCGCGGCTTGCCGCGAGTGGCCACTTTGCCCGAGCGGTCGAGCGCATCATCATCGGCAAATGCATGAACGCCGGACAGACCTGTATTGCCCCCGACTACGTGCTGCTTCCGGTTGGCCAGGAGCAGGCGTTCATCGAGCACGCCCGGCAGGTGGTCGCCGACTGCTATCCGGCCATCGAGAGCAACACCGACTACTCGACGATCGTCGATCAACGCCAGTTCGCTCGCCTCTGCGCGTACGTGGAGGAAGCGCGTGCGGGAAACGCGAAGATCATCGATCTGGCGCCCGGCGCGGTTGCCGATTCGGCGACCCGCCGGCTGCCGCCGCTGGCGCTGCTCGACCTCAGCGACAGTCTGCGCGTAATGCAGGAGGAAATCTTCGGGCCGCTGTTGCCGGTGCTGCCCTACCGCGATCTCGATGAGGCTATTCGCTTTGTCAACAGCCGGCCGCGGCCGCTCGCGCTGTACTACTTCGACCGCGAGAACGCCAACATCGAGCGCGTGCTCAATGAAACCGTCGCCGGCGGCGTGACCGTCAACGACACGATTCTGCACATCGCGCAGGACGATCTGCCATTCGGTGGTGTCGGCCCGAGCGGCATGGGCTGTTACCACGGTTTCGCGGGCTTCGAAACGTTCTCGGTAAAGAAGGCGGTCTTCCGACAATCTCGCCTCTCCGCCATCGGCCTGTTCAAGCCGCCTTACGGGGCCGTCTTCGAGCGTCTGACGAGGATCCTGCTGCGATGATACCTTCCCGTCGGCAGTTCATCAGGACCGGCCTCGGCGGCAGCCTGTTGCTGACCTTCGCCGGCTGGCTCAACGCCGCTGGTGCCCGTCCTCTCACCACCGCCGAGCGCGAAATGCTCGGCGCCGTGAGCAATGCGATGCTCGATGGTGCGCTGCCCGCCGCTGGCGAGCCGCGGCGCCGCTTGGTGGCGCTGACCGTCGATGGCATTGCCAGCGAAGTCGCTGGTCTTGCCCCGGCAACGCAACGGGAGGTAGGCGAGTTGTTCGGCCTGCTGGTCGTGGCGCCCGCAAGAATGCTTCTCGCCGGTGTCGGCAAGCCATGGCGTGAGGCGAGCGTCGCCGATGTCGGCGAGTTCCTCGAATCCTGGCGGACAAGCCGCTTGGGCCTGCTGCAGGGCGCCTACGCGGCGCTGCACGATCTGACCTTCGGCGCCTGGTATGCGCGTCCCGATACCTGGGAAGCCATTGGCTATCCCGGCCCACCCAAGGGGTACTTCTGATGCTGGATCCGATCAAGACTGGCCTCGCTTCCGGCTGGAAGCACGTGGATGCTTCGACGCTGGCCAGGAGCCAGACGATCGAGGCGGATGTGATCATCGTCGGTACCGGGGCCGGCGGTGGGGTGAGCGCCGACATTCTCAGTGACGCCGGCCTGCGCGTCGTTCTGGTCGAAGAGGGGCCGCTGCGCTCGTCGAGTGACTTCACGATGCGCGAAGCGGACGCCTATCCGCAGTTGTATCAGGAGTCGGGAGCACGCAAGACCGCGGACAAGGCGATCAACATCCTGCAGGGCCGCTGTGTCGGCGGCTCGACGACGGTAAACTGGACCAGCAGCTTTCGCACGCCACCGGAAGTCCTCGACTTCTGGCAGCGGCAGTTCGGCTTGCGGCAACTGACGGTCAATGCGATGAGTTCGTGGTTTGCCGTGATGGAACATAAGCTTTGGGTGCGTGCGTGGGACACTCCGCCCAACGCGAACAACAAGGTACTCGCCAGCGGCGGCGAGAAGCTCGGCATCGACATCGGGCACATCAAGCGCAACGTCAAGGGATGCTGGAACCTCGGGTACTGCGGCATGGGCTGCCCGACCAATGCCAAGCAGTCGATGCTGCTGACCACCATTCCGGCGGCGCTGGGCCGCGGTGCGACACTGTACACCCGGCTGCGCGCCGACCGTCTGCGCTTTGCCGGCAGTCGCGTCACCGGCCTCGACTGCCTGGCGCTGAAGCCTGACGGCATCTTCCCTTCCGGCAAGGTGGTACATTTTCGCGCTCGCCACTTCGTTGTCGCTGCCGGAGCCATCGGCAGTCCTGCACTGCTGATGCGCAGCGGCGTTCCCGACCCGCACCGCCTGCTGGGCAAGCGGACCTTCCTGCACCCGGTCGTGATCTCTTCGGCGCTGATGCCCGAGCGCGTCGATGGCTACGCCGGCGCACCGCAGTCGATGTACTCGGATCACTTCCTCCATCAGGCGCCGATCGACGGGCCGCTGGGCTTCAAGCTCGAAGCGGCGCCGCTGCACCCGGTCCTCTTTTCGACGACGCTGCAGGGTTACGGCGAGGCGCATGCGCGCCTGATGCGCGAATTCACCAGTGCCAGCGTCCTGCTGGCCCTGCTGCGCGACGGTTTCAATCCGCAAAGTCGCGGCGGTCAGGTGCGTCTCGGCGCCGACCGTCTGCCGGTGCTCGACTACCCGCTCGGCGACGTGATCTGGGAAGCCGCCCGCCGCGCGCTGCTGGCGATGGCCGAGATTCAGTTCGCCGCCGGTGCGCGCTGGGTCACGCCGGTTCATGAGGCGGCACCCGGCTATACGAGTTGGGCTGAGGCGCGCAAGGGGATCGCCCTGTTGCCGCTGAAGCCGCTCATCTGCCGGGTGGTGAGCGCGCACGTGATGGGCGGCTGCGCGATGGCCGACGCCCCGCCGCGTGGCGTCGTCGATCACCGTGGCCGGCACTTCTGGCTGGGCAATCTGTCAGTCCACGACGGCTCGGTCTTTCCGACCAGCCTGGGCGTCAACCCGCAGCTTTCGATCTACGGCCTGGTCGCCCGCAATGCCAGCCTGCTCGCCGCCGAACTGGCCGGCAGGCCAGCGCCGCTCATTCCCTGAGGGAGGTTCGCTGCCATGCTGGCGCGCGCGCTACGTCTGTCTCTGTTGCTCGAAGTGCTGCTCTATCTGGCGCTTGCCAAGTACGGTTTCGACGCTTCCTCCGGGGTGGCGGTCCTGGTGGCGCTGTTCGGCGTGCTCAGCTTGCGTGCCGCCCTGGTGGCGCTGATCTACGCTTGTGCCTGGACATGGCGCTCGCCGGCGCCGCGCCTCTCGGCGGCGCAAGCGCTGGTAATGGTCCTTGGCGAATACGCTGCCTTTGTCCGCAGTTTTGTCATCGTCTTTCCCTTCGAACGCTGGTGGATGGGGGCGGACCGGCTGCAGCCGCACCCTGCAGGCGCTATCGGAAGCGTCGGCGCGCCGCGGCATCGGCGCCCGCCGGTACTGCTGATTCACGGCTATGGCTGCTCGCGCGCCGGGTGGTGGTGGCTTCGCCCCAGGCTGGAGGCTGCCGGCTGGACAGTGGCGACACTCAACCTCGAACCCGTCTACGCGAGCATCGACGACTACATCGATCCCTTGGTCCGGCGCATCGATGCCGTTCTTGGCGAGGCGGGTGCCGAGAGACTGATCCTCGTCGGGCACAGCATGGGCGGTCTGGTCGCGCGCGCCTATCTGCAGCGGTTCGGCGGAGCGCGAGTCGCCGGACTGGTGACCCTGGGAACGCCGCATCAGGGAAGTCGCCTGGCCTTCCTCGGCTTCGGCGAGAATGCGCGTCAGATGCGCCCGGGCAGTCCCTGGCTGCAGAGCGTGGCGCGTCCGCCCGCGGTGGTCGAGACCACGGTGATCTACAGTCCGCACGACAACTTCGTCATGCCACAGGCCTGCCTCGAGTTGCCTGGCACGGAAAGTCGCGTGGTCGGCGGGGTTGGCCACCTCGCGATGCTCTATTCGCCACGCGTTGCGCAGGCCCTGCTGGTGGCGCTCGAGCGGTACGGCCGGCCCCGTCGGCAGGAAGAGCACGGCGCCTGAGCGAGCGCTGCGGCCGGCCCTCGGAGTCCGCATACACGGGTTCGCTGCCCCACGCGGTCCTTGCACGGCGGGCAGGTAGGCGTATGATTCAATTCGCGATTGGCTGCCGTTGCCGGGAGCAGAGAGTCGTATCGCCGTTTCCTTGACTTTCCACACCTGATAGAGTAGGTTTTTTCGATGGACCAGCGCTCTGACAAGAAGAATTCGGGCTTTACCCTGATCGAGGTGCTGATCGTCGTGGCGATTCTCGGCATCCTGATGTCGATTGCCGTACCGGCCTACAGTGAATACATACGGCGAGCGCATCGCGCTGCCGCCCAGCAGTTTCTACTCGATGTGGCGCAACGTCAGGAGCAGTATCTGCTTGACAATCGGCAGTACGCCACGGCCTTGAGGACGGCAGGAGCGCCACTTGGGGCTGGCGAGCTGGACATGACCTTCCCGGCGGACATCTCTCCCTACTATAACAATCCCGATTTCACCGGTGTCAATAATGCCGCGACGCCGCCAGCCTTCCTGCTGTTCATGTCGCCGAAAGCGGGCAAGATGTCTGGCGACGGCAACCTGGTGATCAATAACGCGACTCAGAAATGGCGTGACACCAACGGCGACAACGCCTACACGGCGGGTACAGACAAGCCATGGTAGGTTTTGGAAAGCCCCACGCGAACGGCGGTTTCAGCCTGCTTGAGTTGCTGGTCGTCATCGCCATACTGGGGATTCTGATGCGGATGGCGTGGCTGCCGTTCCGGGAAATGATGGCGAATCAGCGCCTGCGATCGGTGACGTCGGATGTGGTGGCAGACTTCGCGCTGGCGCGCGTCGAAGCCATCAAGCGCAGCAGTCGCGTCGGCGTCGCGCGCACGACAGCGGCTTGGGTGGGAGGCTGGGTGGTGTTCGACGACGTCGACCGGGACGGTACTTTCGATCCCGAGACTGACGGCGATGGACTGTGTGAAGCGGGGGAAGAGTGTGTTCTTGCCTCGCGTCCGGCCCTCGACGCCACGGTCAACGTTTGCAGCGCCGACACCGCGTTCGACGTCCTGACGTTCGGCGCCGATGGTGCTGTGCGCGCCTACAATGCGGGTGCGCTGTTGGCCGCGATCCCGCGGATCACGGTCAGTTCCACGTTCACGTCCGCCGGTGTGCCGGCGCGTCAACTGGAGTTCAGTCCGACCGGCCGGGTCGCGGTCGTTTCGGCGGGTGTGGCCGCTTGCCCCTGAGGCCCCGCGAATGAAACCCGCTCATCGCTCCCAGCGTGGCTTCACCCTCCTCGAGGTGCTGATATCCCTGCTTATCCTGCTGATTGGTTTGCTCGGCATAGCCGTCCTGATGCTCAAGGGGCAGCGCGCCTCGTTCGAGGGCTATCAGCGGCAGCAGGCACTGGCCATGGCGCAGGAGATGGCCGAGAAGATCCGCTCCAATCAGGGAGCGGTAGCCGCCTACGTGACGGGGACGACCGATGGTCCCAACATGCCGGGGCGGGGAGGACGGTTCGCCACCTACCAAGCGCTTTCCGATGCCGGGAAATGTTGGACCGCCGATTGTGACGCTGCCAACATGGCGCAGAATCACTTGGCAACCTGGGATGGTGTGCTTGTCGGGGCGTCGGAAACCAAGGATGCGGCGACAAATCGTGTCGGCGGCATCATCGGCGCCCGCGGATGTGTCGAACGCCCTGATGCGACGCAGCCGATTTTCTGGGTCAGCGTTGCTTGGCAGGGTGAAGGTGACACGGTCGCGCCGGACGCGACGGCCTCCGCCTGCGGCGCAGGTCTCTACGGGACGGCCGCGCGTCGCCGTCTGGTCACGCTCCGCGTCGCCACTTGTCTGCCTGGTGGCCCGGGATGCTGATGACAATGCGCCACTCCCGTCGACCTGGCGCCAACTCCCGGCAGCGTGGTCTGACGCTGGTCGAAGTCATGGTCGCGATGACCATCGGCATCATCCTGCTGCTTGCCCTGGGTACGCTGTTCGCCAATTCCACGCGCGTTTTCAAGGTCAATGACGATTTCGCTCGCATGCAGGAGAACGGGACCTATGCACTTAACGCCATTGGATCCGATCTCCGACAGGCCGGCTTTTATGGCCATATCGCGTCCTTCGACGTAAAGATGCCGGTCGCCATTGCCGTTACCGGCGATTGCGCGGCAGGCTGGGCAACCAATGTTGCGCAACCGCTCTCCGGCTTCCATGGTGTGACTCCCAGCGCCGCGCACACCGCCCTCACATGCATCAATGCCAGCAACTTCATTGACGGCGCGGCTGGCCGCCCAAGCTTCATTCTCATCGTCCGTGGCGCCACGGGGGGCGCGGTCCCGTCTGCCGCACTCGCGGCGGGCTCGCTTTATGTGCAATCGGATCCGACCACCGGGATCCTTTTCCGAGGTGACCAGTACGCCGCTCTTGCAACGCCGCCCAGGCGAACCGTTCTCGGTGGTGGCGAGGCTCCAATCTACCCATATCAAGCAAGGGCCTACTATCTGCGACCCTGTAGTCGTCCGACCGGCAGCGGTGGTACGGTCTGTCTGGCAACCGATGACGGCAACCAGCCGATCCCTACCCTGGTTCGCCAGGAACTTGTCGACGTTGCGGGTACAACGACGATGGCCGAGCGGGCTGTCGCCGAGGGTATCGAGGCCGTACGGATTGTCTATGGTGTCGACAATGACGGCAACGGTACGCCAGACAGGTACATGGAGGCACCGACCGAGATTCAGTTTACGCAAGTGGTGACGGCGCGGGTTTCGGTCCTGGTTCGTTCGCCCAAGCCGACCAATGGGTACAACGATGACAGCAGGGACTACGATCTGAATGGCGATGGTGTTGCCGAGTTGAACTGCACTGATGACGGGCTTCCCTGCAACTATCATCGACATGTTTTCACACAGTCGTTCCAGGTGCGCAATATCGCACAACGGCTTGCATTGCCATGATGAAGACACTATGAAGAGAACAGTCAAGTCGCAAACGGGCGTGGTGCTCGTGACCAGCCTGATCATGCTGGTCATGATGACGCTGCTCGTCGTGTCGTTGGTGCGCACCAGCGTCATTGAGCTGAAGATAGGGGGAGCCAGCCAGATTGCCGCTCAAAATCTTGCCAACGCGGAGGCCGCGATCTGGGCCTTCATGAACGCCCCCAACAACCGCACGGGGTTCGTCCATGGCGCTGCGATGGACGTCGATCTCAGCGATGATTATGACTTTAGCCTTCCGCAGTTCCAACACCTGAGGGAGGTCACCTTGACCGCCAACGAACTAGCGTGTGGCGCAGCCGCCGGCGTCGGAGAGGGCAACATGACGGGAGAGAAGTCTCCGCAGGCGGTCTATTTTGACGTTCGGGCCGATGCACGCGACGGGGTTTTCGCTGGCCGAACGATCGTTCACCAAGGCGTTCGGGCGCTCTTGAAAAGTTGCGGCCCCTGATTTGCACTACCTAGACTGGAAGCGAGGCTCGATCATGCTAGTCACCGACCAAACACAGCCTGCCCTCAAGCCCTGGCAACGGCGCGTGGCGTGGACCCTGATTGCGGCGCTGGCCAACCCGGCGACCGTGCTGCCGCTCTCTCTGTACTCGTCCGCTGTCGCGGCGCGAGATACCGACATCTACCTGTCCACGACCTATGCGGGCAGTACCGCAGAGCCGGCGATCATGCTGATTCTCGACACCTCGGATTCGATGAACGCAACCGAAGGATGGCGTGAGTACCCAGGTGCCTATGATTCGCATGTCGAGTATCTGTGGAACGACATTGGCATCATTCGTGATACCGAGCAAACGACAGCGCATGCCGACAGGATTACCACGGCGGCGGTGCCGGTGTTGACGAAGTACGGATCGTGGGCGGGGGAGACCCTGGCGCAGCGTCAGGCGCTGTGGAATGCGGCAAAGGCCTACGCCAACGCCAGCGAGCCGGGCGATCCCGGCGCACGCAACACCTATCGCAATTACAACAACGCCAACTGGATCTTCTGGCTGCCGGCCGGAACCGACGAGGCCGACAAGCGCCTGTGGTCGAACGCTTTCAACCGTTGGGCCGGGGGGGTTCTCCAGAGCAGCTTCCCGGCGCAGGTTCGCGGTGGGGTGGACTACGGGAGCACCAGTGACTGGCGTTCCTACAACAAGTGCAACGATTCGCTGGAGAAGCTGCTGCCCTCCACCGTCTTCGCGCCGACGCCCTATCCGCGTAACACCGGCAAGTACCTCAACCAGCAGTGGCAACGCTGGGAGCGGCATCTGGATCTGGTCAAAGGGCGGGTAGCCGACGGCGATACTACCTACCCGACCACGCTTGGCGCCACGCAGGTTCCCAGCGCCACGGCCACTCTGCCGATCCTAGCCGGCAGCGTGGTTGGCGCGATCGGCAGCAACATCCGGGCGCGCAGCGAGTTCATGGGAACCCCCGGTGGCGTGGCGCCTTACCCGGTGCGCGACAGCTATCCGCGCTTCTCCGGCGCCACTCCGCCAACCTTGATCACCTCGTTTGGCAGCGTCACCGACATTGGCGACCAGGGCCAGCCCATTCGTACTGCGAGCGGAACCTCCCGTTCCGGGTGGACCGACCTCAAGGCCGATCTGGGAGGCTTCAACTTCCAGAGCTACGTCAACGGCCTCAATTCGACGCAACTGGTCAATCTGCTGGGTCTCTACGACATCGTCGCCGATACCACGACCGCCAAGCACAAGGCGTGGAAAGGCAATCGCGACGATGCCACGCCGCCGGCCTTCGGCAAGATGACCGGGACACCGGCCTATTACGATTTCCCGGGGTCGCTCCTGAAAGTGCCATCGGGTGTTGCGGTCACCACGACGCTGTGCACCCGCACCTGCGAGATCGATGCCGATCCGGGTGTGGCGGGCAAGGATGCGGTCTTCAAGGCGCACGATTCCGGAGACCCGCCGAAGGATGGAGGCAACAATACGAAGTATTGGGTCAAGAGTGGCGCCACCTGCGTCAGCACCAGTGTCACCGGCAGCGATTGCAGCACGGCGCCCGACGCCTGCGCCGGGATTCCCAGCCTTAGCAATTCCTACACCACGATCAACAACACCGCTTGCAAATGGTCCGGGCGCAGCTCGATCTATGTTGAGGGCGTCGGCACTTACTACTATGGCGGTACGTGCAGCGGTTCCTGCCGTGGGCAGGGTTTCGGCCTGGGCGCGAGCGACTGCCCATCCGGTGCGAGCAGCGCTGCCTACTGCAGCGAAACCCTTCCCGATCTCACCATCGGCTCCACGGTCTATCCGAATGCTGCGCTTTCCAGCGGCGATGGCTCGACGACCGGGTGCACGGACAAGGCCGACACGACTGCCACCTGCGAGGCGCGTGAGGGTTCCGTCGGTTGCCGCTATGTCGGCTCGACCAACACGTGTCTCAATCCGACGACAAGCTCCACCACTTCCGTCGCCGGAACAGATGATTACACCGTCTATCCGTTCGCGGCCAAGACGGACTACCTCGAGCACGACTGCAAGGCTGATAACGGCACGGCCGGCAACCCGAGCAACGGCTTCCTGACCACCGCTTCCAACCGCACCTTCGGTCAGGCGTGGAACTCGACGAATTCCGCCGCGGGAACAGTAGCCTCCTACACGCCGACCGACCCGTCGGCCAGCTACCCGACGGTCGACATGTACTCGGTCAACTACCTCAACTGGAAGTTTGGGCCAAAAGGACCTACGGGCGCCCCGATCGGCCGCAAGACACGCTTGCAGATCGCCAAGGATGCCTTGACGGATCTGGTCGCGACCACGGACGGCGTTCGCTTCGGGCTGACCGTCTACAACAAAATGCCCAGCGATGTTGGCGTTAAGCTCACCGAGGGCAGCCAGGGCGGCAACGTGGCCTATGCGATCCGTCGCATGGGCGTGAGCAGCATAGACTCGGATTACGGCAATCGCGTAACACTCTCCGCCGCCATCAATGGCGTGGTAGCCACTGGCACGACGCCACTGACGGAAGTGATGTACGAGGCGTACCTGTACTTCCGTGGGGAGACGCCAGTTTTCGGCACCAACACCACGACCGCGGTCGGCGGCGGTCAGGTCTCGGCAGGCCGAGACGCGTCAGCCATTGGCGCCGATGGCAAGTATGTTTCGCCAATGATGAGTAACCCCAACAGTACGACGCCAGCGACGTGCCAGAAGAACTATGTCGTCCTGGTTTCCGATGGCGGTCCCGAGAACGACAATCAGGCGGACACCCGGGTGCGCGCGCTCAGCCAGGATCCGCCGTTTATTGCGGCCACGGTCAGTACGCAGCAGGCAACACCGACGCAGCAGTTCGAAGACGCTGGCGTACCGTATGGTCCGACCGACATTGTCTACAGCACGAACTACATCTGGCTGGATGAGCTGACCCACTTCATGGCCAACGGTGATATGTCGCCCGGTGGCGCCTCCGCCACTGACGCGCTTGCCGGTGTTCAGACGGTCAGCACGTACACGATCGGTTTTGCCGGCGGCAATTCGCCGGTGCTCGTCAATGCTGCCGCTCGCGGCCGAGGTGCCAACTACCTGGCAGAGGACAGCAGCGGGTTGGCGAGGGCGCTCAAGGACGCGATCATCGCGATTCGCGACTGGAATCCGACGGTCGCTGTCCCGCTTGTGCCCGTATCTCCCATCGATTCCTCGGTGAGTTCGGACGATGTCTACCTGGCGTTCTTTGGCCCGGTGTTGCAGAAGTGTTGGGATGGCACGGTCAAGAAGTTCAAACTCAGCAACGATGCGACGGAATGTGGAACCGATCTCGACGGCGCGACCATCCCGCTGTGCCTGACTGGGCAAACTGACTTCGGCAGTGGCTTGAAGAACGTGGTGGAATACTTCATAGACCCGACCACTTTGGCGCGAACGGCGAGGGTGCGCGATAACGCGGTGAGCTACTGGAGTGATCCGCTGAATCCGGACGGTGGAAAGCCGAACAAGGGCGGCACGGGCCATGTGCTGAAGACCGCAGCCGGTTCCACGCCAGCCTTGCGCAACGTTTACACGCATCTCTCGAGCAGCGGTGAGACGGACTTGACTGCAGACGTCAACAAACTGTCGGAGGCCAATGATACGCTTACCAAGACCTTGCTGGGCAACGCGTCGATGACCGATGAGGTGCGGGCAACGCTCCTCAACTACGCGCGCGGCGGCGATCCGGCGAATGCGGGGTGCAGCGACGCGGATTCGGGCACCGCTTGCTCCGCCTGGCGAGCCTGGCCGCATGGCGACGTGCTGCATTCCAACCCCGCCGCCCTGCGTTACGAGAAGGACGTTGACGGTGCTGCCGCGACAGTCGATCCGCTGCTCTACATGTTCTACATGTCGAACGACGGTCTGTTGCATGCCGTGGAAACGGCTACGGGGGTGGAGAAGTGGGCTTTCATGCCGGAAGAGAACATCGGCAGACTCGCAGCGATGCGAGAGAACGCGGTCGGCGAGCATCTCATCGCCGGCGATGGTAGTCCGAAGATTTACGCTAACGACGTGGATGGAGATGGCAGGATAACGGCGGGCGACAAGGCGTACCTCGTTTTCGGTATGCGCCGTGGCGGCCGGGTGGTCTACGCGCTTGATATCTCGGACAGGGACAGACCCCGTTTCATGTGGAAGGTTGACAACACCACGACGGGGTTTGAGGAGCTAGGCGAGACTTGGTCTGTACCGGCGTTTTCCCGCATGCGCGCCAGCGCGGACCCGGTAGCGGTCTTCGGTGCCGGCTACGATCCGGTGGCCAATGACCAGTTGACGGTAACGCTGATCCGCTCGGGAACGACCGGAACAGTAACGACGCCTATAGATCACGGTTACGCCACGGGTGAAGAGGTCAGCATAACGGGCGCCCGCGAAGCACCGTACAACGGTACCAAGACAATCACGGTGACCGGCGCGCGAAGCTTTACCTTTACGGTGACAGGCTCGCCCGCCTCACCGGCGACCGGGAACGTGAGGGTCGAGAGCAATCGGGCTGCCAACATGGGCCGTGGCGTGTTTTTCGTGAATGCCCGCACTGGCGCTTTGGTCAGGAGCTTCACCCCCGCGGCCAGTGCCGGGGACAACACTCAGGTTTCGGGGATGGACTTCAGCATCCCCTCGGATGCTACGCCGGTAAACGTCGACCTCGACTCAGGGGGTTACGTCGATCGCCTCTATCTGGGTGATCTGGGAGGCAACGTCTGGCGCTTCGATATCGACAGTGCCTCGCCGACCGCCTGGACAGCGGTCAAGTTTGCCGACCTGACCAACGGCGCGATCCCGCGGCGGAAGATCTTCTTCCCGCCGGCTACGGTGAAGCAGGAGTTCCTCGGCCAGCGATTCGACGCGATATACGTCGGCACCGGCGACCGCGAGAATCCCTTGCGTAGTGACAACGTCGACATGATGGTCATGATCAAGGATTTCGAGACTGGCTTGACGTCGAGTCGGACCTCTCCGGTCGTTTTCAGCGCGGGCACTGGCGCGACCAACTTCTACGATCTGACTGCCAATCTGGTCCAGTTTGGTTCGGCGGCCGAAAAGGAGACGGCCCGGCAGGCGATCAAGGATACGGCAGGCTGGTTCGTAAGGCTGGAGACCGGCGGAGTTGCCGGGGAAAAGGTGGTCAATGCGCCGTCAGTCTTCTTCAACGTCCTGCGCTTCGCCACCTACAGCCCGCTGGCCTCGGCATCGGCCTGTGTGCCGCCCGGCAAGGGGACGAATTATTCGATGAGCGCGCTCGATGGGCGTATCGTCACCGACACCAACCATGATGGCGTGGTCACGACCAGCGACTCGCGCTCTTCGCCGGACGTCTCAAAAGGCTTTGGCTCCGACGACACGCTGGTTTTTAAGAAAACCCCCGGCGCTGGAGGCGGTGGCGGTGGAGGCGGTGGAGGCGGTGGAGGCGGTGGAGGCGGTGGAGGCGGTGGACTCGGACTCGGCAGCGGCGGCGGCGACGACACGACGATCTTTCACATGGACTGTAGTGATGGTCCCTGCCGTTTAGTGCCCATTGGCAAAGTCGGAGCGGGGCAACGCGTCTACTGGTTCCAGGAACCTGAGGGATGATTGCGGGTAGGTCCCGCTACCGGCAGGAGAGGCGTCGCTGCTGACACGACGACTGGCGCCCTGCCTGCTGTTGTCAGCCGCGCTGCACGCTGCTCTTCTGTCAAGCTTGGGGCCCGCGAGGGCCCCAAGCCCGTCCACTGTGGCTACCCGCCTGGAGATCCGAATCCACGGTTCTCCCGATACCGTGCTTGCCCAGCCCGCGACGCCAACCGAAAACGGTGCCAGCGAGCCGGAATCTCCGTCCGGCGACATTGCTGAAGCCAGCCATCAGGCGCCGGCGGGGACCGCGAAGGCGGACAGTCAGCTAGCGTCTGATACGCCTGACACATCGCCGGCGATTGAGCTGCCCATCGACGAATTGTATTTCAGGTCGTCAGATCTCGACCAGCAGCCGTACCCGCTGACATCGGTAGCGCCGTCCTATCCGCCTCACGCCTTGCTCAACGAAATCGAGGGCTGGGTTCGCTTGTTGCTGATGATCGATGAAACTGGCCAGATTCGGCATCTGGAGGTACTCGAAGGCAGCCCTCCGGGCGAATTTGAAGACGCGGCGCTGGCGGCGTTTCGCTTCGCGCCGTTTTCCCCGGGACGCCGAGGTGGCGAGGCGGTCAAGAGCCGGATGATCATCAAGGTGGAGTTCAAGAGTCAGGATCTGCAGAGCGCAAGGCGCGAGTGACACCCTTGATGCGTGTCTCCCGGTGGCGCGACCTTGCGTGTCGTCCGTTGGACAGGAAGTGAGATTGGGGACTGGCGCCGGGGCCCCTGAAATCGGTATCCTTCGGGTTTTTCCGGTTTGAACCGTCGCGCGGATCTCGCCAGGGCTGCGCAAACCTGAGGACACTCGTTTGACCATCAAGAAGACGCTGGTGCTGCTCTCCATCATCGTGTTGAGCGGCTGTGCGGCGCTCACCCGGCAGACGCTCGACGAGCAGTTCGGCAAGGCAGATCCGGCGCGCTTCGATACTCCACGCGCTCCGGTCCGCGGATTGTCCTACCGTGCCGATGTGCAGCCGATCCTCGAGCGGCGTTGCGTGGTCTGCCATGCCTGTTATGACGCGCCGTGCCAACTGAAGCTCACTGCCTGGGAGGGAATTGCCCGCGGCTTGAGCAAGGATCTGGTGTACGACGGCGGTCGTCTGGATGAGGCGCCGCCCTCGCGCCTGTTTACCGACGCGCAGAAGGCGTCGGACTGGCGGGCCAGGGGCTTCTCGCCTGTCCTCAACGAACGCGACCAGACCCCGGCGGCCAACCTCGCGGCGAGCGTCATGTACCGGGCGCTGCGGCTCAAGGAAAGCCACCCCCTGCCCGAGACGGCAATCCTGCCCAAATCCTTCGACTTTTCTCTCGATCGCGTGCAGCAGTGCCCGCGCATTGAAGAGTTCGACCACTTCGAGGACAAGAATCCCTGGTGGGGAATGCCCTTCGGCCTGCCAGGCCTGGATTCTGCCGAAATGAGCACGCTCAGCCGCTGGCTGGAACAGGGAGCCCCGTTCGAGGGCTTGCCGCCGCTTCCGGCGTCGGTCGAGAAACAGATTGCCGACTGGGAAGCGTTTCTCAACGGTGACTCGCTGAAACAACGCCTGGTCAGCCGCTACATCTTCGAGCACCTGTTCCTGGCGCATCTCCACTTCGACAGCGACCCCGAGCACCACTATTTCCGCCTGATCCGCTCGCGCACCCCGCCGGGTCAGCCGGTCGATCTGGTCGTCAGCCGCCGGCCGTATGACGATCCGGGTGTCGAGCGGGTGTATTACCGACTTGAGCGCGAGCGCGAAACGATCGTCGACAAGACACACATGCCCTACGCGCTCGGCCAGAAGCGCATGGCGCGCTGGCGGGAGTTGTTCCTGAAGCCCGACTATCGCGTGGACGGACTGCCGTCGTACGCGCCGGACGTGGCCTCCAACCCCTTCGTCGCCTTCGCGGCGTTGCCGACCAACGCGCGCTATCAGTTCATGCTCGACGAGGCGGAGTTCACCATCATGGGCTTCATCAAGGGTCCGGTCTGTCGCGGGCAGGTCGCGCTCAACGTCATCAACGATCGCTTCTGGGTGTTCTTCCTGGCCAACGGCAACTCGCCGCAAGAAGCCGAGGCGTTTCTGTCTCGCGAAGCCAGACTCCTGGAATTGCCGACAGCAGAGGGCAGTGATGCCGGTATCGTCGGGCCCTGGCGCAAGTACGCAAAGCGGGAAGCCGAGTACCTGCAGGCCAAGTCGGATGCCCTGACGCGCTACGCGGTCACCCGGCGGCCGCCCGACCTACAATGGATCTGGAACGGTGACGGCCGGAACCCGAACGCCGGCCTGACCGTCTTTCGCCACTTCGACAGCGCATCGGTCGTCAAGGGGCTGGTCGGTGAGCCGCCGAAAACGGCCTGGGTAATCGGCTACCCATTGCTCGAACGCATCCATTATCTTCTGGTCGCCGGCTTCGACGTCTATGGCAACGTCGGGCATCAACTGCTGTCGCGGCTTTACATGGATTTCATGCGCATGGAGGGCGAGTTCAACTTCCTCGCCTTCCTGCCGCTCGACCAGCGCAAGGCCGTGCGTGACTACTGGTACCGGGGTGCCGACGAGGACGTCAAGAACCACGTGTACGGAACGCTGGCGCACTTCGAGGTGGACAGCGGGATCAAGTTCCGCACCCGGGAGCCCGTGCAGGAGTTCTACGCCCTGCTGCAGAAGCACCTGGCACCGGCCCTCGAGCGTCGCTACGACCTCGCGCAAGTGAGCGATGCCGCCTTGCGCAGCGATCTCGCCGCTCTCGCCGGCGTGCGTGGACCCTCGCTGTCGTGGCTGCCGGAGGTGGTCGTCCTGCGCGTCGATGACCCGCCGCGCACGCCGCGCCATTTCACGCTGTTGCGCAACACCGGCCATAGCAACGTTTCGAGCCTGCTGCGCGAAGGCCGCGAACTGCTGCCGGCAGAGAACACGCTGACGGTGGTGCAAGGTTTCATCGGCGCTTACCCGAACGCGATCTACCGCGTACCACGCTCCGAGATCCGGACCCTGGCCAAGGCGATTGGCGAGCTGTCTTCGGAAGACGATTACCGTGCGCTGGCCGATCGCCATGCGGTACGCCGTACCGACCCGGCATTCTGGGAGTACAGCGACGAGATTCAGTCGGCCCATCTCAAGCAGGCGCCGATCAGTGCCGGGCTCCTCGACTACAACCGCTTCGAGAACCGCTGATCGGCATGGCCGCCCGCCTGGCGCGCTGCGCGTGCGCGCCAGTCGTTGTTCCGACGACTCCTGACCCTTTTTGCACGTGTCGACCGTTTACTGCCTTGAGCCCACCCTCAACGAAAGGACTGCCATGCCGCGCATCGTTCTCGCCTGTCTGACCACTCTCCTGTTGACTGCCGCGACCTGGCGGCCGGCATCGGCGGCCGCACCCGCCGAGCCGACCGTTGCGCGCAAGACCCTCGCCGCCTTCGCCAGCGAACAGGATCTGACCGGCCTCTTCAAGCGCTGGGCCGACGAAGCGCAGCGGCGGCGCGAGGAGCAGCAACGGGCGCGCCGCGAACAGGCCGCCAGTGGTGCACTCGGCCAACAGGTTCCACCTTCGCCGGCGCCGACGGCGGCCCCCGCGGCAGCGTCGGTGGCCAAGGAAGCCGCGGCCGGAAAGGCCGACTCGGTGACCAACGTCCAGCACGCGGGTGTCGATGAAGGCGGCATCGTCAAGCTGCACGGGGACCATCTGGTGATCCTGCGGCGTGGCCGCCTGTTCACGGTCAACATCGGTGGCGAGGATCTGCGCCCGGTTTCCGCGGTCGATGCCTTCGGCAGCGACGTCGACCCGGGCGGCGCCTGGTACGACGAAATGCTGATCGCCGGCAACACCATTGTCGTCATCGGCTACAGCTACGCGCGCGGCGGCACCGAGATCGGCGTCTTCGACATCTCGCGCGCGGGGCAACTCACCTATCGGGCGACCTATCACCTGCGCTCGAACGACTACTACTCGTCGCGCAACTACGCCAGTCGGCTGATCGGCAGCAAGCTGATCGTCTACTCGCCGCATGTGCTCAGTCCGTGGGGCGATCCCTGGGCGGCGTTCCCGGCCATGCGTCGCTGGCGCCCGGGGGCGCTGCCGGCCGATTTTCGGCGGATTACCCCGGCGACACGGATCTACCGTACCGACGAGGCGCTCGACCCGTTCGCCGGTGTCGCCCTGCACAGTGTCTCGATCTGCGACCTCGCCAAGCCCGAGATGGACTGCCAGAGCACGGCCGTGCTGGGGCCGCCGGGGCGCGTTTTCTACGTTTCGCCGAATTCGGTCTTCGTGTGGACGACGGCTGGCCGGGGTGGACCACAGGCGACTGCTCCGCTTTCCGCCGTCTTCCGCATTCCGCTCGATGGCTCGGCACCGAGTGCGCTGAAGACGCTCGGCAGCCCGATCGACCAGTTTTCCTTCCACGAGGACGACAGCGGGATGCTGAACGTGCTGCTGCGGGCCAACGGCCGTGGCGAGGGCATGTGGGCAGCCGAAGTCAATTATGGCGACCTGGCCTTGTTGCGCGTGCCGCTGGCGAGTTTCTCCGATGGCCGTGACAGCGCGCCCGTCGACGCCTACCGCCGGTTGCCGAAAGCCGCCGGTCAGGCGCTGCAGAGTCGCTATATCGGTCCGTATCTGCTGTACGGCGCCGGCACCGGCTGGCACGCGCCACAGCCGACGACCCAGTCGCAGGTGTATGCGGTGCGCTACGCGCAGGGCGATGTCTACGAACTGCCGCTGCCGCACTCGGTAGACCGCCTCGAAGCGTTGGGCAGCAACGGCCTAGTCGTCGGTAGCGATGGCAAGGATCTGCACCTGACCAGCCTGCGTCTGGCGCGTTTGCCAGTGACCGCCGACCGCTACACGCGCAAGGACGCCGCGCAGGGCGAAACGCGCAGCCACGGCTTTTTCTACAAGGCCGAGAGCGAGTTCGACGGCCTGCTCGGCCTGCCGATCGTCGGCGGCAGCGAGCCCGGCACGCGCCAGCTCCAGGCCGAGTCAGCGGCCTTGCTCTTCCTGCGCAACCGCGGTCTGTCGTTGAGCGAACTCGGTACCCTGAAGGCGCGGCCATCGGCCGGCGACCGCAACGACGGCTGCCGTGCCTCGTGCGTTGATTGGTACGGCAACTCGCGGCCGCTGTTCGTGCGCGGACGCGTGTTTGCCCTGATGGGCTACGAAATCGTCGAAGGGAAGGTCGATGCGAAGCGCATCGTCGAGACGCGGCGGGTAAACTTTGCGCCGGCCATGTTGCAGGTGACGAGGTAAGCCGGACGGGCAGGTCCGCAGGGCTGTGACGGCGGCCGGCCGTTGTCGGCGCCGCGGGGGGAGGGCGGTGTCCCATCCCGGCTGGCTGAACGGGCACGCGTAGCGGTGCCGCCCGCACAAAAAAGCCATGCCGCCCGCAGGCGGCATGGCCGGCTTGCCCGGGCCGCGTCCTCGGCAATCGAGGACCCGGCGCGGAAGCGTCGCCATCCGGCTCAGAACTCGAAGTCTTCCTCGTAGAACTCGAGCGCGCCACGCGGTGCGGCACCACGGTCCTGCTCTCCCTTGCGTAGTTCGACGCGGCGAATCTTGCCCGAGATGGTCTTCGGCAGTTCGCCGAACTCCAGTCGCCGCACGCGTTTGTAAGGCGACAGACGGCTGCGCAGGAAGACGAAGATGTCGCGCGCCAGTTCGCGGCTCGGCTCGTAGCCGGCGCGCAGGGTGAGGAAGGCCTTCGGGACCGCCAGGCGCAGGGCGTCCGGACTCGGCACGACGGCGGCTTCCGCAACCGCTTCGTGCTCGATCAGCACGCTTTCGAGTTCGAACGGGCTGATGCGATAGTCGGAAGCCTTGAAGACATCGTCGGCGCGTCCGACATAGGTGATGTAGCCATCGGCGTCGATCGCCGCGGTATCGCCGGTGTGATAGAAGCCGTCCCGCATCACCTCGGCGGTCTTTTCGGGATCGTCGGCATAGGAAATCATCAGTCCGATCGGCCGCGACGCGAGGTCGAGACAGATTTCACCTTCCTCGGCAACATGGCCGTCCATGTCCACCAGGCGCACCTGATAGCCCGGCATCGGCCGACCCATCGAACCGAGCTTGACTGGCTGGCCAGGCGAGTTGCCGACCTGTGCCGTCGTTTCGGTCTGCCCGAAACCGTCGCGCAAGGTGATTCCCCATGCTTCCTTGACCTGGTCGATGACTTCCGGATTGAGCGGCTCACCGGCGCCGATCAGTTCGCGCACCTTGACCGGATACTTGCGCAGGTCTTCCTGGATCAGCATCCGCCACACCGTCGGCGGCGCGCACAGCGTCGTCACCGAGCAGCGGACCAGCGTCTCGAGGATTGCCGCCGCCGTGAAGCGCGAGTAGTTGAAAATGAAGATCGTCGCACCGGCGTTCCAGGGCGCGAAAAAGCAGCTCCACGCATGCTTGGCCCAGCCCGGCGAGCTGATGTTCCAGTGCACGTCGCCGGGTTGCAGCCCCAGCCAGTACATCGTCGACAGGTGCCCGACCGGATAGCTCTGCTGGCTGTGCAGCACCAGTTTCGGCTTCGAGGTGGTGCCCGAGGTGAAGTACAGGAGTTGCGGATCGGTAGCCAGCGTCGGCCCGTCGGGGGCGAAGTCGGTCGACTCCTGGTAGGCCTGTTCGAGCTGCTGCCAGCCCGCCACTGCCCCGCCGACCGTCGTGCGCGTGTAGTCGCCCGGCAGGCTGGTAAATTTATCGGTGTGCGTGTGGCCGATGATCACGTGCCGCACCTGACCCCGGTCGAGGCGGTCGCGCAGGTCGTCGGGAGCGAGCAGCGTCGTTGCCGGCGTCAATACCGCGCCGAGCTTGATCGCCGCCAGCATCGTGTCCCACAGCGGTACTTCGTTGCCGAGCATCATCAGGATGCGATCGCCACGCTTGACGCCCTGGCCGCGCAGCCAGTTGGCGACCTGGTTCGAGCGCTGCGACATTTGCGAATAGGACATCTTCTGTTCCGAGCCGTCCTCGTTCACCACCCACAGCGCCGGCCGGTCGTTGCCCTTCGCCATCACGTCGAAGTAGTCCAGCGCCCAGTTGAACTCGGTCAACTGCGGCGGCTGGTAATCCCGATACGCGGTCTCGTAGTCCGTGCGGTGCGCCTGAAGGAAATCGCGTGCCTGGACGAAAGCCGAATAAGACATGTTTGCTCCTTTCTTCTTGATGAAACCACCGGGCAGCCGATCCGCGCAGACTCGCGCAGCAGGTTGAAAACCAACCGGCGTCCCTCCCCATTGAATCGCAGGTCCCGGCCAGGAGCGGCCTCGCTGGTCGGCCACACACTCGGGTGCAACGTCCCGATGGCCGTCTCCTGCCCATCGATACCTGCTTGGTCTTGCAGGCCATGATTGTAAGGGACTTACCGCGTCGGCAGCCATGGCCCGAATCTGGAATTTTCTCGCTGCGGCGCACGTAGTCTTACGCCATGCGACCGGGTCGGCGCAAACTCGCGTCGAACGCCGTCTGGAGACAGCCGTGGACCCCGCCGTGCACCCTGCCGAACACCCTCGTTGCTACCAATCTTGCCGACCCGTGATCGGTGGCACTGTGGCCGACGGTGTCCCCCTGCAAGGCCCCGGACGTCGAATATCCGCATGAACGGGATGCGGTTATGATGACGGACAACAAGAAGAGGATGACATGACCCAGGCCGAGCGCTTCGGCATCATCGAACGGCTGCTGCTGGCGCGCGGCAGCGTTGGCTTTGCCGATCTGCAGGATCGACTCGGCGTGTCGCGCGCCACCCTGTTTCGCGATCTGCGCGACTTGCGCGACCGGATGGGTGTTCCCGTCATCCGCGACGGCACCACCGGCAGCTACCGCATCGACCGCAGCGTCGAACGCTACCCACTCCCCGGGGTGTGGTTCTCCGCCGGGGAAATCCACGCCTTGCTCAGCATGCAGCAACTGCTTGCCGCCCTCGACACCGGGGGAATTCTCGCCGAACACATTGCCCCGTTGCGCGAACGCCTGGCCAGCATGCTCGACGTCGGCCAGTATTCCGCCGACAACATCGTCCGGCGCATTCGCCTTCTCAGCGCGGCTGCCAGGCCTTGCACCCCCCAACATTTCCCGACGATCGCCGCCGCCCTCATGGAGCGTCGGCGGCTCCACATCGACTACCGTGCGCGCAGCAACGGCGCAACCAGCCAGCGAGAGATCTCGCCCCAGCGCCTGACGCACTACCGCGACAACTGGTACCTCGACGCCTGGTGTCACCTGCGCGACGAGCTGCGCAGCTTCGCCGTCGACGCCATCAAGACTGTCAAGCCCGCCGAAGCTCCAGCCATCGACATCGCCGACCCCGAACTCGATGCCGCGCTAGCTGCCGGCTACGGCATCTTCGCCGGCAGCGACGTCCGCTGGGCGACGCTCGTCTTCACCGCCGAACGCGCCCGTTGGGTCGCCGCCGAGAACTGGCACGCGCAGCAGGAAGGCCACTTCCTGGACGATGGCAGCTATCAATTGCGCGTGCCTTACAGCAACGACCCGGAGTTGGTCATGGACATTCTGAAGTACGGGCCGGATTGCCAAGTGGTCGAGCCGGTGGAGTTGCGGGAGAAGGTGAGGGGGTTGCTGGGGGAGGCGGTGGGGAGGTATCGCGATGAGTGAGGAGAAGCCCTTGAAAGACAGTGAGGCATTTGGGAAGCTGGAGCGTGGTGCAGATGGAAACGTTCTTCGCTCACACCCTCTGATTGATCACATGATCGACGTGGCGGCGTGCTTTTGCCGACTGGCGGGTTGTCGTTCAATCCGACGCGCGATGGAAAGGAGCGCTGGGCGGCAACTCACAGATCAGGATGTTACCCGTTTGGCGGTGCTGGCCTTCCTGCACGACATCGGCAAGGCAAACAGCGGATTCCAGGCCAAGCGCTGGCGGGATCGGATACCTGTAGCTTGGCCGGTAAGGATCTCCGCGGGGCACGGTCCTGAGGCCTTCAAACTCTTCGACGTGCCAACGGCTGCAGCAGCAGTGCAGCCACTGATCGAGCAAGTCTGTTCCTGGGGCACGGCCTCTGACCCACTGTTGATTGCCAGTATCAGTCACCACGGGCGACCAATAAAGGACAGCCCCGGCAGCAGCCTCCTCTTTTGGAAGACGCAAACCGGAGCGTACGATCCAGCCTCAGTACTTAGAGCAATCGCCGAGAGCGCTTTGTGCCTGTATCCGCTGGCCTTCGAGTCTGGCGGGGAGGACTTGCCAGATGCCTCAGCGTTCGGGCATCTGTTCGCCGGTCTCGTCCAACTGGCCGACTGGCTGGGATCGGACACCCGCTTCTTTGAGTTTTCCGGTCCGGGGGAGGCGAGGGCGGCAAGAGCAACGGACCTCGCCGACCGGGCCATCACCACCCTCGGTCTGGACGCCGAAGACTGGCGCGAGCGACTCATCGCGACCAAGCAGGACTTTGCCAGGACCTTTGGCGGATTCCCACCACACCCCATCCAGGCCGCCATGGGCGACGACACTCTTGGGCCGCTGGTTATCCTTGAATCCGAAACCGGCAGCGGCAAGACCGAGGCCGCGCTCTGGCGCTATCTGCAGCTTTTTCGCGCAGGAGAAGTGGATAGTCTCTACTTTGCCTTGCCAACACGAGTCGCCGCGGGCCAGCTCTACAAACGGGTGCAGGACACTCTTGATCGCCTTTGGCCGGAGAATCCACCGCTGGCCTTGCGCGCTTTGCCCGGCTACGTCGCTGCCGATGGCCAAGAAGCCAAGGCTTTGCCCGATTTCAAGGTGCTGTGGAGTGATGACCTGAATGATCAGGCGGCTCCACACCGCTGGGCCGGCGAGAACGCCAAGCGTTTTCTCGCCGCCCCGATTGCCGTCGGCACCATCGACCAGGCACTGCTCGGCGCCCTGCAGGTTGCCCATGCCCACCTGCGCCACGCCACCTTGGCTCGCAGCCTGCTGGTGGTCGATGAAGTGCACGCTTCCGATGCCTACATGACGGTGCTGCTTGAACAGTTGCTGAAGGCGCACCTGAACTGCGGTGGGCACGCCGTGTTGCTCTCTGCGACGCTGGGCTCCAGGGCTCGCAACCGTTACCTCGCGCTGAACGCAGAAAGCCGGACTTCTTCGCTGCTCGCAGCGATGCCCTTCGCCGATGCCTGTCAGGTGCCCTATCCAGCGATTTCGGACAACCAGAGCCTGTGCGCGGTAGCGGGAACTGGGCAGTGCAAGTGCGTACGTTGGACAGCGCGCGACATCATTGACTCGCCTGAGCACATTGTCGAACTGGCGCTGGCGGCTGCCGCTCAGGGAGCCAAGGTGCTGATCGTTCGCAACACCGTGCCGGCCGCGATCGCCACCGTCGCGGCACTGGAAGCCAAGGTGCCAGACCGTGCGTGGCTGTTCCAGATAAACGGCGTGGTCACGCTGCATCACAGCCGTTTCAGTCGCCAGGACAGACCGATACTCGATGCCGCGATCGAAGAACGCTTGGGCAAGAACCGGTCAAGCGGCGCCTTGATCGTCGTCGGCACCCAGACCCTTGAACAGAGTCTCGATATCGACGCCGATTTCCTGATCACCGACCTGTGCCCTATGGACGTCCTACTGCAGCGCATCGGTCGTCTGCATCGCCACGCCAACGAGCGTCCCGAGCCTTACCACATTGCTCAGGTCGTGATTCTGACACCGACAGGGAATGACCTGACGCCGCTGCTTACCCGCCCGAAAAACGGGCTCGGGCGCCACCGGAACGGCGGCGGTGTGTATGACGACCTGCGCGTCCTCGAAGCGACACGCCGATTGCTGGCCGATAAGCCGGTAGTTAACATTCCCGACGACAACCGCTATCTGGTGGAGGCAGCGACGCATCCAGAGCGGCTTGAAGCCTTGCAAGCTGAACTCGGCGAGGCGTGGCAAAGCCTCGCAGCAAAGCTCGAAGGAGACACGAGCGCGGAAAAAACCATCGGCCATCTGCATACGCTGGACGTGCAACAACGATTTGGCGAGGAGGAGTTCCCCACCGGCGTTCAGGTTGGCACCCGGCTCGGCGCGCAGGACCGAGTAGTGCGCTTTGATGCGGAACAGCCCGGTCCCTTTGGCGAACCGCTCAAGGCCCTTCCTATCCGCCACCATCTGCTGCCCAAGGACTTGCCGCTGGATGTCGAACCCAGCGCAGTCACGCACCACGAGAACTGCACCACTTTCCGCTTGGGCGAAGCTCTTTTTCGCTACAGCCGCCTGGGGCTGGAAAGTCTCAAGGACCAATGACCCATTGCCGGAGATTAGCCGTGACGCTGCGCTACAACCTTCTCGATGAACCCCTGATCCGAACCCGGCTTGTGGCCGGCGGGCAACCCAAGTCCTTCAGCCTGCCCAGCCTGTTTCTTGCGTTGAGGCAGGACGCGGTAAGGGACTTTCCCGCTCTGCGCCCCCATCAACGCCACCCGTGGCATGCCTTTCTCGTGCAACTGGCGGCGATTGCCCTGCATCGTGCCGGGCGAAGCGAGCTTTTTGACAGTGAAGCGGCCTGGAGACAAGCCCTGCTGGATCTCACGCCCGAACATCCGGATGGTGCGGCTTGGTGCCTGATTGCGCCGCACGACCGACCGGCGTTCATGCAGGCGCCGGTGCCAGGCGGGCAAATCGACGGCTGGAAAAATACCCTTCGCGCCGCTGACGAGCTGGACATGTTGGTGACCTCGAAGAACCACGACCTGAAAGCTGCCCGAATGCGTCGCGCCGAAGTTGACGATTGGATAATGGCCCTGATCAGCCTGCAAACGCAGGAAGGCTTTCTGGGCGCGGGAAACTACGGCATCTCTCGCATGAATGGTGGGTTCGCCAGCCGCCCGGCGATCGGCGTGGTGCCAACAGGACACTGGGGCCAGCGTTGGGCAAGAGATGTCAGCGTCCTCTTGACCCATCGCGAGGCCATCGTTGACCAGCAAGGGCTGAAGGACGCAGGAGGCATCTGCCTCGTGTGGCTGCAACCTTGGGACGGTGAAGCTAGCCTGCCTTTTGGTGCGTTGGACCCTTGGTACATAGAAATCTGTCGCCGAATCCGTCTGTTATTTCGCGCAGAGATTTCTGCCACGTATGCCATCACCACCGGAAGCAAGGCTTCCCGGATTGACGCCAAGAGCCGCAATGGTCTGACAGGCGACCCGTGGATGCCAATTGATCTAGCCGCCGAGAAGGCCCTGACAATAAGCGCTGAAGGGTTCCATTATCGACTTGCTGTCGAGTTGCTTTTCGGCAACAAGTTTTCCCGCCCGGTTGCGCAAATTGTCAGCGCCGACGATGGACCACACAGCCTTGTTGTACTGACTCAAGGTGTCACCAGGGGGCAAGGAAAGACAGAGGGCTACCACGAACGGCACATACCCATCTCACCCAAAGTTCGCCAGTTCATGTTGCAAGAGCACACTGACCGACTGGCAAAGGTGGCATCTGACCGCGTGAGTGCCATTGGCCAAGTACGATCCGTGCTCTGGACTGCGCTTGCTGCATTGTTTGATAAGGGCTCTGCCAAGGACAAGTTCTCGGATAGCGCAAAGAACAAGGCAAGCGACTTCAGCAAGCCCTTAGAGCAAGCCGAAGACGCCCGTTTTTTCATCGCCCTGAACGAAGAAATAGAGTCCGAGCAACCCGACAACGAGCGCCTGCAATGGCTGGTATCGATGGCAGATGCTGCCGAATCTATCCTCAAGCATGCATTCACCGCCGGCCCGCAATGCGGCGAGCAGCGCTACCGCGCTCAGGCCGCGGCCTTATCCCGATTCCACAGTGGTTTGCGAAACCCCAAGACGCTGCCAGACCTGGCCAACCATCTTCGCCAACTGTCCATTGACAAGGAACTTCCATGAGCGCCCATGATGCCGATGCGCCGAGCCAGCCCCCGGCTGCTGAAAACTTATCTCCAAAGCAGGAAAACCCGATTGCCAGACTGGCGAGAATCATTACCCAGGCTGCCCGCTTCAAGGGGGATGCACATGGACTGGACAACGGCGAGCATGCTGCTTTGGCACGTCTCGACCCGGACGCCGAGTTTCGTCCCCATCAAATCGCTGCCCTGTCCCGTGCACTGGTCTATGCCGACCTCGCACCCGAAAACTGGCAAGCTGATACCTGGCGGCGTTGGGCGATGATTGCCCATGGAATGGCATTGGCCGGCCACGATGGCAGTCGGCGCCTGGGGCAGCAACTCAGCGCGGCGGGAGTTTCGGAGTCGCGAGTGACCAAGTTGCTGACTGCACGTGGCGATGCTTTTAGGCAACTCGTTCCGCGTTTGCTGCGACTGCTGGCCAGCAAGGAAGCGCAGGCACCCAACTGGTTTGATCTCGGCGACCTGATCCTCAACCAGGGCCGCGATGAGCAAACTGCCGAGAAGATCCGCCTGAGAATCGCCGGCAGTTTCTTCTCTGCCGAAGCCAAGAAACCCAAACACTGATTCACTCACTGGAGCCTGACCATGCCAACCCCGCGTTTCATTCAGATTCACACCTTGCACACCTACCCGGCCGCACTCCTCAATCGTGACGATGCAGGGCTTGCCAAACGTCTGCCATTGGGCAACGCCGTCCGTACCCGGATCTCTTCGCAGTGCCTGAAGCGACATTGGCGGGTAGTGGAAGACCGGTTCGCCCTGTCTTGCCTGGACGTGCCGATGGCGATTCGCTCGCGTGGCACCCTGGAATTGATCAGCAAACGGATTCAGGAAAGCGGGGTCTCGGAGACCATGGCTCAGGCCGCCGCCGAAGCCATGCGGGATGCTGGTTTGCTGGACAAGGGGGGCAAGGAAAAGAAGGGCGACGACGCTTTGAAAACCGGCCAAGCAGTGTTGCTGGGCAAGCCTGAAATCGACTATCTCGTTAGGCGCTGCGTCGATCTTGCGAGTGATGGCGTCGAAGAAAAAGGGTTCAAGGAATTGATCACCCTATGGCTGAAGGGCAAAGACGAAAAGAGAAATATCGAGGCCCTCAAGCACGGCAGTGGTCTGGAGTCCGCCCTGTTTGGTCGCATGGTGACATCGGACGTGCTGACCAGTCGCGAGGCAGCCGTTTACGTCGCGCATGCCTTCACCGTCCACCAGGCGCAGGTGGAGAACGACTATTTCACGGTGGTGGACGATCTTCTGCAGGATGCCGGGGAATTGGGCTCAGCGGGCATCTTCGACACCGAACTCGCCTCTGGCCTTTACTATGGCTATGTCGTAGTGGATGTGCCGCAACTCGTTCAGAACTTGGAAGGCGAGGACTTCAACGAATGCTTCGCATCCGGCACCCCAGCCGATCGTCGTGTCCTTGCCGGGCAGGTCGTACAGCATCTGCTGCATTTGATCGCTACCGTCAGCCCAGGTGCCAAACGCGGTTCCACCGCGCCTTTCGACTGGGCCAAGTTCATGCTCGTTGAAGCCGGCGACTGGCAGCCCCGCAGTCTGGCCGGAGCCTTCCATGATGCACTGCCGCTCAGTGGGAGTGGCGGCACCATTCGCGAGCGAACTGTCGACCGTCTGACCAAGGAAATCGCCGCCATGGACGATGCGTATGGGGCGCCTCTGTCACGCCGTTTTCTTGCCATTGACCAAGAGGTGCAAGTCCCCGGCGCCGAGCGACTGAATTTGGCCAGCCTGGCAGATTGGGCAAAGGAAATCATCGAACAAGGGGCGTGCTGAAATGCCTCGCCATCTCTTGATGCGACTGGAGTCACCGTTGATGGCCTTTGGCGGTGAGACCATCGACAACTACGGGGTGATTCGCGATTTTCCCGCGCTGTCCATGGCCACGGGTCTGTTGGCCAATGCTCTGGGCTATCGGCGGGAAGAAAGCGAATCGCACGATCGTTTGCAGGCCCGTTTGCTGGTGGGCGCACGGCTGGATGGTGACGTGCAGCGGCTGACCGATTTTCAGACCGCGCAACTGGGCAAGGATGACAAAGGCTGGACGACCTGGGGAGTTGCCGAGGAGCGTCGCGGAGGGGCAGATTCCTACAAATCGCCTCATCTCCGCTACCGCGACTACCACGCCAGCCTGAATGTCCTCGTCGCCCTGCGCCTCGAGCCTGCTGCCGAATCCCCGACGCTCGATGATCTGGCGCAGGCTCTCGATCATCCGGCTCGCCCGCTTTTCATTGGCCGCAAGACCTGCCTGCCCAGTCGACGCGTCTTCGCTGGCTGGCATGAAGCCGAAAGCGTCCTCGCTGCCCTGCAAACGGCGCAGTTGCCCGACAAGGCCAAGCACCTGCGGGTGCAGTGGCCGGAAGGCGAGGGCATCCTTGCCGGCGATCGCTCTCTGGACCTGTGCGACGAGCGCAACTGGATGAGCGGCGTCCATGGCGGTTGGCGGCCTGTGCGCGAAGGTCACTTCGTCTTGCCGGGATCCCCGACATGAGCCTTCAGCTATTGCGTCTGCAGCCGGCTCCCACTGCCTTGGCCCTTTGGGCCACCCGCTGTCGGCTGTTGTCGCCGGATGGCGATTTCGGCTATGCCTTGCATGCCTTGCTCAGCGAAGCTTTTGGCGATCTGGCGCCGAAGCCCTTCCATTATCTGGGCGGGCGGCAAGGTTTGCTGGCTTACACCGCGGCCGACCTGGAGATGCTGCGCCTGAACGCCAGCCTCGCACCACCGGACGTGGCTCGGGCACTCGGGTTGGATCATCTGGATGCACGCCCGTTTCCTACAGCTTGGCGGACAGGACAGCGGTTGGGTTTCGAGGCGCGGGTTCGTCCGGTGGTGCGTGGCAAGGATGGGCGAGAGAGGGATGCCTATCTACATGCTGTGGAGGGCACGGTCGACACCGGGCAAGTCGGTGTAGACGGCAGCATCGCCGAGCGCACCGCGATCTACAGTGACTGGCTGGCAGCGCAGTTTGCGTTCGATGGCGCTGCGCAGATTGCGGAAGCGCACCTCGACTCCTTCCGGCTCACTCGCGTTCTGCGTAAAGCGGGGAGCGGCGAAAACGGCAAGCGGAAGACGACGAACAACGCCGGCCCGGATGTCGTCTTCAAGGGTCACTTGCAGGTGAGAGACCCGCCAGCCTTCAACCGTCTGCTGGGACGAGGAATCGGTCGGCACAGGGCTTTCGGCTTCGGCATGTTGCTGCTTAGGCCGGCCGGGTCATGCTGAAGGGACGGCTCGGGCTGGAAACGGCCCGTGTTCCGCATGTCGACCGGCACGGCCTGATCTGGCTTGAGCGCGGCGAACTCTGCGTCATCGATGGCTGCCTGCATTTCATGGCCGGCAAGGACTCGCTGACTCCCTACATCCTGCAGGTGCCACATCAGGCCGTATCCATGATCCTGCTCGGGCCGGGCAGCAGCGTCACCCACGATGCCCTGCGCTTGCTCGCGCGGCATGGCACCTTGATGGCGGCAGTGGGGCAGGATGGAGTTCGAACCTATACCGCCCCCCCATTGTTGCCGGATCGCTCCGATGTCGCCAGGCGCCAGGCTGAACTGTGGGGAAGCCCCCGCCGACGCATCAGCGTTGCCCGGCACATGTATGCGCTGCGTTTGGGCGAGGTTCTCCCGCACCGTGATCTGGACACCTTGCGAGGAATCGAAGGTGCCAGAGTCAAGGCGATCTATCGTCTGATGGCGGAGAAATATGGCATTTCCTGGGAAGGCAGGCACTACGACCGCAACAACCCGGGAGCGGCAGACATGCCAAATCAAGGCATCAATCATGCGGCAACCGCGGTGCAGGGCGCAGCAGCCATAGCCGTGCAGGCATTGGCTGCGATTCCTCAACTTGGTTTCGTCCATGAGGATTCAGGACAGGCATTTGTGCTTGACATCGCCGATCTTTTTCGGGACACGGTCACCCTTCACATCGCCTTCACCGCGGCGAAGAAATCTATCAATGGCGACGAAACCACCATCGACCGCCTTGTCCGCCGGGAGGCGTCCACCGTATTTCGCAAGCAAGATGTCATCGCCAGCATGATCGACAAGATCAAGCTCGTACTACGGACGGAGGAAAACGATGGCACTGGTAGTAATAGTGACGCGTGATGTTGCCTATCGATACCGAGGCTTCCTGGCGTCGGTTATGCTCGAGGTCGCGCCAGCCGTGTACATCTCGCCCCGTATGAGTCCGGCAGTCAGGGGCCGCGTTTGGGACACCTTGTCGAGCTGGTTCTCGGCCGAGCCGCAAGGTAGTGTCGTCGTTGTCTGGCGCGATCTGAATGAAACCGGGGGTGTTGGGATCAAGACGCTGGGTGAGCCGTCGAAGGAGCTTGTCGAGGTTGACGGCCTCTGGCTGGTGAAACGGATGGTATAAAGTGCTCTTTAACAAAATGAATCGATGTTGAGGTTTTCTCTTGTAGTTCATAGGGCTACCTACAAGAGTTTCCCCCGCGTCAGCGGGGATAGGCCCGTCGACCACAAGGTCCAGTGTTCCGCCAGACGGTTTCCCCCGCGTCAGCGGGGATAGGCCCTCATTGGTCAGCTTGTTCAGAGTCGGCAGAAGGTTTCCCCCGCGTCAGCGGGGATAGGCCCCACGCCGTGACGGAAGGGCTGATCACGAAATGGTTTCCCCCGCGTCAGCGGGGATAGGCCCGCGCGGCATGGCCTGGCGCATGGGCTTGGCGGGTTTCCCCCGCGTCAGCGGGGATAGGCCCCCATCGCTCCAGGCGACACGCCGCAAGCGGCGGTTTCCCCCGCGTCAGCGGGGATAGGCCCACGCGGCCATCGAATTCGGTGGTCTTGCCGCCGTTTCCCCCGCGTCAGCGGGGATAGGCCCTGTGCTGGCGCGTGAAGTCGCAGCCCATTGGCGTTTCCCCCGCGTCAGCGGGGATAGGCCGCAAAGCCACAATCTTTTCTGACGGCCACCCGGGTTTCCCCCGCGTCAGCGGGGATAGGCCCCGGCGTGTTCGAATTCAATGGTCTTGCGCTCGGTTTCCCCCGCGTCAGCGGGGATAGGCCCGCCTGCCGGCTGGCCTTGCGCATCGGGCTCGGGTTTCCCCCGCGTCAGCGGGGATAGGCCCGGGCGGCCCATACCGGTGACGCCCTTGGTAGGGTTTCCCCCGCGTCAGCGGGGATAGGCCCCTTCCCGGCGCATGTCGTCGGCACCTGACTAGGTTTCCCCCGCGTCAGCGGGGATAGGCCCTTTTCGATCACTTCCTGGCCTTGCACGGCAAGGTTTCCCCCGCGTCAGCGGGGATAGGCCTCAGCCCCTACGAGCGCACCGACGACCCGATTGGTTTCCCCCGCGTCAGCGGGGATAGGCCCTTTGGGCGCAAGGATGACGCCGAACGAGAAGTGTTTCCCCCGCGTCAGCGGGGATAGGCCCTGGGCCGCCGGAATGGAGGCGACGCTTTACCTGTTTCCCCCGCGTCAGCGGGGATAGGCCCGCGCGGCATGGCCTGGCGCATGGGCTTGGCGGGTTTCCCCCGCGTCAGCGGGGATAGGCCCCTCGGGCGGTGCACGTTGGTGTGTCTCGGATGGTTTCCCCCGCGTCAGCGGGGATAGGCCCCAAGGCTGATGGGCTGCTGTGCCGACTCCCCGGTTTCCCCCGCGTCAGCGGGGATAGGCCCGCAGAGCTAAGTGGCCGGCCGCTTGCGGACGGGTTTCCCCCGCGTCAGCGGGGATAGGCCCGCCCGGAGCAATCCGGGCTCACATTTGGATAGTTTCCCCCGCGTCAGCGGGGATAGGCCCATCCTGTGCAAGCGGGCGTTTGTCGGCTGGTGGTTTCCCCCGCGTCAGCGGGGATAGGCCCAGATTATTTCCGCGCGCAAAGCGGCCGGGCTAGTTTCCCCCGCGTCAGCGGGGATAGGCCCACATGAAAGCGACTCAGATGAATGAATATCCAGTTTCCCCCGCGTCAGCGGGGATAGGCCCCACGGCGACGACCGGGGCGGGCAGCATACCGAGTTTCCCCCGCGTCAGCGGGGATAGGCCTTCGCGAAGCCTCCACGAGTAACCGGCGTGTTCGTTTCCCCCGCGTCAGCGGGGATAGGCCCCACAGGAGAACGAGATGAGCGAATTATTGAAAGTTTCCCCCGCGTCAGCGGGGATAGGCCCGAGGTTCCCATGCTGGCGTCGTCGATGACGGCGTTTCCCCCGCGTCAGCGGGGATAGGCCCGGCGCCCGTTAGCTATGGGTGTTATTCGGGCAGTTTCCCCCGCGTCAGCGGGGATAGGCCCTTACCACTGCCCCAAGGTGGCGAGCTTGCGCGGTTTCCCCCGCGTCAGCGGGGATAGGCCCTGGCGGTAGCTCAAGGTTTCCTTGATGGCATTGTTTCCCCCGCGTCAGCGGGGATAGGCCCGCTCTGGCGGGAAGGTCGCGATCTCCGCCAGAGTTTCCCCCGCGTCAGCGGGGATAGGCCCGAGTGGGATGCTTCCTACGCTATCAGTCGTTGGTTTCCCCCGCGTCAGCGGGGATAGGCCCAGCCAAGCCAACCCACTCCAACAGCTTGCGCCGTTTCCCCCGCGTCAGCGGGGATAGGCCGCATGCAGCGCGTGGCGCAGCAGGTGATCTCAGGTTTCCCCCGCGTCAGCGGGGATAGGCCCCCGTAGCCCATCAGCCGAAAATCCTTCTTCGCGTTTCCCCCGCGTCAGCGGGGATAGGCCCCAGACCGGCCGCCGGTGGTGGTGGTGGCGGTTGTTTCCCCCGCGTCAGCGGGGATAGGCCCGGGGCCGCTGTGCGGTCCGACACATAGGCCCGGTTTCCCCCGCGTCAGCGGGGATAGGCCCCGCCCCATGAACAGCGAAGACGGGCAGATGGAGTTTCCCCCGCGTCAGCGGGGATAGGCCTTTGCGAAGCGTCAGGCTACCCGTGCCTGAACAGTTTCCCCCGCGTCAGCGGGGATAGGCCCCGATAGACGGCCACGATGCGCGAGGCCCATACGTTTCCCCCGCGTCAGCGGGGATAGGCCGAACGGGGACCGGGCTGGCTACGCGTCAAGCTGGTTTCCCCCGCGTCAGCGGGGATAGGCCCTTACCATTGCTTTCGCGCTTGCGCACCGACCAGTTTCCCCCGCGTCAGCGGGGATAGGCCCCAGGAGTCTACGTGATGAGTGCAGCAGTTCAGGTTTCCCCCGCGTCAGCGGGGATAGGCCCCGCCGTAGCAGGCTGATGTGCCCGTCGCACTCGTTTCCCCCGCGTCAGCGGGGATAGGCCCATCTCTTGGGAGCAAATCCGCAATCCGTCGTCGTTTCCCCCGCGTCAGCGGGGATAGGCCCACCCGGTCTAGTCTTTCCCGTTTGAGATACTCGTTTCCCCCGCGTCAGCGGGGATAGGCCCGGATAGGCCGCTCACGACTGCCGAGTATGTCGGTTTCCCCCGCGTCAGCGGGGATAGGCCCGAGTTCGCCAAGTCTGCCGCGCAGAATATCCAGTTTCCCCCGCGTCAGCGGGGATAGGCCCGAGTCCGGCCGCCCGACGCGCTGCTCATACGGGTTTCCCCCGCGTCAGCGGGGATAGGCCCCTCAAGGCGCAGATTGCCGCGCTCGAGGACAAGTTTCCCCCGCGTCAGCGGGGATAGGCCCCTGGGGCGAGACAGGAGAACGAGATGGCGATGGTTTCCCCCGCGTCAGCGGGGATAGGCCCGCTTACCGTAAGCGTCAGAGTAAAGACAAGACGTTTCCCCCGCGTCAGCGGGGATAGGCCCGAGATTGTCGAAGCCGCAGCGATGCCGGCGCCGTTTCCCCCGCGTCAGCGGGGATAGGCCCAAGACGGCGCCCGCACAGGCCCCGGACAACCCGTTTCCCCCGCGTCAGCGGGGATAGGCCCTTTGGCGATCCAGATGCGACTTTGACGAATCCGTTTCCCCCGCGTCAGCGGGGATAGGCCCCTCGCCGCACTTCCGCCACCAGCCACCAGCCTGTTTCCCCCGCGTCAGCGGGGATAGGCCCTCGCCCTCAACACTGACGAAAACCCCGTTAACGTTTCCCCCGCGTCAGCGGGGATAGGCCCGGCGGACGCGAAGCGCTGCACCACTATTTGGTGTTTCCCCCGCGTCAGCGGGGATAGGCCGCAAAGCCGGTTACGTCAGCGGTCTGCGCTACTGTTTCCCCCGCGTCAGCGGGGATAGGCCCGCTGGCGTAACCGGCCTTGCGCCTGGAAAGGAGTTTCCCCCGCGTCAGCGGGGATAGGCCGTGACGTTGACGCCAGACTCGGATCGGGCCGCCGTTTCCCCCGCGTCAGCGGGGATAGGCCCGGCTGCTGCAAAGTGCTCGGTCTCGCACTCGAGTTTCCCCCGCGTCAGCGGGGATAGGCCCATGTCGCGCGGCACATAGTCGGTGCCGACAGCGTTTCCCCCGCGTCAGCGGGGATAGGCCCGGGTGCGGCCACTCTCCGCGCTCTTGCAAGTGGTTTCCCCCGCGTCAGCGGGGATAGGCCCATTTGGTCAAGCGCATCCGCGGCTCGCGCGTAGTTTCCCCCGCGTCAGCGGGGATAGGCCCGAGGTGGCTCTCGACCTGGCCGCCGCCTTCAAGTTTCCCCCGCGTCAGCGGGGATAGGCCCCCGATTGGTGCATACGCTGTTGTCGACGCCATGTTTCCCCCGCGTCAGCGGGGATAGGCCGCGGCGATGTGGGCTAAGGTGGTGCGGAATGCGGTTTCCCCCGCGTCAGCGGGGATAGGCCCTGGATTGCGGCGGTCGAGATTCGGCAGGATTTGTTTCCCCCGCGTCAGCGGGGATAGGCCCCGCCCGTTCCGCTACCTGGAAAACGTCAGCGCGTTTCCCCCGCGTCAGCGGGGATAGGCCCGTGCTTGGCTCCGCCGGCATTCGCCTGCAGATGTTTCCCCCGCGTCAGCGGGGATAGGCCCACGCGACAGGGCGAATCGACTTGATGGTTGCCGTTTCCCCCGCGTCAGCGGGGATAGGCCCCATTCCAGGCCATCCCCCTCCATGCCGTGGAAGTTTCCCCCGCGTCAGCGGGGATAGGCCCGACATGGGTCGCGCCGACCGAAGACGAAGAGCGTTTCCCCCGCGTCAGCGGGGATAGGCCCCATGCGGAGGCGTAATGATTTACTCCGGCCCAGTTTCCCCCGCGTCAGCGGGGATAGGCCCAGAATATTGCCCCCGACCAAGCCGTCGACCAAGTTTCCCCCGCGTCAGCGGGGATAGGCCCTTACGACTGCCTCCAGCCCGAATCGCTCGGTCGTTTCCCCCGCGTCAGCGGGGATAGGCCCGCGACCGTCTATCCGACAAGTTCAGGCACCAAGTTTCCCCCGCGTCAGCGGGGATAGGCCCGTATCCAGCGGACGATGTCACCATACCCGGCAGTTTCCCCCGCGTCAGCGGGGATAGGCCCCGCCGCCGATCCACCTTTGACCCGCCCGACACGTTTCCCCCGCGTCAGCGGGGATAGGCCCCGAAGGAATGCTGAAAGGGTTTGGCGACGCAAGTTTCCCCCGCGTCAGCGGGGATAGGCCCCTCGAGCTGGACCGCAATCTGGAGTCTGCCCTGTTTCCCCCGCGTCAGCGGGGATAGGCCCGACGCCATCGAGGCGATCGAGGCGCAGATCGGGTTTCCCCCGCGTCAGCGGGGATAGGCCCGTCCGAGCATCGCGGCGTATCAAAGCGCGGGGGTTTCCCCCGCGTCAGCGGGGATAGGCCCTCCACAGCGTAGAAATGCCGCCACCTCCCGGGGTTTCCCCCGCGTCAGCGGGGATAGGCCCGAGGCGATATTGCTGCAAGCCACGGGCACGGCGTTTCCCCCGCGTCAGCGGGGATAGGCCCGGCGGCTGTCGTGGTGTATTTGCCAGGCCAGAGTTTCCCCCGCGTCAGCGGGGATAGGCCCCATGCAAGGTGCTCAGGTATCCCGGCGGGGTTGTTTCCCCCGCGTCAGCGGGGATAGGCCCCCGCACCACGACGACACCAGCTTACTACGGCCGTTTCCCCCGCGTCAGCGGGGATAGGCCCTCGCCCATATCGGTATCTGTCCAGAGCGCAGCGTTTCCCCCGCGTCAGCGGGGATAGGCCCGGTGCATCAGCCTCCGACACCGGCAGCCAAGAGTTTCCCCCGCGTCAGCGGGGATAGGCCCGGCCCTACCCTCCGGGCGTCTATTCCATCTGCGTTTCCCCCGCGTCAGCGGGGATAGGCCCCAGGGGCATAACACCACCATGTCGCCCTGCTGGTTTCCCCCGCGTCAGCGGGGATAGGCCCGGCAGGACCGATAGACGCCCCTTGACCCAATCGTTTCCCCCGCGTCAGCGGGGATAGGCCCTTCGGCGGCGAGTCAGTAAATGGCGGATCGGCGTTTCCCCCGCGTCAGCGGGGATAGGCCCAACTCGGGACTTACTTCGACCACGCGCCGGACGTTTCCCCCGCGTCAGCGGGGATAGGCCCCGAAAAAAAGGCGCGTTAGACTCGATTTTTGAGTTTCCCCCGCGTCAGCGGGGATAGGCCCGAACTGCACCCGACGGCCGTCGAGATTTTCGAGTTTCCCCCGCGTCAGCGGGGATAGGCCCGGCGCGGAGCTTCTCGAGGTCGCCGAGCTTGGGTTTCCCCCGCGTCAGCGGGGATAGGCCCGATAAGCAGCGGCGCGTCCTGCTGGCCATGGCGTTTCCCCCGCGTCAGCGGGGATAGGCCCGGGGCGGCTGTGCCGTCCGCACATTGGCGAGGGTTTCCCCCGCGTCAGCGGGGATAGGCCGTCGTGCTGCCGGGCACCAGACCGGCAGCGAAAGTTTCCCCCGCGTCAGCGGGGATAGGCCGGTGCCTGGGAAGTGGATCAGGGCTTGACACACGTTTCCCCCGCGTCAGCGGGGATAGGCCCCACGTCACGCTGAATCTCGTCACGCTCGCATCGTTTCCCCCGCGTCAGCGGGGATAGGCCCGGCACCGAGTGGATCAGCAGCGTCGACGGGCTGTTTCCCCCGCGTCAGCGGGGATAGGCCCACCTCGACTACGGCCGCGAGTACGACGCCGGCGTTTCCCCCGCGTCAGCGGGGATAGGCCCTCCTGATGCATTAGTGACCACGGTATAGAGTGGTTTCCCCCGCGTCAGCGGGGATAGGCCCTCGCACACAGCCTCAATTCGGCCGATCCGCGCGTTTCCCCCGCGTCAGCGGGGATAGGCCTCAAGCCGGCGGCGGAGATGACACCGCCCAGCGGTTTCCCCCGCGTCAGCGGGGATAGGCCCCGCCTTCTCGCTGGGCGGTGTCATCTCCGCCGGTTTCCCCCGCGTCAGCGGGGATAGGCCCAGCGCATTGGCGGTGGCCTCCTTGGCCGACTGGTTTCCCCCGCGTCAGCGGGGATAGGCCATCGACCGACCTTGGCGAGACGTGGACGACGGTGTTTCCCCCGCGTCAGCGGGGATAGGCCCTACTTCTACGACACCGGCCCGTTCGGCTTGGCGTTTCCCCCGCGTCAGCGGGGATAGGCCCTACTTCTACGACACCGGCCCATCCGGCTTGGCGTTTCCCCCGCGTCAGCGGGGATAGGCCTTGTGCACTCAGAGGAACACGTCATGCCCAAGGGTTTCCCCCGCGTCAGCGGGGATAGGCCCGTAGAAGTAACCGGCAAGCCCCGCTAGGTGCTGTTTCCCCCGCGTCAGCGGGGATAGGCCCGCGCCTCCTCTTCCTCGTCGTGCCGACGAAATGTTTCCCCCGCGTCAGCGGGGATAGGCCGCGGCATAATTACCTGACTCCAGAGCAAGTTGAGTTTCCCCCGCGTCAGCGGGGATAGGCCCCTGGGGCGCCTGCAGTACGCCGCCAAGCTCTCGTTTCCCCCGCGTCAGCGGGGATAGGCCCATGATCGCCGAGCACACTGAGCCGCTGGAGCCGTTTCCCCCGCGTCAGCGGGGATAGGCCCGGCCTGGCGATCGCTACCGGACAAGGCTGCTCGTTTCCCCCGCGTCAGCGGGGATAGGCCCTCTCTGGCTACCTGCGCAAGCAACCAGGCTGGTTTCCCCCGCGTCAGCGGGGATAGGCCCACCGCCGAGCGCCTGGCGCACCTGGTGCGGCAGTTTCCCCCGCGTCAGCGGGGATAGGCCCGAACGCATCCGGCGCGCGCACTACGTGCGAGAGTTTCCCCCGCGTCAGCGGGGATAGGCCCGCCGGGTCTGCGGGGAAGTGCAGGTAGCCAGGGTTTCCCCCGCGTCAGCGGGGATAGGCCCAAAATGACCCAGCCAAAAATGATTGCCGCTCTGTTTCCCCCGCGTCAGCGGGGATAGGCCCACGAGGCATCTCGCAAAGCTGCGCTTAAAGCCGTTTCCCCCGCGTCAGCGGGGATAGGCCCAAGGTGGCGCGGCCAGCGGCCCACGCGGCCGTGTTTCCCCCGCGTCAGCGGGGATAGGCCCCAGCAGGAGCAGCTTGGGAAATCCGCGCGCGTGTTTCCCCCGCGTCAGCGGGGATAGGCCCCTCTACACCGACCAGACGCTGTCGACGCTGATGTTTCCCCCGCGTCAGCGGGGATAGGCCCGAGGTCGGCATTCTCGAAGGGCACAATTCTGCGTTTCCCCCGCGTCAGCGGGGATAGGCCCCAGCAGTGGCCAGCCACGCAGGACGTGCCCAAGTTTCCCCCGCGTCAGCGGGGATAGGCCCGGTGACGGAAGTTCAGGACATACCGGGCAAGCGTTTCCCCCGCGTCAGCGGGGATAGGCCCCGACCCGTCCGGGCAGTCTATCCACTTCTCCGGTTTCCCCCGCGTCAGCGGGGATAGGCCCGATGTAGGCCAGGCCACGCCAGGCCGGCGCGTGTTTCCCCCGCGTCAGCGGGGATAGGCCGTGCCGAAGGTCGGCGATGTAGCGCCGAATGGTGTTTCCCCCGCGTCAGCGGGGATAGGCCGTGTGGCCACTGCGGGGTATATCTCGGGTGGCAGTTTCCCCCGCGTCAGCGGGGATAGGCCCCATCGACGACGGCCAGCGCCTGGTCGAACAGTGTTTCCCCCGCGTCAGCGGGGATAGGCCCGGTGGGCGAGATTCGCGACTCGCGGCCGTTGCGTTTCCCCCGCGTCAGCGGGGATAGGCCCCGCAGCACGGGCAGGGCTCGCAGCGCTGCGAGGTTTCCCCCGCGTCAGCGGGGATAGGCCCGTCGTCCGGCTTGTGGGATTCGGCAGTATGGGGTTTCCCCCGCGTCAGCGGGGATAGGCCGCCAAGGGTCGAGGGCTTGGCGTATACCGCACCGTTTCCCCCGCGTTAGCGGGGATAGGCCCCGGGCGACAGTCTCGCCCCCGGCTGACCTACAGTTTCCCCCGCGTCAGCGGGGATAGGCCCCGGGCGTGCCCGAAGTCGTCGAGAGATGCTTAGGCGCTGCGGGGCCTGCCGCGTTCGCTGTAGTAGATCGCGGCCTCGTCGAGTTCGGCCAGCGCCGGCGGCAGGATGACGATTTTCATGTCGGCCGGTGGCTGGCGATTCTGGCGCGGGTCTGCGCAATGGCTTCGTCGATATCAACGGTGCCAATCTCACCGCGGTCGAAAGCGTCGGCTCTGCGCTCGAGTTCTTCCTGCCACGCGGCCAGGATTTCGTCGTCCTCCGCGAGGCTGGCGAGCAGGCGTTCAGCGAGATGGACGCGGTCGGCGGTAGCCAGTTGCAAGGCCGCGGCTTCAATGTCTTCAAGGGGTGAGGCAATCATGATTCGATCCTCCAGTGTGCTTGCTGCAATGCTAACTCATGCACTTTGGCGATGCCGTATCCAGCGCGAAGCCAATGCTCGCCGAGCCGCTCGAGCCGACTGAGATTTCCGCCCTGCAGCAGTGGAGCTACTGCCCGCGTCAGTGCCCCTGGATCCACTTCGAGCGGGTGTTCGAGGACAACCTTCTCACTGAGCGTGGACAGGCATTGCACAAGCGGGTCGATGATCCGGGCTTCGAGGTGCGCGACGGGCTGAGGGTGGAGCCCGCTTTGCCGATTTTCTGCGATCACCTCAAAGCTCCGGATGTCATGTCGCTCGCGCTGCCAGATGCTCGGCTTGTCGCGCGGTGAGTGTCAGTGCAGCCCGGTCTCGTCGGTTTCCTGAACTGCGTTGGCGAGCAGCCGTATCCAACGCTCGCGCCCGTCCTTGCCCGCCTTCCAATTCCTGACTTCAGCGTGGAATCGCGCCTCCTGGATCGCCAGCGGCGCTCCGCTCACACCTCTATCACCAACTCGCTTTCGATTGCGACTGGGTTCCGACAGGCGGTGTTTTCTCGACAGCACCCCCTATCCGTCGATGCCGGTCAATTCAGTGCGGAGCGAACCGGAAGCGAATACCGATTGCCCGAGAAAGCAGTAGGCGGCTATAATGCTCGGCTTTTTCCACCTTGCTCCACCGTTCGCATGCCGGGGGGCTTCAACCATAGGGAGTGTTCATGCGCCATTACGAAATTGTTCTGATCGTCCATCCGGACCAGAGCGAACAGGTGCCGGCGATGATCGACCGGTACAAGACGCTCATCGCTTCGCGTGCCGGACAGATTCACCGTCTCGAGGACTGGGGTCGGCGCCAGTTGGCCTATCCGATCCAGAAGCTGCACAAGGCGCATTACGTCCTGCTCAACATCGAGTGCGACAACACGACGCTGGCGGAACTCGAGCACGGCTTCAAGTTCAACGACGCCATCCTCCGTCACCTGACGATCAAGACCAAGCGCGCGGTCACGACGCCTTCGCCGATGATGAAGGACGAGAAGTCGAAGTCGATGCTGGAAGTCCGCGAGCCGGCGCCGGCTGAACCTGCTGCGCAGCCGGCCGCCTGATTCTCGAGGCTCTGCTGAACCGCGTCGAGCTCAGTGGGATCCTGATCGAGCGCAAGGCTTTGCGCTTTACGCCGGCCGGCGTACCAGTCACGGAATGCCTTATCGGGCATCAATCAGAGCAGATCGAAGCGGGTAGCCCACGGCGTGTCGAGTGTGAAGTCCAGGCGATTGCCTTGGGTCCGACGGCGCGCTGGCTGCAGGCGGCGACCCCGGGGGCCGCGCTCCAGCTGACGGGTTTTCTCGCTGCCAGGAGCCGCAACAGCAAGCAGCCAAGACTGCATGTAATTACGATTGAATTTGTCGAAGGAAATCAAGATGGCAAGGTTCTTCAAGAAGAAGGATGACAAGAACGTCAAGAAACGTGGTAGCGGTCTGTTCAAGCGGCGCAAGTTCTGCCGCTTCACCGCGGAGAAGATGGAGGAGATCGACTACAAGGATGTCGATCTGTTCAAGGAGTATGTGGCCGAGAACGCCAAGATCATGCCCGCGCGCCTGACCGGCACCAAGGCCGGTTATCAGCGGATGTTGTCGGTGGCGATCAAGCGCGCTCGCTTCCTGGCGCTGCTGCCGTACACCGACAATCACCAGTAAGCGAGGACAGGACGATGCAAATTATTCTGATGGAAAAGGTCGGCAACCTCGGCAACCTGGGCGATCTGATCAAGGTCAAGGACGGCTACGCGCGCAATTTCCTGATTCCTACGGGTAAGGCCAAGCGGGCGACGCCGGTGGCCCTCAAGGAATTCGAGGCCAAGCGCGCCGACCTTGAAAAGGCGGCCGGCGACAAACTGGCTGCCGCCCAGGCGCGTGCCGAGGAACTGGCCGGTGTCGTCGTCAGGATCGCCCGCAAGGCCGGCGTCGATGGCCGTTTGTTCGGCTCGGTGACCAACTTCGACGTCTCCGACGGCCTGCGCGCGCTCGGTTTCGAGGTCGAGAAGTCGTCCGTGCGCATGCCCGCTGGCCCGCTCAAGACGATTGGCGAGAGCCAGTTGGCGGTTGCCCTGCACGGCGACGTGACGGCGACGATCACGGTGGCGGTTGTTGCCGAACAAATGAAGCTGTAGTTCGCCGATCGGGCGCCGCCTGCCGGTGCCGGGACGAAAGCCTTGCCCGCGGGCAAGGCTTTTTTGCGTCCGGGTGTCAGCAAGGTACGCGCGCGGGGTAAACTTGCGCGCTTGCTCGTCTCGTTTCAGCTAGCGGATTCTTCATGGCCAGGTCGTTCGATTCATCCCTCTCCGAGGACGGGCAGCGCGCGAACAATCGCACGGGGCGGCGCGAGCGCGGTCCACAAGCGGACTCGGTGCTTTCCGAGTTGCGCGTGCCACCGCACTCGCTGGAAGCCGAGCAGTCGGTCCTCGGTGGCTTGCTGCTCGACAATGCCGCTTTCGACAAGATCGCCGATCTGATCGCGGAGGGCGATTTCTACCGCGACGAGCACAGGCGGATTTACCGCCAGATTCGCAAGCTGCTCGAGCGCGGCAAGCCGGCCGATGCGGTGACGGTTGCCGAGAGTCTCGAGCAGGCAGGCGAGGGCAAGGAGACCGGGGGCCTGGCCTACCTGGGTGAACTGGCGGCCAATACGCCGTCGGCGGCGAACATCCGGCGCTACGCCGAGATCGTTCGCGAACGGGCGATTCTGCGGCAATTGGTGACCGCCGGCGACGAGATCGCCGGGAGTGCGCTGAACCCGCTGGGTCGCGACCCGAAGACGCTGCTCGACGAGGCCGAGGCGAAGGTTTTCGCGATTGCCGAAGGTGGTTTTCGCCACCAGAGCGGCTTTGTGCACATCAATCCGCTGCTCACGCAAGTGGTCGAGCGCATTCAGGAACTGCACGATCGCGACAATCCGTCGGACATCACCGGCGTGCCGAGCGGCTATCACGACCTCGACGGCAAGACCTCCGGCCTGCAGGGGGGCGACCTGCTGATCGTTGCCGGGCGTCCGTCGATGGGCAAGACCTCGTTCGCGCTGAACATCGCCGAGCATGTGGCGATCGAAGTGGGGCTGCCGGTGGCCATTTTTTCGATGGAGATGGGCGGCACGCAGTTGGCCATGCGGATGCTCTCTTCGGTGGGGCGGCTCGATGCGCATCGTGTGCGTACCGGTCGCCTCAACGACGATGAATGGTCGCGCTTGTCCTTTGCGCTGGGCAAGATGCACGAGGCGCCGATCTATATCGACGAGACGCCGGCGCTCAATCCGATCGACCTGCGCGCGCGCGCGCGCCGTCTGCACCGCCAATGCGGCCAGCTCGGGCTGATCGTTGTGGACTATCTGCAGTTGATGTCGGCGACGTCGCACGGTGAGAACCGGGCTACCGAAATCTCGGAAATTTCGCGCTCACTGAAGGGCCTGGCCAAGGAACTGGGCGTTCCCCTGATGGCGCTCTCGCAGCTTAATCGTTCGCTCGAGCAACGGCCGAACAAGCGGCCGGTAATGTCGGATCTGCGTGAGTCGGGCGCCATCGAGCAGGATGCAGACGTGATCATGTTCATCTATCGCGACGAGGTCTACAGTCCGGATACGCCCGACAAGGGGATTGCCGAGATCATCATCGGCAAACAACGGAACGGGCCGATCGGTACCGTGCGCCTGACTTTTCTGGGCGAGTACACGCGCTTCGAGAATTTCGCCAGTCCGGGTGCCTACTGATCTGGCGGTGCGCCGGGCCCCGCCAGGTTCAGCCGTCGACGCGGCTGGCGGTGACGGTATAGCTGAAGCGAGTGGCGTCGTTGCTGTCGAAGCGGACTCCGGCAGCTTCTGCCTGCGGGAAGACCAGGAAGGGCAGCGTCCTGCCGCTGGCGCCCTGCAGCTTGACGTCCAGGGCGGCGTTGAAGGCGATCCAGTTCATTTCCCAAAAGCCGAACAGCAGCTTTCTGAGGACGACCAGCTTGGCATCGCCATAGGTCAGGCGTTCGTCGTGGATAGACTTGCGAACGTCGGCCGGATCGACTGGAATCCAGCCGTAACCGGGCGTATAGAACTCGGCGCGGCAGTGCTGCGCGGCGCGCAGGTTGCCAACGGCGCCAAGACCGGTAAACAGGCGCGAACTGTCGATGCGCAGCCCGAAAACCGGGCGCGCCGGAAGTCCCATGGATCGGCAAAGGGCGACGAAGAGCAGCGAGATGTCGGCACTTCTGCCGCTCAGTTGACCACTGTCGAGCATCGCTTCGATGTCGCCACGACCGATGCCGCTGGCTGATGGATCGAAAGTGGTGTTTTCGACCACCCAGTCGTAGATCGCCTTGCCCTGTGCGACCGGATCCTTGATCCGGCCGATCGCACGTTCCGCGGTGCGGCGGACGAGTCCGTCGGTGGGGATCAGGTGGGTGGATTGCAGGCAGCGGCGCAGCACTTCGTTGCGTTCGGCGATACTCCCGCGCCGGGTGATGTCGAAATGGCGTTCCTGCTTGGCCACCTGGCTGACGATCTGGAGGTGCGGAGCGGCGACACCTTCCTTCCAGTCGGCGTAGAAGACTTCCATCTCGGCCACCGGGTCGCGATAGATGCCGGCGCTCTCGAAGTTGCCTTGCCAGTTGTGGCTCAGCGTGCGTTGCCAGGGGGTGTCCTTGTACTGCGCCAGCGGCAGCCACAGGCGCACCCTGCCCTTGACGTTGGCGAGTGTCATGACCGAGGTGACGTCATAGGTGCGCCACTGCGGCAGCGGTTCGTCCGGCAGGCTGATGGCGTTGCGTGGTTCGATCGCTACCGGCGGGGGAGGGGTGGCGGCGGCTGGCGCGGGCGTTTCGACGACCGGCCGGTAAGCGTGCCGGCCGCCTTTGCGGCTGCCGGCCCGGCCGCTGCCTCTTGCCTCGGCCTTCGCGCTGCTCTTGCCGCTGGCTTTGCCGCTGCTCCTGCCGCTTGCTTGGCTACCGGGCTTGGCTGCCGATTTGGCGGCAGCCTCCGAGCCGGTCTTCTTCCGGTTGGCGGCCAGTACCGACGACGGAGCCAAGAGCGAAAGCATCGCTGAAGCAGCGAGGAAATGACGTCGTTTCAATCGACTCTCCGGTAAGCGCTTGATCCTTATCGCACGGAGCTGGGAGCATGGATCGGTGGCTAGAAAACGACCGGGCCGTGTCAGAAGACACGGCCCGAAAGCGAAAATTATAGCACTTCGGCGGCGTGGTCCGCGAGGCGCGAGCGCTCGCCCCGCTGCAGGGTGATATGGCCGGCGTGCTGCCAGCCCTTGAAGCGGTCGACGACGTAAGTGAGGCCGGAACTGCCTTCGGTGAGGTAAGGCGTGTCGATCTGCGCGATGTTGCCGAGGCAGATTACCTTGGTGCCGGGGCCGGCGCGGGTGATCAGCGTCTTCATCTGCTTCGGCGTCAGGTTCTGCGCTTCGTCGATGATCAGGAACTTGCTGAGGAAGGTGCGGCCGCGCATGAAGTTCAGCGACTTGATCCGGATGCGGTTGCGAAGCAGGTCGCTGGTGGCCGCACGGCCCCAATCGCCGGCAGTTTCGTCGCTCTTGTTGAGCACCTCGAGGTTGTCTTCCAGGGCACCCATCCACGGTCCCATCTTTTCTTCTTCGGTTCCCGGCAGAAAGCCGATGTCCTCGCCGACCGGCACCGTCACCCGGGTCATGATGATCTCGCTGTAGCGTCGGTTTTCGAGCACCTGGGTGAGCCCTGCCGCCAGGGTGAGCAGCGTCTTGCCGGTGCCGGCCTGGCCGAGCAGGGTGACAAAGTCGATCTCGGGATTCATCAGCAGGTTGAGGGCGAAGTTCTGCTCGCGGTTGCGCGCCGTGATTCCCCAGACGCCATTCTTGGCATGCGTGTAGTCGATGAGCGTCTCGATCTCGGCCGTCGTCCCGGATACCTGGCGGACGATGGCACGCAGGGGCCGTTCTCCTTCCTGGAACAGGAACTGATTGACCAGCAGTTGCGAGCACACCGGCCCCCTCAGGCGGTACACGGTACGCGCCTCCTTCTTCGCGGACTCGATGCCCTGGCCGCAATCGTCCCAGAAGGCGGGCGTCAGCTCGCGCATGCCGGTGTACAGCAGGTCGGTGTCTTCCAGCACCTTGTCGTTGAAGTAGTCCTGCGCCTGCAGCCCGAGGGTGCGGGCCTTGATGCGCATGTTGATGTCCTTGGAGACGAGGATCACCGGACGCTCCGGATGCCGCCGCTGGAGGTGGATGACGACGGCGAGAATCTGGTTGTCGACCTTGGCCGTTGGCAAGCCCGCCGGCAACTCGCTGCTGATCGCCTCGGTCTGCAGGAACAGGCGGCCGCTGGCGAGTTGCCGGGAAGGGCCGTAGAGCGCGATGCCCTGGTCGATAGCGTCGTCGACGCTGTTGACGATGGCGTCGAGCGTACGCGTCACCTGGCGAGCATTGCGGGCGATCTCGGACATGCCCTTCTTGTGGTCGTCGAGCTCTTCCAGGGTCATGATCGGCAGGAAGACGTCGTGCTCCTCGAATCGGTAGACACTGGTCGGGTCGTGCATCAGCACATTGGTGTCGAGGACGAAGAGCTTGGTCGACTTTGCGGCAGCGTCCGGGTCGGCACTGACGGCAGGTTTGCGGGCCATTCTGGGTGGTTTCCCTGGGTTGTGGTGAGGGTCACTTCAGGAACTGAGGATCTGTTCCTCGCCCGCGGGCGGGAGAGGGCGGCGGGGCAGCGGCCCAGCGCTGAGGGCCTTGATCCTCGCGGTGCCTGGCTTGTGCATGCCGGTCAGACCACAGTGGAGGCAGCGCGAAGCTGCATGACGCAGTCGAGGACCGTTTGCGCGTGGCCAGCGACCTTGACGCCCCGCCATTCGTGCCGCAAGACGCCCTTGCCGTCGATGACGAAGGTGCTGCGTTCGATGCCACGCACCTGCTTGCCGTACATGGACTTCAGCTTGATCACGGCGAAGCGCGTGCAGAGCTCTTCCGCGCTGTCGGAGAGGAGATCGAAAGGCAGGTTCTGCCGCGCCTTGAAGTTGTCGTGCGACTTGATGCTGTCACGCGAGATGCCGACCACGATGGCCCCGGTCTTGACGAACTCGGCATGCAGGTCGCGGAATTCCTGCGCCTCGGTAGTGCATCCGGGCGTGCTGTCCTTGGGGTAGAAATAGAGGACGACGGTGCTGCCCCGGCAGGACGAGAGCGTGAAGGTCTGGCCACCTGTCGCGGGCAGGCTGAAGTCGTCTACGGTCTGGTCGATCATGAGCGTCTTTCCGGGTTGGAGAGCCGGATTGTTGTAAGAAAGGGGCCCAGCGGTCAAGCCGCTTGATCCAGCCCCCTGATTCTGAACGACTCGGTACGCCGGGCCGAGGCCGGGTGCGTTCGAGCGTCCGCGTGAGCCGTCGAGGCCTTGCCGCTTTTCCGGTGCGTACGGGAAACGCCAGTCGCCGGGTCAGTCGCCCCGGTAGAGAATGCGATAGATGGCGCCCGCGTGATCGTCGGCGACCAGGAGCGATCCGTCCGGCAGCACCAGCACGTCGGCCGGGCGCCCCCAAGCGGTCTCGCCCTGCAGCCAGCCACTGGCAAAGGTCTCGTACGCAACGGCCCGGTTGCCCTGCAGACGCACCAGCGCAACCCGGTAGCCGATCTTGCGCGAGCGGTTCCACGAACCGTGTTCGGCGATGAAGATCTGGTTGCGGTACTCTGGCGGGAACATCCTGCCGGTGTAGAAGCGCATTCCCAGGGCGGCGACATGCGCTCCCAGTTGCTGCGCCGGCGCGGCAAACTCCCGGCAGTTGCGTCTGGCGCCGAACTCCGGATCGGGCAGGTCGCCGCCGTGGCAGTAGGGATAGCCGAAGTGCATGCCGCCGCGTGGTGCATGGTTGAGCTCGTCGGCGGGCAGGTCGTCGCCGAGCATGTCGCGACCGTTGTCGGTGAACCAGAGTTCGCCGGTCTGCGGATGCCAGTCGAAGCCGACGCTGTTGCGCACGCCGCTGGCAAAGGTTTCGATACGGCTGCCGTCGGGCGCCATGCGCATGATATTGGCGTAGCGCTGGGGGTCGGGTTCGCAGATGTTGCACGGCGCGCCCACCGGTACGTAGAGTTTGCCGTCCGGGCCAAAGGCCATGAATTTCCACCCGTGGTGGGTCTCGCCGGGCAGCCGGTCGGTGACGACCGCTGGTGTCGGCGGATGCTCCAGGCGTCGCTCGATATCGTCGTAACGCAGGATGCGGCTCACCGCCGAGACGTAGAGACTGCCCGCCCGGTAGGCCACGCCGACGGGCAGTTGCAGACCGCTGGCAATGACGGTGACCCGCTGGGCTTTGAAGCTGGCGTCGAAGCTCACCGCATGCACCTTGCCGGCGCGCATCGACCCGACGAAAAGCGTGCCTCCCTTGGCATCGTGCGCCCCGAGCGCCATTTGCCTGGCGTTGTCTACCTGCGCCCAGACCTCGATCGCGAAGCCTGACGGCAAACTGATACGTTCGAGGGGCAAGCGTGCGGCCTGGGTTGACCAGGGCAGAAGGGCAAGCGCCACGGTCAACAGGCGGACGATTCTCCACACGCCACTCGCTCGCCAGGCATGCGGGATGGTGGGCTTGGCGCTGTCGCACTGCCCGGGGTGGGTGTCTGGTGTGTGCTCTGACTGGCTGGATGGGGGCATCGCGATGTCCGGAAGAAGGGTGAGTGGCAACCGGTGGCGGCTGGCGGACGCACGCCGCGCTGCTTGCGCTGGCGGCGGCGTTAGCTCGCCGGTGTCGATCGGTCACTGAGCGACCGTCGCCGATTCCGTGTCACAATGGTCGGCGCGCTCGGCCAGCCATTGCCGGTGTTTCCTGGGCACGGCTTCCTGGTCGAGCTGGGCCGTCAACGCACTCGATACCGCTCACAGACATGTATTATGGGGAAAAACTCAACGCTTGGACTCATCTGGTCGGCGCCGTGCTGGCGGTTGCCGGGGCGATCGTCCTTGTCGTACGGGCAACGCTCGACGGTGATCCGTGGAAGGTGGTCAGCGTCTCCATCTACGGCTTGACGCTGGTTCTTCTGTACAGTTTTTCGGCGCTCTACCACAGCTTTCGCGGGCGTGCCAAGGACATCCTGCGCGCTCTGGATCACCAGGGAATCTACCTGCTCATTGCCGGTAGTTACACACCGTTCTGTCTGGTCACCCTGCGTGGCCCCTGGGGATGGTCGCTTTTCGGAGTGGTCTGGGCACTGGCCGTAATCGGTGGTCTACAGGAAATGTGGCCGATGGGCAAGGCCAGGATCCTCTCCCTGGTCATCTACCTGCTGATGGGGTGGGTGGTCGTGGTCGCGCTCGTACCGCTGTTGCAGACGCTGGGGACCGCCGGCTTCTTGTGGCTGGCGGCAGGCGGCGTGTTCTACACCAGCGGCATCGTCTTCTACGCGCTGGACACGCGATTGACGCACGCGCACGGTGTCTGGCACCTGTTCGTGATGGCGGGTAGTGCGGCGCATTATGTGGCAATCCTCTGTTACGTCCTGTGATCGGTGGCTTCGCCGGCGCTCGCCCGGGCAAGCGCGCTGCAACCGGTGCCTGCAGACGCCTCGAGACCGGGACGCCGCCGGCTCGCCGCTTCGCGCCGGCCTCGCGCCGCACGGGTTCCGACGCTGGCAAGATTGCTGTAGAATTGTGCCCTTTTCGTTCGCGTCGAGGCGCAAGCACGATGCGGGCGCGGAGTCTCGGCGGGTGGTAATGGCAGCGCCTGGGTGGGCCTTTGAGGCTCGCAAGTTCTGCCGAGACCGCTTGCTTTGCGGCTCCTCCGGTTCGGGCGTCTGCCCGGCCCGCGAGGAACGATGTTCGCGTGCCTTCGAACTGGCTGCCGGTGCAGCTTGCTTGCTCGGCAGTGCGGGCTCTCTTGACGAAGCCGGGGTCCGGTCACCTTTTTGCTCGTATCACAAGGATTCTTAATGGAAACTAACGCCGTTAATTCTGACGCACCAGCGATGGATTCTGACGCACCCGCGACGAACGCTCTTGAGCGTCGTCTTGATCTGTCGGTTGACCTCGCGGAACTCGACAAGGAAGTCGACCAGCGCCTGAAGCGCCTTGGCAAGAACATGAAGATGGCGGGCTTCCGGCCAGGCAAGGTGCCGGCCGGCATCGTCCGCCAGCAGCATGGCGAACAGGCTCGCCACGAGGCGCTCGGCGACGCACTTGGGCGTTTGTTCAGCGAAGCCATCACGGCGCAGCAGTTGCGGGTTGCGGGCGGGCCGAGGATCGAGAGCAGGAACACCGGCAGCACGACGCACATCGAATTCTCGGCGGTCTTCGAGGTCTATCCAGAGATCGCATTGAATGATCTGACCGGCGTGACGATCGAGCGCCCGCTGCTCGAGGTGGGTCCCGCGGAGATCGACGGCACGATCGAAATCCTGCGCAAGCAGCGCGTGCGTTATGAACCCGTGGATCGGGCTGCGGCAACAGCCGATCGCGTGACCATCGACTTTCTCGGAAAGAAGGCCGGTGAGCCGTTCCCGGGCGGCCAGGGGACGGACTACCGCTTTGTGCTCGGCGAGGGCAAGATGCTTTCCGACTTCGAGAACGCGGTCATTGGCACCTCGGCAGGGGAGTCCAAGTCCTTCGAGATGACCTTCCCGGCAGAGTACTTTGCCAAGGATCTGGCCGGACAGTCGGTCACCTTCGATATCACGGTCAAGGAGGTCGGCGCGCCGATCCTGCCGGAGGCAGATGCCGACTTCGCCAAGGGGCTGGGTGTCGAGGACGGCGATATCGTGAAGATGCGTGCCGAGATCGAGGCCAATCTGAAGCGTGAGGTGAAGCGGCGCTTGCAGGCAAAGGTGACTGGACAGGTGATGGACTCGCTGCTGCAGGCCAATCCGATTGACGTGCCCTCCGCGCTGGTCGACAGGGAGGTCGAGCGCTTGATGCAGGTGGCTCGCCAGGACATGGAACAGCGCGGCATGAAGGTCAAGGATCTGCCGATGCAACCCGAGTGGTTTGCCGATCAGGCACGGCGTCGAGTCAGTCTGGGTCTGATTATGGCGGAAGTCGTCAGGGTGCACGGCCTGGAGGCGAAGCCGCAACAGGTGCGGGCGATGGTCGTCGACGCGGCGCAAAGTTACGAGCATCCCGAAGAGGTCGTGCGCTGGTACTATGCACAGCCGGAGCGCCTCGCCGAGTTCGAAGGCGCGGCGGTCGAGGCCAACGTGGTGGACTGGGTCCTGACGCAGGTGCAGGGGGTTGAAAAGCCCGTCGCTTTTGGTGAGTTGATGGGGCAGAACCCCTGAGCAGGCAAGATTGTCGAAACGAGGACGCGAAATGCACATCGAGCACGCAAGCAACTGGAATCCACAGGCACTGGGCTTGGTCCCGATGGTTATCGAGCAGAGCGGTCGTGGCGAACGGGCCTACGATATCTACTCGCGACTGCTCAAGGAGCGAGTGGTTTTTCTGGTGGGCCCGGTCAATGATGTCACGGCCAATCTGGTCGTCGCGCAACTCCTTTTTCTGGAAGCAGAGAACCCGGACAAGGACATACATTTCTATATCAACTCGCCGGGCGGCTCGGTGTCGGCCGGGCTCTCGGTCTATGACACGATGCAGTTCATCAAGCCGGATGTATCCACCCTGTGCATGGGACAGGCCTGCTCGATGGGGGCGTTTCTGTTGGCTGCCGGCACGCGTGGCAAGCGCTTCGCGTTGCCCAACTCGCGGGTGATGATCCACCAGCCGATGGGCGGGTTTCAGGGCCAGGCTTCGGACATCGCCATTCACGCCAAGGAAATCCTCTCCCTGCGCGCCAAACTCAACGAGCTGATGGCTCTCCACACCGGGCAGGAGATCGAACGTATCGAGCGCGATACGGATCGTGACAATTTCCTTTCGGCCCAGGAAGCGGCAGAATACGGACTGATCGACAAGGTGCTGGCCAATCGGGAGGCGATTTGATCCCTGAGTTGGTGCCCGATTTGATCCCGTTTCCAGGCAGTCTCCCCACGGCTTGAGAAGAAGGTAGGTCGACATGACGGAAAAGAAGAGTGGCAGCGAGAAACTGCTCTACTGCTCGTTCTGTGGCAAGAGCCAGCATGAGGTGAAGAAGCTCATCGCCGGGCCTTCGGTGTTCATCTGCGACGAGTGCATCGAGCTGTGCAACGATATCGTTCGCGACGAGATTGCCGGTGACCAGGGCGCCAAAGGCGCCAAGGGCGACCTGCCGACTCCGAAGGAAATCTCCGCGCTTCTCGACCAATATGTGATCGGTCAGGATCAGGCCAAGCGGATTCTGTCGGTGGCGGTCTACAATCACTACAAGCGGCTGCGTCATCACGGTCGCGCGGGTGACGACATCGAACTTGCCAAGAGCAACATTCTGCTCATTGGTCCGACCGGTTCGGGCAAGACCTTGCTGGCGCAGACGCTGGCGCGCATGCTCGACGTTCCCTTCGTGATGGCCGATGCGACGACGCTGACCGAGGCCGGTTACGTCGGCGAAGACGTCGAGAACATCATCCAGAAACTGCTGCAGAAAGCGGATTACGACACCGAGAAGGCGCAGCGCGGGATCGTCTATATTGATGAGATCGACAAGATCTCCCGCAAGTCCGACAATCCATCGATTACGCGCGACGTTTCGGGCGAGGGTGTGCAGCAGGCGCTGCTGAAGATCATCGAGGGCACCGTCGCTTCCGTGCCACCGCAGGGCGGGCGCAAGCATCCCAACCAGGACTTCGTCCAGGTGGACACCACCAACATCCTGTTCATTTGTGGCGGGGCGTTCGACGGCCTGGAAAAAGTCATTCGCAACCGTTCCGATCGCGGTGGTATCGGTTTTGGCGCCGAGGTCAAGAGCAAGGACAACAGCAAGGCGATCGGTGAAGTGCTGCGTGGCGTCGAACCGGAAGACCTGATCAAGTTCGGCCTGATCCCCGAGTTGATCGGTCGGCTGCCGGTGATTGCCACCCTCGAGGAACTCTCCGCCGCGGCGTTGGTGCAGATCCTCATCGAGCCGAAGAATGCACTGGTCAAACAGTACCAGAAGTTGTTCGGCATGGAAGGCGTGGCGCTGGAGATACGCCAGGCGGCGATGCTGGCAATTGCCCGCAAGGCGCTGGAGCGGAAGACCGGCGCACGCGGCCTGCGGTCGATCCTCGAGTCGGTGTTGCTCGACACCATGTACGAACTCCCCGGAATGGAGAATGTCTCAGAAGTGATAATCGACGAGAACGTCATCATCGGCGACGCGCAACCGCTTCTCATCTACGCTGGTCAGCCAAAAGTTTCTGGCGGCAACTGATGTGCTAGCCGCGCCTCGCGGCTTGAAATACTGGTTCATGCCACCATTTGCGGGCATGGACTCTTACCTGAAGGGCACAATCAATGTCTGCAACCCCCAAGCTGGCTAGCGAGCCAGTCGAACTGCCGCTGCTGCCACTACGCGACGTCGTTGTCTTTCCGCATATGGTGATTCCATTGTTTGTCGGACGGCCGAAGTCGATCAAGGCTCTCGAGGTGGCAATGGAGGCGGGCAAGAGCATTCTCCTTGTCGCCCAAAAGTCCGCCGTCAAGGACGACCCCGAGGCGGACGATCTGTACGGGGTGGGCTGTGTGGCCAATATCCTGCAGATGTTGAAGCTGCCCGATGGCACGGTGAAGGTGCTGGTCGAAGGTGCGCAGCGCGCGCGTCTCGAAGCGATCGACGCACGCGATGAGATGTTTTTCGCGCGCGCGCGGCCGGTTGCGGCTGAAGACGGTGTCAATCATGAGGTCGAAGCCTTGCGGCGCGCGGTCATCGCCCAGTTCGATCAGTACGTGAAGCTCAACAAGAAGATTCCACCGGAGATCCTGACGTCGATCGCGGGCATCGAGGAGGCGGGACGTCTGGCCGACACGATCGCCGCCCACCTGCCGCTGAAGCTCGATCAAAAGCAGGAAATCCTCGAGATGTTCGATATCCGGGCGCGCATCGAACGCTTGCTCACTCAGCTCGAAGCCGAGATCGATATCCTGCAGGTGGAGAAGCGCATCCGCGGCCGTGTCAAGCGGCAGATGGAAAAGAGTCAGCGCGAGTACTACCTGAACGAGCAGGTCAAGGCCATCCAGAAGGAACTCGGCGAAGGTGAGGACGGCGCCGACCTTGACGAACTCGAGAAGAAGGTCAAGGCGGCCGGCATGAGCAAGGAGGGGCTCGCCAAGGTGCAGGCCGAACTCAGGAAGCTTCGGCTGATGTCTCCGATGTCCGCCGAAGCAACCGTGGTGCGTAATTTCATTGAAACGCTGAGCGGCCTGCCGTGGCGCAAACGTACGCGAACCAGCAAGGACCTGGCAGCGGCCGGGAAGATCCTGGATGCGGATCACTGGGGTCTGGAGAAGGTCAAGGAACGGATCATCGAGTACCTCGCCGTGCAGCAACGTGTCGACCGTCTCAAGGCGCCGATTCTTTGCCTGGTCGGTCCTCCCGGCGTCGGCAAGACTTCGCTCGGCCAGTCGATAGCGCGCGCCACCGGTCGCAAGTTCGTGCGCATGAGTTTGGGCGGCGTGCGCGACGAGGCCGAAATTCGCGGCCATCGGCGGACCTACATCGGCTCGATGCCCGGCAAGATCCTGCAGAACATGAGCAAGATTGGCGTCAAGAACCCGCTTTTCCTGCTCGATGAAGTCGACAAGATGGGACAGGATTTCCGCGGCGACCCGAGTTCGGCGCTGCTTGAAGTGCTCGATCCCGAGCAGAATTCGACCTTCGTCGATCACTACGTCGAGGTTGAATACGACCTTTCGGAAATCATGTTCGTCGCCACGGCGAACACGCTGAATATTCCGGCGCCGCTTCTTGATCGCATGGAAGTGATTCGCCTGTCGGGCTATACGGAAGACGAGAAGGTCAATATCGCCCAGCGCTACCTGCTGCCAAAGCAGATGAAGAACAATGGGCTGAGGACCACTGAACTGACGGTGGCGGAGAGCGCGCTGCGCGACATTGTTCGCTACTACACGCGTGAAGCAGGCGTACGGTCGCTCGAACGCGACATCTCCAAGATTTGCCGCAAGGTGGTGAAAACGCTGCTGTTGAGGAAGAGCCAGACCAAAGTGGCGGTCAGTGCGCGCAACCTCGACAAGTTTCTCGGTGTGAGGCGCTACAATTTCGGCGTTGCCGAGCGCGAGAATCAGGTGGGGCAGGTGACGGGTCTGGCGTGGACCGAAGTTGGCGGCGAGTTGTTGACCATCGAGGCGGTGGTGTTGCCGGGCAAGGGCAAGACGACGACCACGGGCAAGCTCGGCGAAGTGATGCAGGAGTCGGTCCAGGCGGCGCTTTCGGTAGTGCGGAAGCGTGCCCAGTCACTGGGGATCGATCATGAGTTCTACCAGAAGAGCGATATCCACATCCATCTTCCGGAGGGCGCGATTCCCAAGGACGGACCGTCGGCCGGTGTCGGTATTTGCACGGCACTGGTTTCGGTGCTGACCGGCATACCGGTCTGCTGCGATGTCGCGATGACCGGGGAAATCACCCTGCGAGGCGAGGTGTTGCCGATTGGCGGGCTCAAGGAAAAGCTCCTGGCGGCCGTTCGTGGTGGTCTGGCGAGGGTGCTGATCCCGGAGGAGAATGTTCGGGATCTGGCCGAGATTCCCGATAACATCAAGAACAAGCTGGAGATCATTCCGGTGCGCTGGATTGATCAGGTGCTCGAGTTAGCGCTCGAACGCAAGCCGGAGCCGCTGTCGGTCGAGGCGATTGCCCCGCCTCCGGCGGCTGCCGGCGTCGCGGAAGGCGTTGGCGGGCAGGCGGTGATCACTCATTGAGTGAGCACATGAGGTGGCCGGAGACCAGGCGGACAGGACCTGCCGGTCGCTGACTCTGGCCAAGTGGCAAGGGATGCGCTAGACTCGCGTCTCTCGTGCTTTGGTCACGCTCGGGTGCTTAGCTCAGTTGGTAGAGCGCTAGCCTTACAAGCTGGATGTCGGCGGTTCGAGCCCGTCAGCACCCACCAGAACCGGTGACCAGCGTTCCGAAACGCGTTTGGGAGTGGTAGTTCAGTTGGTTAGAATACCGGCCTGTCACGCCGGGGGTCGCGGGTTCGAGTCCCGTCCACTCCGCCACTGCCGCAAGGCGAACGCAAGTTCGCCTTTTTTGTTTCAGCTTCACTGTTACAGTGAGTCAGCGGGCTACCACCATGTTCTTTGATGCCGTTCGCAACAACAAGAGAGTTGTCCAGGTATTTCTTGCCCTGATTACCTTACCCTTTGCCTTCTGGGGCGTTGACTCGTACGTGCGCAACAGTGGGGCGGGAACCGATCTGGCGAGTGTCGGCGATTCCAAGATCACGCGGCCGCAGTTCGATCAGGCCTGGCGGGTTCAGCAGGATCGCATGCGGCAAGTGCTCGGTGCCAATTTCCGGCCCGAGTCGATGAATACCCCGGAAGCCAAACTGGCGGTCCTCAACTCCTTGGTGGATCAGCGCCTTTTGTTGATCGAGGCGGCGAAAGATCGACTCGCCGTAGGCGACGATCTATTGCGTGAAGTGATCGGCAAGATCCCGGCCTTGCAGGAGAACGGACAGTTCTCGCTGGCTCGCTACCGGGCGGTGCTGGCCGCGCAGGGCATGTCGCAGTCGCAGTTCGAGGCACAGGTTCGTCAGGATCTCACGCTCCAGCAGTTGGTGGCGGCGATTGGTGATACGGGCATCGCCAGCACGACCACGGCCGACGCGATGCTGCGCATACAATCCGAGGAGCGACAGGTTGCGGAGTTGCGATTTTCTCCCGATCAGTTTCTCGAGCGGGTGCAAGTCGATCCGGCCGCCGTGCGGAAGTTCTATGACGACAATGCGAACCGCTTTGAAATTGCCGAGCAGGCAAAGGCCGAGTTCGTCGTGCTGTCTCTCGATGGTCTGCTTGAGAAAGCCAAGGTCAGCGATGCGGAAGTGACGGGTTGGTATGAAAGCCACAAGGATCGCTACCAGCAACCCGAGGAAAGGCGTGCTAGCCACATTCTGATCCTGGCCAACGCGGACGTGGATAGAGAGAAGGCGAGGGCGAAAGCGGAAGAGGTGCTGAAGGAGATCCAGAAGTCGCCGGGCAGATTTGCCGAATTGGCCAAGCAGCACTCCCAGGATCCTGGCTCGGCGGAGAAAGGGGGCGATCTTGGTTTCTTTGGCCGCGGCATGATGGTCAAGGCGTTTGAAGATACCGTCTTCAAGGCCCAGGAGAATGAGGTGTCCGGGCTGGTACAGTCGGAATTCGGCTACCACATCATCAAGGTGACGGGCATCAAGGTTGGCACGCAGCGTGCGTTGGTCGACGTGCGTCCGGAGATCGAAGCGGAACTCAAGCGCCAGGCAGCATCGCGGCAGTTCGCAGAAGCGGCCGAGGCTTTCAGCAATCTGGTTTATGAGCAGCCGGACAGCCTGCAGCCGGCAGCCGATCGCTTCAAGGTGACAATCCAGCAGTCTGGCTGGCTGCCGCGCAACCCGCCTGTAGAGGCTCTGCCGGCGCTCGGCCAGCTGAATAGCCCGAAGGTTCTCGCCGCACTGTTTTCCGAGGACTCGCTGAAGAACAGGCGCAACACGGAAGCGGTGGAGATCGCGCCGAACACGCTTCTGGCGGCACGTGTCATCGAGCATCGACCGGCGACCGTCAGACCGTTCGATACCGTCAAGACGGAGATCGAGGCTAGCCTGAAGACTCAGGAGGCGGCGGCATTGGCGCGCAAGGCTGGTGAGGCGCAACTCGGCCAGTTGCAGCAAGGCGCTGAGAGCAAGGTCGCCTGGGGCCCGGCAAGGGAGGTTTCCCGGATCGAGTCTCGGCAGTTGCCGGCGGTAGCGCTGAAAGCGATCTTCAAGGCGAATGTTGGCAAGCTGCCTGCGTACGCCGGCGCTGAAGTGGGCGGTGGCAACTACGTGCTGTACAAGATCATGCGCGTAAGCCACCCTGAGAAGGTCGACGACAAGAGGCGTGCAGCACTCCAACGGGAGCAGGAAACGATCCTCGCTCAAGAGGACTTCGCTGCCTATCTTGCGGGTTTGCGGCTCCGTTACAAAATCGATATCAACAAGTCGGCGCTCGAGAGCAAGGAACGTTAGGAGTCTGCGTTCCCCTCGACTGGCAGCACAACAAAAAAAACCCCGCCGTAGCGGGGTTTTGTGTGCCCGGCAGAGCGGCCGGGATTGCAGAGCTTACATGTCCATGCCGCCCATGCCACCCATGCCGCCCATGCCGCCCATGCCGCCACCGCCCATAGCTGGTTTTTCTTCAGCCAGTTCGGCGACCATGCAATCGGTGGTGAGCATCAGGCCGGCGATCGACGCAGCGTTCTGCAGTGCGGTGCGCGTGACCTTGGTCGGATCAAGTACGCCCATTTCCACCAAGTCGCCGTACTCGCTGGTCGCGGCGTTGTAACCGAAGTTGCCGGTGCCTTGCAGCACGGCGTTGACGACGACGGAGGGCTCGTCGCCGGCATTGGCAACGATTTCGCGCAGCGGTTGCTCCATGGCCCGCAGCACGATCTTGATGCCGGCCTCCTGGTCGGCGTTGTCGCCCTTCAAGGTTGCCAGGCCCACGCGGGCACGCAGCAGCGCGACGCCACCGCCGGGAACGATTCCTTCCTCAACGGCTGCGCGGGTCGCATGCAGCGCGTCTTCGACGCGCGCCTTCTTCTCTTTCATTTCGACTTCGGTGGCTGCGCCAACTTTAATCAGGGCAACGCCACCAGCCAGCTTGGCGACCCGCTCCTGCAGCTTTTCCTTGTCGTAGTCGCTGGTCGCCGTCTCGATCTGCGCCCGGATCTGCTTGACGCGGGCTTCAATACTAGCGGTAACGCCAGCGCCGTCGATAATCGTAGTGTTCTCTTTGCCGATTTCGATACGCTTCGCCTGGCCGAGGTCGGCGAGGGTGGCTTTCTCGAGCGTCAGGCCGACTTCTTCGGCGATAACCTGGCCTCCGGTCAGGATGGCGATGTCCTCGAGCATTGCTTTCCGGCGATCGCCGAAACCCGGGGCCTTGACGGCACAGGTCTTCAGAATCCCGCGGATGTTGTTCACCACCAGGGTCGCGAGAGCCTCGCCGTCGACATCCTCGGCGACGATCAACAGCGGACGGCTGGACTTGGCGACCTGCTCGAGGATCGGCAGGAGGTCGCGGATGTTCGAGATCTTCTTGTCGAAGATCAGGATATACGGGCTCTCCAGGATCGCATTCTGTTTCTCGTTGTTGTTGATGAAGTACGGGCTCAGGTAGCCGCGATCAAACTGCATTCCCTCGACCACGTCGAGTTCGTTGTTCAGGGACTTGCCGTCCTCGACGGTGATGACGCCTTCCTTGCCCACCTTGTCCATCGCCTTGGCGATGATGTCGCCGATGTCGGCGTCGGCGTTGGCCGAGATCGAACCGACCTGGGCGATCTCCTTGCTGGTCGAACACGGCTTCGAGAGTTTCTTCAACTCCTCGACGGTAGCGATCACCGCTTTGTCGATCCCACGCTTCAGATCCATCGGATTCATGCCGGCGGCAACGTACTTCATGCCCTCGCGGACGATGGACTGGGCCAGCACGGTTGCGGTGGTCGTCCCGTCACCGGCGATGTCGGAGGTCTTCGAGGCGACCTCCTTGAGCATCTGGGCGCCCATGTTGGCGAACTTGTCCTTCAGCTCGATTTCCTTGGCTACGGAGACACCATCCTTGGTGACGGTCGGAGCGCCGTACGAGCGCTCGAGCACAACGTTGCGACCCTTCGGGCCGAGGGTGATCTTGACCGCATCGGCAAGGATATTTACGCCTTCGACCATGCGAGCGCGTGCGGTGTCGCCGAACTTGACGTCTTTAGCTGCCATAGAGATAACTCCTAGATTTCTTTAGTGATTTAGTCGTAAAACAGAAAACGGATGGCGGGGATGACGGGGCGCCTAGGCCTCGATGACGCCCATGATGTCTTCCTCGCGCATGACCAGCAACTCATCCCCGTCAACCTTCACGGTCTGACCAGCGTACTTGCCAAAGAGGACGCGGTCGCCGACCTTTACGGCGAGCGCGCGGACGCTGCCATCTTCGAGTATCTTGCCATTCCCGACCGCGCGAATCTCGCCTTGGTCAGGTTTTTCCGCGGCGGTGTCGGGGATGACGATACCTGATGCGGTTTTGCGCTCTTCTTCGAGGCGTTTGACAATCACGCGATCATGCAACGGGCGAATTTTCATGTAGCTTCTCCTTGGGTTAAGAGCAAAAAAGAACTGTGATCCACAGGTCCAACAGCCATGGGTCGCTAGACTGCTCTGGGTCTGTTAGCACTCAAGGCTAACGAGTGCTAATAATAGCGTCGAGGATCAAAGAATTCAAGCCCTGCCCTAGCCGATTCTGGAATTGCCGTGATGCCGGTTGGTCGTACGGGGTGATTCTTACCACAGCAGCCAGCGTACGAGTCCGTAGCCGCCCTGAGCCGTGCGAGCGCGTGGCGGAGTGGGGTAGTATTCACGTCGCTTGCCGGAGCGGCCGCGCGCTGCCTCGTCGGCGCGGCCAAGGCGGCGACAGCGCACCGGGGCCAGGTGCTGCCAGCCGGTGTCGTTTCGGGACTGTTCCTGCAATCGTGGTTAGGGGGTGGATATGTCTGACATCAAGGATGCGGTTGAAGAGCAACTGTGTTCGGCGTCAAGCGTTCTCAGGCGCATTTGTGATGCTCTGGGTTCCAAGGGCTACCCGATTTGACTATGGCATTTAAGATCGTGAGGATCTTGTGCATGCAAGCGACCAGCGCAACTTTTTTTGGCTTTCCCTTGGCGATCAGGCGCTGATGAAACGCCTTGATCACGGGGTTGTAACGGACGGCACTCAAGGCGGCCATGTATAGCGCGCTACGTACGGCTGTTCGACCACCCCAGGTGATGCGTTTGCCCTTGTGGCGACCGCTGTCCGCGTTCAATGGTGCGACACCGACCAGCTTGCCAATTTGCGCATGCGAGAGTTGTCCCAATTCGGGCAACGCCCCCATCAAACTCGCTTGCGTGCAGGGCCCAATCCCTTTGAAGTCTTTGAGCAAAGCGAGCTTGTCGGCAAAATGTGCTTTCAGCATGCCGCTCATGTCGTTATCAACCGATGCAATCTGGCGGTCCAGCATCTTCAGTACCGCCTTGATACTTTTATGCTGCGAGGGATGGCTTTGGGCCAAGCGGTTTCCTTCCGCCACGCGCATGCCGACCAACTGGTGGTGGCGTATGAGCAAGGCTTCCAGCGCCTCCTGGTTGGCATCGGGCAGCTTCATCAACAGCCGCTCCCGCTGCGCTGACTGGTGCAGCGTTCGTGCAAAGTGCGATAGCACCCGCGCGTCAATGGCGTCCGTCTTGGACAGGTATCCCATGGATTTTGCGAAGTCTCGCGCCTGCCTGGGGTTGACCACCATCACCGCCAGCCCGGCCGCACATAGCGCGGCGGCGGCCTGCCGTTCGAAGCCTCCCGTGGCTTCCAGGAGCACCACACCAATGCGCTCGGAAAGCGGGATGAACTCCTTGACCAAGGCCTCGATCTCTCGGCCGGCGTTAGCGATACATCGGGTCTTGGATTTGTCGTCTACCGCCACCTCCAGCGTCTCTTTGGCAACGTCAATACCAACAAAAATCAATTCAGAAGCGTTCATCTCAGGCCATCCTTGCAAATACGAGGTCACGGCCTTGCGACACGCGCCAACCAGCAACTGTTCGGTATTCAGACAAACGGGCAACCAGGCATGCCAAGTGCTAACCCACGGGCTTGAGGTCCCAGAGGGGCGTCGGGCTATGCCTGGCCTTCCGAACTCCTTCCCGCAACATCCATGCAGCAATCGGCGATGCACACCTTGGGGCTCCGCCCCAAACCCCGCACTCGCCGTGAGGCAGCGGCCGGGGATGATAAACCCTCCCCGACCACTCCCTCGAGTGTCATTGGCCTCCAGGATGTCAAGAGGCTTTCGCGGCATAAACGCGAGAGAAAAAAACCTCTCTCGCATATATTCCACGGTCCTCTTGACATCCTTCCAGCCATCAATTCACACCCTCCTCCAATGAACGACAAACCACAAAACGAAAGATACAAGGGGTGGGGCGCCCGAAGGGCTCAGCTTGGGGTGCCGGGGCCCCGTTCCACACGAAACGGACTAAACCCGCTCATTCCTTACGCCGGAGGACGAAGAGAGCCAGGGTCTCGCCACTCGGATGTCAAAGTGGCGTGAGCCCAGGATCCTTGCCCGGATGTCGTCATCCCAAGCCGCTCTCTTGCGCTTCATGCGTAGCCGGTTGTCAACCATGTAACTTCTCAGAAAGTGGTGGAACTTTCCCGTGCATGTAGCTGTTAACTGTGCTTAAATGCGCTGGATGCTTTCGCCGCCAGCCAGATTCCCATTTGAGTTGCCCTCGCCGCTGCCGGAGGACGGCTTGCCGTGGTTGCGGTCACTGGTCGCGCGTCTCGACCAGCTTGCTGGCGAGAATGCCGAACTGAAGGAACGGGTGTTGCAGCAGGCCGAAACGATTCGGGAGTTGCGGGACGAGATTGCCGTGCTCAAGGGTCAGATGGGTCGGCCAGCGATGAAGCCGAGCCGGATGGACGAGGAGATGGACAAGGACAAGAATAACCCGACCGGCGGCAGAGGGCGTGGCAAATACCGTAATTCTGGTCAGCCGGCGAAGACCGCCCGCCTCGACATTCATGAAGAGCGCACGATGGCAGTCAACGACGTGCCGGAAGGTTCGCGCTTTCTCGGCCACCGCGCCTTCACGGTGCAGGACCTGAGGATCGGGCCGCACAACACCCGCTTCCTGCTCGAACGGTGGGCGACCCCGGACGGCCGGGTACTCACGGCGGCCTGCCCGCCGGATCTGGGCGGACTGCATTTCGGTCCGGGCCTGTGTTACGTCCCGCGATATCTGGAACTCTTCAACCCGAGCCATTCGAGGTTGAGATGATGGCAAAGTCCCACGCTGACGCCGGAAGAAGAGGTTCCGGCGTCAGCGTGGGACGAGAGGGCTAGAAGGG
>JAFLDO010000003.1 GCA_017302455.1 Accumulibacter sp.
AATGGGGTTGGTTTCGTTGCTGGACACTCAGCGACGCTTCCAGCAGGTTCAATGAACCGCCGGATGCGGAACCGCACGTCCGGTGGTGTGAGAGGGCGACGGGGGTAACTCCGTCCCCTACTCGATCCAGTGCTCTTTCAGGAAGTGCGACGACGACGCGCTGCACCGATGCCCAGAAGGCTGACACCCATAAGAACCAGGGTGGCCGGCTCGGGAGTCGTGAAGGTGTCGCGTTCCGCCGCGACGATGCCGCGGTCGACGATGGCGTAGGTGTCGAAGGTGAGGTCGCCACCGGCGAGACGCGTGAAGGTCACGTCGAACTCGAAGGTACGTTCCACCGAGCGGTCGTAGGTACCGACAGCATCGGCACCGACGCACGCACCGGTATCGGCCGACACGCACTTGGTGTCGACATCGATGATTCCCGCGCCGCCGCCGACGTCGTCGACCGTGACGATGGTGTGATGGTGTACTTGGCGAAGCCGGCCGTGATGCCGGCCGTGATCGCTGCGGCGATGGCGTCAGGGGTGGAAGCCGACGTGAACAAGCTACCACCCAGACCGGTGATGCTGGCGTCGAACGACGTGTCGCTGTCGAACCGGATACCAACCAGCTTGGCGTTGGTCGCCAGTAGCGCGGCTTTGGTACTGGCCTCCGTGGCGCCGCCGGGGTTGCTCTTGAATGGCGCGTCACCCAAGGCGGTGATGAAACGGTTGGAGCCGGGGCGCTATCCACCACCGGTGGCAGCGGCACTGACGCCGTCGTAGCCCAGTTCGGGCGTGTCGCCGCCGCCGCCGGCGCTCAGCGTATTGATCGTCGCCTGGGTCGTCGCCGCATTCAACGAGACGGTCTGCTTAACCCATGTTTAACAAGGCCCAGAAAACCCATAACTGAATCAATTGGTTGCGAGCCAATAAGGTAACTTCTCAAAAACCCCGGGCATGAGGATGGCTCTGGGTTGGTATCGGGGCGACGCGCTCACCCGCAGAGCACCCGTCTGAAGTGCCTGTCGAGCGGATAGACCCAGACGGCTTTGATAGGCAGCAGGGCTTGGTGGTGAACATCGAGCTTGCCGCGTCCGGTGGTCTGTCCGAGGCAGATCCAGTTGGCCGCTTGGTAGGCGGTGCCGCGAAAGCGCTCTTGCTCGACGAAGGTTTCGAGCAAGAGCGGCCGGTAACCGTATTGGATTGGCCAATCGGTGTTGATCTGGCGGGCAGCGCGAGCCAGGATGGATGAGGCCAGATTCTTGCATTCGATCCACGGCAGGATGAGGAATCGAGCATTGTTCACGACCCGGTGCAGGTTCTCCTGGCGTTGCGCAGGCGTCCAGCCGATGTAATGGTCGCGTGGCTGAGTCTTCCAGGCGGCAGCCCCGAAGCTGAGCAACGCGACGAGGCGTCCGCCGGCGCGAACGAAGTAGCGCAATTGGGCACCGGGCAGCGGTTGATAGCCGAGGTAGTGGTAGCGGTCGATGTACTCGTTGTGCAGCTGCGATTCGGCGCGATGGCTGACCCGCTGCAGTTGCAGCGTGCCCAGGCTACGCGGGCCGTCGGCGCGCAGGGGCGCATCGGGTTCGGCCAGCGCGGTACGACGGTGCCAAGGTTTGCCGTTGTGATTACCGTTGCGCGGTGACGGCAGGTGCAGCAAGCCATCGGTCTGCATGCGCAGCATCGCCGCGCGGCAGCTCATCTCCTTGAGCCGCCCGTCCTCGCGGCTCCAGCCGAGCTCGCCACAGACCATCCGGGACAACTGGGCGCGCGAGGCGGCAGGATTGGCTGCGATCAGCCGGCAGATCTGGTCGAGCTCCGCGGTGCTGAAGAAGCGCCCGCAATAGCGAGCGGACGCCGTTTCAGGGGCCATGAACGGGAACCTTCGCCCCCGTCGGCGTGGCCTCGAAGATCCACTGCGCCAGGGGAGCAATCCGATGCCAGCCGAAGACGCGGTCCTGAACGTATTGCCAGAAGGACAGTCCGTTCTTTCGGCAGGTCTTCTTGAGACTGGCGAAGGTGTCGCGGCAGCGGCGGCCGGACTCGCTACGGGTCGAGCCGCTGATCTTGCGTTTCTTGACGTAGTCGCGGATATCCGACTCACTGAGGTTGTTGTGCAGGGGAAGCTCGGGACGTTGCAACACGCGCAGCAACTCCTCCTGGTTACGGCGCATTCGCTTCAGGGCCCGGTCGAGGCTGGCATAGCCGGTGCGGGTGGCACAGAGCTTCTCGAAGCGGGCTTCGATCGCGGCCGCGGTGAGCGCATCAGGCGCTTCCTTGTACGCCTTGAGCGCATCGTAGATCGCCCACAGTTCGCTGCGCACCGAGGCCAGCGCCTGGCGTTGCGGCTCGTTGAAGCCGAGCAGTTTGGCCAGCACGCGTTCGGCATGGATCCAGCACAGGGCATGGGTCAGCACATCGAACTGCCCGGCATCATCGCTGAGGATCGCCAGATCGGGGGCGGCGCCCCGCGCGACGACGGTACCGAGCAAGGCGCCTTCGGTCACCAGGCGAACATGGCGCGGATCGGTGATGGCCTGCTGAGCCAAGACCGCCTGCCAGGCGGTTTGACCCGTCCATACCGCCGGTGCCAGCGCGGTGAGTGCCTGGAGTTGGGCGCACGGCAGCTTGTGCTCGGCCAGGTAGGCCAGCGCGGCCGGATTCAGGGTGTAGGCCTCGTGCCCGGCACGGAGCAATTCCAGGAAATTGATCCGACTCTTGCTGTCGGTACTTGCGAACCAGGCGAAGCGCTCGTTGCCAATATGCGTACAGTACCCATTCTTGCCCTGATGGCGCGCCCCGGTATCGTCCACATGAACGTACCGGCTGCGCTGCAGCCCCGCTTGCAGCAGCGCGTCCTTCTCGCGATGGAACTCGCCATGGCCGTCGGTGATCAACGCGCTGAGCTGCCCGGCCGAGATAGCGATCTGCCACTCCTGCAGTTGCTCAAGCAAGAGCGGCTGCGTCACATGCGCATGGTGGTACTGGTACAGGATGAAGGCGCGTAGCTGCGGGCCGAAGTGCACACCACCGATCTCGACAGGCAACTGGCCGATCAAGCTCACGCCCTCCGGGGTGACCCAGCGCTCCAGCCGATACCGGGTGTTGTGCACCCCCATCCGGAGCTCCTGTACGACGAAATCCTGGTAGCCCTTGAAGCGACTGTTCGGCGGAATGGTCTTTGCCGGCTGCACCATGACCGACTCGTGGATGTCAAGCCCTGCCGTCTTGCTGCGCTTGCCTCGGGGTTTCGGCCGGCGCACCTTCTTTGTCCCGGTTCGCCCGCCTTCCAGTGCAGAAGGCCTGATCACCGGTTTCGGCTTCTGACCCTTGAGTCGCGCAACCTCATCGCGCAGCGCCTGAAGCTCTTCCTGCTGCCGATGACAGAGTTCCAGCAGCCGCAACACCGCCGGCGTCCTCTCGTCGACAGGGATATCAGGGATGCCGGGAAGCTTTTGAGGGGTCTCCGTGCTCATGCCTGCGGATTGAACCACGCTTCGCGCGCTGTGTCCAGCACCAACTGCAAGCAAGCATCCCAGAGTCAGTCAGAGGCCGTGCCCGGGCTTATTGAGAAGTTACTATTTGTGTCGAACTCGGGAGACCCTGTCCCATCGTCTGAAAACCAAGGCCGGACGGGCGCTCTACGCGTTGCGCAAGCAGACCGTCGAGCCGGTCGTCGGCATCATCAAGTCGGTGATGGGCTTCCGCCAGTTCTCGCTGCGCGGTCTGCGGAAGGTCACTGGCGGGTGGACGCTGGTCTGCCTGGCGTGGAATTTGAAGCGCATGGCCGTATTGCGTCTGTAGTAGGGAAAATGAGGGGAAAACCCTCCATAAACCCGAAAACGCAATGCCATACGAATATTTTGTCCCGCTTTGTGAAACGTATCGGCTCGGACAGCGTCAAGTCCGCCAAGCTGCCAGACTGACTGCTGTTACTGCGAACGGCCAGGCTCGATTTAGCTGGCAGGACCTGCTATCCTCGACGATTTGCTCCGTCGTGCCCGCATTCATCTCCCAGGTCTTCCTCTGCGCGTCGTTCAGCGGGGACATAACCCGACGCCTGCTTCCTCGCTGAGTGATGTGTGAGCTTGGCCCCATTTCCCGTCCCTTTCTCACCCAGTTCGATTCGCCGACCGCACGTTTGGAAAGCAGGATGACTGCCGCGTGGCAGTCGTACAACCACTCGTCGGAGCATTGCTCCCAGCGATCGCCGGGCTGCAGGCCATCGTAGTCGACCAGGATCTCGATCGCCTCGCCGTAGTGCGCGGCCAGCGCCGCGCAAGTCTTCTGCAGGAGCCGCCAGTTGTCTTCCGCCTGCGCATTGCCCGCGTCGCTGTCGCGCAAGCACGAGCTATGGCTGATGAAGATTCTGAGGGCCGCCATATGGGTTTCGGTGTTGGTTTCTGCTTGTGTCTCGGCGACTGACTGGGCGCCGTGTCCGGACGGAAGACTACCACGCATCAGCCGACGGCAGAACGGCGGGCGCGTCCTGCAGGGCCGGGCTTTGGCCGGCAGGAAAGCGGATCTCTGGCGCCTTTCGGATCTACGCTCGACTCTTGACGTAGCGTACGCTTTTCCGTACGCTACGTCATTCTTGCGAGGTGCATCATGACCACACTCACCGCCAGCGAAGCGCGCGCCAACTTATATCGCCTGATCGATCAGACTGCCGAGTCGCATGAGCCGATTCACATCTCCGGCAAGCGCCGCAGCGCCGTGCTCGTCTCCGAAGAAGACTGGATGGCGATTCAGGAGACGCTGTACCTTCTGGCCGTGCCAGGAATGCGCGAATCGATCCGGGAAGGAATGGCCGAACCGCTCAGCGAAAGTGCGCAGGAACTCGACTGGTGACCTGGCAGCTCGTCTTCGCCAGGCAAGCCATCAAGGACGCCAGAAAACTCTCGGCAAGCGGACTCAAACGCAAGGCTGAGGAGCTGCTGGCCATCCTCCAGGACGATCCCTGCCAGCGCCCTCCGCCGTTCGAGAAACTGGTCGGGGACCTGGCTGGTGCGTACTCGCGTCGAATCAACATTCAGCATCGAATCGTCTACGAAATCTTCCCCGAGCAACATACCGTTCGCGTCCTGCGCATGTGGACCCACTACGAATGATGCGGACCAGCAAACCCCTCACCAGCGCCTGTCTCGTCCGCACCGGCGATCGCGGAACGGCTGATCAGCACCACCGCCTCGGTCGCGATCCCTTCTCCCCGCCCCACGAAACCCAGCCGCTCGGCGGTCTTCGCCTTGACGTTGACGCAGTTTTCGGGAATCTGCAGATCGGCGGCGATGTTGGCCACCATCTGCGGCAGATACGGCGCCAGTTTCGGCTGCTGCGCGATGATCGTCGCATCGACGTTGCCGACTCGCCAGCCCGCCTGCGCCAGCAGCGCGACCGTCGCGCGCAGGAGTTGGCGGCTGTCGGCGCCGCGATAGCGCTCGTCGGTATCGGGGAAGTGGCGGCCGATGTCGCCGAGGGCGGCGGCGCCGAGCAGCGCATCGGTGAGCGCATGCAGCAGGGCATCGGCGTCCGAATGGCCGAGCAGTCCGGCGTGATGCGGAATGTCGACGCCGCCGAGGATCAGGCGGCGGCCCGGTACTAGTGCGTGAATGTCGCAACCCTGGCCGATGCGGATCATTCGTCTACCCGTACCTTCGCCTGCAGGATCATTTCCGCCAGACGCAGGTCGGCCGGATAAGTCACCTTGAGGTTGCTGGCGTCGGCACGGACCAGCCGCGGCCGCAAACCGGCGGCCTCGATGGCGGACGCTTCGTCGGTACCGCCGGGGTGCTCGGCGAGGGCATGGCTGAGCAGGCCGTAGCGGAACATCTGCGGCGTCTGCGCCTGCCAGAGTCCGTCGCGCGGCTCGGTACGCGCCACGCGCTCCGCGTCGTCGGCACGCTTCAAGGTGTCGGCCACCGGCACGGCGAGCAGGCCGCCGACCGGGTCGTCGGCGAGTTCGTCGCAGAGGGCGGCCAGCATCGCCTGCGACAGGCAGGGGCGCGCCGCGTCATGCACGAGGACCCAGTCGTCGTCATCGGCGGCCGTGGCGGCGGCGCGCAGGCCGTTGGCGACGCTCTCGGCACGGGTCGCGCCGCCACAAAAGACGGTCTCCAGCTTGTAGCCGAGGCTTGTCCAGTCGTGCTGGCGCCACCAGATATCGTCCGCCGCGAGGACGACCCAGACACGCTCAATGCGCTGCTGGCGGCAAAGGGCGGCGAGGCTGTAGTAGATCAGGGGGCGCCCGGCCAATAGCTGGTACTGTTTCGGCGTCTCGCCGCCGAAGCGCGCACCGGTGCCGGCAGCAGGAACGATTGCGTAGTGGCTCACCATGGTCTAATTTTAGGGCATGCTACTCATCAAGGAGCAGGAATATGAGCCACCCGCCACCACATGTGCGACCCGCCGCCGTCGCCGGTATGTTCTACCCCGGATCGTCGAGCGTTCTCGCCCGCGATCTGCGCGACTTGCTGAACGACAGCCGACCGGCCCAAGGCAGGCGACCCAAGGCCGTCATCGTGCCGCATGCCGGCTACATCTATTCGGGTCCGATCGCTGCCAGCGTCTATGCGCCGATCGCCGCCTTGCGCGAGAGCGTTCGGCGCGTCGTACTGCTCGGCCCGACGCACCGCGTCGCCGTCGACGGGCTGGCATTCCCCGCCTCGACGGCCTTTGCCACACCGCTCGGCGTGGTTCCGGTCGACGCGCAGGCGCTGGCCTTGATCGAGGCCTTGCCGCAGGTGGTCGTCAGCGATGCCGCGCACGCCCTGGAGCACTCGCTGGAAGTGCAGTTGCCGTTCCTGCAGACGGTGCTGGACGAGTTCACGCTGGTGCCGCTGGCGGTCGGCCGCGCCTCGCCGGCAGAGGTCGCTGAAGTTCTCGAATGTCTGTGGGGCGGCGACGAGACGCTGATCGTGATCAGCTCCGACCTGTCGCACTACCTGCCCTACCGCGTCGCACGCGAGACCGATGCCGATACCGCGCGGCGCATCGTCGCGCTCGACGCACGCATCGACCATCAGCAGGCCTGCGGTGCAACGCCGGTCAATGGCTTGCTGCTGGCTGCCCGTCGGCACGGCCTGCGAGCGCAGCTCGTCGATCTGCGGAATTCGGGAGACACCGCCGGCGACAGGTCGCGCGTCGTCGGCTACGGCGCCTTTGCCTTCACCGCGGAGTCGGCACATGACCACTGACCCCCTCGGCAGCGCCCTGCTGGTAACGGCACGCAACGCCATTGGCGAGCGTTTCGGGTTGGCAAGGCAAGTCGTCGACGCGCTGCCCGAGCTTGCCGAGCCCGCGGCGACCTTCGTCACGCTGACCCAGCAAGGCCAGTTGCGAGGCTGCATCGGTAGCCTGGAAGCGTACCGGCCGCTCGCCACCGACGTCGCCGAGAACGCCGTCGCTGCCGCTTTTCGGGACCACCGCTTTGCGCCGCTCGGTCAGGACGAGTTGCCGCGCACACGCGTCGAGGTTTCGCTGCTGACGCCGGCCGAGCCCTTTCCCGTGCTCAGCGAGGCCGACGCGCTGGCCCGCCTGCGCCCCGGTATCGATGGACTGATCTTCAGCTACGGCAGGCGGCGCGCCACCTTCCTGCCGCAGGTCTGGGAGTCGCTACCCGAGCCGCGCCAGTTCCTGGTGCAGCTCAAGCTGAAGGCCGGATTGCCCGGCGATTTCTGGCACGACCAGGTGGTCCTGGCGCGCTACGGAGTACGCAAATGGAAAGAGACGTAGATCGAGACGCAAACGACGCGCCGAAGGTGCCCGAATCCGCCCACCCGGGTCGCTGGTGGCACGCGATCGAGGACCAGCGGATTCAGTGCGACCTCTGTCCGCGCGACTGCAAGTTGCACGAGGGCCAGCGCGGCGCCTGCTTCGTTCGCCAGAACGTCGGCGGCCAGATGGTGCTCACCACCTATGGCCGCTCGTCGGGCTTCTGCATCGACCCGATCGAAAAGAAGCCGCTCAACCACTTCTTTCCGGGCTCCGCCATCCTGTCCTTCGGCACCGCCGGCTGCAACCTGGCCTGCAAGTTCTGCCAGAACTGGGACATCTCGAAGTCCCGGGACATGGACCGCCTGCTCGACGCCGCCAGCCCGGACGGGATTGCTGCCGCGGCGCTCGCCTACGGCGCCCAGTCGGTGGCCTTCACCTACAACGATCCGGTGATCTTCGCCGAGTACGCGATCGATACCGCCATCGCTTGCCATGAGCGAGGCATCAAGACGGTCGCCGTGACGGCCGGCTACATCCATCCGGCGCCCGCACGCGAGTTCTACGCCGTGATGGACGCCGCCAACGTCGATCTGAAAGCCTTCACCGACGACTTCTATTTCAAGCTCTGCGCGGGTCACCTGCAGCCCGTGCTCGACATCCTCTCCTACATCCATCACGAAACGACGTGCTGGCTCGAGATCACCACCCTGCTGATTCCGGGCAAGAACGATTCGCCTGCCGAGATCAAGGCGCTCGCGGCATGGGTGGCACGCGAACTCGGGGCCGATGTGCCGCTGCACTTCACCGCCTTCCACCCCGACTGGAAGATGGACGACCTGCCGCCGACGCCGTCGTCGACGCTGACCCAGGCGCGGCGCATCGCGCTCGACGCCGGCCTGCATTACGTCTATACGGGCAACGTGCATGACACCGAAGGCGGCACCACCTTCTGCCCGGGTTGCCAGGCAGCACTGATCGAGCGGGACTGGTACAACATCCGTCACTACGACCTGCCGGCAGACGGTCGCTGTCCGCACTGCGGCACTCGCCTTGCCGGCCATTTCGCCCGCTTCGGCAAGCCTTTCGGACCGCGTCGCGTGCCGGTCAGACTGGTACGTCGTTGAACGACGCGACCATCCCGTCAGGCAGCACGCCGATCTCGATTGCCACCGGACACGGGCCGCTGCACGGCGTGCTGACGCTGCCGGCGGCGACCGCGGCGCTGGTTGTGCTGACGCACGCCGGCCCGACTCCCGAGGCGCGCGACGACGCTCTCGCCGCCGTTCTCCGGCACGCCGGCATCGGCACGCTGAGTCTCGACCTCCTGACCGACTCGGAGGAGCGTTTCGCCGATATCCACCACAACGTTTCGCTGCTCTCCCGGCGCCTGCTCGAGGGACTGAACCTGGTCAAGCAACGAATGCTCGTCGGCGAGTTGCCGACGCTGCCGATCGGCCTTTGCGGCGTCGGCGACTGCTCACCGGTGGTGCTGCGCGTGGCCGCGTTGCGCGACCACGACGTCTTCGCACTCGTCTGCCGCGGCGGCCTGATCGATCTCGCCGGCGTCGTTTACCTGCGTTCGCTCACCGCGCCGCTGCTGGTTCTCGTCGACGAGAACGACGCAGGTGGCACGATGAGCAACCGGCGCGCCCTGCGCGAGTTGTCATGCCGGCAGGAACTGCAGTCGCTACCCGCGAGTGTTCTCTCGCCTGACTCGGCGGTCGCCTTCGAGTGTGTCGCGCGCGCCACCGTGCACTGGTTCGTTGACCACCTCTACCACGGCCATTGACCCTAGGATCCTTGGGATGCGTCAGAAGATTTCCCTAATCGTGCAACCCGGCGACAGCTTCTTCCCGATCGTGCGCGCAATCGACCGTGCGCATCGCTCGATCAACCTGACGGCCTTTCGCATGGACGATCCGATCATTCAGCGCGCACTCATCGAGGCTCGCCAACGCGGCGTGCGCATCCGCGTGCTCATTTCGAGCAGCGCGCGCGGTTGGGCGGACAGGAACCGCAAGCTCCTCAGGGACGCCAGCGAGGCGGGCATCGACACCCGCGAGCCTCCCGGTGACAGCAAGCGCGCTCGTTATCACTACAAGGTGATGACGGTGGACGACGAGGAAGCGTTCGTGTTTACCTTCAACCCGACGCGCGAGAATCTGCACTACACGCGCGACTTCGGCGTCGAGCTTTTCAACCCGACGATCGCCGCCGAGATCAACCGGCTGTTCGACGCCGACTGGGACGATCGTCCCTTCGTACCCGACGCGCATTCGCCCCTGCTGGTGAGCCCGTTCAACAGTCGGCAGAAGATCGAAGGGTGGCTGGCGGCCGCCGAACGCTCGATTCAGATCGCCGACGCGAAGGTCCAGGATCCGGCCATCGTCCGCCTGCTCGTGCACAAGGCCGCGAGCGGTATCCCGGTGCGCGTCCTGGGCGATGAAGCGCATGGCAACGGGCTGCCCGCCGAGATCGCCTTCCGGGCAGTACCGCGCTACAAGCTGCACGCCAAGTGCACCATCGTCGACGGCAGCACGGCCGTCATCGGCAGCATGAACCTGCGCACGGAGAGCCTCGACCGCCGCCGCGAGCTGGGCATCATGGTCGACGATGGCGATGTGCTACAACGACTGCAGGCCGTGTTCGAGAGCGACTGGGAGCGCAAGTTGCCGATGTTCGACACCACAGCGACGCAGGTGATGCGCCTGGCGGAGCCCCCTGGGCGCGCCGCGACGGAGTTTTCGGGGGCCGGCTTCATCCTCCTTTCGCGCACCAGCGCACTGGTGCGGCACGCGGTCCGTGAAGGCGTGACGACCATCGGCCGGGCGCCGGAGAACGATGTGGTCATCAGCGATGCCCTGGTCAGCCGCTACCATGCGCACATCACCCGCGAGATGCAGATCTGCCGGATCACCGACCGGGGAAGCGGCAATGGCACCTTCGTGAACGGTGACCGCATCATCGGGACGACCGCCCTGCGCCCAGGCGATGTCATCCGTATCGCCGACAGCGAGGAGTTTCGCCTCCTGGAACTGTAAGGCCAGGCTCGGTCCGGGAGCGCTGCAGGCCGGCGCGGCCAGTTCGGCACCGGGGCGGACGGCGCGGGCCACGGCACGCGCGGCAACGGCACGCCGCCGGCCGGACCTACCCGAAAGCGGCAAAATGGTTTATATTGCACCGCAACAGACGCGCCTGAAGCGCCATCGATGGCCCGGCGATCAGACCCAAGCGCAAGCCGGATGGATTGCCCGCACGCCGCAGGAGACCCGGCGCGTCGCTCGTCTGCCAAGCCCGGCGTTTGCCGTGCGACCCCCGAACACCGTACGTCTCACCGAGCCGCTGCGGCGGCCCAAACCAGGACCCATTCCATGAAACAAGACCCTCCATCCTTGTTGAGCAGAATCTCCCTTGCCTTCGGCACCTTCTTCGCGATCATCGCCGATGCTCGGTTCGCCGGACGCGTCCAGGCCTTGCGCACCGGCGCACAGCGCAGCGAACCGTCGACGCCGGCACCGGCACCCGCCACACCCAGACCTGCCGCACCGCCGCTGCGGGAAGCTGCACCCGACGGTGCGCTGCAGCTCCTCGGCCTGCTGCAGCGCGAAGCCCGCTTCATCGACTTCATCCAGGAGGACGTCGCCGCGTATGCCGATGCCGACGTTGGTGCCGCCGCGCGCGTCGTCCATGAAGGCTGCCGCAAAGTGCTGCGCGACAACTTCGCGATCAGCCCGGTGCGCGACGAGGCCGAGGGCAGCCGGATCACGCTGCCCGAAGGTTTCGACGCCGCGGCGATTCGCGTCACCGGCAACGTCGTCGGTCAGCCACCGTTCACGGGCAGCCTCGCGCACCGCGGCTGGCGGGTCGTCGAAACCCGGCTGCCGAAGCTCTCCGATAGCCACGAACTGCGCATCGTCGCGCCGGCGGAGGTGGAACTATGAGCGAGCCACGCTTTGCGATCGGGATCGATCTCGGAACGACCCACTGCGCCCTCTCCTACGTCGATATCGACGGCAGTGACGGCGAACAGGTTGTCCAGCAGGTGCTGCCCATCCCGCAGCTGACCGCGCCCGGGGCGGTCGAGGAACTCGGCCTGCTGCCGTCGTTCATCTACCTGCCGCATGCGAGCGAACTGGCGAGCGGCGACCTGAACCTGCCGTGGACCGCCGAGCAGGACTATGCCGTCGGTGAAATGGCGCGCAGCCGCGGCGCAGCAACACCGATCCGCCTGGTGTCGAGCGCCAAGAGCTGGCTGTGCCACGCCGGCGTCGATCGGCGGGCGGCGATCCTGCCGAACGACGCACCGCCGGAAGTCGCGCGTCTGTCGCCGCTCGCCGCCTCCTTGCGCTATCTCGCGCACCTGCGCGCCGCCTGGGACGAAGCGCAGCCGGCGGCCCCCTTCGTGGATCAGGAAATCGTCGTCACGATTCCCGCCTCCTTCGACCCGGCAGCCCGCGAGCTGACTGCCGAAGCCGCCAAGGCGGCAGGCTGCGAGCGCATGATCCTGCTCGAGGAACCGCAGGCGGCGCTCTACAGCTGGATCCAGAAGAGCGCCGGAGGCTGGCGCAAGCAGGTGCGGCCGGGCGACATCATCTTGGTCGTTGATGTCGGCGGCGGCACCAGCGATTTTTCGCTGATCGCCGTCCTCGAGCGCGACGGCAACCTCGAACTGCACCGCGTCGCCGTCGGCGAGCACATCCTCCTCGGCGGCGACAACATGGATCTGGCGCTGGCCTATGCCGTCGCCGGCAAGCTGGCGGCGCAGGGCAGCAAGCTCGACGCCTGGCAACTGCGCGCCTTGACGCATGCCTGCCGATCAGCCAAGGAAACGCTGCTCGGCGACCCGGAGATCGCTGCCGTACCGCTCGTCGTCGCCAGTCGCGGCACCAAGCTGATCGGCGGGTCGATCCGCAGCGAGCTGACGCGCGAGGAACTCACGGCAACGCTGCTCGAAGGCTTCTTCCCGGCGGCGGCGATCGCCGATCGCCCGCAGGGACGCGGACGCGGTGGCCTCACCCAACTCGGACTGCCCTATGCCCAGGACGCCGCGGTTACCCGCCACCTGGCCGCTTTCCTGGCCCGCCAGCTCGCCGCGACGGCCGATCTCGAGGGCTTCGTCGGCGACCTGCCCGACGACGCCACCTTCCTGCATCCGACCGCCGTGCTCTTCAACGGCGGCGTCTTCAAGTCCGACCTGCTCGCCGAGCGGACGCTGGCGACGATAAACTCCTGGCTCGCCGGCGAAGGCGCGCCGGCCGCCCGCCTGCTCGAAGGTGCCGACCTCGACCTGGCGGTCGCCCGTGGCGCCGCCTACTACGGCTACGTTCGCCGCGGCCAGGGCGTGCGTATCCGCGGTGGTACGGCGCGTGCCTACTACGTCGCCGTCGAGTCCGTGATGCCCGCCGTACCCGGCCTGCAGCCACCGGTGCAGGCGCTGTGCCTGGCGCCGTTCGGCATGGAGGAAGGCACCGAGGCCGCCCTGTCGGCTCAAGAGTTCGGCCTCGTCGTCGGCGAGCAGGTCCGCTTCCGCTTCTTCGGCTCGTCGGTCCGCCGTCAGGACGAGGTCGGAACACTGCTCGACGACTGGGAACCCGATGAACTGCAGGAACTCGACGAGATCCAGACGACGCTGCCGAGCGAAGGCCGTGCCGCCGGCGAGGTGGTGCGCGTCAAGCTGCATGCGCGGGTGACCGAAGCCGGCACCCTCGAACTCGAGGCCCTGCCGCACGGCGGCAAGGAGTACTGGAAGGTCGAGTTCGACGTGCGCGGCGGTGCCACCTAGGGGTGTCGGCAAGTCTCCGGCAGGCCATGAAGAAGACGTACATCGTCGGCATCGATCTCGGCACCAGCAACACCGTGGTCGCCTACACGGCGCCGGGAAAACAGCAGGTCGAGCTGTTCGAGATCGAACAGCTGGTCGCTCCCGGGCAGGTTGCCGCGCGGCCGCTGCTGCCGTCGGTCCGCTTCCACCCGGCACCCGGGGAACTCAGCCCGGGCGATCTGCAACTGCCGTGGGACGCTGAGGACGGCGGCGAAGCGGCGCTCACCGGCCGCCTGGCGCTCGATCTTGGCGCCCAGGTTCCCGGTCGCCTGGTCGCCAGCGCCAAGAGCTGGCTGTCGCACGCCTCGGTCGACCGGATGGCGCCGATCCTGCCCTGGGGTGCCGAAGACGATGTCGCCAAGGTCTCGCCGGTCGCCGCCAGCGCCAGCTACCTCGCGCATGTTCGCGCCGCCTGGCGGCACCGCTTCCCGAAAGCGCCACTCGAAGAGCAACAGGTGATCCTGACGGTTCCCGCGTCTTTCGACGAAGGTGCGCGCGCGCTGACGCTCGAAGCCGCGCGACAGGCCGGCCTGCCGCATCTGCGCCTGCTCGAAGAGCCGCAGGCGGCCTTCTACGACTGGCTTTTCCGCCACCAGCAGAGCCTCGCCGAGGAACTCGCCGGTACGCGGCTGCTGCTCGTTTGCGATGTCGGCGGCGGCACGACGGACTTGACGCTGATCCAGGTGGCGCTCCAGGACGGCGAGCCGGAGTTGACGCGCATCGGCGTCGGCGACCACCTGATGCTTGGTGGCGACAACATGGATCTCGCTCTCGCGCATCTCGTCGAAGGCCGTCTGCCCGCGAGTGAGGGACGCCTCTCGGCGGCGCGCTTCTCGCAGCTCACCGCACGTTGCCGGGCGGCCAAGGAACAGTTGCTGGCCGACGGCGCTCCCGAAACGGTGCTGTTGACGCTGCTCGGCGGCGGCGCGCGGCTGATCGGCGGCGCGCGCACCGTCGAACTGAAGTGCGACGAAGTCCGTCAGGTGATCGTCGATGGTTTCTTTCCGGCGGTGCCTGCCGATGAACCGATACAGCAACGACGGGCGGCGATCGTCGAGTTCGGTCTGCCCTACCCCGCCGACCCGGCAATCACGCGCCATGTCGCCGCCTTCCTCAAGCGCCACGCGCAGGCAGCGCACCGGGCACTGGCCGACGACGCCGACACGCAGCGGCTGCCGGTTCCCGATACGCTGCTGCTCAACGGCGGCGTCTTTCGTGCCGCTGCGCTCGCCGAACGTCTGCAGAGCACGCTCGGCAACTGGCGCGGCGCGGCGCTGCGCGTCCTGCACAACGACAATCCCGACGTCGCCGTCGCGCGTGGGGCCGTCGCCTACGCGCTCGTCCGGCAGGGACATGGCCGGCGCATCGGTGGCGGATCGGCGCGCAGCTACTTTCTCGTCCTCGACGACGCCGGTGGGCAGAAACGCGGCATCTGCCTGCTGCCGCGCGGCAGCGAGGAAGGACACGAAATCCGCCTGCCCGAGCGCACGTTCAGCCTGCGCCTGGGTCAGCCGGTACGCTTTCACCTCGCCTCGTCGGTTGCCGACACCAGCTACCTGCCGGGCGAGATCGCCGAACTGGGCGACGAGGAATTCGTCCGCCTGCCGCCGATCGCCAGCGTCGTCCAGCCACATGCCGGCAGCAACCAGCGCGAGGTGCGCGTGCAATTGATCACTGCGATGACCGAGGTCGGCACGCTAGAACTGCACTGTGTCAGCCTTGACGATGCCGCTCGCCGCTGGCTGCTCGAATTCCAGTTGCGCGGCGAAGGCAGCGAGACGGCGGTCTCGCCGGCCGCCCTGCCGCCGCGCTTTGCCAACGCCGTGCAATGCATCGAGCAGATTTTCGGAGCGCGCGCGCAGCCCGTCGAAGGCAAGGAGGTACGGCGCCTGCGCGGCCAGCTCGAGCACCTGCTCGGCAAACGCGAGGATTGGGACATGCCGTTGCTGCGGGCACTGTTCGACGCGCTGATGCAACGCGCCCGGCGGCGGCGCCGTTCGCCGGAGCACGAACGGCTGTGGCTCAATCTCGCCGGTTACTGTCTGCGCCCGGGCCTCGGTTACGCGCTCGACGACTGGCGGATCGAGCAACTGTGCCCGCTGCTTGGCCAGGGAATCGAGTACGTCGGCGAGAGCCAGAACTGGTCGGAGTGGTGGACACTCTGGCGGCGCGCTGCCGGCGGTTTGCCGGCAGCGATCCAGGAGAAGCTGCTCGGCGAGCTGGTTCCGGCGCTGCGCAGCGACGCGGTGAAGACCCGCAGCCGGCTGTCGGCGGCAATCGCCGGTAGTCACGACGACATGCTGCGCCTGGTCGCGTCGCTCGAAAAACTGCCGGCCGACAGCAAGGTCGAGATCGGAGACTGGCTGCTCGACAGACTGTGCAGGGCCTCCGAGAAACCCTTGGGCTGGTGGGCGCTCGGCCGCCTCGGCGCGCGTCAGTCGCTCTACGGCAGCGCCCACCAGGTGGTCCCGCCCGAAGTCGCCGAGCGCTGGCTCGACGCGCTACTGGCTGTCGATTGGAAGAAAGTCGAGCCGGCGGCCTTCGCCGCGACGCAACTCGCCCGCCTGACTGGCGACCGGGCGCGCGATCTGCCCGAGCCGGTGCGTGAAAGGGTGCTGACGCGCCTGACGGCCAGCAATGCCAGCGTCACCTGGATCAACCAGATTCGGACCGTCGTGGCACTCGACCGGGCCGACGAGCGCCGCGCCTTCGGCGAGTCCTTGCCGGCGGGCTTGCGGCTCATGGCCGAGGGCAGCAACTGTCGAGTCTCCGACAGCTCCGCCGAGCTGGCCAGCAAGTAGCTAATAAAACAAGATTTCTCGCCATAAGCCCGCTGCATTGGCGTTCGACTCCGCTTTTGCCCATAATGTGGCGGTATCTGGCATCGCGCTGGCAATGGCTTTGGCAAGCGACTGGTTGCAGCCATGCGCGAGCCACGAGCGGCTGAGCGGGGGAAAGCAAGCTGTGCGCCTGCGCACGACGCGGAGCGACTGCTTCACGGCGGGTGGCCGGGCGCTTGCCGATGCCGTCAACCAGCGCCTAGCCAACGCAGGGAATCTTCAAGGAGTGAGCGATGCGCCCGCAACGAGAAACAGACCGCCGCCAGAACCAATCGGGACCACCGGACGGGCTGCTTGAGCGCCGCTGCGGAAGTGAGCGCCGCAAGCTCCAGCTTACCGCCGAAGCCATCGCCAGACTCGAAGAGCGTCTGGCCGCCCTGGCACCCGACGAAGAGGACGAAGTCGCCAACGACGGCTCAGGCTGGGACAAGCTGGTCATTCCAGTGAAGTAGGCAGCAGGGATCGGGCGCTGCGGCGCTGACCAGCGGCCACCGCAGTCACCGGCGTCGGTCCCGTCGGAAACCGCGCGAACGCTGGGTTAGTCCTGAAAAGTCTCGCAGCGACACAGCCGGCGGGAGCCGCTCAGGTCCGCTCCGATCCCGGCGGCAAGGGCTTCTTCGGGGAACTGTCGACGGCCGGCATCTGCAGGTCGCCGCGCCGCTCGAAGGGAATGCTGCCAAGGCCCGTCAGGCTGAAACGGCCGACGATACGATAGTCCACCCGGTCGCGCCCCCCCTTCTGCAGCTCGCGGAGCTGTTTCAGCGCGTTCCCCAGAGTGCTGGTCGCGGTGAGCTCGAGTACCGCTTCGCCAAAGCGCGGTACCCTGACGGTCTTGTCCGACACGCCCTTGAGGAAGGGCTGCCCGTTGAGTTCGACTTCGAACGTCAGTCCGTCGATCGGCAAGTCAACATCATTCGGATTCTGGATCCGCAACTGCAGGGAAAAGCGCTGCTCGAACAGCCCAAGCTGAGTCAGCTTCAGGCCGGCCAGGCTGGCTTCGGGTTTCTGCGACAGCCCGGCGAGATTCGCGCAAGCGGCCAGCAAGGCGACCAGGACGATGATCAGCGCTCGCATGCCGCGCTCGCAACAGATTCAAGGACGCGCAACAGGCTGGCCGTGTCGCTATGGCCCCAACCCCTGGCCATCAACGCATTGAGTTGCTGGCCGACGGCGGCGGCAACCGGCACCGGTACGCCGAGGCGATAGGCTTCGGCGAGCACGACGCCGTAGTCCTTGTGATGCAGGCGCGCCTCGACGCCGGCAGAAAAATCGCGGTCGACCATCCTGCCGCCCATCACTTCGAGCACCCGGCTGCAGGCCGAGCCACCGGCGAGTGCCCGCCGCACGCTCGCCGGATCGGCTCCGGCCGCGGCGGCGAAGTGCAGCGCCTCGGCGACCGCCTGGATCGCGCCGACCATGACCATCTGGTTGCACGCCTTGGCGACCTGCCCGGCACCGTTGTCGCCGACATGCACGATGGTCTTGCCGAGACATTCGAGCAGGGGTAACACCCGTTCGAGGACGGCCGCCTTGCCGCCGACCATGATCGCCAGTGTCGCGGCGATAGCGCCCTGCTCGCCGCCGGAAACCGGCGCGTCGAGCATCTCGACGCCCTGCCGGGACAGGCGCCGCGCCAGCGACCGAGCCGTCTCGGGAGCGATGGTGCTCATGTCCACGAGAATCGAACCGGCCGCAAAGCCTTCGCCGAGACCGCCGGCGTCGAGCGCCACGTGCTCGACGTCGGCGCTGCCGGTAACGATGGTGAACACCACCTCGGAACGTCGGGCGACATCCGCCGCGCTGGCACATTGGACCGCGCCGGCAGCAATCAGCGGCGCGGCGGCCTCGGGTCGGCGCGCCCACAGCGCCAACGAGTGCCCGGCGCGCAGCAGGTGCAGCGCCATTGGCCGGCCCATCGCGCCAAGGCCGACGAAACCGACGCGCATCACGACTCGCCGCCGGACAGGCGCTCGAGCAGTTTGAGAATGGCGATCGAATCCTCTTCGCCGAGTCCCGAACCGACCATGGCGTTGTACATCTGCGCGGTCGCCGCCGACACCGGCAGGCACAGACCCAGTTCATGCGCACTCTGCATGACGATGTTCATGTCCTTCTGGTGCATCCAGGACTTGAAGCCCGGCTTGAAGTTGCGATCGAGCATGCGCTGGCCGTGATTCTCGAGAATCTTCGAATAGGCAAAGCCGCCGAGCAGCGCTTCGCGCACCCGGGCGGGATCGACGCCACTCCGGGCGGCGAAGTTCAGCGCTTCGGCGACGGTCAGCACACCGACACCGGTGACGATCTGATTGGCCGCCTTGGCCACCTGCCCGGCACCCGAATCGCCGACATGAACGATGTTCTTGCCCATGCAGGCAAGAGCCGGCCGCGCGCTGTCGAAAGCGGCAGCGCTGCCGCCGACCATGATCGACAGGGTCCCGGCAATTGCGCCGACCTCGCCGCCGGACACCGGAGCATCGAGAAAGTCGATCCCGCGCGCGTGCAGGCGGGCGGCAATGTCGCGCGCGGCCGCCGGCCGAATGGTGCTCATATCGACGGCGACGAGCCCCGCCCGAGGACTATTGGCGACGCCCTGCTCGCCGAGCATCACCTGTTCGACGTCAGGAGCATCGGCGACCATCGAGATCACGATATCGGCCGCCTCGGCGAGAGCGGCGGGACTCGCCGCGCCGGCGGCGCCGGCATCGAGCAGCGGCTGCATTGATTCGGGCCGGCGCGCCCAGACGCTGACCTGATGCCCCCCCTGCAGCAAATTCAGCGCCATCGGGCGCCCCATGATACCCAGACCGATGAATCCGATTTTCATTGCCGTATCCCTTCTGTGCACCTGACGATAAAGCCTGGCAGTCTAACAACAACGCGGCCGGCGCAACGCTTCAGCCGATCACCGTGACGACGATCCGGCGCCGATGCGGAATCGTCCGGTGCTCCCAGAGATAGATCCCCTGCCAGGTTCCGAGCCGCATTTCACCGTTGCCGACCGGCACGCTTAGCGATGCCCCGGCCAGGATATTGCGCCCATGCGCCGCCATGTCGTCATCGCCTTCGTCGTCGTGCCGATAGGCAGCGTCGCCATCCGGCGCCCAGCGCGCGGCCAGCGTCTCGAGATCGCGGCGCACCGAGGGATCGGCGTTCTCGGTCAGCACCACCGAGCAACTGGTGTGTTGGACGAAAACGTTGACCAGGCCCACGGCGAATCCTGCCGCGCCGACGATCCTGGCCACCTCGTCGGTGATCTCGATGGTGCCGCGACCGCGACTATGGACGTCAAAACTCTGCTGGTAAGCCATGCCTTCGTCCTCCGTCTACCACTAGAACGCCGACCCCGGCGTTTTCAGGAACTCGAGTTCTGCGGGCGTCGATGTACGACCCAGGACGGCATTGCGGTGCGGGTAGCGCCCGAAACGCTCAATCACCGCCTGGTGTCGCCGTTCGAAGTCGAGATTGCCTTCCATGCCCGGCGTCGCGAACAGCCTGACAGCCAGGGCATGGATTGCCGCCGACTCGCTGTGCATGTAGGGCATGTAGAGAAACGCCCGGCGGCCGGCGTCGAGCGCCCTGTCGAGTCCGGCGGCGACGGCTTCCTGGGCGAGCACCAGGGCCATGCCGTCGGCGGCGAAAGCCTCCGCACGACCGCGATGGATGTTTCGCGAAAACTGGTCGAGGACGATGATCTCAGCCAGCCGGCCATCAGCGGTGGCGCGCCACGCGTACAGTTCGCCACGCGTGGCCGCCGCATGCGCGCTGCCAAAGCGCGAGCTGACCAGGCGATCGAAGGCATCCGACTTGGCCCACCACTGCGCCGGGGTTACCTCGTCGAACCAGAAGGCCACTACCTCAGTGGGTGTCATCAGAACACTCCCGCCGCCGTGCGGCCCGCCATACGCATCAATTTCGTCCTCGATCAGTTGTCGCTGCCGACTTTCGCCCGCAGCAGTTTCACGACACCGCGCCTGAGCTTGCTGTCGACGCGCCGCCGCTGCGACCCGTGGCTCGGCCGCGTCGGTCGGCGCGGCGCCGGCGTGTACGCGGCCCGCGCGATCAGCTCGCGCAAGCGTGTGAGTGCGTCGAGGCGATTGCGTTCGAGGCTGCGGTGCGCTTGTGCCTTGATGATCACGACGCCCTCGTTGCTGATCCGCTGGTCGCGCAGTTGCCGCAAGCTCTCCTTGAGGTCTTCGGGGAGCGACGAGGCGCCGATATCGAAACGCAGGTGGATGGCATTCGACACCTTGTTGACGTTCTGCCCGCCCGCCCCCTGCGCACGAATGGCGAGGAACTCGATCTCGTCCTCGCGCAGTTCGACCGGTGTCGACACCCCGGGCATCGTCGGCCTACCCGTTCTCGCCCGGCGGTGTGCCGACGCCCAGGTTCCGCCAGCCGTCGATGCCCAGATCCCGGAGCGTCTGCAGATTGCGCTCGTAGATCGCCGCAGCGTCGGGGAAGGCGGCAACCGCGCGGTCGATGCTGGCTTCGCGCAGCAGGTGCAAGGTCGGGAAGGGCGAGCGGTTGGTGCAGTTGGTGATGTCGTCCGGCTCTGTATCGGCGAAAACGTAGTCCGGATGGAAACTGGCGACCTGCACGATGCCATCGAGTCGATGCATGCGCAGCACCACCTCGGCGAGATCGAGAAAGCGCGTGAAGTCGTCGAAAGCGTTCAGTACCCAGGGGTGGATCAGCAGCGTCGTGTCGACCGCCGCCGGCGCGGCCCCCACCAGCGCGTGCAACTCGCGCTCGAGGTCGGCGAGCAGGCTCTCGTCATTGCGCGCCTCGCTGACGACGTAGCGTATCTGCCCCTTGACATGGACGCCCTTGGCGAACGGACAGAGGTTGAGGCCGATCACGGCGCGCTCCAGCCAGTCGCGGGTGGCGGCGACGACTTCGTCTGGGCTGGGTACGTCTGCCATCATGATCAGGGGGTTCGCGTTCGCTGCAACGTAGGGGACATCCTCGCCAGTGTAGCGATTCGCGCCGATCCAGGCAAAGGGCCGGCGGTTGTCCAATCGATCGACAATGGGCGGGTCGCCGGCCGCGGCATTACAATGCGGCATTCTGCAGCCGGAGTGCGAGCAATGGAGAGCGTTGGCGCGGCGGTTATCGGCGCCGGAGTGGTCGGACTGGCCTGCGCGCGCGCCCTCGCGCAACGTGGCATCGAAACGCTGATTCTTGAACGCAATGACGCTTTCGGCAGGGAAACGAGCGCCCGCAACAGCGAGGTGATCCATGCCGGGCTGTACTATCCGACCGCTTCGCTGAAGGCCCGCCTGTGCGTTGCCGGCCGTCGGCAACTCTACGCGTTCTGCAGCACGCGCGGCATCGCCCACCGGCGCTGCGGCAAGCTGATCGTGGCCACCTCGAGCGCCCAGGAGAGCCGCCTCGGACTTCTGCAGCAGCAGGGCGAGGCAAACGGTGTCGACGACCTGCAACTCCTCGGCGCCACGGCGGCGGCCACGCTCGAACCCGAGCTCAAGTGCAGCGCCGCCCTGCTCTCGCCGTCGACCGGAATCATCGACAGCCACGCTCTGATGCTGGCGCTGCTTGGCGACGCCGAGCATGCCGGTGCCTGGCTTGCATTGCGCAGCCCACTGCATGGCGGGTCGATCGAGCCTCACCGCATCGTGCTCGAGGCCGGCGGAGACGATCGCTTGCACTTGCACGCGGCGATCGTCATCAATGCCGCCGGGCCCTGGGCGCCGCAGGTCGCCGCCTCGCTAGCCGGATTCCCGCCTGCCTTGATCCCGGCGAACTTCCACGCCAAAGGGAACTACTACGCGCTCGCCGGGCGGGCGCCCTTCTCGCGACTCGTCTATCCGCTACCGGCGGCCGGTGGCCTCGGAGTTCATCTGACGCTGGACCTGGGCGGCCAGGCGCGCTTCGGCCCCGACGTCGAGTGGCTAGCCGACCCGCCCCCGCGAACAGCGGTCGGCGAGTTCGACTACCGCGTTGACCCGGCTCGTGGCAAGGCCTTCTACGCCGAGATCCGCCGCTACTGGCCGGCCTTGCCAGACGACGCCCTGGCGCCCGCTCACGCCGGGGTGCGGCCGAAGATCGCCGGGTGCGCCGAGCCGGCCGCCGATTTCCTCATCCAGGGACCCGCGCAGCATGGCATCGCCGGGCTGGTCAACCTGTTCGGCATCGAGTCGCCAGGGCTGACGGCCTGCCTGGCCATCGCCGAACACGTTGTCACCGAACTTGGACTCGACTGAAGACATGCACGCGGTCCTCGACACCAACATCGTCATCGACCTGCTGCACTTCGCCGACCCACGCGCACGGACGCTGCGCGAGGCCATCGACCGTGGGGAGCTGACGTGTTTTACCGACCAGCCCTGCCTCGCCGAACTCGAGCGCGTCGCGGCCTACCCGCAGTTCGCTCTCGATGACGACGCCAGGGAAGAACTGCTGGCAAACTACCGCCACTTCGTCGGGGTGTGCGAAGCCGACGGCCCGGAGGACTACGCGCTGCCGCGTTGCCGCGACCCCGACGACCAGAAGTTCCTGGTCCTCGCCGTCCGCTGCCGCGCCGAACTGCTGATCACCCGTGACCGGGGGCTGCTGACCCTCGCCCGCCAGCGCCGCCGACCTCTACCCTACGCCATCGTCACGGCGGAGGCCGCCGGCTCGCTGATCGCGAGCCACTGACCGCCAGGACACGCTACCGCGTCGGTCCGCAGCCCGGAAACGGGTTTACGGGCTATCGGCCAGGCCGCCGGCGGGATGGCCGACTCACCGCGCCAGGCGGCGCCGGAAGACCCAGACTTTCTCGTCGGAAGCTTCGGCGACATGGGCATAGCCATCGACGGCAAAATCCCGCAAACCCGCCGCTTCGCGCAGGCGATTGACGATCGCAAAGCGCGCCATCAGCCCACGCGCGCGCTTGGCGTAGAAGCTGACCACCCGGAACCTGCCGCCACTCCAGTCCTCGAAAACCGGCTGCACCACCGGCACAGACAGATTCTTCGGCCTGACTGCCTTGAAATACTCCTCCGAGGCGAGATTGACGAGAACCGCTGCCGCCGCTTCACGCAGCGCCGAATCGAGCGCCTCGGTGAGGCGATCTCCCCAGAAGGCGTAGAGATCCCTGCCGCGGGGGTTCGCCAGGCGCGTCCCCATTTCCAGCCGGTAGGGCTGCATCAGATCGAGCGGCCGCAGCAGACCGTAGAGGCCCGAGAGGATGCGCAGATGCGTCTGCGCGAAGTGGAGGTCGGCCGGCGTCAGCGTCGCTGCGGCAAGTCCCGCGTAGACATCGCCATTGAAGGCCAGGATGGCCTGCTTGGCGTTGTCCGACGTGAAGGGTCGCGCCCACTCCGCGTAGCGGGTGGCGTTGAGAACCGCCAGTTGATCGCTGATTTTCAGCAGGCTGGCAAGCGCCGACGGCGACAGGGCGCGCAGCTTGTCGATGAGCAATTGCGACTGATCGAGAAAGGCCGGTTCAGTATGCTCGACCAGTGTCGGCGGGCGGTGGTAATCGAGGCTCTTGGCGGGTGAGAGGACAATGATCATCGGCGGCTTCCCGTCGCGGGAGAATCCCCTGCGGAATAGTTTGTTAAGATTCACCGATTGTAATCGACGCCGGCAGGCGGCAACGACTTCTCGCGCGGCTCCGTCTGCTCCTGCCGCCCCGTGTTTGCGAGCGAAAACGCCTAACTCATGGAACAGATCCTCAGCCGGTTTCTCACTCCGGACAACGATTGCACACCCCTGCTCGCCCTGCTGGTCGACGAACTCCGCCCGGCCGATGCGCGTGATACCGAATCCGCGCGGCGCAACCTGCAAGCCCTCTGCTACATCCTGAGCACCCACCCCGAGCTGCGTTGCGGTCTGCGCGACTGCCTGACCACGCTGGTGCAAACGCATCGCCATACCGAGCTATACACCGCAACCGGCATCCTGCCGAATTCCGGCTTCATCGCCGAAGGTCTGCACCGCATCGGCCACACGCTGCTCCCCGGCGTGCTCGATCCCGGCCTGCTGCGTAGCGTCCTGCGCACGCTGTTCGACCGGTCGAGCGACCGGCACTGGGTAATCGGCGTCGGCGAAGACGCCTGGCTCCACCTCATCGAAGCTCTGCGTTTTGATGAACTTCCGGCCAGCGATTCGCTGCCGCAGTCGCTGACGGAAATTCTCGGGTCCTTGCGCGTGCTTTCGTACTGGATCGCCGCCTGCGGCATGGAACCGGAACTGCTGCGCCTGCAGCCGTCGCTCGAGAACTACGAATCGCCCTTCGTCGCGCAGAACCGGGAGACCACGGCCTACATCGAAGCCTACCCGCATAATTGGTGCAAGCCGGTCGCGGAAGACGCCGACGACCGTCACCTGCGGGTTCTTTACAGCCAGTGCCAGGACGTGATCCAGCGAGTGCGCAAGAATGCCGCCAGAAACGGCACCAGCATTCGTCTGACGTATCACCTGCAACGCCTGCGGCAGCTCCTGCGGCGTAGCGAGCAACTGCTGGACATCCTCGCCGGCCTCCAGGCAGACCCCGGCGGCGCGGCGGCCTATCCGCCGATGGTCAGGCTGTTTACCCAACTGGTCCGCGAAGAATGCCTGCGCAACAATCTGGTCCGGCACTGGCGTCAGAACACCGAACTGATCGCCCTGCGAGTCACCGACAACGCCGGCCAGCATGGCGAGCACTACATCACCGACACGCGCGAGGAGTACTGGTCGATGGCGCGGTCGGCGATGATCGGCGGTTTCGTCATCTCCTTCATGGCCTGTCTGAAGATTGTCCTCGCCAAGGCCGAGATGCCGCCGCTGACCGGTGCGATCGCCTTCTGCCTCAACTACGGGCTCGGCTTCTGCCTGATCCACATCCTGCACGGCACCGTCGCCACCAAGCAGCCGGCGATGACCGCCAACGCCATCGCCGCAAGCATCAGCGAAGCCGGCGGCAAGCTGCGCAACATCGAGGCCTTGACCAGTCTGATCGCCCGGACCTGCCGCAGTCAGATCATCGCCATTCTCGGCAACGTCGGCATCGCCATCCCCCTCTCGGCGTTGATCGCATTTGCCGTGCTGACGATCAGCGGCGAGCACTTCACGAGCCCCGAGAAGTCACAGCACCTGCTCGCCGAGCAGAGCCTGATCCACAGCGGCGCGCTGTTCTACGCGGCGATCGCCGGCGCCTGCCTGTTCATCTCCGGCCTGATCAGCGGCTACTACGACAACTACGCCGCCTACAACCGAATCCCCGAGCGCATCCTGCAACTCGGCTGGCCGAAGCGGCTTCTCGGTGAAGCACGCATGCGCCGTGTCGCGGCCTACACAGGCGACAACCTCGGCGCCCTTGCCGGCAACCTGCTGTTCGGCTTTCTGCTCGGCGGAACGACGCTTTTCGGTCTGCTCGTCGGCCTGCCGATCGACATCCGCCATGTCGCCTTCTCATCGGCCTTCATCGGCATCGCTTGCGTCGGTCTCGATCTGGCGCCCGGCCTCTGGCTGTTTTTCTGGGCGGCACTCGGCGTCGCCGCGATCGGTTTCATGAACCTGACGGTCAGCTTTGCGCTCGCGCTCAACGTCGCCCTACGCTCGCGGGAGGTTTCCGACGCGCAGTGGAAGACGCTGGCGCGATCGGTCGTCGCGCATCTCTTCCGCCAGCCGAGGGATTTCTTCCTGCCACCTAGAAAAGCCGGCTGACCAAGCCGCGGTAACGCCGCCGCCGGATGGCGCATCAGGGTCAGCGGGCCGGCCTGACGTTGGCGAGTTCCCAGACCGGAAGGGTCACCCGGACGAGTTGCTCGACCTCACTCTGCCAGGTGATCACCTGCCGCCGCAGCTGTTCGAGCTGCGGCTCGAGGAGATCGAAGTGCTGCGCCGAGAGGGTCAGCAGGTGGCCGCGACGCGACAAGGCCTCGGCTTCGATGTCGCGCAACGGCAGCACCTGAGGCACCACTTTCAGCAACAGCAGCCAGGCGACAAACGCGTCGCGGCAAGGCGCGACGCGTTGCGCAAGGTCGTCAAGGGCGGCAAGCGTCGGCGGCGCCTGGGCGAGGATCAGCTCGAACGCCGGCTTCAGCGATCCCGGCGAGTTTCGCTTGAAGATCTTCCATAGCCCAGCAGCGCCCATCGCCGCGTTGCACTTCTCGATCACCTCGCCGACGTTCCAGCTCGCGACGGCGGCGGTCAAGCGCTGCAGCTCGACGGTCATCGCTTCGACGCGCCGCAGCAACGTATTCCCCCAGGCGGCGAGGTTCGCGACGTCTACCGGCAGCAGGTCGCGGATCGCTTCATCGAGCGCCTCGAGCTGCCCGGTGGCGATCGCCGTGAACGACGCAATGGCCTGACGCTTGAGGCGTTCGATATCCGAGCCCTTCCCCTCGTCGAAGAGCAGCGATGCCGGCGCGTATGCAGGCGTGGAGGCCGCCGCCGGCGCCGGATCCGGCAGCACCAGCGCCTTCACCGAGACTGGTGTGGGCAGCGGTGGCGGCGCGGGCGCGGGGAGTCTCACGGCGGCGACACGCGTCTGCACCACCGGCGGCGGCGCCGGTGGCAGGTCGAGCGGCCGCACCTGACGCACCGGCGCTGGTGGAGTCGGCTGAGCAGAGTGCGGCACCGGCACGTCGCGAGGAGGTGCGGGCGGCGCGCCCGCATCCGCGAAGAGTGGCCGTGGGCGGGACTCAGGCTTCGAGGCCATAACCCCGCACGAAGTCGAGCAGGTCGCGTTGATAACCGGCACCCACCGCCTGGAACTGCCACTCATCGCCAGCCTTGAACAGCGAACCGATCTGCACCGCGGTCTGGCCGGCAAACTCCTCGTCGAGATCGTAGGCGGCGAGGACCTCGCCGGTTTCGTCGTTGTAGACCTTCAGATACGCGTTTTGCACCATGCCGAAGTGTTGACGGCGGGCAAGCGCGTCGTGCATCGTGACGATGAAGGAGACCTCCACGGCCTCGGCAGGTGCCGCGCTTAGATCGACCTTCAGCGTCTCGTCGTCGCCCTCGCCGGCACCCGTTCGGTTGTCGCCGGTGTGAGTCAGAAAACCCTCGGGACTCTGCAGGTTGTTGAAAAAGACGAAGTGCCCATCCGACAGGCAGACCGGGGCGTCGCCCACCGTCTTGAGCACAAAGGCACAGACATCGAGGTCGCACTGCCCAAGGACGCGGGTGATGTCCCAGCCAATGCCGACGCGGACGATACGCAGTTTGGGCGCGGCTTTGGTCAGATTGATCCCCTGCCCCTTCTTGAGATTGATGGCCATATGGCGGTCCTTTGCTCGGAGTGAATCGGAAAAAACAGTCGCTGAGTTACGGCTTGCCGCGTGCTCACCGCATTGCGCGGGTCAGAGCTTGCGCAGCCAGTCGCAAAGCTCGCTGGTCAGCAGCGCCTCGTAGATCGCTTCGTCGCTGACCCGCAGACTTGGAAAAACGCAGAAACCCGCGTTGGGAAGATCGTCTGCCATCTTCTTGATGAAACGGAAGTCGGTGTCGGTACCGATACCGATGAGCTGCCAATAGATCTGGTGCTGGCGGGCCTCGCGCAGGATCTTCTCGGCCTCGGCTTCGTCGGTGTTGTCGCCGTCGGTGATGAACAGGCACAGCGCCGGGATGTGGATATCCCTGGGCGCCCGCTGCTCGGTTTTCTTGAACATGCCGAGAAAGCCACCCGAGGTGACGCGCTCACCGCGGAAGTACGTGTCGAGGACCGCATTCATCACCGGCGCGTAGTTGGTGCCTCCCCACTTGTCTACGTCCGGGTTGTCGAGGATTGCCTTCTTCACGTAGTTGCCGAAATCCGCGGCGCGCGCCACCGGCGGCGTCGAGTATTTCTGGTTGAAGGTCCAAACCTCCATCTCGCCATTGTCGTCAAAGGTGCCGGCGACGGCGAGCAGACGGTCAACCGTCTCCTGCACCAGGCCATCCTGGTATTCGTTATGCATCGATCCCGAAATGTCGATGCACAGCCCCACCCGACAGCGCGGCGGCTGCGGCAAGGCACGCTTGTCGAGGACGATCCGGGTCTTCTTCTTGAGGTCGATCAGCGACATGGCCGTTCCTTTCTAGGTGGTCTTCTGGAAGCGCGTGATCAACTCGTCGCGCAACGCGCCGAGCTTGGCGTCGGTCTGTGCCCTGGCTGCCGCCGCCTCTTCGTTGATCTTTTGCACATCCTCGAAAGCGCCGAGCAACTGCTTCTGCACGTGTTCGAGCGTTTCCATCTCGACCAGCGCCCGCTGGTTGGCGCGCGCGATCTCGGTGGTGTTCTGCCGCAGCAGGTCGGCGTTCTTGCGCAGTGCGGCGTTCGTCGCGTCGTCGATGGCCGTCACCAGCGCCGCCGACTTCGCCTGCTCCTCCATCAGGATGTGCAGCGAGAACTGTTTTTTCCAGGCGGGAATCGTCACCGCGACGATGTCCTGGAACTTCGCGATCAGCATCCGCGAATTGTTCTGCAACAGCCTGATTTCGGGCGCCGTCTGCATGGCGATCATCTGCGCCCGCTTCAGATCGTCGATCCGCTTCTCCAGGCGTACGGCGAACTGGCGACGATCGGCGATGGCCTGCGCTGCCATCGGGTCGCTCGTCTCGGGAGTACGGGCCAGTTCTTCGTTCAGTGCGGCGACCAGTTCCTGGCCCCGGAGCACCGCCTCGCCCAGCGCGTTGTACTCCTCGCCATTGGCGGCGTACATCTCGTCGAGTTCGCGAATCCGCTGCTCGTAGGTGCGTGCTGAACGTTCGAGTTCGCCGACGAGCGCATCGAGCTGGCCGGAGACCGACCGGAACTGCGACTTGACCTGCTCGCGAGCGGAAACGAAGAGCCCCTTGAGCTTGCCGAGCAAGGACTTGTCGAACAACAATTTGGGATCGAGTTGCTGGGCCGTGGCAACCAGCTGGCTGAGCGAGACGCCGAACTGATCGGCACCGGTACCGCGCACCATTCCCAGCAATTGCTCGGAAATCGCCGCCACCCGTTTGGTCGACTTCTCACCGAGCGCCGCGAGGTCGGACTCGTTGACGGTGACCCGTGCAGGCGGTGGACTGACGCTCACCGGCAAGGGCAACACCGGGCGCGCCGGCGCCGCTGCCTGGAGATCGCCGCCCGCCGGTGGCGTCGCGGGCGGCAACTCGACCGTCGGGCTGACCGGCGGGGTGGCTTTGTTGGCGGGGGCAGCATCGGCAAAAAGCGGTTTCATGGCGACTCCCGGACATGAGGTATTGATCGGTAGCGTCGGTATGCACTGCCCGCCAAGCGTGAGCCGCTTGGCGTGCCGCAGTATAAGGTGCAGATCGGGCCGGGAAAAGGGGCAGGCAAGGCTTGCCGCATCCCGTCATGCCTTTGGCTCAGTCACGGGCCAGGGGGCCAGGGTCTCCGGCGCCGGACAGACGCCGGCGATTTCAAGCAGGACCCGGCTCAGACCGTGCGGCCTCGTCAAGCCGGCGGCGCTCACTCGAGATCGCGCAGACGCTCGACCGCTTCCTCGACCCGTCGCACGGCAAGCACCTCGATGTCGGCAATGGCCTGGCGGGGTTTGTTGGCCTCGGGAATCATCGCGCGCGTGAAACCGAGCTTCGCTGCCTCCTTGAGACGCTCCTGGCCACGCGGCGCGGGACGGATCTCACCTGCCAGCCCGACTTCGCCAAACACGATAAGCTTCGCCGGCAACGCTCTGTTTTTCAATGAAGAAATGATCGCCAGCAAGACCGCCAAGTCGGCCGCCGGCTCGCCGATCTTGACGCCGCCGACGGCGTTGACGAAGACGTCCTGATCGAAGCAGACGATTCCGGCGTGCCGGTGCAGGACCGCCAGGAGCATCGCCAGCCGCTGCGCATCGAGGCCGACGGTCAGCCGTCGCGGGTTGCCGTGCGCCTGATCGACGAGGGCCTGGATCTCGACCAGCATGGGACGCGTGCCTTCCTGGGTGACCAGCACGCAGGACCCGGCAACATCGGTCCCGTGCTGTGACAGGAAGATGGCCGAGGGGTTGCTGACGCCCTTCAGCCCCCTGTCGGTCATCGCAAAGACGCCGATTTCATTGACCGCGCCATACCGATTCTTGACCGCGCGGATCAGGCGGAAGCTCGAATGCGTGTCGCCTTCGAAATAGAGCACCGTGTCGACGATGTGTTCGAGCACGCGCGGCCCGGCCAGCGCGCCCTCCTTGGTCACGTGACCGACGAGGATCACGGTGATCCCGGTCTGTTTGGCGAGGCGGGTAAGCTGCGCCGCACATTCCCGGACCTGGGCGACCGAGCCCGGCGCCGAGTTGAGTTGCTCCGACCACAGGGTCTGGATCGAGTCGATGACCGCCACCTGTGGTTTTGCGGACTGCAGCGCCGCGACGATCTTCTCGAGATTGATTTCGGCGAGAAAACCGAGCCGCCGTGTCTCCAGCGACAGGCGCCGCGCGCGCATCGCGATCTGCTGACCGGATTCCTCGCCGCTGACGTAGAGCACCGTGCGGGTCAGGCACATCGACGACAGCGCCTGCAACAGCAAGGTGCTCTTGCCGATTCCCGGATCGCCGCCGATCAGCACGACACCACCGCTGACCAGCCCGCCGCCGAGAGCGCGATCGAACTCGCCGATGCCGGTGGGCAAGCGGTCCTCGGCGCGCGCTTCGATCTCGGAGAGGCTCTGCAGCCCGCTAGTGCCACCCAGGGCAGCAAAGCGCCTCGGGCTACCGGCCGCCGGTTCGGCAACGCTCTCGACGAGCGTGTTCCAGACGCCGCAGCCGGGGCATTGCCCCTGCCACTTGGCGGTGCTGGCGCCGCACTCGCTGCACGCGAAAACCGTCTTCTGACTGCCCGGCGCGCGCGCCATGCTCAGACTTCGACCACCGGCACGCGCCGCGCGAGGGCGCAGAACAGCTCGTAGCTGATGGTGCCCGCGGCGGCGGCCACCGCATCGGCCGCCAGTCCTTCGCCCCAGAGGACGACAGGGCTATTGACGCCGGCCGCCGGCAGGTCGGTCAGGTCGCAGGCGAGCATGTCCATCGAGACCCGCCCCAGCGTCGTGGTTGCTTGCCCAGCGACAACGATCGGCGTACCGCCCGGCGCGTGGCGCGGGTAACCGTCGGCATAACCGCAGGCGACGACGCCGACGCGCGTCGGCCGACGCGCGACAAAGGTGCCGCCGTAACCGACCCGCTCGCCAACGGCGATTTCCTGCACCGCCAGGATGCGGCTGTGCAGCGTCATCACCGGCTTGAGACCGAGGCTCGCGGCATCCTGGTCGGCAAACGGGCTGCCGCCGTAGAGCATGATTCCCGGCCGCACCCAGTCGCGCGCCGTCTGCGGGTAACGCAGGATGGCCGCCGAGTTGGCCAGCGACACCGGCCAGGTGGCAGCCTCGGGCCAGTCGGCGAGCATGCCGGCGAAGCGTTCGAGTTGCCAGGTGATGCACGCCTCGCCACCGTCACCGTCAGCTTCGGCAAAGTGCGTCATCAGGGTGACCGCACTCACCGCCGGCGACGCCGCCAGTTCGCGCCTGACGGCCGGCAACTCGGCTGCCGTCAGGCCGAGGCGATTCATGCCGCTGTTGAGTTTCAGAAAGATCGGCAGGCGCACCGGCAGGGAAGCCCGGCGCAGCATCTGCAGCTGCTCGAGACGATGAACGACGAGCGTCAGATCGTGGGCGGCACAGACGGCCAGATCGGCCGCCTCGAAGAAGCCCTCGAGCAGCAGAATCGGCTGACGGATACCGGCGTCGCGCAGCCTTACCGCCTCCTCCAGATCAAGCAGGGCGAAGCCATCGGCGACATCGGCGAGCGCCCGCGCCGCGCGCAGCAAGCCATGCCCATAGGCGTTGGCCTTGACCACGGCCCAGGCTCTTGCCCTGCCTTCGCCGCGCCTGGCCTGGTTCCTTGCCAGCAGGTAGTTGTGGCGCAGTGCTCCGCCGTCGATGCGGGCGGCAATCGGCCGCGGCATCAGGCAGAGAGCTCCCTGAGCTTGTTCCGGGCAAAGTCCACGAAGGTCAGCACCACCTTCGAGCGGAAACGCTCCTTCTGGTAGACCAGCGACAGCGTGCGCTTCAGGCGCGGACGCAGCGGAATCGCGACCAGACTGCCCAGTTGCCGCTCCTTCTCGAAACTCGCGCGCGAGACGATCGAGAATCCGAGTCCGGTCGCCACGACACCCTTCAAGGCCTCGGGACTCGCCAGTTCCATCAGCGTCTTGATCTGGGCGGGCTCGACACCGCAAGCGCGCAAGTAATCGTCGGTGACTTCGCGCGTACCCGAACCCGGCTCACGGGCGATGAAGTCGTGCGCCATCAGACTCCTCGCGTCAACGTCGGTACGTTGCGCCAGCGGATGCGTCGGCGTGCAGATCACCTGCAGTTCGTCATCGCCGCAAACCTCGCATTGCAGGCTGGGGTGGTTCACCAGGGATTCGACCAGTCCGATGTCCAGCGTATGCGCGGCGATGGCATTGCTGATCGCCTCGGAATTGGCAACGGTCAGCCGCGCCCGGACCTGCGGGTAACGCACGTTGAACTCGCCGAGGATCGGCGGCAGCATGAACTCGGCGATCGTGGTACTCGCACCCACCAGCAGACTGCCACTCATCTGTCCGGTCATCTCGGCGACGCGGAGGTCGAGGTCGGCGGATAGCCCGAGGATGCGCTCCGCGTAGTCAAGCACCAACTCGCCGGCCTGGGTGAGAGCGATTCGGCCGCCGCCCCGATCGAACAGTCGGGTATTGAAACGCTCCTCGAGTTGCTTGATCTGAAACGTCACCGCCGGCTGGGTCATATGCAGTGCCTCGCCCGCCTTGGTAAACGAAAGGTGTTTGGCAACAGCATGAAACACCTGCAAGCGACGATCAGCCATAAGCCCTCTCCCCTTTTTTTCCTTATATAAGGGCATTGAATCACAAAATCGGGACGTGGACCAGATCCGGTCGGTCACGTGGCACTCGCCTGTACAGCGGGCCGGGGCCACGACGCTAACATCTCGGCTTCTTTCGTGGTATAAGCCCAGGACTCAAAGAACAGCCGCATTCAGAATACGCCAAGACCAACCCATGCCTTTCGGCTTCTACATCATCATGGCGGCGCAGTTTTTTTCCGCGCTCGCCGACAATGCCTTGCTGATCGTTGCCATCTCGGCGCTGCGCGACATGCACGCGCCGAGCGCCTACGAACCACTGCTGAAGACCTTCTTCACGGTCTCCTACGTCGCCCTGGCAGCCTTTGTCGGTGCCTTCGCCGACTCGATGCCGAAGTGGCGGGTGATGTTCATCAGCAACGGCATCAAGATCGTCGGCTGCGCGATGATGTACTGGGACGTTCACCCGTTGCTGGCCTATGCTGTCGTCGGTCTCGGCGCCGCTGCCTATTCGCCGGCCAAGTACGGTATTCTTACCGAGTACCTGCCGCACCGTCTGCTGGTCGTTGCCAACGGCTGGATCGAAGGCCTGACTGTCGGCGCGATCATTCTCGGTGTCGTCGTCGGCGGCATGCTGATCCGGCCGGAAGTCGCCGACGCTCTGCTGGGCTTCGACTTCCCGCTGATCGATACGGGTGTCGATTCGGTCGGCGAGATGGCGCTCTGTTTCGTCGCCGTTTTCTACCTGCTGGCCGCACTGTTCAATCTGTATATCCCCGACACCGGCGTCGATCACCGCGTACTGCACAAGAACCCCTGGTATCTGCTGCGCGAATTCAATCACTGCCTCGTCCTCCTGTGGCGCGACCGTCTCGGTCAGGTGTCGCTGGCCGTGACGACTCTCTTCTGGGGCGCCGGCGCCACGCTGCAGTTCATCGTCATCAAATGGGCGGAAGTCGCACTGCAGCTCGACCTGTCGAAGTCGAGCATGCTGCAGGGCGTCGTCGCGGTCGGCGTGGCGCTCGGGGCCGTCGGCGCGGCGCGCATGATCACCTTGCGCAAGTCGGTGCGCGTGATCCCGCTGGGAATTGCCATGGGGGTCATCGTGCTGGTGATGAACTTCGTCCAGCACATGTGGCTGGCCGTTCCCCTGCTGGTGCTGATCGGTGCGCTCTCCGGCTTCTTCGTGGTGCCGATGAACGCTCTGCTGCAGCACCGAGGACACATTCTGATGGGTGCCGGTCACTCGATCGCCGTCCAGAACTTCAACGAAAATCTGTCGATCCTGGCGATGACCGGTCTCTACTACCTGATGATCAGAGCCGACCTGTCAATCTATTGGGTGATCACCCTCTTCGGGTTGTTCGTCAGCGGCGCGATGTACCTCGTCAAGCTCCGCCATCAGGCGAACCAGCGCCTTCGCGACGATGTCATTCACCTCGACGACAGCGCGCTCTGAGAAGCACCTCGCACGCCTCTAGCGTGCTGCGTTCAACTGCTTGACGCCGGCCACGAAGCGCGCCAGGGTGGTCGACAGAACACCGCGGGGAATCGTCAGATCGATCAGCTGAAAGCGGCCACGCGTCGCCACCGCCCGGTCGAGAGCCGCCTTCAGTTCGGCGCGCGTGGTCACCCGTACGCCGTCACCACCGAGTCCGCCCGCCATTTCAGCAAAACCCCAATGCCCCAGGTCGTTGAACGACGACTCCGGCTGGAAGGTGCGCAGCATTTCCCAACTGGCGTTGTTGAACACCAGAACGATCGGATCCCAGCCATAGCGGGCGCAGTTGCCGAGTTCCCAGCCGGTCATCTGAAAAGCCCCGTCGCCAACCAGGATCAGCGGCCGCTGCCCGGTCGCCGCCTGCAGGCCGAGACCTGCAGGCACGCCGAAACCCATCGTCGCGTAGTAGCCGGGAGCAACCAGTGCGGTATGCTCGATGTCCATGGCGGTAAACAGGCAGTCCCCCATGTCGGATGCGATGGGCATTCTGCCGTGTTCGGACATCAGATCGTTGACCGCCGTCGCAATATCGGTCGGCGTCAGCGTTGCCTGATCGGCAGGCATATGGCGTGGGCACGGCCGATGCGCCACCGGGTGCACCCGCTTGCCCTGCGGGACACGCGCGAGCAGGCGGTCGACGAGCGCCGTCAGGGGAATCTGCGGGTACGTGTGGTAACCCATCGTCACCTGCCCATCGAGCGCCTTGATCGCCTTGCGCAGGTCGATCTTGCTCGCCGAGACGCCAAAGTTGGTGTCGCAAACGATCACCCCGAGCAGGAACAGGCCATCCGAGTTCTCGACCAGTTCGGTCACTTCCGGCAGACCGGCGGCACCCATGTAGGTGCCGACCAGCGGCGCATCGGCATCGGCGAGCAGACCGCGGCCCATGAAACTGGTCACCACCGGCAAGTCAAGCCGACGCGCCAGCTCGGCAACGCGCCCTTCAAGCCCGAAACGACGGACTTCGACGCCGACCATCAGGGCCGGTCTCGTCGCCAGCGCCAGGCGCTCGCAAATTTCTTCGACGCAAGCATCGAGAGCTTCCCGATCGACCGCCGGCGGGGCTTCGGCGAGCACCGGCTGACAGGGCACGGCGACCATATCGCGCGGTAGCTCGATATACACCGGTCGCGAGTGGCGCAGGCAGTTGGCGAGAACGCGCGCGATCGCGGTCGGCGCGCGTTCGGCGTCATCGAGACGTAACTGATCGCAGGTAATCTCCCGGTAGATCTGAAACTGAGAATCCAGCGTCTTCGCCTGGTGATGCAGCAACAGTCCGGACTTGGCTTCGTTCTTGCCGGGCCCGCCGGAGAGCACGACCAGCGGCGACTTCTCGGCATAGGCTGCGGCGACGGGGTTGATCATGTTCAGCGCCCCGGCACCATAGGTCACCGCCGCGACACCGAGTCCGCCAAGCATGCGCGCCGCCGCATCCGCAGCAAAGCCGACAGCCGGCTCATGCGAGAGCGTGTACAGAGGCAGGATCTGCGATTCCTCCATGATGCGGAAGAAGGGCAAGGCGAAGTCGCCCGGGATGCCGAAAATCTGCCGGGCGCCATGCGCCTTTAGCGCCTCCAGGAGGGATTCGGTGAGCTTCATGCGAGGGGTCTCCAGCGTCGTGGGAAGAACAAATGATGGCAGCAATGGCGCGCAAGATGTGGTTGTAATGAGCGCAGAAATCACTATACTTCGCACATTTCGTGCATGAATCAGGTCCTACATGTCCAAAATAACCATCGACCGTTACGATCTTGCGCTGCTCGACGCATTGCAGCGCAAGGGCAACGCGACCAACGCCACCCTCGGCGAACAGATCCGCCTTTCCGCTTCGCAGATCAGCCGTCGCATCCAGCGCCTCGAAGAAGACGGAGTCATCGCCGCCTACGTGGCCATGCTCGCCCCGTCGGCGCTGGGACTGGGTGTCACGGCGTTTGCCCAGGTCATCCTCGAACGACATGGCGATAGCACCAACGAAGCTTTCGAAAACGCCATCGCGGCAATGCCGGAAGTGATGGACTGCTTCTCGGTCAGCGGCGACGCCGACTACATGCTGCGGATCGTCGTCCCCGATCTGGCGGCATTCTCGGAGTTGATGATGAAACGCCTGCTACGCCTGCCCGGAGTCGCCCGCATCAAGACCAGCATCGCCCTGCAGACGGTGAAGCAGACGCACGTACTGCCACTCGATCACCTGACTCAGCCGAACAAGTCGAGCAAGCGCATCCGCTACGCCGAAAGCTAGAGGAGCAGCGGTGCGTCGGTCAACTCGTTGGGATTTCCACCCGACGCCGGGAAGTGTGTTCGCAGCGCTTCGGTGATCGCCGTCAAGGCACGCAGGGTGCCTTCGGCGAAATCCCCTGCGCGGAAGGCGCCTTCCATCTGGCGACAGACGCCGTCCCAGAACTCCTGGCCGACCCTGGCATCGATTCCCCGATCGGCAACGATTTCGACTCGTCGATCGATCAGTTGCAGGTAGATCAGGACGCCACTGTTCTCGGCAGTGTCCCAGACACGCAACTGCGAGAACAGCTCGATCGCGCGCGCGCGCGCCGACTGGCCGCGCAGCAGCCCGGGGAGCGGCAGGTTGCCTTCGACGACCACCCGCAATTCCCCACGATGCGCCGACTCCGACGCCGTGATCGCCTGCTCGACACGCCGCAGCAGATCCGGGGGGAACACACGCCGCACCCACCAATGCGGCAGAATCAGGTGCCGGAAAATTCGCTTCAGTTGCATCACCAGTCTCCCGACGCGCCACCGCCACCGAAATCGCCACCCCCACCCGAAAAGCCTCCCGAACTGTCGTCGCCGCCGGAGAAGCCTCCCGAACTGCTGCCGCCGCCCGAATAGCCCCCCGCGCTACCACCCGCCGACCAGGCACCGGTGGGCGAGCCGGCCCGCCCAGCAAACAGGCCAACAAAGAGAGAAGCGATGAAGCCCGCGAAGCCGATGAGCACCGCCACCAGCACCGACGAAATCAACAGCGAAGCGATGAAGCCGGCGGCGGTACCCACCATGCCGGCTGCCAGGACGCGCCCAAAGATGGCTCGCAGCACCCCACCGACGACGAACACCAGAATGAAACCGACGAACAACAGTGTCTCGAAGTTATCGTCGACAGCCGCCCGCGCACGCAGGGACTCCACCGCCGGCGCCGGCAGCGGCTCACCGCCGATCACCTTGATCATCGCGTCGACACCGGCATCGATGCCGCCGTAGTAGTCGCCCTGCTTGAAGCGCGGGCCGATCGTTTCGCTGATGATTCGCTTCGCGGTGGCGTCGTTGAGCGCGCCTTCAAGTCCGTAGCCCACCTCGATGCGCAGCTTCCGGTCATCCTTGGCGACCAGCAAGAGCGCACCGTCGTCGGTGCCCCGGCGGCCCAGCTTCGTCGCCTCGACGACGCGCAGCGCATACTGCTCGACCGTTTCCGGTTTGACCGTGGGGACGATCAGGACCGCTATCTGCGCTCCCTTCTCGCCTTCGAAAGCGCTCAGCTTGGCCTCGAGCAGGCCACGCTGCTGGGCGGTCAGCGTCGCCGTGGAATCGTTGACGCGCGCGACCAGCCTGGCTACCGCTTGCGGCTCGTCAGCGGCGGCGAATCCGGCACCGCACAGCAGCCACAGGCTCAGCAACCAGGCCGGCAGCCGGGCAAGAGTGAGGCGCATCGCCTAGTAGCTGGGCGCCGGCGAGCCCGCTGCGGGTGACGGCCTGGCCGTCGCAGGCGGCGGCTGAGGCGCGGCCGAGAAGTCCACCTTCGGAGCCGTCGAGATCGCCTTCTCGTTGTCGACGCTGAAATTCGGCTTCACCGTGTAACCGAACATCATCGCCGTGAGATTGTTCGGGAAGGTGCGCACCGAGACGTTGTAGCCCTCGACCGCCTTGATGTAGCGGTTGCGCGCAACGGTGATGCGGTTCTCGGTGCCTTCAAGCTGCGCCTGCAGGTCCCGGAACGCGGCGTCGGCCTTCAGCTGCGGGTAGTTCTCGGCGACGACCAACAAGCGCGACAACGCGCTGGACAGACCCGCCTGCGCCTGCTGGAACTTGGCGAAGGCTTCCGGGTTATTGACCAGCTCCGGCGTTGCCTGAATCGCGCCAACTTGCGCGCGCGCCTGGGTAACTTGCGTCAGGACGTCCTTCTCGTGACTGGCGTAACCCTTGACGGTGCCGACCAGATTCGGCACCAGGTCGGCTCGCCGCTGGTACTGGTTGAGCACTTCAGACCATGCCGACTTGATCGCCTCGTCACCGGTCTGAAACGTGTTGTAGCCGCAACCGGAAAGCAGAAAGGCCAGCAGGGCGAAGATCGCGGGAATTCGCAAGCGCATGACGGTTTCCTCAATGGACAATAGTAAACGGGTGATGGGAGGCGACTTTCGACGATTTCTCGCTGGCCTGCAAGGGCCGCTCACGCCGGTCGTGTGGCGGCCCCCTTGGCCATGCGCATCACGGTGCGGGCGCGACACAGATCCTCCCAGGCCTTTGCCTTGTCCGGCAGCGTACGCAGGAGGTAGGCAGGATGATAGGTCACCACCACCGGAATCGCCACTCGGCCACCTGCCCCCTCACGATACTCGAGCGGCCGCCCACGCAAGCTGGCCAGCGAGCCGACATCGCCGAGCAGGGCATGCGCCGCCGCACGACCCAGCAGAACGATCAGGCGCGGCTGGATGAGCTCGATCTGGCGTCGCAGGTAGGGCGCGCAGGCCACCATTTCGACAGCTTCAGGGGTGCGGTTGCTGGGCGGGCGGCACTTGACGGCATTGGCGATATAGACATCTGCACCACGCCTAAGATCGATAGCCGCCAGCATCGCGTCGAGCAGTTTGCCGGCGGGGCCGACGAAGGGCTCCCCACGCGCATCCTCTTCGGCTCCGGGCCCCTCGCCAATGAACAGCCAGTCGGCCCCGTGATCGCCGACACCGAGAACGGCCTGCCGCCGCTGCTCGCAGAGGCCGCAGGCGCGACAGGCAGCAACGCTCTCGGCCAACTCGTCCCAACCCAGGCGGGCAATCTGCTCGGCCCGCTCGGTCCGCTCGGTCCGCTCGGTCCGCGCGGCCGACGGCACGTCGGCAGAAGCGCCGCCTGGTAAAGGTCGCGCCTGCTCCACCGCCTGCTGATGAAGCCCTGCCCGTGTCGCATCGGCAAGCACTACAGATGGCTGACGCCCCACTGCAGGCTGCTGGCGTAGCCGCCACTGCGGAGAGAAGCCCATCTCGCGCAACAACTGCGCGCGCTGCCAGCGGGAATCTGGCGGCTGGCTCGCGTTCATGCCGAGTCCTCTGCCAGGACATGCTTCAACACCAGCGCATCCTCGCGCCCCTGCGCCGCCGGGTAATAGGCACGGCGCACACCGATCTGCCGGAAACCGAAGCGCCGGTACAGCGCCAGGGCCTTCTCGTTCGAAGGGCGCACCTCGAGCAGGAGACTCGTCGCTCCTGCCTGACGCGCGCCCTGCCTGGCGTGATTCAGCAGGCGGGCACCGAAACCCATCCGCTGGCGCTGCGCGGCCACACTGATGTTGAGCAAGTGTGCTTCATCGACTGCCATCATCAGCACGAAATAGCCGACCAATTCGCCGTCGACTCGATAACCCCAGGCGCTGTAGCCGGAAGCGATCGAATCGACGAAGTTGCCGCGAGTCCAGGGAAACGGATAGAGATCCTCTTCGATGGCCAGCACCTCGTCGACATCATCGAGGCGCATCGGCAACCCCTCGATCGCCGGGAGGAGTACGGCGCTCACGCCTTGCCTCCGCTGGCCAGGCGTTCGGCAACCGTCAGCGCCACCCGGTCACGGACATAGAGCGGCGCCGCATCAGCCGCATCGACGCCCTCGCCGCGCGCCAGGCGCAACGCACCGAGACGCGCGACGGCGCCGGCGTCGGGCATCCGCTCAGGTTCCCAGATCGCCACGCAGTCTGACAGCCGGTCACGCACCAGCGGATAGGCGGCGAGTCCATTACCACAGGCCAGCCAGCCAGACGAATCAGGAACCGGAACCTCGGACGGATGGCAGACCCTCACCGCACCCTGCGGCACTCCCGCGACCCAGGAGCCGCAATAGACCTCGCCCATGCGCGCATCGAGTGCAACGATCACCCGCGCCCCGCCGCTTGCGAGCGCCATGGCATCGAGCGTACCGACCGGAATGACCGGTAGCTGGTGCGCAATAGCCAGACCCTGGGCAACGGCGCAAGCGACGCGCAAACCGGTGAACGAACCGGGACCGGCCGCGAAGGCAATCGCATGCAGATCGGCAAAGCCGAGACGCGCTTCGCACATGGTGGCACGGATCAGCGGCAGGAGAGTCGCCGAGTGCGAAACGTCGGCAGGGCAAGCGCGCTGCAGGATGTCCCCGTCCCGCCAGACAGCGATGCTGCCCAGCGCGGTCGACGTCTCGATGGCGAGTAGGTTCATCCCGCACATTCTACCCGTCCTCCTCGCCGGCGTCGCCTGGACCACCACTTGGCAGCCCTGCGTTTGCCTGGGCGGCTCGTCGGCAGCAGCTGCTGGCCAGCGTCTTTGCCGCCCGAATCCCGAAATTGGCGTGCCGAATAGACTGCCGGATTGGTCGGCCAACGCCTTTCCCGATACAATGGCAGGGCCTTCGGAAGACGCGCGAGGAGCGCGTCCCACCCCACAACCACAGCTTAGAAAGTGCCTCGATGAAAGTACTCCTATTCACGCGAGAATACCCTCCCTATGTCTACGGCGGAGCCGGTGTTCACGTCGAGTATCTGGCCGGCGAACTCGCCAAACTGATGCATGTCGAAGTCCGCTGCTTTGGCGATCAGGACACTGTAAACGAAGGTGTTCGGGTCAAGGGCTTTCCCTTCGGCAAGGGCAGCTTCGCACACGTTGACAAGAAGCTCAGCGGCGCACTCGACACTTTCGAAACCAACCTCGAAACGCTGAGCGAGCAGGTCGACGCCGACCTGGTGCATGTGCACACCTGGTATGCACACCTCGGCGGCATCCTGGCGAAGACTCTCTACGGCATTCCGCTCGTGCATACGGTGCACTCGCTGGAGCCCTTGCGGCCGTGGAAGCGCGAGCAACTCGGTTGCGGCTACGACATGTCGTCATGGATCGAGCGTACCTCGCTCGGCCTGGCAGATGCCGTAATCGCCGTATCGCAGGGAACCAAGGACGACATCCTGGAGCATTTCGACATCGACCCGGCCAAGATCACCGTGATCTACAACGGTATCAACGTCGACCAGTACCACCCCACCGACGAGACCGCCGCACTCGACAAGTACGGCGTTGATCCGAACAAGCCAATCGTCCTCTTCGTCGGCCGGATCACTCGTCAGAAGGGAATCGTTCATCTGGTGAACGCGGTGAAGTACATCAACCCGGACGCGCAGGTAGTCCTCTGCGCCGGAGCTCCCGATACCAAAGAGGTTCTCGCCGAAATGGAAGCGGCGGTCAAGCATGTGCGCCAGGAAGGCTGCAAGAACGTCATCTGGATTCAGGAGATGGTGACCAAGGACGAGGCCATCCAGCTCTATTCGCATGCCACCGTCTTTTGTTGCCCGTCGATCTACGAGCCCTTCGGCATCATCAACCTGGAGGCCATGGCCTGCCGCACGGCAGTCGTCGCAAGCGCTGTCGGCGGCATCAAGGAGGTCGTCATCGACGGCGTCACCGGCTACCTCGTGCCACTCGAGCAGCTGCACGTGGCACCCTTCGAACCGGTTGACCCCGACGTCTTCTCGCGTGACCTGGCTGCGGCCATCAACAAGGTGCTCGACGACCCGCAACTGGCCGACGCGATGGCCGCCGCCGGCCAGAAGCGTGCGCGCGACGTCTTCAGTTGGGCGAGCATTGCACAGCAAACGAAGGATCTCTACGATTCGCTGCTGAAATGACCCCCCTGCACGCCTTCGCTGCACGGCACGGCGGTCGCCGCGCGGCGAGCGGGTGGCACTGTGGCGTCCCGCGAGGGCCGCTTCAGATCAGGTTTGACTGTTTTCTTCCGGCCTCGCCGGTTCAGTATTTAGGAGCAGCATAATGGTTCCCCAAGACTACCCACGTGTGATCATCGAAGCGGTCGAACCGCAAGTCGACGGCGGTCGCTTCCCCATCAAACGCGTCGTCGGCGAGAAGGTTGCCGTCAGCGCCGACATCTACAAGGAAGGCCACGACAAGCTGGCGGCTGTGCTCAAGGTGCGCAAGGTCGGCGAGAAGAAGTGGCAGGAAAGCCCGATGACCCAGGGCGACAACGACCGCTGGCAGGGCGAGTTCACGGTTACCGCAGTGGGTCGCTGGGAGTACACCATCGAGGGCTACGCCGAGCGCTACCTGTCATGGGTGGACGAGATCACCAAGAAGAACGTAGGCGGTGCCACTTTGAGCAGCGAGTTGCTCGAGGGACTGGTGATTCTCAAGAAGTCGGCGGCGGCGGCGGCGGCGGGCGGTGACCGCACGCGCATGAACGGTATCATCGCCGCCATGGAGAGCGCACTCGCCGCGGGCGAGCAGCAAGGTGCCATCGACATGGGGATCGGTACCGTCATGCGCAGCATGATGGCCAGATATCCAGATCGCAGCGAGGGCTACGAACTGGCGCCGGCGCTGAAAATCATGGTCAATCGGCCGATCACGCGTTTTGCGTCGTGGTACGAGTTCTTTCCGCGCTCGCAGGGCACCGTGCCGTACCGGCATGGCACGCTGCAGGACTGTATTCGTCGCCTGCGCGCAATCCACGCGATGGGCTTCGACGTCGTCTACCTACCACCCATTCACCCTATCGGTGTCAGCTTCCGCAAGGGCAAGAACAACAGTCTGGTGTCCATACCCGGCGATGTCGGCAGTCCGTGGGCAATCGGCAACGAGCATGGCGGCCACATGGCGCTCGAGCCGCAGCTCGGAACGTGGGACGACTGGGATCAGTTCGTCGCCACCTGTCGCGAGCTGGAGATCGAGATTGCCCTCGATTACGTCATGAATTGCTCGCCGGACCATCCCTACGTCAGCGAGCACCCGGACTGGTTTTTCCATCGTCCCGACGGGTCGTTCAAGTACGCCGAAAACCCGCCGAAGAAGTACCAGGACGTCTATCCGCTGAACTTCGGCACCAGCGATCGCGCCGGGCTCTGGCAGGAAATGCTCAAGATCTTCCTGTTCTGGGTCGGCAAGGGCGTCACCACGTTCCGCGTCGACAACCCGCACACCAAGCCGGTGCCGTTCTGGGAATGGGTGATCGGCGAAGTCCACCGGCAACACCCGGAAGTCATCTTCCTGGCCGAGGCGTTCACCAAGCCGAAGATGATGCGACTACTGGCGAAGGTAGGCTTCGCCCAGTCCTACACCTACTTTACGTGGCGCAACGAGAAGCAGGAGCTCACTGACTATGTCAACGAGCTGACCAGCGGCGAAATGAAGGAGTACTTCACCGGCAACTTCTTCGCCAACACGCCGGATATCCTGCCGCCTATCCTCCAGTACGGTGGCCGGCCGGCATTCATCATCCGGGCTGTTCTGGCGGCAACACTGTCCAGCGTCTACGGCATCTACAGTGGCTACGAACTATGTGAAAACCAGGCGATTCCCGGCAAGGAGGAATACCTCGACTCCGAGAAATACGAGATCAAGGTGCGCGACTGGAAGGCACCCGGACACATCGTGCAGATCATCACGTTGATCAACAACATCCGCCACGATTCGCCCGCCCTGCAGACGTACAACAATGTGCTGTTCCTGACCACCGACAACCCGAAGATCATCGCCTACGCCAAGATGACCGAGGACAGGTCGGACATCATCGTCTGCATTGTCAACCTCGACCCCTTCCACAAACACTACACGACGCTGCATGTGCCACTCGCCACCTTCGGCATCGACGAGGACGAGCAATACCAGGCGCACGACCTGCTTTCCGACGAACGCTACCGCTGGCGCGGGCCGACGGCTTACGTCGAACTCAGCCCGAGCACCAAAATGGCGCACATCATCAAGATCCGTCGCTGGTAGGAGGTCACCCGGCAAGGTGCGCAAGCACCTTGCCGGGTGGAGCGACCGACCCCACCCCGGCCGAGGCAGGTCCTCGGGGAGCAATGACGGGGGGAAGGCTCCCCCCGCCCTGCTTTACCCGGCTCCCGCGGTGGCGCGCCTGAACTGCATGTCCTCGGCGGAGAGTTCGGTGAGCTCGATGCGTACCGGCTTCACTTTCCAGATTTCCTCGCAGTACTCGCGGATGGCCCGATCGGACGAGAAGAATCCCGAACGCGCCACGTTGAGAATGGACATGCGCGACCAGTGCTCGCGGTCGAGATAAGCGGCCGACACCCTGGCCTGACAGTCGATATACGACTGGAAGTCGGCAAGCAGCATGTACTCGTCGTGATTGAGCAGGTGATCGATCATCGGCCTGAAGACGTCGCGATCCCCCTTGGTGAAGAAACCGGAGTCGATCAGGTCGATCACTTCACGCAAGTGCGGGTTCGTTTCGTAGTAGGTACGGGGTCGGTAACCCAAGCGCCGGACTTCCTTGACCTCGGGGGTGGTCATTCCGAACAGGAAGAAGTTCTCGTCGCCGACCTCTTCGCGGATCTCGACGTTGGCGCCGTCGAGCGTGCCGATGGTCAGCGCGCCGTTCATCTGGAACTTCATGTTGCCCGTCCCCGAGGCCTCCTTGCCGGCAAGCGAGATTTGTTCGGACAGGTCGGATCCCGGAAAGATGAGGTGCGCGTTCTTGACGTTGTAGTTCGGCACGAAGACGACCTGCAGCTTGCCGCGCATGGCTGGATCGCGACCAATCACATCGGCAACGGCGGTGACCAGCCTGATCATCAGCTTGGCCATGAAGTAACCCGGCGCCGCCTTGCCGCCGAAGATCACCGTGCGCGGCGCCACCTCGAGGTTAGGATTGTCCTTCAGGCGTTTGTACAGCGACACGACGTGCAGCAGGTTCAAGTGCTGCCGCTTGTACTCATGGATGCGTTTGACCTGAACGTCGAACATCGACGCCGGATCGGCATCCACGAAGGCCACGCGTTTGATCTCGCCGACGAGCCGGTTCTTGTTCCCTGTCTTGACTTTGCGCCAGGCCTCACGGAAGGCCGGATCGTCGGCAAACGGTTCGAGTTCGCGCAAGCGCGCCATGTCCTTCGGCCAGCCGCTGCCAATCGTTTCGTCGATGAGGGCCGACATCGTCGGATTCGACAGGAGCACGAAGCGGCGCGGTGTCACGCCGTTGGTCTTGTTGGTGAACTTTTCCGGCCACATCTCGTAGAAGTCCCTCAGGACATCAGACTTCAGCAACTCGGTGTGCAGTGCCGCCACGCCATTGACGGCGAAGCTGCCGGCGACTGCCAGATGTGCCATGCGCACATAGCGTGGCCCATCCTCGTCGATCAGCGACATCCGCCGAAGCCTGGCATCATCGCCCGGAAAATGAATTCGCACATCGTCGAGGAAACGCTCGTTGATCTCGCAGATGATCTCGAAATGCCGCGGCAGCACGCGCTGGAACAGCGGCAGCCGCCATTTCTCGAGCGCCTCGGGCAATAGCGTGTGATTGGTGTAGGCAAACGTCTTGCGCGTAATCGACCAGGCCTGGGCCCATTCCATGCCGTATTCGTCAACCAGCAGGCGCATCAACTCGGCCACGGCAATCGACGGATGCGTATCGTTGAGCTGGACGACGAACTTTTCGTGAAAGTGATCGAGATTCTTCTCGCGCTGCAGTTGCAGGCGAATCATGTCCTGCAGCGAGCAGGAAACGAAGAAGTATTGCTGTTCGAGCCGAAGTATCTGGCCCGCTTCCTGTTCATCGTTCGGGTACAGTACCTTGGTAATTGTCTCCGACGAGATCTGTGCATTGACCGACTCATCGTAGTTACCGGCGTTGAACGCTGCGAAGTCGAACTCCTCCGGCGCCTCTGCCGCCCACAGCCTGAGCCGATTGGGCGTGTTCACGCCATAGCCAAGGATGGGCATGTCCCAGGCGGTACCGCGCACGAGTTTTCCGGGGACCCACTGGACGCGCAAGCGACGACTACCGGTAGCCTCGTACTGATGTTCGGTATGGCCACCGAGCTTGATGTCAAAAGCAATGTTCGGACGATGGATCAGCCATGGACTGCCCGCACGCAACCATTTGTCGGTCAGTTCGACCTGCCAGCCATCCCGGATCGTCTGCGTGAAAATACCGAACTCGTAGCGAATTCCATAGCCGATGGCGGGAATCTCGAGGGTGGCCAGCGAATCGAGGTAGCACGCCGCCAGGCGCCCAAGGCCACCGTTGCCGAGGCCAGGCTCACCTTCCTCATCGAGCAGCGAATCGAGATCGAGCCCGAGCTCGCTCAAGGCTTGCCGGGCGGTCTCGTGGATGCCGAGATTGATCAGGTTGTTGCCGAGTTGCGGACCGATCAGGAACTCGGCGGACATGTAGCAGACGGTACGACTGCCACGTTCGCGGTAGGTGCGGGCGGTCTGCACCCAGCGTTGCAGCAGACGGTCACGCACTGCCTGCGCGAGCGCATGGAAGCAGTCGCGGCGCGTCGCCACAGCGGGGAAACGGGCCTGCACATACACCAGCTTGTCGAGCAGGGCACGCTTCAGCGCGTCCACGCCCAGCCCGGTGCGCCGGTCCTCCCGGCCGACAAGCGGCAGCGCAGCCGCCGGCGGTGAGGCCCCGCTTGCTCCCAGTTGTTCATCGTTCATTTCAATACCTCCTCCATTTCCTGGTCTCCGGTGAGTGAGTAACCGTGAATCTCCTGCCCATGATCCACGCCGGCGTCGAGTCTATAGCATTGCGCCGAAGTTCGCACCCATGGTCCGGGCACGGATTTTTTTGGACGTTGCTCCCGGTGCTTCGTCCGCCGGGCCCTGCGGTTTCGACACCACGGCGGAGAGCGTCCCCAGGAAGCCATCCTCCTGACGATCGGCGTCGGTCGCGGAAACACCAAACGCGTGAAGTTCGGCGACAATAGGCGGGGGGCCAGCGCCTCGCGACTCCTTCCCTGCCGACCATCCGTCTGAAAACGAAGAATGAACAAGACCACCGTATTGCTGTTGGCGGCCTTCACCGCACTCGCCCTCCCGGGCTGCCAGGAAAAAGCGGCGTCGTCCCAGGCAAGCCCCGCCACCAAGCCGGCCCTCACCGCCACCACAGCGACCCCGCAACTGCTCGACTGGCCGCTGACCCTTGCCGCCGGCGGCAACGTCGCCGCCTGGCAGGAAGCGGTCATCGGCGCCGAACTGAGCAATTACCGCATTACCGAGGTCCGCGCCAGCATCGGCGACGAGGTCAAGAGAGGTGACGTTCTGGCCCGCATTGCCAGCGACGCGGTGGACAGCGAACTGTCGGAAGCCCGCGCCAGCGTCGCTGAAGCCGAAGCGACGCTGGCCGAGGCGCGCGCCAACAACGAGCGCGCGCGGCAGTTGCGGGAGCAGGGTTTCTACAGCCCGCAGCAGGGCATCCAGAGCCAGACCGCGGCGGCGACCGCGCTCGCCCGCCTGAACGCGGCGAGAGCGCGGCAGCAATCCGCCGAATTGCGCCGCTCGAAGGCCGTAGTCCTTTCGCCCGATGATGGCATCGTCTCCGCCCGCGGCGCGACCGTCGGTTCGCTGACACAGCCGGGAGAGGAACTGTTTCGCCTGATTCGCGGTGGGCGCCTGGAGTGGCGGGCCGAAGTCACGGCTGCCGAACTCGGACACTTCACACCTGGCCTGGCGGCACGCGTGGAGAGTCCGAACGGCGTCAGCGTTACCGGCCGTGTTCGCAGTGTCGCGCCAACCGTGGATCCGGAAACCCGTAACGGACTGGTCTATGTCGATCTCCCCCTGCAGGCTGCCCGGACCTTGAGCGCCGGCATGTTCACCAGCGGCCAGTTCGAACTCGGGCAGCGCCCGGCGCTGACCTTGCCGCAATCGGCGGTGCACCTGCGCGAGGGCTTTGCCTACGTGTTCCGCGTCGAGTCCGCCAGTCAGCCGGCAGGTAACGCGCTGCTCAAGGTGACGCAAGCGAATGTCACCACCGGCCGCCGCCGCGGCGATCGGATCGAGATCACCAGCGGACTCGATCCCTCGGCACAGGTCGTCGCCAGCGGCGGCGGCTTCCTCGCCGACGGCGACAGCGTGCGCATCGTCGCCGCCGATCAGCAGCCATGAACGTCTCCTCCTGGTCGATACGCAACCCGATTCCGGCGGTGTTGCTGTTCGTCATGCTCACCCTGTTCGGCGTGATGTCCTTCAAGGCCATGAAGATCCAGCAGTTCCCGGACGTCGACCTGCCAACGGTGACGGTCAGTGCCACTCTGCCCGGCGCCGCGCCGGCGCAAATGGAAACCGAGGTGGCACGCAAGATCGAGAATTCCGTCGCCACCGTGCAGGGCGTCAAGCACATCTATACCAAGGTGCAGGATGGTACAGCGACCGTCACCGTCGAATTCCGTCTCGAGAAGCCGACACAGGAAGCGGTCGACGACGTTCGCGACGCCGTCTCCCGCATTCGCTCCGACCTCCCGGGCGACCTCAAGGATCCAGTGATTTCCCGAGTCAGTCTGGCCGGGGCGCCGATTCTCACTTACACCGTGGCAGCAAGCCGGATGGACGACGAGGCTCTGTCGTGGTTCGTCGATAACACCGTCACCAAGACCCTTCTGAATGTCCGCGGTGTCGGCGCCGTAACCCGCGTCGGAGGCGTCAGCCGCGAGATCCGCATCGAGGTCGATCCGGCGCGTCTGCTCGCGCTGCGCGCGACGGCAGCCGATATCTCCCGCCAACTGCGACAGATTCAGCAGGAGGGTTCAGGCGGCCGCGCCGACGTCGGCGGCGCCGAACAGGCCGTGCGAACCATCGCTACCGTCCGCAGTGCCGAAGAGCTTGGCGCGATTGAAATCGCTCTCACGGACGGTCGCCGGGTGCGCCTCAACCAACTGGCGACGGTGACCGATACGGTCGCCGAACAACGATCGGCGGCCTTGCTCAACGGCAAGCCGGTCGTCGGCTTCGAAATCGTGCGCGCCCGCGGTGCCGGCGAAGTCGATGTCGCCGACGGCGTGCGCCTCGCCCTGGCGACACTGCAGACCACGCATTCCGACATCGACATCACCGAAGCCTTCAATTTCGTCGACCCGGTCGTCGAGAACTTCGAGGGATCGATGTGGCTGTTGATCGAAGGTGCCGTTCTTGCCGTCATCGTCGTCTGGCTTTTCCTGCGCGACTGGCGGGCCACCTTCGTTTCCGCGACGGCGCTGCCGCTGTCGATGATCCCGACCTTCGCGGCGATGCACCTGTTGGGTTTCACGCTCAACGTCGTCACCCTGCTTTCGCTGTCGCTGGTGGTCGGCATTCTCGTGGACGACGCCATCGTCGAGATCGAGAACATCATGCGCCACCTGCGCATGGGCAAGACGCCCTATCAGGCGGCGATGGAAGCCGCCGACGAAATCGGCATGGCCGTCATCGCCACGACCTTCGCGCTGATCGCCGTCTTTCTGCCGACCGCCTTCATGAGTGGCGTAGCCGGCAAGTTCTTCGTTCACTTCGGGTGGACGGCAGCGATTGCCGTCTTCTTCTCGCTGGTCGTCGCGCGCATGCTGACGCCAATGATGGCCGCCTACCTCCTGCGCCCGCCGAGGAGTGAGCACGGCGAAGCGCGCTGGCTGGAAATCTACACCGGCTGGGCTGCCTGGTGCCTGCGGCACCGGCTGAAGACCGTACTCGCCACGGTCTGTTTCTTCTTCGGTTCCTTCGCGCTGGTGCCGCTCCTGTCGACCGGCTTCATCCCGCCGGACGACCTCTCGCAGACCCAGGTCTACCTCTCGCTGCAGCCGGGCAGCACCTTCAAGGAGACCTTCGCCGCCGCGGAAACGGCCCGCCGCGTCGTCGAAACCAACCCGCATGTCAAGTTGGTCTATACCGCCATCGGCGGCGGCGCCACCGGCAGCGATCCGTTTGCGCCGCGCGGCGCCGCCGAGGCGCGCAAGGCGACGCTGACCATCAATATGACGCCGCGCGCGGAGCGTCGGGGCGTTCGGAAGCAGGATGTCGAGCGGCAGTTGCGCGAGGCCCTGGAGGTGTTGCCAGGCGTCCAGGTCAGGGTCGGCCTCGGTGGCTCGAGCGAGAAGTACGTGCTGGTGCTGGCCAGCGAGAACGGCCCGCTGCTCACCGAACATGCCCGCACCGTCGAACGCGAACTGCGCACCCTGCCGGGTATCGGCGCCATCACCAGCACCGCCAGCCTGGTCCGTCCGGAACTCGTCGTCCGCCCGGATTTTGCGGCCGCCGCCGATCTCGGCGTGACCTCGGCGGCGATCGCCGACGTGCTGCGCATCGCCACCGCCGGCGACTACGACCAGAGTCTGGCCAAGCTCAATCTGGCGCAGCGCCAGATCCCCATCGTCGTCAAGCTGCCGCAAGAAGCGCGTGAGGACTTGAGCCTGCTCGAACGTCTGACCGTGCCCGGCAAGAACGGCCCGGTGATGATAGGAGCCGTCGCCAGCCTGAACCTCTCCGGCGGACCGGCCGAGATCGACCGCTACGACCGCCTGCGCAACATCAACTTCGAGATCGAACTGAACCAGCAACCGCTCGGCGAAGTGGAGAAGCTGGCGCTCGCCCTGCCGAGCCTGAAGCACCTGCCTGCCGGCATCCTGCAGACGACGGTCGGTGACGCCGAAGCGATGGGCGAACTCTTCCAGAGCTTCGGTCTGGCGATGCTCACCGGCGTCCTCTGTATCTATATCGTGCTGGTGCTGCTGCTCAGGGATTTCGTGCAGCCGGCCACCATTCTGGCCGCGCTGATCCTCTCGGTGCCCGGCGCCTTCCTGGCGCTCTTCGTCACGCAGACCGCCGTGTCGATGCCGTCGATGATCGGCCTGATCATGCTGATGGGAATCGCCACCAAGAACTCGATCCTGCTCATCGACTACGTCATCCTCGCCCGCCGCGAGCACGGGCTGGACCGCTGGAGCGCACTGCTCGACGCCTGCCGCAAGCGTGCCCGGCCGATCGTCATGACGACCGTCGCGATGGGCGCCGGCATGCTGCCGATCGCCATCGGCCTGGGCACCGATCCGAGCTTCCGCGCACCGATGGCGATCGTCGTCATCGGCGGGCTGATCACCTCGACCTTCCTCAGCCTGCTGGTCGTTCCGGTCGTCTTCACCTACGTCGACGACGCCATTCACCAACTCAAGAAGCTGCTGCCGGGACCGCACGCCTGATCGAACGCCAGCCGGGTGATGGGCGTCCATTCACCTCACCGTCGCAGGTTCCGGCGAGATCGTTTCTCGCCCATGTCGCATGGTTCGCGAGCGGCATCCGGGTGGCTCGCATATTTCTTGGCACAAGTTCCCTTTCCGGGCCTGTAGGCATTGCACCGTGTCATCCGAATTCGGTATGATCGACCGCAGCAGTTTCCCGCGACGTTTCCTCCAAACCACTCCCACGGAGCTCGATCATGGCAAAAGCCGAAAAAGCAAAGAAGACCCCGAAAGCTGAACAAACCGAAGAGGTGGCACCTGTCGCCACCCCTGAATTCGTCAAGATTACCAAGGTCGTCGGTCGCCAGATCCTCGACTCGCGCGGCAACCCGACCATCGAGGTCGACGTTACCCTCGACAACGGTTTCATGGCGCGTGCCGCCGTACCGTCGGGGGCGTCGACCGGCGAATTCGAAGCGTGCGAACTGCGCGATGGCGACAAGAAGGTTTACCTCGGCAAGGGCGTTCTGAAGGCTGTTGGCGCCGTCAATACCCAGATCGCCAAGCTCCTCAAGGGCAAGAACCCGCTCAACCAGCGTGAACTCGACGAAGCCATGATCGCGCTGGATGGCACGCCCAACAAGTCCAACCTGGGTGCGAACGCCATCCTGGGAGCGTCGATGGCGATTACCCTGGCGGGCGCCAACGTCAGCAAGATGCCGCTCTGGAAGTACATCGGCAAGATTCACAAGAACCGCGATTTCGCCTTGCCGACGCCCATGGCGAACATCATCAACGGTGGCAAGCATGCCGACAACCTGATCGACTTTCAGGAATTCATGATCATGCCGGTGGGCGCCGAGTCCTTCTCGCAAGGCCTGCAATGGATTACCGAAGTCTTCCATGCGCTGAAGGCGATCCTGAAGAAGGGCGGCCACGTCACCGCCGTCGGTGACGAAGGTGGCTTCGCCCCCAACCTGACCAACGACGAATCCCTCGAAGTTGTCATGCAGGCGATCGTCGCCGCTGGCTACAAGCCCGGCAAGCAGATCGCCATCGCCCTTGACTGCGCGTCTTCCGAACTCTTCGACGAGGGTGGCCGCAAGGGCTACAAGTTCTGGAAGTCGAATCCTGACAAGCTGTTCACCGACGACGAGATGATCGCGGTGTACACGGACTGGTGCAAGAAGTACCCGATCGTCTCGATCGAGGATGGTCTCGACCAGAGCGACTGGGAAGGCTACGTCAAGCTCACCAAGGCGCTCGGCGACAAGGTTCAGATCGTCGGCGACGACTTCTTCGTCACCAACCCGGTTCGCCTCAAGCAGGGCATCGACATGAAGGCGGCCAATGCGATCCTCATCAAGGTCAACCAGATCGGCACGGTGACCGAGACTCTCGACGCCATCAAGATGGCGCAGAAGGCGGGCTACGGCGTCATCTCGTCGCACCGTTCCGGCGAAACCGAAGACTCCTTCATCGCCGACCTGGCCGTCGGTACCGGCGCCGGCCAGATCAAGACCGGTTCGCTGTCGCGTACCGACCGCATCTGCAAGTACAATCAGTTGCTGCGCATAGAGGAGCAACTGGGCAGCAAGGCCGTCTACAAGGGTCTGAAGTCGATCAAGGGCGCTGGCTTCTAAGCTGACTGCTCACAGAAGAAAGGCATCGCCCTGGCGGTGCCTTTTTTTCGTCCCAGTCCATCACAAGCCCGCCTTGTCGAGCCGTCTGATGAAGGCGAGTTTGCGCGCGTGCACCTGACGTAGTGACGCGATGCGCAGCCGAAAGTCGCCGCCTCTGCTGCGCGCATCGAGGTCTCGCAGGTCGACCAGGTGCCGCAGGGCCTGATCGTAGCCCGCCGCCTGCGTGGTGGCGACGAGCGCGTCGATTTCGGCCCATAGCCTGGCCTCGCGGCCGACGAGACTGTCCAGATGTTTCTCCCTGGCGACTGCCTCCTCCCGCTCGCGCCGCATCTTCTCCTCGGCCCGCTTCTCGGTCTCGATGCGTCTCCTCTGCTGCGCGTGCGCCTTGGCAGCCGCGAGCAGTTGCCCGACTGTCCTGCCCGTGGTCACGGGCCCTGACCCAGCGGCGCCGCGCTGCTGGCGGAAGCGTTGCTGCAGCTCCGTGACAGCGACTTGCTCCGACTCGATGACGAGTCTCGTGAGCAGCTCGTCTTTTTCCGGGGCGGCAAGCGTGCCAACCCAGACAAGAAACTCGTCGCGATCGAGCACAAGGTCCGAGAGCGGCGAACTCGCCTTGGCGGCGACATGCAGCAGATCATCGTCAATGCGCAGGAACTCGGCCAGACTGACCAGCGAGGCACTGAGCTGGCCAAGGCCCGGCGGCACCGGCGGTTCCGGTTCCTTGTGGTCGATCTCGCCCGCTTGCACCCGCAGCAGCCAGCCGAGGTAGAGCGCCCGCAGATCGCCGCGCGCCAGCTCGGCCCGTACGGAGATCAGCGACGAAAGCCGGCCCTCGCCTTCCACCCATTCGCCACCCTCCTCTTCGTCGGAGGCGAACGAGAGGATGAGCTTGCCGGATTTCACATTGACGAAAGCGCTGTCGCTGCCGAAGTATGTCAGGGCGCTCGCCGGATTCAGCAGGCGCGGCGGCAGGCGCAGTTTCAGGCGGTGCGAGCCCCAGTTGGCGAGGTAGAGGAAGGCGTCGAAGTAGCGCTCCATCCACACGTCCGGCTGACCTTTGAAGTCGCCCCAGGAGTACTCGTTGACAAAACTCGTCGGCGTGATGCGCGCCCGTGTCGAGATCGAGCGCAACTCGCTCATTTCGGCAGCGGTGAGCGGCCGGTCGATGGCCTGGAATTCGTAGTATTGGTACTCGCTCATGGGCTTGGACTGGCGATGAGGAATGGGCAAACCACAGCGTCTGAAGTATAGACAGCCCGGAAGAACCTGGTCAATCGCGCCGGCCAGAAAGTCGTCAGCAGCCCCGGCGACGGTTTGCGCGGTGGCTGACGATGAGCAGCGGCGCCTTGTCGAGCGCCGGGGCGTGCGCGCTAATCCCCCAGATCGCCGAGCTTGATCGGCTTCGAGCGCGGACCGATATGGCGCGGCAGCAGCAGCGACAGCAGACCGGCGACGAAAACGAAGGCCGACGACGCCCACAGGCAGGCGACTAGGCCGTTGCTCGGCCCGCTCTGCAACCCCCACTGATAGAGAGCGCCCGAGAGCACCGTGCCGGCCAGGCGACCGGCGGCGTTGGCCATGTAGTAGAAGCCGACGTTCATCGCCACCTTGTCGCTATCGGTGTAGGCCAGGATCAGGTACGAGTGCACCGCCGAATTCAGCGCAAACACCGCGCCGAAAATGATGAGTCCGGCGACGACGACGGTGCTCGGTGCCACCCCGGCAGTGAGTCCGAGGGCAATGCTGGCCGGCAGCGCGGCAAGGACGAACGCCAGGATCGTCGCCGTCCGCCCGTCCGGTTCGTGCTGCCCCTCGACGCGGCTGCGCAACAGGCCGGGAGTCGCCGCCTGGACGATCCCATAGCCGATGACCCACACCGCGAGAAAGCCGCCGGACTGCCAGAAAGTCCAGCCGAGGACGCTCGACAGGAACACCGGCAGCCCGACGACGAACCACACGTCACGCGCCCCGAAGAGGAAGATGCGCGCCGCGGCCAGCTTGTTGACCGCGCCGTTGCGGGAGAACATCTGCCCGAACTTCGCTTTCTTGTTGGCCAGACCGAGGCCTCCCCGCATCAGGAAAGCGGCAAGGACCAGGGTGCTCGCGACCAGCGCGACGAGCAGTTTCAGCGCCGTCTGGAAGTCGAGCAAAGTCAGCAACAGGCCACCCAGGAAGAAGCCGACTCCCTTCAGCGCGTTCTTGGACCCGGTGAGGATCGAGACCCAACGATAAAGCGTCGCCGACGAATCCTCGGGAACGATCAGCTTGACGGCGCTCTTCGAACTCATCTTGGTCATGTCCTTGGCGATCCCGCTCAAGGCCTGCGAAGCCATCACCCAGGCGACGACGAGCCAGCCCTGAGGTGCGAAGGCGAGCATCGACAGCGCCACCAACTGCGTGCCGAGGCCGATGAACAGCGTCGTCTTGAGCCCGAAGCGGGCACCGATGTAACCGCCGAAGAGATTGGTGACGATGCCGAAGACTTCATAGAAGATGAACAGCGAAGCGACGGCCAACGGGGTGTAACCAAGGTTGTAGAAATAGAACAGCACCAGCATGCGCGTGGCGCCGTCGGTCACCGTGTCGGCCCAGTAGGCGCCGGTCACCAGCACGTAGTTGCGCAAGCCGGCGCGCGCAGCGTCGCTCCTGGGCGGGGATGGATCGCTCATCGTTTTCCTCCTGTGGGGTGCGGGTAGGCCCTGCCGTCATCCGCGTCGCGGCGTGACGGCGCCGGCAGCGATGTCGGGAAGCGCGCCTACATCGACAAGGCAAGCTTGCGCGCGAGTTCGACGTAACGATTGGCGTAACCCCATTCGTTGTCGTACCAGGCGTAAATCTTGACCATGGTGCCGTTGATCACCAGCGTGTGCGCGGCGTCAACGATCGACGAACGCGGATCACCGGCGTAGTCCATCGACACCAGCGGCCGCTCCTCGTAGCCCAGGATGCCTTTCAGAGCGCCTTCGGCAGCCGCCTTGAGGAGGCCGTTGACCTCCTCGACGCTGGTCGGGCGCCGCATCTCGAAGACGCAGTCTGTAATCGAGGCATTGAGCAGCGGCACGCGCACCGCGTGGCCGTCGAGTTTGCCCTTCAGTTCCGGGAATATCAGCGCGATCGCCGTCGCCGAACCGGTCGTCGTCGGCACCAGCGACAGGCTCGAGGCGCGCGCGCGACGCAGGTCCTTGTGCATCTGGTCGTGTACGCTCTGCGTGTTGGTCGAACTGTGGATCGTCGTGATCATGCCATGCGAGATGCCGATTGCCTCATGCACGACCTTGACCACCGGCGCCAGGCAGTTGGTGGTGCACGAGGCCGCCGTGACGATGTGGTCACGCGCCGGGTCGTAGAGCTGGTCATTGACGCCCATGACGATGTTCAGCGTATCGCCGCCCTTGACCGGCGCGGCAACGATCACCTTCTTCACCCCCGCCGCCAAGTAGGGCGTCAGCTCCTCGACCGTCCGCCACTTGCCACTGGCTTCGAGGACGATGTCCACTCCGGCCTCGCGCCACGGTCCGCCGGCGACATCTTTGGCGCTGCTATAGCCGATCGATTCGCCGTCGATCACCATCCGCCCATTGCTGACGCTTACCTCGTGCTGCCAGCGGCGTTGCACCGAATCGAACTCGAGCAGGTGCGCCGCGGAGTCGACCGGGCCGTTCGCCTCATTGATGTGCACGAACTCCAGTTCCGGGGTGTTCCACGCTGCGCGCAGCGCCAGCCTGCCGATACGACCGAAACCGTTGATACCAACCCTGACAGTCATTTCCCGTTCCTCCGAATGGTAAGTGAGGCTCGGCTGGACAGCCAGCGAGCCGAAGACAGAACGTCACACGCGACGTCTCTTTGCGAAACATTTTTATATTGCTAGAATATTAGAAGTATGTAAACCCCGGCTCACTGGCCCGGACACGACGACAAGCCAGACGATGCGGCTGTATGACCCGATATGGGGAAATCGAATGCGAAAGGCTGGCCAAAACGCTTTGCGACTTGGACAAGACTTCGGTATCGTTGGCGAGATGACCAATTCCGATGCCGTCACCGCGCTGGCCGCGCTGGCGCAAGACAGCCGCCTCGCCATCTTCCGCCTGCTCGTACAGAATGCCCCTGCCGGCCTGACGGTCGGGGTAATTGCCGAGCAACTCGAGTTGCCCGCGCCAACGCTGTCCTTCCACCTGAAGACCTTGACCCACGCCGGCCTGATCAGCACGGTACAGGAGGGACGTTTCGTCCGCTGCCGCGCCGAGATGGGCAGGATCGATGGGCTGATCGGGTTTCTGACCGACAATTGCTGTGGCGGGCATCCGGAAGTCTGCCGGCCAGGGGTGCAGTAGATGAGCGCTGTCACCCGGAAGCTGTCTTTCCCCGACCGGTATCTGACGGTCTGGATTTTCGCCGCCATGGCGCTCGGCGTCGGCCTGGGCTTCTACGTTCCGGGCATCGAGGATCGGATCAATTCCTTCCAGGTCGGAACGACCAACATTCCGATCGCGCTGGGCCTGATCCTGATGATGTACCCACCCTTCGCCAAGGTCCGTTACGAGGAACTGCCCGATGTCTTCGTCGACAGGAAAGTCCTTGGCCTGTCGCTGATTCAGAACTGGATCGTCGGGCCGATCCTGATGTTCGCGCTGGCGATCATCTTCCTGCCCGACAAACCCGAGTACATGGTCGGCTTGATCATGATCGGCCTCGCCCGCTGCATCGCCATGGTGATCGTCTGGAACGAGATTGCCAAGGGGTCGACCGAGTACGCCGCCGGCCTCGTTGCCTTCAACTCGATCTTCCAGGTGCTGTTCTACAGCGTCTACGCGTGGCTCTTCGTGACGGTCCTGCCGCCACTCTTCGGTCTCTCGGGCTCGGTGGTCGATGTCTCGATTGGGCAGATTGCCGAGAGCGTCCTGATCTACCTGGGAATTCCCTGCGTCGCCGGCGTGCTGACGCGGGTGATCATGCTGCGCTTTGTCTCGAAGGAGTGGTATCACCAGCGATTCGTACCGAAGATCAGCCCGATCACCCTCGTCGCCCTGCTGTTCACCATCGTCGTCATGTTCAGCCTCAAGGGCAAGCTGATCGTCACCATCCCGATGGACGTGATGCGCATCGCCATCCCGCTGCTGATCTACTTCGTGCTGATGTTCCTGATTTCGTTCTACATGAGTAAGAAGGTGGGCGCCGGATACGGGAAATGCGCCACCCTCTCGTTCACCGCGGCGAGCAACAACTTCGAACTGGCCATTGCCGTCGCCGTCGCCGTCTATGGCATCAATTCCGGTGCCGCCTTCGCCGCCGTCATCGGTCCGCTGGTGGAAGTGCCGGCGATGATCGGCCTGGTGAGTGTGTCGCTGTGGTTCCAGAAGCGGTATTTCGCGTCGGAAGGCAGCAGAGCGTGAGCGTGTTTACATCGTGGTCCGGGTGGCTGCCGCCCAGAAGCTGACAAGCACCTGGGACGCTCATGATCTTCTCGGCGCCTGACCACGCACAGGTAGCGGCGACCACGTCGGGTTGATGGACTGTTCAGTGCCGATGATCGGGGTTTCTTGGTAGTACCCCGATCATCGATGAACGCGGTGAGCGCTCAGCGGTCAGCTCGCTTGCCCACGCGAACGAGCAGGAGTGACAAGGCGAGCGCCGCCAACGCGCTCGTAGCTGGTTCCGGAATGGCGCGTGTTCCTGAGAATCGGAGGATTGGCTGCGCACCGGAAATGGTCGATGAAACGACTTCCCTCTCGTATTCGCCGGCATCGGCAAAAGAGAAGTAGTAGCGTCCCAGGTTGGTCGCGCCAGCGTCTCTGGTGAAGTTGACGTCCAGCCCGACAATGTTGCGGAAACCGAAGAAGTAGTCTTCACCTGCCCGAAGATCCAGGGCGGCGAACGACCAGGTTGCGAACGGCTCGCCGGTCAGGCTGGTCGAGGCGGCACGCAGCAAGTGACCGCCGTTCACTGGTGCCTGGTCCCAGATTTCCATCGTTACCGTGCGGCCGTCGGTCGACGCAAAACGGGTCTGGACTTCCAACAACGAGTACGATTCCGTCGGCGAATACAACCATCCGGCTTCCGCCGCTGACCACGTGGTTGCGGCGGGCGAAGCTCCGCCATTTATCGAGTCGACTGGCGTCGGTGCCGCTGCGACAGTACCGCAGGCAACCATCATCGCTGCAACAACGCATTTGTGCGCAAACTTCATGACGAACCCCCCTTGTGGACCTGGTGTGCAGACAACTGCGGGACGAGGCATGAAAGCAGGATACATGCCATACATACAACCCATTGATTCACGGGCAACCCAAGGATGGCCGAGGGCATCGCTGTAAAGAAACCCGACAGGGAAAACGCCACGGCCGGCGTTACCGAAGCGATCCATTGCCGCCGCTGAGACCCCGCCATGCGGCGATATGCCAGACCAGACCGCATGCGATTGCGCAGGGATGACGATATACTTCATCGACACGTTTCGGGCGGACTGCGCCTGACACTGGCACAGCAGGGATAGGGATAGCCGCCAATCGGTGCAGAGAGAATCGCGATGGGGCTGCACAAGACCAGACTGTTGATCGCGCTGCTGCTTTCGTTGGCGGCAAGCGCACAGGCGCGCGGCCCCGTGCGGGCCAGCGAGGGGAACACCCGCGGCTGGCAGCTCATGACGCCCGAGGAGCGCATTGAGCATCAGGCGATGATTCGTAGCTTCAGGACTTACGACGACTGCCGGAAGTACCAGGTCGCGCATCACCAGCTCATGGAGGAGCGTGCCCGGCAGCGAGGCGTCGAGTTGCCGCGAGGAAGACGCGATATCTGCGAGCACTTGCACCCCGAAAAGGACTCCCGTCAGACTGCCGGTTGAACCCTGCGCGAGCCCTTGATGTCCCTCCTCCGCCGATCATCGATTCCTCTGCTCCTCCTGGCCAGCACCGCAGGCCCCGTCTACTGGGCCTTTCCGGAGGGTCTGTCGCCCGCACGTAGTCTGGGCATTGTCTTGGGCTGGGCGGGATGTGGTCTGCTGCTCGCCAGCCTGCTGCTGATGCTGCGGGAAACCTGGCTGTCCCGCTGGCTGGGGGGACTGGAGAGGATGTACCAATGGCATCACCTTGTGGGCATGGCCGCTTACGTCCTGCTGCTGGCACATCCGCTGGTGCTTGCCGCCGATGCCTGGCCCGCTTCCCCAGTTCTCGCCTGGCAGACGCTTTCACCATTCAGCCAGGGCTGGCCGGTCAGGCTGGGCTGGCTATCGCTGCTGCTGCTGATGCTCGGACTCGCCGCCACTTTCGCGACGCGCCTACCCCATCGAAGTTGGCGCTGGCTGCATGTTTCGCTGGGTGTCGGCGTACTGGTCGGCCTGTGGCATCTGTTGCAGCTCGGTATCGAGGAACCGGTACTGCCGATCCTCGCGCTGGCCGCCCTGTTCCTCGGCTGGCGAATCCTCCGGGAGGACAGCGGCTTGGCCGCCCGGCCGTACATCGTGCAATCGGCCACTCCGGTTGCCGACGGCATGGTCGAGATCGCTCTCAAGCCCCTGGCTGAGCCGATTGCCGCGACCGCAGGGCAGTTCGTCCTGGTCGCCTTCTTTGCCGGGCCGACCTTCCGGGGTTGCGGCGAATTTCACCCCTTTACCGTCAGTTCGATTGGTGCCGACCGGGAAATCCGCGTCGGCGTCAAGGCCCTGGGCGATTGCACCCGGCGCATCCAGTCCATCGAACCGGGCGTCCTGGCGCGGGTGCATGGTGCCTTCGGCACCTTCCTGGCCGAACGGCCTGCGGCGCCCCAACTGTGGCTGGCCGGCGGCATCGGCATCACGCCTTTCCTGGCGCTGCTACGGACGGGCCCGCTCAGTCAGGAGACGACGCTGGTCTATCTCTATCGCGCCGAAGCCGACGCTGCCTTTCTGCAGGAGTTGCGCGCGCTCGCTGCACGCGATCCACACCTTTCCCTGCAGGCGGTGGCCACCGGCAACGAGCCGCCGAATCTCGATTCACTCCTGCCCACCGCAGGCGAGCTCGTCCAGCACGAGTGCTATCTGTGCGGGCCGCCGGGCATGCTGGCAGCAGTCAGGCAGTCCCTCCACAAGCGGGGCATCACGCCCCGCCATATCCATTTTGAGAACTTCGGATTCCGCTGATGCGCCGAGTCTACCTAGCCACCACCCTCATTTTCTGGCTGCTGGTGTCAGCCTTCTGGGCTGGCAGCCTGTGGTTGCCGTCGGCCGAAGAAAGCGTCGCAGTAGCGGCCGAAAAGGTCATCACACAGAGCGAACTGGTCAGGCACGCATTGCCGGACAACTGCTGGATGGCGATTCGCGGCAAGGTCTATGATGTCAGCGCTTATCTGCCCGAGCATCCCTCGCGGCCAGATCTCGTTCTGCCCTGGTGCGGCAAGGAGGCCACCGAGGCGTATGACACCAAGACCAAGGGACGTCCACATTCCGCCTATGCTGATGAGCTACTCGCCACGTACCGGATCGGTAGCCTGGCTACCGACAAACAATGACGGCCGAGCCGGCAGGACGCGTAGGTTGGGGTGAGGAACGAACCCCAACGCAATCCTCAACAGGGGACATTGGGGTGCGTTCCTCACCCCAACCGACAGGCCTCGCAGGGCCAGAGCTACCGTGCCCGGCACCTGCAGCGCCGCCGCTCGGGGTGATCGAGGAAGTGCACGGGCCGGTCATCGACATCCTGTGCAGCCGCCTGCCACCGCTGCATCAGGCCGTGTACGTCTGCCTCGATGGCGAGCGCTACACCTTCGAGGTGCATCGCCACCTCGACGAATCGCGGGCGCGGGCAATCGCCCTGCATCGCACGGCAGGCCTGCGCCGCCTGCTGCCGGTCTTCGACAGCGGCGGGCCGCTGCAGATACCGGTGACCCCGGATTGTCTCGGCCGGCTGCTCGACATCTTCGGCCAGCCGCTGGATGGTGGCCCGGCACTCGAGGCAACGGAATTTCGCCCCATCGTCGCTGCCCCGGCACCACTCGCCGAAGAGCTCGGCATGGGCGAAATCCTGCCGACCGGCATCAAGGTGATCGACCTGCTGTGCCCGTTCGTGCGCGGCGGCAAGACCGGCCTGTTCGGTGGTGCAGGCGTCGGCAAGACCGTGCTGATCATGGAATTCATGAACGCCATCGTCCGCCTGCACCAGGGGGTATCGGTCTTCGCCGGGGTCGGTGAGCGAATTCGCGAGGGACACGAGCTCTGGCACGACATGCAGGACGCCGGCGTCATGCCGCGTTCGCTGATGGTCTTCGGCCAGATGGACGAGTCGCCGGGAGTGCGCTTCCGCATCGGGCTGTCGGCACTGACCTACGCCGAATACCTGCGCGACCACGTCGCCAAGGAAGTCCTGTTCCTGATGGATAACGCTTTCCGCTTCGTGCAGGCGGGCAGCGAACTCTCGGGGCTGCTCGGGCGCATGCCGGCGACGGTCGGCTATCAGCCGACACTGCTCTCCGAAGTGGCGGAATTGCAGGAGCGCATTTCTTCCACGCGCAGCGGCAACATCACCGCCGTCGAGGCCGTCTATGTGCCGGCTGACGACATGACCGACCCGGCCGTGGGGGCGATCCTCGCTCACCTCGACACCACCGTAATCCTTTCGCGCAACCAGGCGGCCAAGGGGATCTACCCGGCCGTCGATCCCCTGGCTTCGGGTAGCCCCATGATGGATCGCGTTACCCTCGGCGACCGTCACTACCAAGTGGCGCAAGCGGTGCGCGAGCATCTCGCCCGCTACCGCGAACTGGAGGACATCATCGCCATGCTGGGCATCGAGGCCCTGTCGGAAGCCGACCGGCGCACCGTGCTGCGGGCGCGCCTGCTGGAACGCTATCTCACCCAGCCGTTCTTTGTCGTTGCCGACCACACCGGCATCGCCGGGGCTTCGGTACCTCTGGCAACGACCCTCACCGATTGCGAGGATTTCATCCAGGGAACCTACGACGACCTGCCCGAGGATCGCTGCTACATGCGCGCCGGCATGGAGGGCGTGCGATGAGCGGCGGGATCACCCTGCATCTGCAGAGCGCGCTGCGCTGCGAGCGCATCGACAAAGTGCAGAGCTTTGTCGGCAGCGATGCGAGTGGCAGCTTCGGCATTCAGCCGGGACGTGCCCGCTTCATGACGGTGCTCGACTATGGGCTGTCGCGTTTTCGCACCACGCAGGTTGCGTGGCAGTATCTCGCCTGCCCCGGCGCCGTATTGCGCTTTGCCGACGATCAACTGACCATCAGCACTCGGCGCTACCTTTGTGACGACGACTACGAACGGATCTCGGAACTGCTGGCTGGGCAACTGGCGCAGGAAGAAGAAGAACTCAGGAGCGTCAAAGACAATCTGCAAAAACTCGAGCAGGAGCTTTTCCGGCGCTTGCGCACCCTGGATCGGTGGCCGTCATGAACGACCATCTACGACCATCTCCGTAAGTCATTATGAACGACCATCATCGCAGGTCAATATGACCGACCACTGTTGCAAGTCGTTATGAACGACGAAAGATGGCGTCGCGAGGTTTCCCGCGACAGCGAAAGGCTCAAGGAAGCCGAACGGAGTCGCCGCTCACTTCTCGCGCAGACGGTCTTCCTCGGCAGTCTGTCGGTCCTCTTCCTGGCGCCATTGCTGGCAGGCGCTTATCTCGGGCGCTGGCTCGACAGCCTGGGTGAAGGGTACACGGTGCGCTGGACGGTGAATCTGATCGTCCTCGGCCTCGCGCTCGGCGTCTTCAACGTCTATCTCTTCATCCGAAAGTACTGGTAATGGAAGCGGCAAGCGTTGTTTTCAGTCTGGGAGGCTTGCGGATCAGCTCGACGGTGGTCACCACCTGGGGCATCCTGCTGGCCTTCGGACTGTCCTGCTGGCTGGCCACCCGACGACTTTCGGTCGACCACCCGGGTCTTGTGCAAACAGCGCTGGAAGGTGTCGTCCAGTCGATCGAAGCGGCCATCGAAGGTGTGCTACCGGGCCGCGCCGGCCTGCTGCTGCCTTTCGTCGGCACTCTCTGGCTGTTCGTCGCCGTCGCCAACCTGACGGGAATCGTGCCCGGTCTGCATGCGCCTACCGGCAACCTGTCGACCACCGCCGCGCTGGCCTGTCTGGTTTTTGTCTCGGTGCACTGGTTCGGCATCCGCAGCGAAGGCCTGACGAATTATCTGCGCCACTACCTGATCCCCAGCCCGATCCTCCTGCCGTTCCATCTGCTCGGCGAGTTTTCGCGCACCATCGCGCTGGCCATGCGCCTGTTCGGCAACATCATGAGCCTCGAAATGGCCGCGCTGCTGGTCCTCCTGGTTGCGGGGCTGCTGGTACCGGTACCGGTGCTCATGCTGCACATCGTCGAAGCCCTGGTCCAGGCCTATATCTTCGGCACGCTGGCCCTGATCTACATCGCCGGCGGCATGCAATCCCACGCCGCAGCGGAGCACTCCGAAGCGCCCTCATCGAACGACACGAAAGGAAGCACCCCATGAGCGACATGCACTGGTTCGTCCTGGTCTCTACCGTGGCAGCAGCGCTGGCCATCGCGATCGGCATCATCTTCCCGGCCATTGCCATGGGCCGGGCGATCACGCAGGCGCTCGAAGCGCTGTCGCGGCAGCCGGAGGCGGAGAAGTCGATCACCCGCACCCTGTTCATCGGCCTGGCGATGATCGAGTCACTGGCCATCTACGTCCTGGTGATCGTGCTGATCATCCTCTTCCGCAATCCGCTGCTCGAATACCTCTTGAAGTAGGAGGCAGCGATGGATCTGGACTGGACCACCTTTGCCCTCGAGATCATCAATTTCCTGGCGCTGATCTGGATCCTCAAACGCTTTCTCTACCGCCCGGTGCTGGCGACCCTGGCTGAGCGTCGCGCTGGCATCGAGGGCTCCCTCAACGAAGCACGCGCGACGGAAGCACGGGCCGCGGCCCTGCAGAGCCAGTTTGAAAGCCGTCTGGCGGACTGGGAGCGAGAGAAGGCGGCAGCCCGCAGCCAGTTCGATGCCCAGATGGCGACAGAGCACGCGCGACAGATGGAGACGCTGGACCGGGATCTGGCTACCGAGCGGCAACGTAGCGCCGCCCGCGACGCGCACCGTCAGGAGACCCTGCAGCGCGAACTCGCCAGCCAGTCCGGCGCCCTCGCCCGCCAGTTCGCCAGCGCACTACTGGCCAGATTGGCCGGACCGGAGATCGAAGCGCGGCTGGTAGAAATCTTCGTCGAGGAACTGTCGGCTTTACCCGAAGAACGTCTGGAGCCTTTGCGGACGGGCCAAAATGGTCATGGGCAAGGGGTGTTGAGCAGCGCCCATCCGCTCTCGGAGGAACAACGCCGGCAGATCTCCGGTGCCGTCGATGCCCGGCTGGGAAAGCTCGTCCACATCGATTTCGTCGAGGACAGCGAGTTGCTGGCCGGCGTTCGGCTATCGCTCGGGGCCTGGCAACTGGATCTCAGTCTGGCCGGCGAACTGGGCGTCTTCGCGGAAGCCGCCAGGCTTGAGCACTGAGCACTCAGCCCGAAACCCTGGCGGCCTGCGCAGCCAGTGGATCGCCGACTACCAGCCGCAATTGCGGATCAGCGAAATCGGCAAGCTGGCGGCGATCGGCGACGGCATCGCCTGGATCGAGGGCCTGCCCTCGGCGGCGATGGATCAGATCCTGCGTTTCGAGAATGGCAGCGAGGCGCTGGTGTTCCATCTCGGCAGCAAGCGTATCGGCGCCATCCTGCTCGGTCAGGAGGACGGCCTCGCCGCCGGCGCGGCGGCCCATCTGACCGGACGGCGACTGGATATCGGCGTCGGTGACGGCTTTCTCGGCCGCGTGGTGGACCCGCTGGGGAATCCCCTCGATGGCGGTCCGCAACCGCAATTCAATCGCCGGCGCCCCCTCGAAGTCTCCTCGCCACCAATCACGGCCCGCGATTTCGTCAGGCGCCCATTGCTGAGTGGCAGCAAGATGGTCGATACCATGATCCCGATCGGCAAAGGCCAGCGGCAACTGATCATCGGCGACGCGGGCACCGGCAAGAGTTCGCTGGCCATGGACACGCTCATCGCCCAGAAAGGGAGCGATGTCCTCTGCGTCTATGTGCTGATCAGCCAGAAGCGCTCGGCGGTGATCGCCACCATCGAGACCCTGCGCCGGGCCGGAGTTCTCGACATCAGCTGCGTCGTCGTCGCTGAGGCCACCACTACCCCCGGGCTCAAGTTCCTCGCGCCCTTCGCCGGCTGCGCCCTGGCGGAAGAATGGATGTGGAGCGGCCGCGACGTGCTGGTGGTGTACGACGACCTCACCACGCATGCGCGGGCCTATCGCGAGCTTTCGCTGCTGCTGCGTCGCCCGCCGGGGCGAGAAGCCTACCCCGGCGATGTCTTTTACCTGCACGCGCGCCTACTCGAACGCTCGACCTGCCTGGCAGCGCGCTACGGTAGCGGCAGCATGACCGCCCTGCCGATCGTCGAAACCGAACAGGGCGAGATCGCCGCCTACATTCCCACCAACCTGATCTCGATCACCGATGGCCAGATCTACCTCGACCCGGCGCTCTACGCACGCGGTTTCCTGCCTGCCATCGACATCACCCGCTCGGTTTCGCGGATCGGCGGCAAGGCGCAGTTGCCGGCCATCAAGGCCGAGGCCGGGCGCATGAAGCTGGACTTCCTGCAGTTTCTCGAGCTGGAAGTATTCACCCGCTTTGGCTCGCGTCTGGAGGCCGGCGTCGACGCCAAGATCCGGCGCGGCCGCTTGCTGCGGGAACTGCTCAAGCAGGAACGCCTGGCACCGCTGTCGCCGGAACAGCAACTGGCCTGGCTGGTCGCCTACAACGAGGGAGCATTCGACGCCTTGGCGGGTGCGGCGGTCCAGGCACGGCTGGCGAGTCTGCTGCACAAGGCGGCGGCTGGGGGGCCGGGACTGGCGGCTGGTCGGGATGCGTGGCGGGATGCGGTCGCCGGCTGGTTGCGGGAGGCGGGCGATGAGCCGCCGGCGTGAGGTGGAATACGCTCTGTAACGGCGCATCTGTGGTCGGCCGTGACATTTTTCGTGCTACCTTCCATCGGCGAATCAAAGTAGGAATTTCCCGTCCATGCCTCGCATATTCGACAACATCCAACAAGAACTGCTCAAAGCCTTACGAGCCACCCTGCAAGTCTCGAACCGGGCCGATTTCTGCGTGGGCTACCTCAATCTGCGCGGCTGGCAGGCCATCGATGACCTGATTCAGCCCTGGCAACCGGCTAACGGCCAGGTTTGCCGTGTATTGGTTGGTATGCAACGCCCCCCTCACGAGGAAGTTCGCGAGCTTTACCGCGCAGTCGCAGGTGACAACCTGATTGACCAAGGCACGGCGGTTCGGCTCAAGACGCAGTTCGGGGCCCACTTGCGCGAACAAATCACATTGGGCATTCCCTCCGGCAAGGACGAAGCCGGCTTGCGCCGACTCGCCCGGCAACTACGAGCGGGCCAGGCCATCGTCAAACTATTTCTGCCGTATCCGCTACACGCCAAGCTTTATCTGCTGTTTCGCGACGACGTGAACAACCCCATCACCGGCTTCGTCGGCAGCAGTAACCTGACGCTGCAGGGGCTCTCCAAGCAGGGCGAACTGAACGTTGATGTGCTGGAGCACCATGCGGCCCAGCGCTTGTCGGAATGGTTCGACGAGCGCTGGAAAGACCGCTGGGCCATCGACGTCTCGCAAGACCTCGCAGCCATCATCGAATCGAGCTGGGCGCGCGAAGCGAGCATTCCCCCGTACCAGATCTACCTCAACATCGCCTACCACCTCAGCACTGAAGCGCGCGCCGGTCTCAGTCAATTCCGTTTGCCGGCGCGCTTCGAGCAGGACCTATTCGACTTTCAGAAGAGCGCGGTGAAAATCGCCGCGCGCCATCTGCACCGGCGCGGAGGGGTGATGATCGGTGACGTCGTCGGTCTGGGCAAGACCATGATGGCAACCGCGTTGGCGCGCATGTTTGAAGACGATCTCGGCTACGAGACCCTCATCATTTGCCCGAAGAACCTGGAACCGATGTGGGAGCGGCACCGCACCGAATACGGCCTGCGCGGCACGGTCGTGCCGATCAGCCAAGTGTCCAGGAGGCTGCCCGGCCTCAAGCGCTATCGTCTGGTGCTCATCGACGAAAGCCATAATCTGCGCAACAGGGAGGGGCGACGCTACAAGGCGATTGCCGATTACATCCGCAGTTGCGATTCCAAGGTTATCCTGCTCACCGCCACTCCCTACAACAAGACCAAGACCGACTTGTCGAGCCAGCTACGGCTGTTCATCGACGAAAAGGCCAACATCGGCATTCGACCCGAGCGGCACATGCGCAAGCATGGCATCAGCGAACCCGAGTTCGAGCGCCGGCACCAGTGCAAGGTCAATTCGATTCTCGCCATCGAAAAGAGCGAAGAGTTTGACGACTGGCGCGAGCTGATCCGCCTGTACATGGTTCGACGCACGCGCAGCTTCATCATCGAGCACTACACGGCGGAAGATGACAACGGCCGCCGTTACATCGCCGACAACGATGGCGAGCAACGTTACTTCCCGAAACGCATGCCCATTTCGCTGAAATTCGCCGTCGACGAGGCCGACCCGGATGACCGCTATGCGAGGCTCTACTCGGCCGAGATGGTCGATCAGATCAATGCCCTGCATGTGCCCCGCTACGGCATGGGTTTGTATGTCGACCCGCTGGCGGAAAAGACCGCCACGGCCGCGGAGCGCAAGCTGATCGACAACCTGGGCCGCGCTGGCAAGCGGCTGATGGGGTTCTGCCGCACCAACCTCTTCAAGCGCCTGGAATCCAACGGCTTTTCATTCCTGCAATCGATCGACCGGCACGTTCTGCGCAACCAGATTTACCTCTATGCCATCGAAAACGGGCTGGACCTCCCGGTAGGTGTGCTCGACGCCGGCTTGCTCGACCTGGGAAGGGTGGACGAAGACGCTGAAGGCCTGGAAGGCGACCCCGAAGATCTGCTCGACGGCCTGGTTGAACCTGTGGTCGAGGCGGACGCCGCACCCGACAGCCTGGCGCGCGCCAGGGTCGTCTATCAGCAATATGCGTGTGAATACAAGAAGCGCTTCAAGTGGATACGCCCCACCCTGTTCAAGCGGTCGCTCTCCGAACATCTGGCTGCGGACACGCAAGCCCTCCTTGATCTGCTGCGCGCGCACGGACGATGGGCTCCACAACATGACCAGAAGTTGATCGCGCTGCAGCGACTTGTCGAACGTACACACGCCAAGGACAAGGTGCTGATCTTTACCCAATTCGCGGACACGGCGCGCTACCTGGCGCGGGAAGTACGCCGCGCCGGTATCACTCAAGTGGAAGTCGCTACCGGCGCCAGCGCCGACCCCTATGCGCTGGCGTGTCGTTTCTCGCCCAAGTCGAATAACAAGAGCGTCAGCAAGTCCGACGAGGTGCGAGTTCTCATCTGTACCGACGTGCTTTCGGAAGGCCAGAATCTGCAAGACAGCAACGTGGTGGTCAACTTCGACCTGCCGTGGGCGATCATCCGGCTGATTCAGCGTGCCGGCCGAGTGGACCGCATCGGCCAGCGCGCCGAGGAAATCCACTGTTATTCTTTCTTGCCCGCCGAAGGTGTCGAGCGCCTCATCAACTTGCGCGCCCGCATTCAGCAGCGCCTGCTGGAAAACGCCGAAGTCGTGGGTACCGACGAAGCCTTTTTCGAGGACGACGACGCCAACACCATCCGCGACCTCTACACGGAGAAGTCCGGTGTCCTTGACGATAGTGACGACGAAGTCGATCTTGCTTCCTACGCTTGGCAGATCTGGAAACAAGCCACGCAAGACAAGCCTGAACTCGCGCACGCGGTCGAATCCATGCCGCCGGTGGTGTACTCGGCGCGCGCCTTCGCGTTCGACGAGACTACGTTGCCCTCAGTCGGTGGCGATGCCGCGCGCGGTGGCACACTGGTGTATGTGAAGTCACCCGAAGGCAACGATCACCTCGCCTGGATCAGCCCTGACGGCAAGACCGTCACCGAATCCCAGTTCACCATCCTGCGCGTGGCTGAATGTGCACCAGACACCCCCGCCGTGCCCCGTGCCGAAAACCACCACGAACTGGTCGCCGAAGGGTTGAAGCTGGCGGTACACCAGGACAAGGCGATCGGCGGCGGCCTGGGTCGGCCCTCCAGCCCCCGCCGCCGTGCCTACGAGCGCCTCAAGCGCTACGCGGAAGCCCAGAGGCACACCCTGTTTCGCGACGAAGAACTGGAACGTGCGCTCGATGACCTCTACGCCCGCCCCCTGCTGGAAACTGCCGCCGACCTTCTCAATCGACTCATGCGCGGTGGCGTCAACGACGAGGAGCTTGCCGGGGCAGTGAAGACCTTGCGCGAGGAGGGCCGCCTGACCTACACGGAAGAAGACGCACAATTTCGTGAGCCGCGCGTGGTGTGCTCGCTGGGGCTCCTAGTTGGCCAATAACCATGTCAAAACTCGACCTCCCTGCCTTCCAGAAACACCTTTCCGCTTTCGCCTTTACCCCGCTGTTCGTCGAAGTCCTCGGCTGGAATCACCCCGCCGCCAGTGAGCGCGACTGGCAAATCGATCAGGTGAAGGCAGGCACCCATTCCACCTATTCCCGCCGCATGGTCGCCGAACTGGCCGGGGTGGCGGTGCTCCAAGTGGTGGCAGACAGCACCTGGCCCGATGAGAGCCAACGCATGGCCATCTGGCGTCACGTCAGCCAGCGGCACCATGAAAATCTGATCATCTTCACCGACCGGCGGGAAGACCCCGGCCAAAGCCTCTGGTTCTGGGTCAAACGTGGCAAGGACACGAGTACTGGCAAGCCTAAAACTACCGCCCGCCGCCACGAATACTTTCGCGGCCAGCCAGTGGACCTGTTCGCCTCGAAGCTGCACGCTCTGGTGGTGGAATTGTCCGAACTCGATGCCGGCGGCCGGTTGCCGGTGCTGGAAGTAGCGCGCCGCCTGGCCGCCGCCCTGGACGTGGAGAAAACCACCAAGCGCTTTTTTACCCGCTACCAGGAACAACACGCCGCGCTGCTGCAAGCCATCGAAGGCATCGCCGACGAGCGCGACCGCCGCTGGTATGCCTCGGTCGTCCTCAACCGGCTGATGTTCGTCTGGTTCCTGCAAAAGAAGGGCTTTCTGAATTGCGGTGATTACGATTACCTGCCAAGCAAACTTCAGGAATCACGCGCACGCGGGGAAAATCGCTTTTTCGGCGAATTCCTCAACGCTCTCTTCTTCGATGCCTTCGCCCGACCCGAAGATCAGCGCAGCGCGCAAGCAAGAAACCTGACCGGCTGCATCCCGTTCCTCAACGGCGGCCTGTTCCTGCATCACAAGCTGGAACTCGACGCCAACCGCCAGCCACGTGTCGGTACCAGCTTGCGCATTCCGGATGCCGCCTTTGCCGGCGTGTTCGAGGTCTTCGCCGCCTTCACCTGGCATCTGGACGACACCTCCGCCGGTAACCCGGAAGAAATCAACCCGGACGTGCTGGGCTACATCTTCGAGAAATACATCAACCAGAAAGCCTTCGGCGCCTATTACACGCGGCCAGAGATCACCGGCTATCTCGCCGAGCGCAGCATCCACAAGCTGGTGCTGGAGCGCATCAACGTCCCGGCGCTGCCGGAATTCAATCTTCCCGCCATCCACTTCAACTCGGTCGCCGAACTCCTGGCGCGCATGGACACCCGTACCGCGCTGAAGCTGGTAGGCGAAGTGCTCCCCTCGATCACCGTCCTCGACCCGGCGGTCGGTTCCGGCGCTTTTCTGGTGGCCGCGCTGAAGGCGCTGATCAACATCTACTACGCTGTCGTCGGACGCGCGGGCATGGGCGCCAGCCGCGAACTGGAAACCTGGTTGCGCGGCATCCAGAAAAGCCATCCCAGCGTCGGCTACTACATCAAGCGCCGTGTCGTCAGCGACAATCTGTACGGTGTAGACATCATGGAAGAGGCTTGCGAGATCGCCAAGCTGCGGCTGTTCCTGGCCATGGTGTCGTCGGTCAACCGAGTGGAAGACCTGGAGCCACTGCCCAACATCGACTTCAACATCCTGCCCGGCAACTCCCTGGTAGGCCTGATGCGGGTGGACGAGCACGAGTTCGACCGCCGGCAGGATGACCTCTTCAAGCCCCCCTTTCGCCGCCTGCTCGAAGAGAAAAGCCGCAAGCTCGACGTCTATCGCCATACCGCCGCCGACTTAGGCAAGAGCACGGACCTGCGTGTCCTGCGCGACGACATCGACGCCGAAATGGACTACGCAGCGGGAATTCTCAACGAGTTGCTGCGTGACCAGTTCGAAGCACTGGGCGTGAAGTACGAACAAGCCACCTGGGATGCGGACAAGCAGGGACTGGGAAAGACGAAGAAAATCCGTATCGAGCGTGTCCACATCGACGCCCAAACCCCGCTGCACTGGGGCTATGTCTTCGACCAGGTCATGCAGAAGCGCGGCGGTTTCGACATCATTCTCACCAACCCACCGTGGGAGGTGTTCAAGCCGCAGGCCAAGGAGTTCTTCGCCGACCACTCCGAACTGGTGACGAAGAACAAGATGACGATCAAGGAGTTCGAGAAGGAGCAGGGCAAGCTGCTCAAGAACAAGTCTATCCGAGAAGCGTGGCTGGAGTATGAGAGCCGCTTTCCGCATATCAACAAATTCTTCCGTAGTGCGCCAGAGTACGGTCATCAGGTAGCCTGGGTTGACGGACGCAAGGTGCCCACTGACTTAAACTTGTACAAGCTGTTCGTTGAACGTTGCTTCTCGTTGCTGCGCCCCAGCGGGCACTGCGGCATCGTCATTCCCAGTGGCATCTACACGGATCTGGGCGCCAAGGGCCTGCGTGACCTTCTGTTCAACAGAACCCGCATCGAAGGTTTGTTCTGCTTCGAGAACCGTAAGGAAATTTTTGAAGGGGTACATCGCAGCTTCAAATTTGTCGTGCTGACCTTTGAAAAAACCGCCTCGCTGCGCGTGCAACAGTCCGGCGAAATGAACGCCAGCGCCCCCCCGGACGATCTGCTATCACCTGCGCGCACTGGCGAACTCGGCACGACCTGTTTCCCCGCCGCCTTCATGCGCCTGGATTTGGCCGAGCTTGATCGTTTCCCCGGCGAAGGCGCCATCCAGATGGATGTCGAACTTATTAAACGTCTCTCGCCAGATAGCCACTCCATTATGGAATTCAAGGGAGAAATGGATATCCAGATTGTGGAGAAGATGCTTCGCTTCCCCTCTCTTGGCGAGCATGTCAACGGTACGTGGAATCTGCGTCTTACGCGCGAGTTTCACATGACTGATGATTCTTTTCGTTTCAGGAACGAGGCAGGACCAGGACGACTTCCACTATTCACCGGCAAGATGTTCCACCAGTTCCAGGCGACTGAAGGGCATTCTGGCTATTGGATAGAGGAATCCGAAGGAAGGAGTGCGCTTCTCAAAGGTGAGCCGGATGTTGGTCAACACATGGATTACATGGGCTATCGCTGGCTTCACCGTCGAATTGCTCGCAACACTGACTCTCGGACACTAATTACGACAATTGCTCCCCCCAAGGTCTTCACGGAGATGAACAGCACGACACTGAATGTCGCCGCCACGGGCATGAACTACATAGAGATGTGCTATTGGTGCGCAATTTCCAACAGCTTCGTTCTGGACTGGATGCTGAGGCAAAGTGTCACCACCACCATCAATATGTTCTTTCTATACCAATTGCCTGTGCCGCGCTTACGGTCGGGCGACCGCCAATGTGATTCCTTAGCGAAGCGTGCCGCCCGCCTCATTTGCACCACCCCCGAATTCGACGCGCTGGCTAGAGAGGTTGGACTGGAACATCACCAGCCCCTAAACACCCTCGAACGTGCACACCTTCGCGCCGAACTCGACGGCCTGGTGGCACATCTTTACGGCCTCAACGAAGCCGAATTCGCCCACGTCCTCGGGAGTTTCCCGCTGGTGCCTGAGCCAGTGAAACTTGACGCCCACAATGCCTACCGCCGTGTGGCACAAGGGTTGGTCACCTGAGCCAAAGGGAAAATATCATGCACATCAAGTCCATCGCCATCGAAAACTTCAAATCATTGAAGAACAGCGGCGTCGTCCGCATGAAGCCCCTCACGGTACTAATCGGCAATAACGGTAGCGGCAAATCCAGTCTGCTGGAGGCGGTGGAAACCTATCGCCAGGTCGTGCTGGAGGGCGTCGATGCGGCGATGGAACATTGGCAAGGCTTCGAGCATATCCGCCACAAGGGAGCGGTATCTCGCTTGACCACGGCTGCTCGCGTTGACCCCACGCGGCAGCATGGGGCCATGAGTTTCAAGTTGAAGTTGGCCATGCCTTTTGGGCCGGTTGACCTTAGCCTCAAGGTGAATGTGCGGGAGGCAGGAAATCGACTCTACATCCAGGAGGAGCGCTTCCGAATAGGCAAGGAGCCGGAATTGACCCGCGAGCGAGTCATTCATCCGCAAGCCTTGGCTGAAGACCGGTCGGCCATGTTCGGGGTGCCGGCTCTGGCAGAAACCGCCGAAGCCCTCCGTGAGACTTTATTTCTTCGCCTGAACCCGGATGCCATAGGCAATCTGCAGCCGCTCAGACGAACTGGTGGGCGCATGCGCTTGTCCGGCGACGGCGCCAACGTGGCGGAATATCTCATCGACCTGCGCGAACGTTCGCCGAGCGCGTTCGACACGGTCGCCCAGGCGATGCGCTTCGTGTTGCCCTACGCTCTCGATGTGGAGCCGAAGATCATGGATGCCGGCCTGCTGCGCAGGGGTTATGTGCAATTGCTGGAAGACCGCTACGAGATCCCCGGTTGGTTGATGTCTTCCGGCTCCCTGCGCGTATTGCCTCTGGTAGCGACCCTGCTGGACCCGGACCCGCCGACGGTGGCGTTCATAGAGGAATTGGAAAACGGCCTCGACCCGCGCACCGTGGGTCTGGTCATCGACCTGATGCGAGATGCCACGCGCAGCGGGCGCACCCAAGTCATCGCCACCACCCATTCACCCTATCTGCTGGACATGCTTGACCTCGATGATGTACTGCTTTGCGAGCGTGGCCCCGGCGGCCCGGAGTTTACCTGGCCTGCGGGTCGAAATGACATGGAACCCTGGCGCACCCGTTTCCTGCCCGGCCGGCTCTACACCATGAACGCCTTGCAGCGGCTCGTAGCCCACCCTGCCGTTGAGCAAGAACCTGAGGCGCCGGAAGGCGGTTGGGGAGAAGACGAGTGAGCACGATCGGCATCATCTGCGAGGCGGGGTTGGGCTCGGAGGATGAGCAGGTTCTTCGCCATCTCGCAGGGCGCATTCGCCCCGACGCGACGCCGATGATTCGGCCTTTGGGAAGGAAACCGGACCTGATTGCGCAGTGCGGCCAAGTGGCCCAGGCCCTGTTCGATTCCGGATGTGAACGGGTATTGGTTGTCTGGGACGTATTTCCCCGTTGGGGCCGCCCGGACGGCGAAGAACAGGATATCGCCGATATTCGGGCCATATTGACGCAAGCAGGGTTGGCAGACCATCCCTGCCTGTTTCTGGTGGCGATCCAGGCCGAACTCGAAGCGTGGCTGCTGGCGGATGGCTCAGCACTGTCCGCCACGCTCTCGCGACCGACTCACCCAGTGATCATCGGGCACACAAGAAATGTCGAGCACAACACCAATCCGAAGAAGCGACTGGAAAGGATCTTTGGACAGCACGGACGTAGCTATACGCCAAAGACCGATGCGCTTGCCATCATCAAGCAGGTGCCCGCCAATTTCGGCATGCTGGGCAAGCTCAGGGCCTTCAAGAGGCTTGGTCGATCATTGACGCAGTCTTGTTGAAGTTGGCATAGAGCGATCATCCAAACGGCCACGGAGCGCCTTCCCGCTCCCATACCGCTAGAACCCATGGCCAAGCGCGACATCGCGTAGGGGAAATCCGCCAAGGAGCCGGATTTGTTATCTGAAGGTATGGATAACAAATCCGCAGAAATTTGATTTTCTCAATAATTCAATGCGATGCTTGGAACGTTGTTCACCACTTGGTTTCTGGAAGATGGCGCGCACGGGATCGGTGAGCAGACATTGGTCGCGTGCAGCCTTGCTGCAAGAGGCGGACGATGAGCCGCCGGCATGAGATCGCCAGAAGGCTGGAAGCACTGTCCGATACACTACCAGCCTCAACGGGCTGAACCGGGAGAGCAAGGAGTGGCATCAGCCGAGCGCAGCGAAGCTTCAACCCGCACTGAACTTGAAGGGGCAAGACAATGATTGACCCGGTTTTTCTCACGCGTGTGGTCCTGCGCAACTACAAGAGCATTGGTTACTGCGACGTGCGACTCAATCCACTCACCTATCTGGTGGGGGCCAACGGATCGGGCAAGAGCAACTTCCTGGACGCCCTGCACCTGGTACGGGATGCCCTGGCCGGTTCTCTCGACAATGCCCTGAACGAACGTGGCGGATTGAACGAGGTGCGGCGGCGCTCCAGTGGTCATCCGACGAACTTCGGCATCCGGCTCGAGTTCGCGTTGAACAACGGGCAAGCCGGCCACTACGCTTTCAATATCGGCGCGCTGGCGGGCCGCGGTTACGAGGTGCAATTCGAGGAGTGCGTGCTTGGCGGTGTCGGCAAGGGTCCGTTTTTCCGTATCGAACGCGGCAACCTCAAGGCAAGCAGCGAGACGACATTTCCAGCGGTAACCGCCGATCGTCTGGCGCTGGTGGCCGCGTCGGGGATGGCGGTCTTTCGCCCGGTGTTCGATGCCCTGACGGCGATGGGCTTCTACAACCTGAATCCGAAGTTGATGCGCGAGCTGCAGAAGCCACAGGAAGGACGCTTGCTCAAGCCCGTGGGGGAAAACATCGCGAGCGTGATCGGACATCTGGAACGGGTCGCAACCGACAGGCTGGAGATTATCCAGGAGTATCTTCAGATGGTTGCGCCGATGGTTCACGGCGTCGAGCGCAAGCCGATCGGGCCGATGGAAACCCTGGAGTTCCGCCAGGACATGGCTGGAGCAAAACATCCCTGGCGATTTCCGGCACAGAACATGTCCGACGGCACGCTGCGAGCACTTGGCGTGTTGACTGCGCTGTTCCAGGGAAACCGGGATTACGCGCCATCGCTAGTGGGTATCGAGGAACCGGAAACAGCGCTTCACCCGGCCGCCAGCGCTGCCTTGCGCGAGGCGCTTGCGCGCGCCTCGGAAGACACCCAGGTGATCGTTACCAGCCACAGCCCAGACTTGCTGGACGACCGGGAACTGAGTCCCGACGCCCTGCTGGCAGTGGTTTCCGAGGGCGGCGAGACGCGGATTGCGCCATTGGACGAAGCCGCGCGCATGGCTATGCGCGACCAGCTTTTTTCGGCTGGAGAACTCTTCCGGCTGAATCAACTGGCGCCTGATCGGGCGGTGCTTGCCGCCCAAGAACAGGAACAAGCCGATCTGTTTGGCCAGGTCGAGCCGTGATTGCGGTTGCGGCGATCGTCGAGGGTGCCGGCGAGGTGGCCGCGCTGCCGATTCTGCTGCGACGGATCAACGACTGGCGCACTCCGGATGTCCATTTGCAGGCGCCCCCGCCGATTCGCGTTCACCGGGATCGATTCCTGAATCGGGACGATGAGTTCCGCCGGCACTTGCTGTTGGCCGCCGCCAAGTGTGGCGAACAAGGCTGGATTCTCGTGCTGCTCGACGCCGACGATGACTGTCCGGCTGAGTTGGGCCAACAGATTCTCGAGCGTGCAACTGCATACGTTCCGCACCGTCGGGTGTCGGTCGTACTGGCCAACAGGGAATACGAGGCCTGGTTCATCGCCGCAGCTGAATCGCTCGATGGCCAACGCGGTTTCGCATTCAAGCCTGCTGAAGCGATTGATGCCGAAGGTCCGCGCAACGCCAAGGGGTGGATCACGGCGCACATGTGCGGCGGCAGTTACGGAGAAACGACCGACCAGCCGGCTTTTTCGGCGCGCATGGACCTGCAGCAGGCATACGCCCACAGCCAGTCTTTTCGCAAGCTTTGCAGCGAGTGGGCAAGGCAGATGGCCTTCGCATGTGCAGGGTTGCAGGAGGTGGGCGATGAGCCGCCGGCGTGAGATCGCCAGGCGGCTGGACGCGCTGTCCGATATCGGCGGCATCATGTCGGCGATGAAAGGCCTGGCGCTGATGGAGACCCGCATCCTGACGGACTTCCTCGTCAGCCAGCAGCGCATGGTGGCGGGGATCGAGACGGCCGCTGCCGATTTCCTGGCCTGGCACGCCGAACTTGTCAGCGAACCGTTCGCAGGGCGGGAACTCTGCGTACTGGTGGGCTCGGAACAGGGCTTCTGCGGCGATTTCAACGAAGCGCTGCTGGCAGGCATGGAGGCAGTGTGTCAGGCAAAGGCGACGCCCGTTCGTTGGCTTGTTGTCGGCAGCCGTCTGGCGGCCCGAATCGGCGAACGTGACGGCGTCGATTTGGCCCAGCCGGGGGCCATTGTCGCCGACGAAGTGCCGGCCGTCCTGCTGCGCTTGACGCGCGAGCTGAGCGGCTTCATGGCCCGCGACGAGTTCGCCGGTTACGGGCTCTCAGCCCTCTATCATTGTGATGCCACCGGCGATCTCCGCATGCGTCACTTGCTGCCCTTGCGCGACCTGCCCGCACCCGAACGGGCGCGCGCCCACGCGGCGGAACTGAATCTGCCTCCCACGGAGTTCCTGCGTGGATTGACCGGGCATTATCTGCACGCGGTCCTCAACGAGGTGCTGTACAGCTCGCTGATGGCCGAAAACCGGCAACGGCAGGCGCATATGGATCGCGCCCTGCAGCGACTCGATGACGACAGCGCACGGCTGAAACGCCGCTACAACACCCAGCGTCAGGAGGAGATCACCGAGGAAATCGAGCTCATCCTGCTCTCGGCGGACATGCTCGAGGAAACCGGACAGCCCTCCTGATGCCTTCAGGAGCGTACCGGTTTCTCGCTCACCTTTCGTCCTTCCGAACCAGGGCGAAGTTGCCGTCGCGTGCGCCTGGCAGCCCGCTCGCCGACTCTGCTACTTGGCTTGCGGACTGATCCCACGCAACTCGGCGAAGCGCTTAGCGATCTGTTTCGACCACTTGTCGAAGGCGTTGCGTGCATACGACCACGACTGGAACGAGTTCATGTAGCCACTGATCCAGGTGCTCGTTGCTCCGGACGCGCCGCTCTCGACGTCTGCCGCATACTTCCGGCCGATCTGGGTGTCGATGCACTCGGCAAGGATCGCCTCGCTGGCTCCGTCCAGAAACTGGATCTCCACGCCGGTTTGGCCCAGATAGGGCGTCGATCCGGCCGGACCGCCGGCGGCGACGCCCGAGCCGGCCTCCGCGACGAATCCGTAGGGGATAAGGGTTCCCATGGCGCTGCGACCGACACTGGTGGGTACCAGATCGGTCAGGGCGATGCGCAATACCACGACGCCCGCTCCAGGCTTGTCGACGATTTCCATCTGCGGTTTGAGCGCGGTGACCAGCGACTTGTAGAAGTAGTCGGTGAGCGCCTTCAGATCTGCCGGGTCAACGCCCTTGGTCTGTTCATCCTTGAGGGTAACGACCATGCGGCTGATCATGACCTGGTTGTATGCCTTGAGATCAAGGCCGGGCTGCCGCCAGCACAGTGCGCCGTCGCCGCCGGGTGCTTTTTCCATCTTCGCGTAATCGCTCAGAAAGCCGGTGCGAGTCGCCTTCTTCGGGTCGCTCGCGGTGACGTTGCTGCCTGAGTCGGCCATGTTGGCGCAACCGCTCAGCAGGACCAGCAGGCCTGCAGCGGTGGCGTACTTCGCTTGGTGTGACATCGGAGCCTTCCCTCAATGTTGGAGGGTCGGGACTCTACCACTTCCGGCGTATCCACCGCCAGTTGGAACCGCAAGTGCCGTCAGAAGGAAGGCGAGGCGACGTCGGTTCGGCCGCCCGCAGCTGTGCGACAATCCGGCTTCGGCGGTCTGAGTTACCGCCATTGAATCGCGCCGGTCCGCGGGCTGGCGCACCGTAGGTCGCGGGGGCTTCCGCCTCGCGACGTCAGCGAAACCGGGAGAAATCGATCAACGCGAATGCGCCCTCGTCGCGCGTATGCTGGTTGTCGTCTTTGCGCGCGCTCCTCGGCGGGCTGGCGATGGCGTGCGCGCCAGTGCTGGGCGGCAGCGGGGTGCACGCTTCGGAGTTGGCGAAAGTGCGCGCCACTCGGCTGCCGACGCCGATCGATGGCCGCCTCAACTCGCTCATCGCCACCCATCCTGGTCAACCCGTACTGGTCAATTTCTGGGCCTCGTGGTGCGAACCCTGCCGCGAGGAAATGCCGTCGCTGCAGCGCCTGGCCGACCGCTCGCGTCGTGCTGGCCTGGTGGTGATCACCGTCGCAGTCGCCGACAGGCTCGACCAGGTCGACAGATTCCTCGCGGATCACGCCATCCAGCTACCGGTCGTCGACGATCGCGATCAGGTCATCAGCCGCGCCTGGGGCGCCCGTGTGCTGCCGGGCACGGTGCTTCTCGATCGTCATCACCGCATACGGCTGCGCGGCCAGGGCGCCATCGACTGGGACTCCCCCACCGCCGGCCGACACCTTCACCCCTTCCTCAAACCACCCAAATAGGAATCGCTCCATGGATCGTCGCCACTTCATCAAGACCGCTCTTCTCACCGCCGGCACGCTCAGCGCATGGCGGCCGGCAATGGCCGTTGACAGCCCCTTCACCCCGTCGCCGGCCAACGGCTGGCGGGTCTTCGAAGTCACCACCCGCGCCGAGCTGGCGACGACCGACAGCGCGACGCGCGTCTGGTTGCCACTGCCATCGGTCGACGACCCCGCGTGGATCCGGACCATGGGCAACCTGTGGCAGGGTAATGCAGCAAGCGTACAGGTACTGCGCGATCCGACCTATGGCGCGCAGATGCTGGCGGCAAGCTGGCCAGCCGGTGCAGCAGCACCCGTGGTGGAAGTGACCAGTCGCTTCGCCACGCGCGACCGCGCCATCAACCTGAACGAACCGGGCAAGGTCGCGGCCCTCGATGCAGCAACCGCGCAGCTCTATACGCGCCCGACGGAACTGCTACCCACCGATGGCATCGTTCGCAAGACGGCGACAGAGATCACTCGCGGCAGCCGTACCGATACCGAGAAAGCCCGGGCAATCTATGAATGGATCGTCGACAACACGGCGCGCAACCCCAAGACGCGCGGCTGCGGCACCGGCGACATCCGCGCGATGCTCGAAACCGGCGATCTGACCGGCAAGTGCGCCGACCTCAACGCTCTCTATGTCGGCCTTGCCCGCGCCGCCGGCCTGCCGGCGCGTGACGTGTACGGCATCCGCGTTGCCGATTCGCGGTTCGGCTACAAGAGCCTCGGCAGGAGCGCGGACATCAGCAAGGCTCAGCATTGCCGGGCGGAAGTCTGGCTGGCCGGCTTTGGCTGGCTGCCGGTCGATCCGGCCGACGTACGCAAGGTCGTTCTTGAAGAAAAGCCCGGCCTGACGCTCAAGGACGATGTCGTCGTCCCCGTTCGCGAAAAGCTCTTCGGTGCCTGGGAGATGAACTGGCTGGCGTACAACGTCGCCCATGATCTGGCGCTCCCGGGATGGACAGGCCCGCGGATTCCCTTCCTGATGTATCCGCAGGGCGAGAACGCTGGCGGACGTTTCGACAGCCTCGATCCGGAAACCTTCCGCTACCGCATCACCGCGCGCGAAATCACGACTTGACAAGTGACTCGCCACCCCTGACCGCGCCTGGCGGTCAGGGGTGGCGACACCGGCACACCCGAAGTCCCGGCCCTACGGCAACTGCCTGGCGATGAGTTCCTTCATGAAGGTTTTCGAGCCATTGAGCACGTAGCATTCGCCGGCTCGCAAAGCCGTCGTGGCAATCCCTTGCAGGTCAAAACCGGCCGTTGGCTCGGTCATGACGATGGCGCCAATCAGATCGCCGGTCGCCATCTGCGGCAGGTAACGCTCCTGCAGATAATCGCTGCCGTAGTGCAGGAGATAGGGGGCGACGATTTCCGAGTGCAGCGCCCATCCCAGGAGGTTCTGCACCGCATGGCGTGCCGCTTGCTCGAAGAGGACGACGCTGTACACCTTGTCCGCCCCAGCCCCGCCGTACTCCTCCTCGGGCCTCAACGAACAGATGAAGCCGGCCGCGCCGGCCTTCAGCCAGAGGTCACGATCGACGTAGCCCTGCTCTTCGTAACGTTGGTAATTCGGCACAGCCTCAAGCTTGATGAAGCGATCGAGCGCGTCGCGGAAGAGTAGATGCTCTTCGCCGAAGAGCGTGCGCGCAATACTCATTGAAGTCCCCTACCCGGTCAGAGGCGGAAGCCGCCGCCGCAGACCAGCAACTCGCCGGACACGTAGTTGGCTTCCGGATAGCACAGCATGGCAACGGCGCCGGCCGCTTCTTCGGGTGTCCCACCCCGCCCGAGCGGGATCATCGCCTCCATCTGACCAAGGAGTTCCGGATTGACACCGGCCTTGATCGTCCTCCCCTCGATCTCGAGAGTCGCGCTGCCATTCGCCGGCGCACTCGTCAGACGGGTGCTGATCAGGCCGAAGGCAACGCAGTTGACGTTGACCCGGTAACGCCCCCACTCCTTCGCGAGAGTCCGCGTCAGACCGATGATCCCGGCCTTGGCCGCCGCATAGTTGACCTGCCCGGCGTTGCCGCCGACGCCGGCGATCGATGAGATATTGACGACCTTGCGGAAGTTTTCCTGGCCGGCCTCGGCTTCCTTCCTGGCGGCGGCGCGAATGAACTCGGCGGCGGCGCGCAGGAGGCGGAACGGCGCGGTGAGATGGACGTCGAGCATCGCGTACCACTGTTCGTCGGTCATCTTCTGGAGGACGTTGTCCCAGGTGTAGCCGGCGTTATTGACGATGATGTCGAGCCCGCCAAACTCGCTGACCGCCGTCTGCACAAAGCGTTCGGCGAAGTCGGGCGCGGTGACGCTGCCGATGCAGGCGACCGCGTGGCCGCCGGCCTGGACGATGTCGGCAAGCGTCTGTTCGGCGGGCGCGGCGTCGAGGTCGTTGACGACGACGCTGGCACCCTCCTGCGCGAGCTTTAGCGCGACGGCCCGGCCGATACCACGCCCGGAGCCGGTGACGATGGCGACTTTACCTGCTAGTTTTCCCATGTTCATCTCCTCTGTGATGGCCGCCGGGTGACTGACAGCGTCCCTCGATGCCGGCTTCGGCAGGCTCAGTCGGCGCGCTGATAGAGCGTGACGACGCAGGCCCCGCCCAGGCCGAGGTTGTGCTGCAAGGCAAGCCTGGCGTTGGCCACCTGACGCGCGCCGGCTTCACCGCGCAACTGCTCGACGAGTTCGGCACACTGGGCGAGCCCGGTGGCACCGAGCGGGTGTCCCTTGGACAGCAGGCCTCCCGACGGATTGGTGACGATTCGGCCGCCATAGGTGTTGTCGCCGTCGGCAGTGAACTTGTCGGCACCCCCTTCCGGGCAAAGGCGGAGTCCTTCGTAGGTGAGGACCTCGTTCTGTGCGAAGCAGTCGTGCAGTTCGACCACGTCGAGATCCTCGGGGCCGATGCCGGCCTGCTCGTAGACCAGATCCGCAGCCGCGCGGGTCATGTCGGCACCGACGAGTGCCATCATGCTGCGTTTCTCGAACGTTCCCGGCCGGTCCGTGGTCATCGCCTGGGCGACGATGACGACGCGCCGATCAAGGTTCATCGTCTCGGCGAAGCGCTGCGAAACGAGGATCGCTGCCGCTGCGCCGCAGGTGGGCGGACAAGCCATCAGGCGCGTCATGCCTGCTTCCGGAAAGACCAACGGGGCCGCCAGCACATCGTCCTCACTGAGCACCTTGCGCAGCAGCGCGCCCGGGTTGTTGGCACCGTGCCGGCTGGCCTTCGCCCGTACCCTGGCGAACAGCTTCGGCGTGACGTCGTAACGCTCCATGTATTCCTTGCCGGCGCCACCGAAGTAGCAGAGTGCGAGCGGCACCTGCCAGGGGTTGATCTCCTCGCATAACTGGTCGAAGCGCGCGAATGGCGACGGACGGTCGCTCCAGTGTTCGCTCAGCGCCCCCGGCAGCATCTGCTCGAAGCCGAAGGCCAGCACGCAGTCGAGCGCCCCGGCCTCGATCAGTTGGCGGGCCAGGAAGAGCGCCGTCGATCCGGTCGAGCAGTTGTTATTGACATTGACGATGGGGATGCCGGTCATCCCGACGCCATAGAGCGCGCGCTGTCCGGACGTCGAATCGCCATAGACATAGCCTGCGAAGGCCTGCTGAACGGCTTCATAGCCCAGCCCAGCGTCATCCAGCGCTCGCCGCACGGCGGCGGCGGCCATCTTGTCGTAGGGCTCGGTCGTCCCCGGTTTGCCGAACGGCACCGAGCCGACTCCGGCGACATAAGCTTTTCCCTGCATGCTCGATCTCTCCTTGTTCGCTGGGACGATTGCCATCGGACCAGCCTCATGATCCTGCGCCGGCAACGATCAGTGTTCCACATCCGGGATCCGTTCCCGACGTCGCCGGGGAATGCCGGCGCGGAATGCGGACTCTCCAGCCGTCATTGAATCAGTGTGCCTGTCTGGATAGTAGTGGGCGGGCTCTAAATGTGTTACGGGTCACTGTAGCCCGAACCGGCGCGGCTGAGCAGCCGCTGCAAGCGCCTTCTCAATAGGCGATGTTGCCTACCGTTTGCACCACAAGCCCGCGGCTGACAGCCACTGTCGGCCGCGCGCTGGCATCGACCGCATCGTCAAGGAAATCCTGTCCGTTCGCCTCGGCGGTGACGGCTTCTCCTCCCTCTGGTACTCGGATGCTCCCGTCCTCGCACAGCCGGTGGCGGAGGCCATCCTGAAGCCGATCAGCGAACGCATCCCGCAACTCACGCGAGCAGATCGGCAAAACCACCAGTGACGGCAAGACGTTCGAAGCGCGGCAAGCGGACGGCGATCGTTAGCTGTATCTCTCGCCGATCAAGTGCAGCGACCGGATGCTCGGCGTCTCCCTGCCGAAGTCAGCCGCCAATCATCAGGTCCGGAAACTGGCCATCGTGTTGCGCAAGCCCCCCGCAAGGCCGCTGAGCGTGCGCGCTGCCTCGGCAGTCTGCTGGGCTGCCGAATTGTTCTGTTCGGACGCCTGCGCAACCTGTTCGACGCGCTGGGCGATCTGCTGGCTGGCAATCGACTGCTCCTCGATCGCACCGCCGATGTCGTTCACGACGGCGAGCACCTGCTCGACGCTGCCGCGGATGCTGCGGATCGCCTCGCCTGCCGAGCCGGCCAGTTCCACGCCACGATCGACCTGCTGCACGGCGGCCTCCATCGAACCCAGTGAATTGCGGGTTTCCTCCTGGATCTGCATGACCATCGCGTTGATCTCGCTGGTCGCCTTGCCGGTGCGTTCGGCGAGCTTGCGTACCTCGTCGGCGACCACGGCGAAGCCGCGTCCCGACTCACCGGCGCGGGCAGCCTCGATGGCAGCATTGAGGGCCAGCAGATTGGTTTGATCGGCGACCTCCTTGATCACCTGCACCACCGTCGAGATCCGTGACGAGCTTTCATCGAGCACGCTCATCGCCCCCGACGTGCGACGAACGCTGTCCGCGATGCGGTTGATCTCGATCGTCGCCTCCTCGATGACTCCGCCGCCGCTCTCCGACAGTTGCGAAGCATGCGTCGCCGTCTTGAGGGCGTCGCGGGCGTTGGCGGCAACCTGACTGATGCTGACCGACATTTCCTCGACCACCGCCGCCATCGACGTTGCCGAGTCGCTGGTCGTCCGCGAAGCGCCGGCCACCTGCTGCGACGAACCGGCGAGCGTTTGCGCAGCCCTCTCGGTGTTGTCGACCGTCGACGCAATGCTCTTGAGCATCGATCGCAGCCGCGACTGCATCTCCTGCTGGTGCGCCATCAGGCTACCCGTGTCACCGGGCTGCAGTGCGAGATCCTGGCTAAGGTCGCCGTCGGCGATCCTCCGGACGAGTTGCAGCGCGTACTCCGGCTCGCCACCGAGTTGAGCGGTAATCCGACGGATGACAAAGGCCGCGATGCCGGCCGCCAGCACCACGGCCAAGGCCAGCAAGCCACACATCAGCGTTTCGGCAAACGACTGGGCGGCCTCTGCCGCCTTCTCCGCCTGCGCCTTGCGCTCCTGCTGGATGGTGATGAACTTCTGGCTCTCCGCCGCCAGTTCGCGCTGCACAGCGCGCGCGTCTCCCTGAATCAGCTCGCGCATCGCGTCGATCTTGCCTTCCCGGGCGAGTGCGACGACCTGCTCGTGACTGCGCAGGTAGCGCTCGTTGAGCGTTCGCATGTTGCCGGCCAGTTGACGCGTCTCCGGGCTACGCTGGGATTTCTCCAGCTCATCGGCGAGCTGGGCGCTCTCCTTGCCCGCCTGGGCAACGCGTTCGAATTCCTTGTCGCGCTCGTCGGCAGCCACCACCAGCGCGCTGAGTTGATAGCGGCGCATGCTGTTCACCCGCTCCGCGATCTCCCTCGCCAGTGATTCGTTGCGGCTTGCCCTGACAAGGTTGGCGACGCCTTGGTCGATCACGTTGAGCTGCACCACACTGACCACGACAAGGACCATCATCACTGCGCAAACGACGGCGAAGCCACTCCACAGCAGCGTCTTGATCTTCATTCAATAGGCCTTTCGGAAAGAGTACTCTCCCAGCTTTGCTGGCGTTCGATCAGCTGCCGCGCCCGACATACCCCGGAAGACCAGCGGCCTCCGGCGAGCTTGCCAGATGCACTGCCTCCGCGATAATTGCCTGCCTGTCCTCGTCGCTCATCCTTGAAATCAGAATGTCGGTGTCGTCGATCTGGTTGCGCAATACGCGGTTGTCGAGAATCATACGCATGCGGAAGAACTGCGCCCACTGGAACTCGGCAAAATCGGCGGCCATCTTGTCATAGCCAAAATGGGTGCGCACGTACCAGGCGAGACCACGATAGGGATCGTTGTGCAGATCCTTGACATGTTTGGGCAGCGCGTCCGGTCGCACCGGGCCGCCACCCGTGTGATCGAAGAGATAGACCCAGGCGTTGTCATGCATCGCCTTCCAGAAGTCGTAGTCCTTCAGAACACTCCAGTTGTACAGAACCTCGACGGCAACCCGCGCGTTGCCTGCATCGATTCCCGCTTCGTTCTTCCCCTGTGCGACGTCCCAAAGCGCACGCGCCAGATGATGATGATCGGTCAGGTAGAACTTGTTGCCGTTGCCAATGACGATCGGGACGGGATGCGTGATGAGATAGGCGGTGAGTTCCTGTCGGCTCTTCTTGCGCATCGCCGCCGCCCTGGTATCGACCTCGTCGAGTCCGACACCGCTCTGCGTCGGATGCAGGTCAGCAACCCGCAACTGATACAACTGACCGCCGCGCTGCGCGCGGGGCGTGCATTCCTCATAATTGAAATCCATGACCTTCCTCCTCGTGTGTCTGCCCCGCTGCGCGGAGCGAATCCCCTATCCTGGCCGGTCGACGCGAGTCGCCAGCCTGCTCGCTAGCCGTACGCCCGCCTGCTCAACGCAGGCACCATACGAGCCGCGCCTGCGACCGTAACACGGATGCCGCCCGGATTGCGACAGCGTCCTTTTCGCCACCGGCGGCGATTCAGCACAATCGGCGGCTTGCCGGCAAGGTTTTCACGAAACGTCAGGAAAACCCCATGCAACAAGCGATTGCGCAGGGCCTGAAAGAGCTCCTGCAGACGCCTCAGCCCCGGCTCAACTAGCCTAGCGCGCGGCCGCCTGACTACACGCTTGCAGAGCCGGGCTGTCGGCAGCGGCGGAGACCATTCCGGTGGCCATCGCCTGTTCGCAACCGGCTGGTTTCAGCTCGTCGACCGGCCTGTACGCGTCGATCCTGCCAATGGTCGCATAGGCGCTCGCCGGGCTCTCCCGTCAACATGATCGGCCCCGACACGGCGAACGTCGCGCTTGATCCCGATGGCCACGCTCGACATCGCCGGCCTCGACACGATCGAGCGGTTTGACCGAGGAAGAGCGCCCGAGCGTCAGCTCCGACTCGACGACGCAAGGATCGCCAAACGAGTCAACGAGGAACACACGCGTGCTGGCGGCTATGGCCGTGCCAACGATCCCTCACCCGCGACACGCTGCTCAGGAGTCCGGCTGAGCCTTCTCGTTCGCGAGCGCCCTGGTTGTGATGTCTTCATACAGCTTGGCCACTCTGGCCGACAGCTCTTTATACTCAGGGTGGCGGGCCAGGAATGGCTTGGCGTCCTCCCCATCGGCAAAAACCCGCTCGAGAAAGGCAATATCCATATCATCGAGGCACTCGCCCGCATCGACCTTCGCCTTGAGATCGAGCGCACGCGGTAGCCGCTCCTTCTCCAGACGCTCCAACACCACCATTGCCATTCCGAGATCGTCCGATTCCTGACTCATTGCTTGCTCCTTGTCATGTAGCACCCCACCACCGGGAAAACTCGCCGGGCCAGTGGACCACGTCCAGCGGCTAAACGCCTGCCCCGACACGAGTTGGTGATAATGCCAGCTCTCACAAACAAAAGGCAATGGCGCGGTGTCGAGGTCGCCGCGGACGCGGACAGCCAATCGCGCACGCGGGCTCGCCGGGCGAGGTCACAACCGGTTACACAACGGCGACAGAGCAGCAACAGATCCGCCTTACGGGAATCGCTATTCTCCCCCCTGTCGCTGCCACGCAATCTTCCCTCCCCCTCCTCCCGCGTGACAGTGGCCGTTGCACCCGGCCCGCCCAGCCCTCCCTCTGAGCGGGCCGTTTCTTTTCCAGGCCGCCTATAATCCTCACTACCGCCATCGGCAGCCGCGCCGCCGCTGGCACGATCTCGTTCGCAGTGCATTGGCTACCAAGTGGAGTCGCCGTCATGAACCGATGGATCAAAGCCGCAACCTGCTTCCTGTCGTGGCTGATGCTGAGTTTTGCACCGCCATGGGCCTACGCTGGATCGTCGGCGCCAGCGAAACTCCCAGCTGGCGTCAAGAAGCTCAACACGGTCGAGGGAATAAGCGAATACCAACTGAGCAACGGCCTGCGCTTCATTCTGTTTCCTGATGCAGCCAAAGCGACCGCCACGGTCAACGTCACCTATCTGGTCGGATCCCGGCATGAGAATTATGGCGAAACCGGTATGGCCCACCTCCTCGAACATCTGATCTTCAAGGGATCAAGGAATTTCCCGGATCCGGCACGAGAGTTCAAGGCACGCGGTTTTCAGATCAACGGGACGACCTGGCTCGATCGAACCAACTACTACCTCACCTTCCCGGCCAGCGACGACAACATCCGTTGGGCGCTGGCGTGGAGCGCCGACGCCATGGTCAATTCGTTCATCGCCCGAAAGGACCTCGATACCGAGATGACGGTTGTCCGCAATGAGTTCGAGATGGGCGAGAACGATCCCGCAAGCGTCATGCTCAAGCGCATGCAGTCGCTGCTTTTCGACTGGCACAACTACGGCAACAGCACGATCGGCGCGCGCAGCGACATCGAGAACGTCAGGATCGAGAACCTGCAAGCGTTCTACCGCACGTTTTACCAACCCGACAACGCCGTCCTCACGGTGGCCGGCAAGTTTGACGAGCAGAGGACGATCGAGCGGATCGTCGCCACACTGGGCAAACTGCCCAAGCCCTCGCGCGTGCTTCCGGAACACTGGACGGTCGAGCCGACGGCCGATGGCGAACGCCAGTTCGTCGTCCGGCGCAAGGGAGAAATACCTCTGGTCACCTTGGCGTACCGCACCCCATCAAGCCTGCACACCGACTCCGATGGCGTCGGCATGGCCGCAGAGATCCTCGGCGACACGCCCAACGGCCGGCTCTACAAGGAACTCGTGCAGCCGGGACTGGCGGCACAGGTCTTCGCCTACACGATTGACGGCCGCGAGCCCGGCTTTGTCGTCTTCGGAGCTACCGTCAACAAGGACCAATCGATCGAGCGCGTGCGCGACAGGATGATCGAAGTGGTCGAGAACAGCCTGGCCCAAGCGGGCGCGACTCCCTCTGAACTGGGGCGGGCGGTGGAGCAGGCACGCACGGCCCACGAACGGGCACTGGCCGATCCCGAGGCGTTCGCGGTGCTTCTTTCCGAGTACATTGCGCTCGGCGACTGGCGGCTGTTCTTTCATGCCCGTGATCAGCTCGACCACATCACGCCGGCACAGGTCGACGCCGCGGCGACGAAGTATTTCGTGCGTGACAACCGCGTAGTTGGAACCTTCATCCCCGACGAGGCGCCGCGCCGCGCGGTGGTGCCGCAAGCGCCCACCGCCGCGCAGGTGCTGGCGAGTTACACGCCGCAGGAAAAGGGTGACGCGGGAGAAGCCTTCGAGCCTTCGCACGAGAACATTACGGCACGCACGCACCTCGACAGCTTCGGCAACCTGAAGATCGCTCTGCTGCCGAAAAGCAACCGTGGTCGGACCGTCAACGTGGCGATGAGCTTCCGCTGGGGTGACGAAAAGTCGCTGGCGCATCGGAACGTCGCCGCGCCACTGACGATTGCGATGCTGGCGCGCGGTACCAAAACGTTGACACGTCAGCAGATCGCCGACGAAATCACCCGCCTGAAGGTCCGCGGCAGCCTGACTCACTTTGAAACGACCCGCGAGAAGCTGCCCGAGGCGCTCAGGCTGGTGGCCCGTCTACTCCAGAAGCCGAGCTTCCCGGAGGCGGAATTCGACGAACTCAAGCGCGAGCATCTGACGGCGCTGCAATCCCAACTCGACAACCCTGAGGATCTGTCGAGCGACGCCCTGCAGTCGCATTTCAACACCTATCCCGCCGGCGATCCGCGTTACCACACCCCGCTGCCGGAACGTATCGAACAGGTGCGCCGGACCACTCTGGACGATATCGTTAGCTATCATCGCGACCTGATCGGCACTGCACGCGGTGAAATCGCCATCGTCGGCGACTTCGACGAGAAAGCCATCGCAAGAGAACTGCAGTCGCTGTTTCCCGCCTACGTCTCGCGATCACCGTATGGCCGCGTTGACCGCGAGTTCCGCCCCGTGCCTGCCAAGCGGATCGTCATCGACACGCCCGAGAAGGAGAACGCGTTCTTTCGCGCGCGCAGCACCCTGATGTTGCGCGACGCTGACGCCGACGCCCCCGCGCTATACGTGGCCAACAACATCTTCGGGGGCAGCGGCGGACTGTCGAGCCGGCTGATGGATCGTCTTCGGCAGAAGGACGGTGTCAGCTACAGCGTCAATTCCAGCTTGTCGATGGGCAGTCGCCAAGCGCTATCGACGTGGTCGCTTTTCGCGATGGTTGCGCCCCAGAATGTCGGCCGTGCCGAGCACGCCATCCTGGAGGAACTCGCGCGCGCGCTGCGTGACGGATTCACCGAGCAGGAAGTCGCGGAAGCCAAGAAGGGCATCCTCGAATCGCGGACTCTCAGCCGCTCGCAGGACAGTTCAGTCGCTTCGCGCTGGTCGTCCTATCTCGACCTTGGCCGCACCTGGCAGTTCTCCAAGGACTTTGAGGCGAAGGTGATGGCGCTCACCGCAGCGGAGGTCAACGCCGCCTTCCGCAAGTACATCGATCCCGACGGGCTGACGCTGGTGGTGGCTGCCGACAGCCGCAAGGCGATAGCAGCCGAGTCATCCGGCGAGCGACTTGTCAAACACTGAGTCGACGACGACACACGTGCCGCGCCGAAGTCGCCGGGGCCGCCACCCGGGCGGGACCCCTGCGCCGACCACGCGGGCTATTTCTTCAGGCTGTCACGGATCTCGCGCAGCAGCAGAACTTCTTCGGCAAGTTCGGGCGGCGATGGCGGTTCAGCGGGCGGTTCGCTCTTCTTCAGGCGATTGATCTGCTTGACCATGATGAAGATGATGAAGGCCAGAATGATGAAGTTGACCAGAATGGTAAGAAAGCTGCCATAGGCAAAGATCGGCACCTGCGCTTTCTTCAGCGCATCGACAGTCCGCGCCGTACCTTCGGGGATGGTGCCCAGTACCAGGAACATCCCCGAGAAGTCCAGCTTGCCCCCCATGATCCAGGCGATGAAGGGCATGATCAGATCGCCGACCACCGAATCGACGATCTTGCCGAAAGCACCGCCAATGATCACGCCGACGGCGAGATCCATGACGTTGCCTTTCATCGCAAACTCCTTGAATTCTGACATCATGCTCATGCTGTTTCCTTTCTTCCGGTTGAGTAAAGCTTGGAGGCTTGGCCCCTTTCGTAGCGGCGCATTATAGGCGCCATGCCGGCATCTCGTGAAGTGAGGGGGTTGCGGTCCGAACAGGCTCGTAGCAGCGCTACGAAAGTCCGCTGACGCGACGCCAGGACCTTCGCCGTTGGCGTACCATCGCCCGTTAGGCGATGAACCGCTTCCATCCGCTCGACAACAACCCGGTCGAGAATGTGTTTCGGCCGATCGCCATCGGCAAGAAGAACGCGCTTACGACCAACGATCCGACGAGCGACGCTCTTCACAGGCGTTGCATGCGGCATGCGGAATGCCATGGCAGATCAGAGCCAGCGGTCCGGTCCTGGCGGCCCGCCAGGGAGGCTCTTCAGGCCAGGAGATGGCTCGGCAAACAACAGCGCCGGGTCGCCGCCGAGGCGCCGAGATGCCGGGTCGCTGCCGTGCACTACTCCCCAGTCGGCGTCTGCTGGGGCGTCGTGCGCCACGTTCAGCCAGTCGGACAACGCGGCGTCCTGAGCGAGCAGACGCACCGTGTTCGCGCCGGCCTCCACCCACAGGCGCCTAACAGCCGGATCTCCGGAGTCCGGTGAGGTCTCCTTGGCGAGCTGCCGATCATGGCGTTCGACCAGCTCGCGATCGACAAAGGCCAACTGCCTGCCCTCGCCGCGGGATGGCCAGCTATTCAGCCAATCGTCATCGAGCGAAACTTCCGCCGGCGCGGCCATGGCCTGCCCGTCGCCACCGTCGACAGCCAGTCGGCCAGCGGGCGCGTCGACCAAAGCGAGAAGGAAGACATCCGAGGCGAGCTGGTCCGCCCGGTCGACGTCGGCAAAACTCCCTGGCGTGAGGTGCCAGCGAGTGTCGCTGTAAGGTGCCGACGCGCGATCTTCAAGCCCCCGTTGCAGCACCGGGACGTCGTTCGTACCCTCGACGCGCACGAGGATGCCGCCCATCCCGGTGCTGATGCCGTCGTCGGTAGTCGAATAGAGAAAACGTTCGATTCCCTGATCGCCGACGCCCAGCGCCTGTACCTGTGGCAACGCGTTGTTCAGCGAGTAGGAGAAGCCGCCGGTGGCATCCAGCGACAGCACGCCGTAGGTACCGTAAAGACGACCCGCTTCGAGGATACGCGGTGTCGAGTCCGAGCCGGCACTGCCGGGGCCGGCAAACAATTCGCCGACGAGAGGGCGCAACTCACCCTCGGCGATCTCGAAGCGAGCGAATTCGATCACCGGATAGTTCGCGGGATTGATCGTCGTGAGAACGAAATCCTGGCTTGCCGTCGCACCAAAGCTGTCGGTCGCGGCGACGCGGACCAGCAAGTCGCCGGCAAAACCCGTCGCGGTGCCGGTGAAGGTCTGGGTGGCCGGATCGAAACTCAGCCACGACGGCAGAGCGGAACCGTCGGCCATCGCGGCACCATAGGTGAGACGATCGCCGACATCAGCGTCGGTGAACGCGCCCGTCGGCAGGGCATGGGCGAACGGGAAGCCGATCTCGGCCCACGACCCGGCTAGCGGCAGGCCGACGAGCGGCGCTTGATTGACCTTGTCGATCGTTACCGCGAAGGTGCTGCTGGCGGTGGCTCCGACGCGGTCGCTGGCGGTCACGCGCACGTTTAACATGCCGACGTCGGCCTTGCCCGGAGTGCCGCTGAAGGTTCGGCTCGTGGGGTCGAAGTGCAGCCAGGCAGGCAAGGCTTCGTCGCTGTCCTGCGCTGCCGAGTACGACAGCACGTCGCCGAGATCCTGGTCAACAAAGGTCTCGCCCGGCAGGTGCAGCTCGAAGGGCGAATCGACAAGCGCCGACTGATCGGCGAGGGTGCGGGCGGCGACGGGTGCGTCGTTGGTATTCTGAACCAGCAGGCGGAAGCTGTCGAAAGCAAGCTCGCCGCCAGCGTTGCGGGCGCTGACGCGGACGTCCAGCGCGCCGACATCGCCGTTTTCCGGGGTACCGGAGAGCGTCCAGCTGTCGGCATCGAAGTGCAGCCAGTCGGGAAGGGGCTGTTCATCGAGCAAGGTTACGTTCAGCGACAAACGCTCGCTCGACGAGCCGGCGCTGAACTCGCCCGGCGGCAGCTCGTAGTGGAAAGCACTGTCCTCGGTCGCCAGCTGATCCTCTGCCGGGACAACGAGTACCGGCGGTGCAGCCTTCTCGTCGATGCCGATCGAAAAATCCACTAACGCCGTTGCCCCGGCAGCGTCTGTCGCCAGCAGGCGGATCCCGGTCGGTGCGCGCTGGTCTGCCGGAACCAACCCGGAAAAAGTCAGCGTCGCCGGATCGAAACGAATCCAGCCCGGCAGCGGAGAACCGCTCTCCTGCACGGCGCTGAAAGTCAGCGTATCGCCCGTATCGCTGTCAACGAACGTCGTCTGCGGTATCCGGAAGTTGAACGACTGACCCTGGCGGTAGATTTGGTCGGCCACCGGCAGTACCGCCTTGGGCTGATGGTTGTACGCGCCGAGGGTCACCGCGATGTCGAATTCATCGGTCACCGTTGCGCCTGCCGGGTCGGCGGCGACGACGCTAATGCTGAAACGCCCGACGTCATCCGCTTGCGGCAGTCCTTCGAGCCTGCCGCTCGCCGGATTGAAGCGCAGCCATGCCGGCAGGGGCGCGCCGCTGGCCAGCGTCGCCGAATAACTCAGCGCCTGACCGGGATCGACCGCCAGGAAAGCTCCCGCAGTGGCGATCAACAGCGGCGCGCCTTCCTCGACGACCTGGTCGGGCAACGGCGAGCGCAGCGTCGGGGGGTCATACGCGTTGAGCACGGTGATCGTCACCAACTGTTTGGGAGTCCCTATCCAGTCGTGCGCACTGGCATCCGGCTCAAGCCCGCCCCGCTCGAAGGGGTCGCGCGCGCTTATCTCCAGGACGTGTGTGCCAACGGCGAAATCGCCTGGGGAAAGATGAATCTGCAGCGTGTCCGTGTCGAACCATCCCCAAAGCTCCTGCCCGCCGGTAAGCGGATTGGTGCTGCTGAGGCTGCTCGCTGTCAGGCGGAGCGGGTCGCCGTCGGCATCGGCGAACGTTCCGGGCGGCAGCGTGATCGTGCTGAGCGCGTGCTCGCGGACGACGATCTCCGGAATCGGCGCAATCGTCGGTGCGCGGTTGGCGATGAGATGAAGGGGCGCTTGCGACGTTTCGCCATGGCCGTCGTCGGCGACGATGAGCAAGTCGGCAGTGCGTGGCGCCGGACCGCTGCCGACGAAGCGCAAACGATTAGCGGCCGCATCATAGTGCCAGTCCGACCTTTGCGCTGGCTCGGCAGGGAGAACGGAAATCGCCAGGGTGTCGCCGTCCACGTCGGTGAAGGTCGGCTGTTTCACCGCGAAGCCCTCGGACAACGAGGCAACGATGTCGCTGACGGCACCATCGCTCCATTGCCAGCGACCGGCGACCCACACTTGCCCGAAGACGGCCCACGGTGCCGCGGGGAAAGTCGCGATCACCGGCAGGTGATTGACGGGCGCGGCGTCGACGTCGAGCACCAGGTCGGTGCTCGCACGCAGGCCGAGGCGGTCCTCGGCGGTCAGCCGGAAAGTCCAGCTGCCGACGTCCCAGTAGTCCAGGCCACCGATGCGCGTGGCGTCGCCCGGTGTCAGGCCGCTGTAGGTAAAGGCGGAGCCGTTGTCATTGGTGTTGGGGCGCGATTGCAGCGCAAAGCCGCCGCCAGTGGCGACGAGGCTGAAGGCGGACTTGGCGTGCGCCGGCCGCGCGAGGACATCGACGGTGTAGGCAAGGGTGTCGCCGCGATCAGGATCGACGAACAGGTCGTCCGGCAGACGGATGTCGGCGATGTCACCCTCGTCAAGGCGCAGCCCGGCGAGCGGCCTGTTCACCCGCGGCGGCTGGTTGCTCTGGCCGACCACGATATCGAAGTCCTCGTCGGACGCGGCGCCGTGCGTGTCCGTCGCGCGGACGCGGACACGGGTGACGCCGACGGCGTCGCTGTCGGCGATACCGCTCAGGCGACGCGTGGCGCTGTCGAAGGCCAGCCAGTCGGGTAGCGGCGAACCGTCGGCGAGCGTCACCTCGGTGGCGAAGGCATCCCCTTCGGGGTCGACAAAAAGATCTGCCGGCAGGGCCACGTCGATCGCCTCGCCCTGGCGGAGAACCAGATCGGCGAGCGTCCTGCGCACGCGCGGGGAATCGTTGGCATCGCCGACGACAAGGGCAAAATCGTCGCTAGCGATGCGCCCGCGCGTATCGGTGGCCGACACGGCGATCGCCAGCGTGCCGACATCGCCCTTGCCGGGAATGCCGGTCAGCGTCTGCGTTACGGGATTGAAAGTCAGCCACTCGGGGAGCGGGCGGCCATCCACCTGAACTGCGGCAAGCATCAGGCGGTCGCCGGGATCGGCATCGACGAATGTATCGGCGGGCAGCGTCAGCGCAAGGGCATCCCCCTGGCCGATTAAGACGTCCGCCAAGGGTTTCGCCACCACCGGCGAGGTATCGTTCGGATTGTGGACAGTCAGCTCAAAGGACGTCGCGATCGTCGCGCCGCCGCTGTCGGACGCGCTCAGGCGGACGGCAAGCGTGCCGACGTCACCAGCGCCCGGCGTTCCCGCGAGCGACCAGCTGGCGGCGTCGAAGCGCAACCAGCCCGGCAGCGGTGCGCCGTCGGCGAGCGTCGCCGACGCAATCAGCACGTCACCCGCGTCCGCGTCGGCGAAGCTAGCGGCGAGATCGAGCGCGAAGCGGCGGCCGGCGTCGACAACCTGGCGGCCGCCGGCGGCAGCGATGAAGGGCAGGCTATTGACGGAGGCCGCTGCGGCGGCAGCGACGTCGTCGGCATGCCAGCTGCTGCCGTCTGCGAAGACGATCGTCTCCACTGCGCTGCCGGCCTGCCAATAAGCGCGGATCGTCACGCGATCACGCGCACCGCGCAGCGACAGCAGCAGGTCGTCGCCGTTGCGGCGCACGATCAGGTCGACGGGTGAGATGCCGGCGCCGAGAACGAGCGCGTCGGCAGGCGACCCGGTACCGTTATCGATCACGAGATCCTGGCCATAGCCGTAAGCGAAGACGAAGCGATCATTCCCCGCCCCACCGTCGAGGATGTCGTTGCCGCCACCGCCATCGAGAACATCGTCGCCACCGCCGCCGCCGAGGCGATTGTCCGCATCGTTGCCGGTCAGGCGATTGGCGCCGGAATTGCCGGTGCCGTCGATGGCAGCCGAGCCGGTCAACGTCAGATTCTCGACGTTGTCGGCCAGGGTGTGGCTGGCGGACGCCCGGACGCTATCGCTTCCGGCGCCCGGGGCTTCCTCGATGCGATCCAGAACGCTGTCGGCGACATAAACATCATCGCCGGTGCCGCCTTGCAGGACGTCAGCGCCGGCGCCTCCGTCGAGGGTGTCGTCGCCGGCGTAGCCGCGCAAGGCGTTGTTGCCAGCGTTTCCCAGCAGTCGGTTGTTCCCGTCGTCGCCAAAGGCGTAAAGGTTGGCAGCACCGGTGAGTTCGATGTTCTCGACGCTGACCTCGGCCGTCAGCGCCTGGCTGAGCGACGAGCGCAGCGTGTCGTTGCCCTCACCGCGCCGTTCGACGATCGTGTCAGCGGCATTGTCGACAACGTAGGTGTCGTCACCTCGGCCACCGAGCAGTGTATCGGCGCCGCCGCCGCCGTCGAGGGTATCGTTGCCGTCGCCGCCTTCGATGCGGTTCGCGGCACGCGTTCCGAGCAGGCGGTTATCAGCGGCGTTGCCGGTGAGATCGATCGCAGCGTTGCCCAGCGCTTCGAAACTTTCGATTTCGGCAGGCAGTTCCACGTCCGTCAGGGCGACCATGCGCAGTGTGTCGGTGCCGCCATCGGCCAGTTCGAGAACGGTGTCGAGCTCGTCGGCCAGGTAGACATCGTCGCCGGGACCACCAATCAGCGCGTCGGCGCCGAAACCGCCGTCGAGAACGTCGTTGCCTGCGCCGCCGCGCAGCTCATCGTCGCCATCGCCGCCGCTCAGGCGGTCGTTGCCGGCGCCGCCGTCGAGGCGGCCTGACCAGGCAGCGGCGATGGACAGCACGTCGTCGCCGTCGCCGCCGTCCATCGCCGCTGCCTGCCGCGACATCTCGGCGGCGCTCCACAGCGTGCCGTCGGCAAGACGCAGCTGCAGGACGCTCTGTGTCGGCGGATTGGCGAACCAGCCCCGCAGGCGCAGCGAATCGGCGGCGGCGGCGACGAGCAGGTCTTCGCCGGCGCGGCCCAGCGTCAGGGTGTCGGCAGCGATGCCGGCACCGACGACGAGCGTGTCGAGTCGTGCGGCGGCGGGAATCGTCTGCGCACCGCTGCCGACGGCGAGAACGACGTTGCGTTCGCTCGGTGTCCATGTGCGGGGGTCGATGACCGTTCCATCGCTGAAGCGGATGCGTTTGACGCCCGACAGCGGCTGATCGTGGGCGACGAGGGTCACCCGGTCTTCGCTGCCGGCGATGTCGAGAAGCAACTGACCATCGACCACTCGATGGAGCACGTCGAACGGCGCGATGCCAGGGCCGAATTCAAGCGTGTCGACGTCCGCCGGCTGGATCGTCGAGTCGGCGATGAGGTCGTGCCCGTCGCCCCTGGAGAAATGATAAACGTCACTGCCGGGGCCGCCGATGAGGACGTCGTTGCCCGCGCCACCGCGGAGATGGTCGTTTCCTTCACCGCCCGACAAGGCGTCGTCGCCCCCATCGCCCTGCAGGTGATCGTTGCCTTCGCCGCCGTCGAGGCGATCGTTGCCTTCACCGCCGGCAAGCGCGTCGTTGCCACGTGCGCCGAAGATCGTGTCGTCGCCGCTGCCGCCGGCAATTCGATCATCCACGACACTGCCCAACAGGCGGTCACCGTCGTCGCTTCCCGCGAGCAGCCTCGCAGCGACCTCGGCAGTTGTCCAGCGCGTGCCATCGGCAAAGCGGATCTCCGCCAGCGCCAGGCGCGCACCTTCGCCCGGGGCACCCGGCTGCCAGCCTTCATCGACCTGGACCCGACCCGCGACCGCCGGCACATCGAGCAACAGCGTACTCGACCCGCCGGCGGCGAGGCGAACGCTCACGTCGTCCGGCGCGATGCCGTCGCCAAACTCGATCGCGTCGTCGCTGGTCCTGACCATACCACCGGCCACCGTATCCAGGCCGAAGTGCCCATCGAAGTGGTAGGTGTCGACGCCATCGCCGCCGCTGAACCAGTCGTTGCCCGCACCACCTTCGAGCCAGTCGTTGCCGGCGTCGCCGTGGAGGGCATCGTCTTCGCCGCCGCCAAACAACGAATCACTCCCCGGGCCGCCGCTGAGCAGGTCCCGTCCGGGACCGCCAGACACGCTGTCGTCGCCCCCACCGGCGAAGAGCACATCATCACCGGCGCCGCCATCGATCGCGTCGCTGGCGGTCGTGCCGATCAGCGTGTCGCTGGCGCTCGATGTGCGCTGGTGATGCAGGCGCGCGAAGGCATCGCGGCCTTCGACGACCGTGCCGTCAGCAAAAACGAAACGCGTGCCGATGATCGGCAGACCGCTGGCCGCATCGATCGTCACCAGGAAGCTGCCAAGCGTCGACGGCACTGCTTTCAGGCGGACCAACAGCCTTCCGCCGGTCAGCGTCAGGGATTGAAGGTCGAGCACGACATCACTCGGTGAGACGTCGCTCTCGAAGCGGACGGTACCGGGCGCCGCCTCCAGATGGCTCGGCAACTCGAAAAAGCGGTCATTGCCGGAGTCAAAACCGAAGACCAGCGTATCGTCAGCGTCGAACCGATAGCTGTCGTCGCCGGCGCCACCGTCGATCAGGTCTGCGCCGCCGTCGCCGACAAGAAAATCCGCGGCGTCGCCGCCGTAGAGCGAATCGTTGCCGGCCCCGCCGTACAGAGTGTCCTTGCCGCCGAGCCCATGAATCCGGTCGTCATAGGGGCTGGCTTCTGCCGCGGCAATCGTTTCCGCGCCGTCGGTGCCGATCACCGGTTTGGGGCTGGGCCAGCGCAGTACGGTCGTACTGCCGTCGGAGAAGCGTAGCGTCGTGACGTGCGCGCTGGCCAGCGACCAGTCCTTCAGGCGCAGGCTGTCGCTGCTGTCCCGAAGCTGCACGACGAGGTCGTTGGCCGACGCGGCGACCTCTACGTCGCCAGAGCGCACGCCTTCGGTGAGCCGGAGCGTCGTGCCGACGTCGCCGGCGGCCAGTGCCGGCGTGCCGCTGCCATAGCCAAATGAGATTCGCTCGCGCAGGTCCTGCTCGCTGCCGTCGGCGAAGCGCAAGGTCGTCAGGTGATCGCCGGCCCGCAACCACCCGCGCAGGCGCAGCGTGTCGGACGCGCCGTCGAGGCTGAGCAGAAGGTCGTCGCCAGTCGCGCGGACCGCTACCGATGCCGCTGCCACACCTTCGGCCAGCGCAATCACATCGAGTGAGTCGCTGGCGGTCAGCGTGTCCGCCCCGCTGCCGTAGGCAAAGACGATAGTGTCGGCCGCTGCCGAGCCGCCGGCCGCTTCGCGCGAGTTGACGTAGTCGTCGCCGGCACCGCCGTCGAGCCGGTCCGCACCGCGGCCGCCGTCAAGGAGGTCATTGCCGGCGCCGCCGAACAGCACGTCGTCGCCGTCGCCGCCCGACAGCGCGTCGTTGCCGGCACCGCCGTCGAGCTGGTCGGCGCCACTGCCACCGTCGAGATTGTCGTTCCCCTCGCTACCAGCGAGGACATCGTTGCCAGCGCGCCCGACAAGGAGACGGCTGGTGGCATCGCCAGTCAGAACGTTGTCGCGGAAGTCGCCGTTACCGTTGCTGGCCGCCGGCAGCAGCGACAACAGCTCATCGATTCCCCATACCGCGCCGCTGGCAAAACGCAGTTCGGTTGCCGGCGGTTCGTCGTCGTCGGTAAACCACGACACCAGCGAGAGCGCGTCGGCGCTGCCTTCGATCGCGATCGACAGCGCGTTCGCCTGCCGTTCGACGCGCACGTGCTCGGGCAGCAGATCGCTCGCCAGTTCGACGATCAGGCGCGCTCCTCGGCGCGAAGACTCGCTCCAGGAGAGCGTGTCGGCGCCCGAACCAGGGCCGAAGCGCAAGGTCTGCGTGCCACCGGCAAGCGTGTAGCTATCGCGCCCGGCGCCACCGTCCAGGGTATCGTCGGCGCCGGCGCGCAGCGAGTCGTCCCCGCTGCCACCGAGTAGCTGGTCGGCGCCGTCGCCGCCGTCGATGAGGTCATTGCCGGCATCCCCGGTGAGCAGATCGCTACCGTCGCCGCCAAACAGCCGGTCAGCCCCCTCGCCACCGTCGAGCGTGTCGTCACCGCCACCGCCGGCGAGTAGGTCATCACCGGCGAGGCCCGACAGCGAATCGGCCAGCGCGCCACCGGAAAGGACGTCGTCGGCGAGACTCGGCAGCGGCTCGGGCAGGTGCGTCCGCGCGGCGATTTCCAGGCGCCCCCAGACCGTACCGTCGGCGAAAACCAGCTCGCTGGCAGCGACGACGCCCGCGAGCGATTCGCCGCTGCTGCGCAGCCTGATGAGCAAGGACGACTCGACACCGTCGACCGTCCCGCCGATCAGATCCACCTCATCGGGGAGCGCTTGAACGCGAATCCGTAGTCCGCTGCTGCGGCTGTCGGCGATCACCCGATCGTGCCCGTCACCCGTGGCAAAGACGATCGTCGCGCCAGCGCCACGGATATCGTACCAGTCATCTCCGGCGCCGCCGTCGAGCATGCCGCTTCCCGACAGGGTATCGCTCCCGGGACCGCCGGCAAGGTATCCGGTTCCGGAAAGGTTATCGTTGCCGAGGCCACCCGACAGGTGGTTCCATCCCCTGTCATCGTGCAGCGTGTCGTCACCCGACTCGCCGAAGAGCAGATCGTCGCCCTCGCCGCCTTCGATTTCGTCGCGCCCGGCGCCGGCATGGACGAGGTCGTGACCATCGCCGCCGGCGATCACGTCCGGTCCGCGGCTGCCGGTGATCACGTCGGCGGCGGCGCTTCCCGAGATCACCGTGCGGTAATAGGCGGCGAAGTCGGTGACGGTCACCACCGTGCCGTCGTCGCTCTCGATACGGTCGATGCGCGTACCGGCGGCGAGATAGAACGCGCCGGGACCGTAATCCACACGGGTCTCAGGCCACCCCAGATTGTTGCGCTCGGAAACAATCACGTTTTCGGCGCTCAGGCCGGCGCCGAAAACGATGCGGTTGGCGCCTTCGGCATCGGTGATCTCGTCGAAGCCGCTGTCGGCCTGAATCACGTAGGTGTCGTTGCCCGCGCCGCCCTGCAAGCGGTCGTGCGATGTCACATGGAAACCATCGCCGTACTGGTCATAGGCATACTCGTAGTGACGATCGTCGACAGCCGAAGCGCCACCGGTCAGTGTATCGTCGCCGGCATCGCCAAACAGCCGATCGGCGCCGACACCGCCGTCGAGCACGTCGTCGCCGCTGCTGCCCTCGATCCAGTCGCTGCCGGCCAGGCCATCGATCACGTCGTTCCGACTCGAACCATAAATCGACTCAGCGGCTTCCGACGCCGGGGCGAGAACGAGTCGCCGCTCGATCTCGTCCATATCCCATTCGCTGCCGTCGGCGAAGACAAAGCGCTCGATGCGCTGACGGTCGGAGGCCAGCCGCTCGAAGCTGCGCAGCACGCGCAACTGGTCGGCGGAATCCACAAAGTCGAGAACCAGCGCGCTACCTTCGCGGCGCACGATGAGCGCGTCGGGCTGTAGGCCGGCGCCGAAGAGCACGCTGTCCGACTGCCCGGCGTCGGCGCCGCTGTCACTGATCGTCAGGCGCCCGTAGCCTTGGCGGAAGACGTAGCGATCGCCGCCACCACCGCCACTGACGAGATCGTCGCCGCCCAGGCCGTCGATGATCTCGGATCGTGACGAGCCGTCGAGCGTGTCGCTGCCGGTCGTCGCCGGACGGGTCGCGTAGTTCTCCACGTCGTCCGCGCTCCACACCGTACCGTCGGCGAACTCGACGTGCTCGATCAGCGGTAGCGACCGCGGGGGTTCCGACGGCACGCCCGGACCCCTCTGCAGGACGACGCTGTCGGCGCTGCCATAGCGCTGAAGAACGACGTCTCCCGTTTCGCCGGCCACGATCTGCACATCGTCGGCAGTAATGCCGGCACCGAAACGCAGCGTGTCGTCGCCGTCGCGGTCGACGATGTGGTCGCCACCATCGCCGGCTTCGAAGCGGTAAGTATCGTCGCCGGTGCCGCCGTCGAGCGTGTCGTCACCGCGCCCGCCCGCGAGCACATCGGGGCCGTCGCCGCCGACCAGATAGTCGGCATCGTCGCCCGGTGTCGCTGCCCTGACGTCGAGCTCGGCAGCGCTCCACTCGGTGCCGCGGCCAAAACGCACGGCGGTCAGCGGACGTTCGGGCGACAGAAACCAGTCGGCGACGCTGAGCGTTGCGCCATCGGGCGTGACCAGCAGCAGGTCGCCGGCGTTGCGGGTCACGCGTAGGTCGGCTGCGGCGATGCCGGCGCCGATTTCGAGCACGTCGCTGTCGCCGCCGGCGGTGTCGATGATCCGGTCGGCACCGTCGCCCGGCGCGTAGATGTAGGTGTCGTTGCCCTCACCGCCGTCGAGCGCGTCGTTGCCCCTACCGCCGACGAGCGTATCGTCTCCGGCCTGACCGAACAACTCGTCGTCACCGCCGAGGCCGGCAAGCAGGTCGTCGGCCGTCGTGCCGACGACGATGTCGGCGCCATCGCCGACCGCCGTTGGAGAAGCGACCAGTGCTTCGAGATCTGCCGCCAGCCAGCGCGTGCCGTCGGCGAATTCGACGGCCTCGATCGACGGCCCCCGATCGCCGTACCAGCCAGTGACGATCACGCGCTCGCCGGTCGCGCGCACGATCAGCAGCAGATCGGTGTCGTTGCGCGCCAGGGTGAGGTCGCCGGGAGCGATGCCGTCGGCGAAACGGATCACGTCGTCGCCGGAGACGCCGCTGTCGCTGACCGTGTCGCGGCCGTCACCGGAGGCGAAGAAATAGCTGTCGCTCCCCTCGCCGCCGTCGAGCACGTCGTCGCCGGCCTGGCCGGCGAGGGTGTCGTCCCAGTCGTGACCGACGAGGACGTCGTCACCGGGAGTTCCCTGCACGCGGCCGAAGGAATTGCGGAGATCCTCTCCCGACCAGGTCTGCGGCCTCATCGGGTCGGGAAAGTCGAAATACTCGACCATGGCTTCGGCGTTGTCGAAGAAGCCAATGATCGTCAGCTCGTCGGCCCGGTCGGCGATCCTCACGTGCAGGGCTGAAGCTTCGCGGCTCAGTTGCAGTTCGTCTGGGCGTAGATCTTCGAACACGACGCGGTCGCTGTTCCACAGGTCTCCTTCTTCGACGATCTGGTCGTAGCCGGAGCCGCGCCGGAAGACATAGGTGTCGTCGCCGGTGCCCCCGGACAGGACATCGAAGTCGCCAAGAAAACCCCCGTCGAGGGTATCGTTGCCGGCACCACCGTCGATCACGTCATCATCGACGACGAAAGCCCCCGCATCGTCGCCCGGCGAGGTATCGCCGGCCCCGTAGAGGAGATCGTCGCCAGCGCCGCCGGTGATCGTGTCGTTGCCGAGCAACCCGAGCACCCTATCGGCGCCGTCGTCGGCCGACAGACTGTCGTTGCCATCGCTGCCGACCAGGAAGAGCGGCCCAGCGCCGACGAAGGTCGCCGCCGAGAGGAGATGTTCGGCCGACCAGCTTACGCCGTCGGCGAAAGCGACGCTCTCGACGCCACGACCGGCGCCGTCGACCTGTCCGCGCAACACGACGCTGCCGCCGTCGGCGAAAGCGATCGTCAGATCATGCCGGCTGTGCGTCAGCGTCAGAGTGTCGACGCCGATCCCCGGGCCGAGGCGCAGCGTGTCGTGGTCGGCACTGTCGCCGCTGTCGTCGACGACGTCGTTGCCGTCGCCCGCGGCGTAGAAGTAGCTGTCGCTGCCCCTGCCGCCGAGCAGCGTGTCCGCGCCGCCGCGGCCGTCGATGCGGTCGTCGACGCTGGTGCCGCGGATCGTTTCGCTGGCGGCGCTGCCGGCGACGTCGAAGCCCCTGGCGAGCAGGCCGGCGTAGGTCAGCACGCTGCCGTCGGCGAATTCGAAGCGCTCGATCGCCGGCCCCGTGCGCGTGGCGAGGGCGTCGTCGGGGTCGAATCCCTCGATGTGGATGGCGTCGTCGGGGTTGCTGCCGACGCGGATCAGCAGCGAACCGATGCCGAGGGTGAGGTCGTCCGCTGTGATGCCGGCGCCGAAGCGCAGCGTGTCGACCAACGGCACGCCAGCCGCGTCGGTCGCCGGGCCGGGGTCGACAAGCCGGTCGCTGCCGTCGCCGACGCTGTAGCGATAGGTATCGCTGCCGCTGCTGCCGATGAGCGTGTCGCTGCCGCGACCACCGGCGAGGAGGGCGCCGGGCAGCAGCGCGCTGAGGAGGTCGTCGCCCGCGCCGCCGAAGCGTACGCTTCGGCCGCCGGCGTCCGAAGTCACCGGTGCGTCGGCGAGACGACCGATCAGCTCGTCGGTCGTCAGCGTCGTGCCATCGGCGAAGCGGAATTGCTCGATAGCACCGCCGGCACCGCCGACGATCCAGAGGTGATCGTCGGCGCCGTAGTCGATCAGCAGCGCGTCGCCGTTCTGCGTCAGACGCAGCGCGTCGACGCTCGCGTCGCGAAAGACGATCGTGTCGTTCCCCGCGCTGTCGGTCAGGGTCTCGCTCAATCCGCTCGCGTCGCGCGGGCTGTCGCCGCTGGCCAGGAGATAGACGTCGTCGCCGGCGTCGCCGACAAGATAGTCGCAGCCGGGGCCGCCGATCAGGGTGTCGTTGCCGGCGTCGCCGAACAGCGCGTCATCGCCGGTACTCCCGTCGAGGAGATCGCCGCCCTCGCCGCCTTGCAGTTTGTCGGCATCCAGCCCGCCCAGCAGGGTGTCGTTACCGTCTTCGCCGAACAGCTCGTCCTCGCCCGTGCCCCCATCGAGGAGATCGGCGCCGTCGCCGCCTTGCAGTTTGTCGGCATCCAGCCCGCCCAGCAGGGTGTCGTTGCCGCCGTTGCCCCACAGCGTGTCCTTGCCGGAACCCCCATCGAGGAAATCGGCGCCGTGATAAGGCGCTGGGGTCTTGCCGTCGTCCCCGCTCAAGGCATCGTCGCCGGCCCCGCCGAGCAGCGTGTCGGCACCGCCGTTGCCCCACAGCGAATCGTTGCCGTCGCCACCGTCCAGTGAGTCCTTGCCGTGCAGGCTGCCGGACAGACCGCTGTCCGGGTCGTCGGGATCATCGAGGTCGTCGCCGCTAAGGGCATCGTCACCAGCAGCCCCGACGAGTTCGTCGTCGCCATCGTCGCCGAAGGCGACGTCATTGTCCGCACCGCCGTCGAGCAAATCGTTGCCGCCGTTGCCGAACAGCCAGTCGTCGCCGGCGCCGCCGAGCAGCAGATCGTTGGCGCCGGGGCCGACGCCGTAAGCCGCCTGCTCGAAGACCGTCTGGACGCGGGTGAGGTTGTCGAACCTTGCCACCTGACGACTTACCGTCCAGCCGTGCATGGCAAAGCCGGCGCGGCCGTCTCCCCAGAGGTTGTCGTCGCCGGCGCCGCCGAGCAGCACGTCTTCTCCGGCGCCGGCAAAGAGCACGTCATCGCCGTCGCCGCCGTCCAGGTAATCGGCGCCGGCGAGGTCCGCACGGGTATCGCCAACCAGGAAATCCTTGCCGGCGCCGCCGAGGAGCAGATCGTCACCGGCGGCGCCCCACGCGCGATCGTCGCCGTCCTCGAGAATGAGGATGTCGTCACCGCCCTCACCCATGGCGACATCGTCACCGGCCCCGGTGTAGATGGTGTCGTCACCCGATCCGTCTGTGCTCTCGTCGAAGATATGGGCGAGATCGTAGGAGTAGTACGTGTCGCCAGTTGACGTCGGCGCCGCCTTTTCGGTAACGGTCCAGTCGCGCCACGGTTCCTCGATAGGCGCCCAGACGTTCCAGTCACCCCAGACCCAGTCGTCGCCGCCACCGGCGACGATGAGGTCGTCGCCATCACCGCCGGCGATCAGGTCGTTGCCGGCACCGGTAAACACCTCGTCGTCGCCGTCTTCGGCATCCACCAGGTCGCCCTGCGCGCCGGAAGCGGCCTGATCGGCGCCGGCAGCGATGAGGTCGGCGGTTTCGCCCTGGGCGTCGCCGTAGAGCTGGTCGTCGTCGGACGATCCATAAACGAAATCTCCACCCTCACCGCCTTCAACGGTGTCCCTGCCCGAACCGGCGCCGAGGTAGTCGCGCCCGGCGCCGCCGAATGCATGTACGCGCCCGGACGTACCGTCGAGGGTCCAAAAGTCGTCATTGCCCTCGCCAAGGTCGACGACGTCGTCGCCACCTCGCTTCCTATAAACATTGTCGTCACCGCCGCCGGTGGCGATCCGGTCGGCAGCGCTACTGTCGTAGACGACGTCGCGACGGCCGACCTCGGCGATGCCTGGGTCGGTGATGACGTTGCCAAGATCGTCGTACCTGATCTGGACGTCGGTGCGGTCGGGGTCGAAGTCGACTGGCGCGAGATCCCCGAGAAGGGTGCGCACGATCGCTGCCGGGTCGTCGGGTTCGGTTTCGTCTGCGGCGTCCAGGGTGAGTGTCAGCTCGCCGTGTTCGCGGTGAGTGGGCGTGCCGTCGGCGTCGGTGAGCTGCGCCCGGAGCGTCAGCGAGTCGTCGCTGTCAAAGTCGTCTCGCGCCCAGAGCGCGAAGGAGACCTGGCGTTCGCCCGCGGGAATGGTGAGCCGGAAGCTGCCGTCGCCGGAAAGGTCGACGCGCTTGCCCCGGTCGAGCACGCTGAAGGTGTCGGCGCTGGCGCCGGCCAGTGTCAGCTTGACCACCTGGCCAGCGTCGCCGGCAAGGAAGGGAAGAAAGAGAGTGAAGCCTCGCGTGTGACCTTCGCGCAGGCTGGCGGTCGCGATCGCATCGGGATCGAGAGCGCCGCCGGCGAAGGGGTTGCGCTTGTCCTGCGTGATGACGAGGGTCTGGCCGGCATCCAGGATGAGGCGTCGGGCGTCCTTGTATTGCGTCGCGACCTCCGCGGCGGCAGCGCTGCCGGAGAGCGCGGAAGCGACTTGCTCGGCGAGGGCCCAGAGGTGTTCGGCGAATCGGCTGACGATCGGCTGTTGATCAGTGAAGGCGGCGATTTCGGGGAATTCAAGGTCGCCGCTGTAGTCGGGGACGTAATCGGGAATCGCGTCAGCGACTGCGCGGGCGACCGTAGTTACCGCTTCCGCCAGTTCGCGCCAAGGTTTGGCGGCCTGGTCGAGCAACCACTCATCGGCCTCCAAGATGTTGCGCGCAATGATTTTGTCGACGGCGATCACGGTCTTGATCAAACGCTCGGCGCCGTCCTTCTTGACCTCCCACTCAAGGCCGGGATAGGCCTTGACCACCACTTCCAACAAGACGCGCTTCCAGTTGTCGGACGCGGCGGCCTCACCAAGCAGCGCTTCCTTGATGACATCCGCATCCACACCCAGTTCGCGCAGGATGGCGAGGTCGACATCACGCAGGCCGCTGGCCGATAGATCGATCATTTCGGCGCCGGTTGCGATCTGCTGCAGACGAGTGGCCGCGTCGATGGGTAGGCCGACGTAGGCGTTGACTGCCGGATCGACCGGCGTCCCTTCGAGCAGGGCGTCAAGGCGCCCGACGTCGGGGCGCTTGTCCTTCTCGGCCAGGGCCTCGATGGCCAGCGCCGACAGCAGGCTGTTGAGCGCCAGAGCCTTCGCCTCATTGGCAACGCCCTTGAGATCGTCGCTTGAAATGTGGCTGGAAAGTTTGGCCAGACCTTTGCTCAACCATCCCCTGGGGGGAGTCACCGGTCCCGCCCCACCCTCGAAAGAAGACAGATCGGAGTGCAGCAAGGCGTCGAGAACCGGCTTGAAGAGGGCGTCGACGTCGCGGCTGCTGGTGGCGCTGTTGAGGGCGACGATCAGGCCGGCGATCGCTCGGTACTTGCCGGAGGTTTCGGTAACGTGCCCTTTGTTGAAGAGGCTGATGATCCTGCCGGGTTCTGACTGCAAGCCCTCGACGGGGAGTGGCTGCCAATCGGTATTGGCGCTGGCCTGGTTGAACAGCCGATGGTCGCCTTTGGCGATCTGCTGGGCAAACGGGCGGTAGAAGCCGGACTCGATGCGGTGCGCATCGACCGGGTTGAGCAGCAGCTTTTCGCCGCTGGTCGGGTCGGTTTGGTCGGAGCGAAAGTCGAGCCGGTACAAATTCCCTGCCCCGGCCAGATGGTTGCCGCCGAGGCGGTTGACGAGGTCGTTGGCCACTTCGTAATGCGCCGCTCGCGCCGGCCGGAAGGCAGCCAGTTGCTCGTCCGTCGCGCCGCCAAGGCGCGTCAGCGCCGCGCCGCCGGCGAGGCCGTTGAAGGTGGTGAGCGTAAGGCGGTCGAGAATGTCTGGATATTTGATCTGGTTCGTCTGCCAGTAGTCGAACGCCGCGTACTCGGCGAGGGCACCGCCGAGTGACTGGCCGGTGAAGTGGATCACCGGCTTTGAGTCGGGCTTGGCGAGGTTCTTCAGTGCGTCCGTTACCTTAAACTTCCCGCTGTTTTCGCTGAGCCCGCTAGTCGCTTCGTCGATGAAATCCCATTGTCCCCATCCCCAGCGGAGGTTCTGCGCCCAATCCTGGAAGTTCGGCCCGTCGGTTCCGGCCATCGCGACGATGAATTCGTTGCGTGTCTCGTGCTTGTAGAGCACGCTCTTGAAGCCGGTTTCTTTAGCTTCGAGCACTGCGGCGACGACGAATCCTGCGTCCGGCAGCGCGTAAGGCAGGGGCGCTTCGCTGGCCTCGGACGAGTCGGGCAGCGGGCCTATCCGGGTGCCTTCACCGACGCTTTCGCTCTTGCCGTAAACGTACGATTGATCGCACGCGACGAGCATTTCCATTGCCAGTGCATTGCGGGTGTCGAGAGGGGTGGTCATGGCGTTTCTCCCTTCTGGCAGAAGTCGATCATATGGGCGGTCACGCAGCCGATATGGCGCGGCGCAGCACGGTCAACCGAACGTGAGGGGTCGGGGAAGCAACGGGAATTCTGGTAAGCGATGCGGCAACCGTTCGGTGAGGTACCGTACTTGTAGAGCGAGAAGCGGCCGATACTCCGTACGCTGCCGTCGTTGCCGAGAATGAAGCTCTCCGGCGTTTGAGTCACCCTTTCTCCAGGCCGCGACCGGCCGGTCATCAGCACGCCGGGGCGGATCGGACGAAAGGAAGCGCTGAGGTAGCCGGTATTCGGGATGGCAATCGCCTGCGTGCTGCCGTCCTGCGACAACCACCAGATCGCCGGCATTATTTCGCTGTTGCCGTGAATTTCGCTGAGCAGGTACTGCTTGCGCCAGGGGGCGTAAAGCACTCTACCCCAATCTTTGGTCAGCAGCGGCAGTTCGCGCGGCGGGCCCTTGCGCGGAGTGTAGAGGAGCGGCTGGTCGAAGCGTCTGCGCTCGAGCACGCCCCAGCCGGCGTGCAGCGGAATGCGCGCGCCAAAACCGCCCGGAGGAGCGATTACCCCGCAAGGGCCCGGAGTCCAACGATTGTCGACCAGTCGGTTGGCGTCAATGTCGGGCTTGGGGCGTTCCTTGCCGAAGGGGCCGGTCCACAGTGTGAGCGGTCCGATCCACAACGGCGTAATCTTGGCCGGCGGAGGCGCTTCCTTGTCCGGCAGCTCGAGAAAGGCAGACACGCCCTCTTCGACACAGAAATCGTGGAGACGGCGACGAAACAGTCTGACCTCGTTGGTCCGCGTATCCCAGACGTAGTGCCCCACCCGCATGTCCGTCTCGCGCCCATCGGCGCGTCGCTGGCTGAGGGTTTTCTTTTCCCAGCCGGGGTCGTAGCTGCCGGGCTCGTAACCCATGAAGACGACGCGATCGTTGTCCAGCCACCAGAGGTGTTCTTTGTCGGCGATCGGGAAGGCGGAATCGAGGACGGGATAGCGCACCTGCGGATACGTCGGAATCGGGCCTTTCGGCTGCGCGGGCGGCGGGGGCGGCGACTTGCCGAGCAGCGCCGACCACGGGTGCGTGAACCAATTGGCGGTCCCCGGGCGGAGGTTGGACGGCTTGTCCGTCTGCGCAGCATCCGGCGTCGCCGCTTGCCCCGCCCCGACGTAGCCGGGAAGCGAAGCGGTCAGCGCGAGCAGCAGGAGCAGCCGGCTGGAGCGGCGGCATGCCGACGACAGGAGTGTTCTCTGGGCTGCACTCATCGACTTTCCTTCCCCTTTGCGCTCGGTGTGCAAGACGGTGAAGCGGTGACAATGGCGGCCGACCCCGGGGTGAACCGGACGCCGTCCCGGGTCGACGCGGGCACTCCATGCCGGTGATTTTTAGTGGCAGTATATACAGTATCAATGAGGCGAAAGCGCTGTCAACAGGACTTCGCCGGTGGGTCGCAGGGACGACGCCGCGTTCGTGCCGCCGACCGTACTCACTGCCGGTGCTGCACGACCGTAGCGCCGGATGCGCCTGGCGTGACACGGAAAGTGACTACCTCATCGACCCGCAGACCGGCCGGCACCTGGTGGGTAATGAAGATCATCGTCACCCTCCCCTTCAGCTTGTTGATCGTCCTCGCGAAATGTTCGGCCGTTTGCACATCGAGGTTGGACACCGCTTCGTCGAAAATCAGGATGCGCGGGCGCTTGAGCAGCGCCCGGGCGATGGCGATGCGTTGCCGCTGCCCGCCGGAAAGCCCGGTGCCGCGTTCGCCGATCTCGGTCTGATAGCCTCCCGGCAACTGTTCGATCACCTCGTGGATCTCGGCGGCCTTGCAGGCCGCAATGACTTCTTCGAAACCGGCATGTGGGTGCGCCATGAGCAGATTGTCGTAAAGCGTACCGGCGAACAGCACGGTCTCCTGCGGCACCACGCCGAAAGTCGCTCTCAGTTCGTTGGCGGCGAGATGGCGGATCTCCTTGCCGTCGAGCGTGATACGACCTTCGGCTGGCTGATAGAAGCCGAGCAGCAGCTTCGCCAGCGTGCTCTTGCCACAACCCGATGGGCCGGTGACAACGGTGAGGTGGCCCGGTGTGAAGGCCAGGTCGAGATTCCTGTACAGCCAGGGGTGCTGTTCAGAGTAGCGGAAGGCGAGATTGTCGATGGTCAGCAGACCGTCGTCCAGCTTCTGGCGGTGCGGGACAACCGTGTGCGGCTCGCGCGGCGTGTCGAGGATGTCGCCGAGCCGCTGTACGGCGATGCTGGCTTGATGGAACTCCTGCCACAGACCGACGATGCGCAGCAGAGGTTGGCTCATGCGGCTGGCGAACATCTGGAAGGCGACCAGCATGCCGACGGTAAAGCCGTCGTTGCGCATGATCAGTAGCGCGCCGGTGATCAGGATGGCGAGCGTCATCAACTGTTCGAGTCCGTTGGCCACCACGTTGTAGGTGTTGCCAACCTGTTTGGTCGCAAAACCGGCAGCGAGGTACTGGGCCAGGTGGTCGCCGTACCTGCGGTCGATGTCGGCCTCCATCTGCAGCGACTTGACGGTCGCCATTCCGGCCACGTACTCGGTCAGGAACGCCTGGTTGCGGGCGCCGAGCAGGAACTGCCGGTTGAGTCTTTGGCGCAACAGCGGCGCGACGAGGAGGCTGATGGTGGCGATCATCCCGAGCAGGAAAACAGCGATCAGCGAAAGCTGCCAGCTGTAAGCGAACATCACCGCCAGGAAAATCAGCAGAAAGGGAAGATCGAGGAGCAAGGTGACGGCCGCGCCGGAGACGAACTCGCGAATGGTTTCGATCCCCTGCAGACGGGCGACCAAGGTGCCGGTCGGGCGTTGTTCGAACCAGGGAAGCGGCAGTCGCAGCAGGTGCCGGAAGACCTCGCTGCCGAGCACGGCATCGATCCGGCTCCCGGTGTGCAGGACGAGATACTGGCGCAACCAGGTCATGCTGCCGGCAAATAACATGAACATCAGCAGTGCCACACCAAGAACGACCAGCGTGCCATGTGTCTGGTGGACGACGACCTTGTCGATGATTGCCTGGGTGATCAGCGGCGTCGCCAGTCCGACAAGCTGGATCGTCAGGCTGGCTGCCAGGACGTCGCGCCAGATCGACCGGTGCTTGAGGATCTCGGGAACGAACCAGGCGAAACCGAAGGGCTTGCGCTCGCTGATGAGATTCTCGAAGTCGGCCGTCTCCGCGTGCGTGGAGCGTGTGTCTCTGGCCAGCAGAACGAGTTCCGCCTCGAGCTGCTGGTGCGCTTCAGCAATCGACAGCGTTTCCGGATTCTGCGTGCCGGCGGCGAAGCAGAGCAGCGACTGGCCGTCGGTGCTGACGATGAGTAGCGGCTGGCAGGCCGCTTGGCGCCCTTCGGGGACAGCCGCAGCGCGCAAAAAGCCGACCGCCGGCAGCGGCAGTTTCCGCCACTCGACTTCCGCCAGCGCCACGACGCCGGTCGTGAACCCGAGCGCGCGCGCTGCTTCGTGCAAGGTGGCAAGCGTGTAGGGCGGCGGGAACTCATGTTCGACGAGGCTCGCCTCGAACGGCAGGCGGTACAGGGCGCTGAGGCTGCCCAGAAGCCAGATGACATCCTCGCGCCTCATTCCCGCCAGTCGAGACATCATCGTCGAGCTTCTGTTCCGCCGTTAGGATGCGGGGACTTTACTGGCCAGATAATCAGCGGTCAAGAGACGTTTCCCGGAGTTTCCGGAGACCTTGACGATGTTTGATGAACGGCATCCAGAAGCGCGAGCCGGCGCTTCTATGCGCTCCCCTCGCCTCGCCTCACCTCACCAATTGGTGTCGGCAACGGACTAAAGGCCTTCCAGCACGATCATCGTCCTGCGGGCTGACTTCTTGCTGATTTGCAGAACCTCCTGGTACTCCGCTGAATCGTAAAAGCGGTTGGCCGTCTCCGCGTCAGGGAATCGTATCAACACGAGGCGTGAAGGTGTCCAGAGGTCGGTCTCTTTGAGCGTCATGTTACCGCCACGCGCCAAGTACTCGCCGCCATACTGCTCGACCAGCGGTTTGGCCCGCAGCTTGTACTGTTCGTACCGCTCGGGGTTGTCGAGCAGAGTATCCACGACCAAATAGGCTGCCATCGGTTTCTCCAACGGGCTGGTGAAGGCTGCAGTCTATCGGCTTCTGGCCGTCGGCAACAAGGCTACCAGGAAGCAGCGCTTCACCACCGCTATCACCGCTATCACCGCTATCACCGCTACCAGTCCTGAGCGGCCGCATGACGCCGGCGACCGGCCTGCCCACGCTCACGCAGTCGCCCACATTGCCGACAACAACTCCGCCTGCATCAGGACGGTCTTCACCGCCTCGTCCTGCAAGTCCGGTGGATAGCCGTACTTGTTCAGAATACGTTTCACCATCACGCGGATTCTCGCCCGCGCGCCTTCACGCAGGGTCCAGTCGATCGTCACGCTCTTGCGGACCTGGGTGATCAGCTCGCTGGCAATGACCTTGAGCTTGTCGTCGCCCATCGCCTTCACGGCGGATTCGTTCGCGGCAAGCGCGTCGTAGAAGGCGATCTCGTCGTCGGTCAGGCCCATGTCCTCGCCGCGCCGGGTGGCGGCGTCCATGTCTTTCGCCAGCTTGATGAGTTCCTCGATGACTTCCATCGTGCTGATGGCGCGGTTGTGGTAGGCGTTGAGCGTCTTTTTGAGCTTCTCGGCGAAGGACTGGCTCTGCACGAGGTTCTTCTTCGAGCGCTACTTCAACTCGTCCTTGAGCAGCTTCTCCAGCAGTTCGGCGGCGACGTTCTTGTGCTTGAGGCCGCGCACTTCGGCGAGGAACTGCGGGCTGAGAATGCCGATGTCGGGCTTCTTCAAACCGGCGGCGGTGAAGACGTCGATGATCTCGCCGTCGGTGGTGATCGCTTTGGAAACGAGCTGGCGGATCGCCGCGTCGATCTGCTCCGGTGACTTGCGATTCTCGCCGGATTTCTTGTTGAGCGCGGCTTGCAGGGCCTGGAAAAACGAAACGTCGTCGCGGATCGCGCTCGCTTCATCGGTGGCGGAGCAGAGGGCAAACGCTTGCCAGAGTTCCATGACCACCTGCACCCAGCGCTTCTTGCCGTCCTCCTGTTCGAGGAGGTGTTCCTGTCCGGCGGGGATGAGTTGCAGGCGCTCGGTCGGCGTGCCGGTCGTCCATTGCTCCCACTTGAAGCCGTGCAGCATGGCGCAGGCGACGCCATGTTTCTCGTGCATCACGGCGATGGCCTGCTTCGTGTCGTGGGTCGGGTCGCCGTGGCCACCGCTCTCGGTGTAGGTGGCAAGCGCCCGCTTGAGCTGATCGGCGAGGCCGAGGTAATCGACGATCAGGCCACCCGGCTTGTCCTTGAACACGCGGTTCACACGAGCGATGGCCTGCATCAGGCCGTGGCCCTGGATCGGCTTGTCGGCATACATCGTGTGCAGGCAGGGGGCGTCGAATCCGGTCAGCCACATGTCGCGCACGATGACGATCCTGAACGGGTCTTTGGCATCCTTGAAGCGATTCGCCAGCTTGCGGCGTTTCTCCTTGTTGCCGATGTGGCGCTGCCAGCCGGAGCCGTCTTCGGCGCTGCCGGTCATTACCACTTTCAGCGTCTCCGCCTCCCACTCAGGCCGCAGCGTGATCAATGCGTTGAAGAGATCCACGCAGATGCGGCGGCTCATGCAGACGATCATCGCCTTGCCGTCCAGCGCCTCCACGCGCTTCTCGAAATGCGTCACCAGATCGGCGGCGATGAGCGCGATGCGTTTCGAGTCGCCGACCAGCGCTTCCAGCGCGGCCCACTTGCTTTTCAGCTTCTCCTTCTTCGTCAGCTCCTCGCCTTCGGTGATTTCCTCGAACTCGGCATCGAGCTTCGGCAGCTCGGCGGCGTTCAGCGCCAGCTTGGCGATGCGGCTCTCGTAATAGATCGGCTTCGTCGCCTCATCGGCCACGGCGCGCTGGATGTCGTAGATGGAGATGTAATCGCCGAACACCGTCCGCGTGTTGGCGTCGGTCTTCTCGATGGGCGTGCCGGTGAAGCCGATGAACGATGCGTTCGGCAAGGCATCGCGCAGGTTGCTGGCGAAGCCGTAGGACATCTCGCCCTTCTCGTTCACGCGCCCGCCGAAGCCGTAGTGCGAGCGGTGCGCTTCATCGGCGATGACCACGATGTTCCGGCGCCCGCTGAGCGCCGCCATGCGTGCCACCCCCGGGCCGCCGCCCTCGGGCATGAACTTGTGGATCGTCGTAAACACCACACCGCCGCTCGCCCGCTTGAGCAGTTCCGCCAGATGCTCGCGGCTCTCCGCCTGCATCGGCATCTGGCCAAGCATGTCGTGGCAGCGCTGGAACTGGCCGAAAAGCTGGTCGTCGAGATCGTTGCGGTCGGTCAGCACCACCAGCGTCGGGTTCTGCATCGCAGGTTCGCGAATCACCCGCGCGGCGAAGAACAGAATGGTGAAACTCTTGCCGCTGCCCTGCGTGTGCCAGACCACGCCCGCGCGACGGTCGCCCGGCTTGCCGCCGTGCATCCGACCGGCCCAATTGCGGCCGGTGTCCTGGCGCAGCACGCCCGCGTCGTTCATGCTTTCCTGTCTACCACTCGCACGCACCGTTTCCTCCACCGCCGCATTCACCGCGTGGAACTGATGGTAGCCCGCGATGATCTTGAGCAGCGCGCCCGTGTCCGTGTCTTCCTCGAAGGCGATGAAATGCTGGAGCAGATCGAGGAAGCGTTGCCGGCCGAACACCCCGCGCACCAGCGTCACCAGTTCCAGCGCGGTCTTCGGTGCATCGCCCTCGCCATCAATCGTGCGCCAGACCTTGAACCACTCCTGGTACGCCGTCAGCGAACCGATGCGCGCCTGCAATCCGTCGCTCACCACCAACGCCGCGTTGTAGTGCAGCAGGCTCGGCACCTCCGCCTTGTAGGTCTGGATCTGCGCGTAGGCGCTCCAGATCGTCGCGTCCTCGTCGGCGGCGTTCTTCAGTTCGATCAACGCCAGCGGCAGGCCGTTCACGAAGACCACCACATCAGGCCGGCGGTTGTGCTGCGCCTCGATCACGGTGAACTGGTTCACCACCAGCCAGTCGTTCGCCCGCACGTCGGCGAAATCCAGCAGCCGCGCCTTGTCGCCCTTGATCGAGCCATCGGGCCGCTGGTACTCCACATCGACGCCATCACGCAGCATCCGGTGGAAGGCGCGGTTGGTCTGTACCAGCGAGCCGTTCGCCACCCGCAGCACCTTGCGCAAGGACTCCTCCCGCGCCTCGTCGGGGATCGCCGGGTCGATCCGCCGCAGGGCCGCGCGCAGGCGCCCAACCAGCACCACCTCGGCAAACGAATCGCGCTCCGCCGCCGCTTCACCCGGTGCGATCTGCGGCCCGTGTCCGACCGCGTAGCCCAGTTCGCCGAACCAGGTCAGGGCGGCGTCTTCGACGGTGGATTCGTTGAGAGCGCTCATGGCTCGTCACTCTTCTCCGGCAACTGCTTGATCAGCAGATCAAAATCCGACTCGAACAGCCTGTCCTGGACGATACGGTATTTCTCGAATTCGCTCTCGGCATGGGCTTTGGCCAATTCCGCCGTCACTTTTCCAGCATCACGAAGGATTTCTCGATCCCAGAGTTGGAGGAAGCCGCTCAAGCGCTTTTCCCAGTCTTCCATTGTCATCGGAATTTTTCGCAAGGCCTGCATTTCGGCCATGTCGAGATAGGCGGAGACGATGCGCTGCATCTGCCCCAGCTCGAATTCCGAGAGGTAGTTCTTGGCGATGGATACGTCGTAGCGATGGATTTTCCCTTTGGGCACGTCTTCCCAACTCGTGAGGCCCATGTGTTGCCTTTCGTGGTTTGCTCGATCCACGATCAGTTCGGCCGCCGTTTGGCCGTGCACGGCGTAGTGCATCTTGTTTTGAACTGCGGCAAAGAAGCGCTTCGTCGCTGTTGCGGAAGAGTCGTAATCCAACGCGGTCGCATAGATGTCGGTGATCTTCTGATAGAACTTGCGCTCGCTCAGACGGATTTCCCGAATCTTTTCGAGTTGGCGCTCGAAGAACTCGTCCGTAATGTGACCGCCATGCTTGAGGCGTTCCGCATCCATGGTCCAGCCCTGGATGGTGTAGTCCTTGACGATCTGGTTGGCCCACTTTCGAAACTGGACCGCGCGTTCGTTCTCGATCTTGAAGCCGATGGCGATGATCGCTTGCAGGCTGTAATGCTTCGTCTCATAGCGCTTGCCGTCGGTGGCAGTACTTAAGTACTGCTTAACAACTGAAGATTCCTCAAGTTCGTTGTCGCTGAAGATGCGCTTCAGGTGTTGGTTGATGGCAGGGACAGAGACATCGTAAAGCGCGGCCATCATCTTCTGCGTCAGCCAGATGTTTTCATCCTCATAACGCATCTCGACGCTGGCCTCCGAGTTGCCGACGGCAGCCACAAGGGTGAGGTATTCGGCCGCCGACGAGCGCACGAGCGAGACCTCGGTCTTCTTCTTGGCGCGACCGCCGGCAGTGGGCTTGTCTTTGCTCATGGCTTTGCTCCCCTTGGACTTGCGCTATCCGGTAACTCCGGACAACTGCCCACGCTCAACTCTCCGGAAAGCAGCTTCGGCAGCAGGGTGTCGCGCAGTGTGGCGAGGGTGCGGGATTGGTTGGCGTTAGCTTTAATTTCCGTCATCAGCGGCGCGGTGAGTTCGTCGAAGCGACACGCGATTGCCGGCGGCGGGACGGCGATGAGGAAACTTTTGAAGCATTCCGACGGGACACGCTGGCGCCCACTGGTGCCGGTCATGTTGTGGATGGCGTGGGTGCGCAGTGGGTCGGAGCGGGCGAGCAGGTAGCCGAACTGCGGCGGAAGCGGCGGCTTTGGCGCGAGGACGATGTATTCGGTGGAACCCCAGCCGACTTGGCCTTCTTCCAGAAAATCCACGTAACCGGTTTTGCCGTTCTCCAGGCAAGGAGTGATGCGCGCGAGGAGTGTGTCACCGTTTTGAAACTTGGTGCCAGAGCTGAACTCACGGTCAACCACTTCGTCTGCACTGTGGCCCTGCGTGGGCAGATTTTTCATATCGAGGTAGGGCGCGATGGTTCCAGTCCTCAAGGTGCGGCGTGGATTCACCTCGACGACTTCGGATAGAGACTTGGCGGACCACCCTTTGGGAATGTGGCCGAGCGGGGAGCCTTCCAGATGGTCAGGAAAGAGCGCGGCGGTGGCGGAGTCGAGGCCGGCGGGTTGGCGGCCGTCGAGTTTGGCGCGGACGGGGTGGATATCCACGAACCAGCTCTGGAACAGCGCCCGCGCCATCGCCTCCAGCGTCGCGTTCATCCGCCGGTTCAACTCGATCTTGTCGTCCAGCGCCCCAAGCACCTCCGCGATGGCTTTTTGCTCGGCGAGGGGTGGGAGTTGAACCGCCTTCCCCTTCAGAGTGCCAGTGACAAGCCTGCCGGTTCCATGTCCGGCGTGGTCCACCGAAGCCAACAAGTCCGGCTTGTGAGCGAGCAACCAATAGGCGAGGAACGCGCCGTCCACGTTCTTCGCGGGGTGAAGTGCCTTGATGTCCTGATTGAAAGCCATCTCCCGCGTCACCATGCAAATCGGCACGTCGTTGTGCAGGGTCATGCCGCGCACCAGCAGCAGAATCGTTCCAGCCGGGACAACCTTTCCGCCCTTACCCACTGCGAGAGGCGACATGTGGTCCTCTGCGTCGTGAAGGCGAAACGACTTCATGTCTTTGGCGCTGACCCAAGGAATCGGGCCTGACCAGTATGCATCGTTGCCTTTGAATGGCGTACCGCCTGAAAGCCAGTCAGCGCAGTCGCCAAGCGTAGTTTCTTCCCACTCACTCGCCATAACCCAGCCCCCGCAAGGCTTGCGGCACGAGCAAGCAAATTCAGTCTACCCGCAAAAGTCGGCGCTGACGGTACCGCGGCGGCATCTTCTGCCAGTCGTGTTCCCTGCCTGCTCCACTCACCCATGCCCGCCCCCCACATCCCCGCTCAATTCCGCCTCGATCTCCTCGATGGTCGGCAGGCTCCCTTGGAGTTCGCGGGGTAGCGCGCGCGTCAGTTGGGTTTCCCATTCGGCGACGCTGATCGGCCGGGCGCTGCCACCCAGGGCGTATTCCACCAAGACTCGATTCTTTTCGCGCACCAGCAGCAGGCCCAGGGTGGGTTTGTCGTCGGGATGCGCCAGCAGGCGATCCACAGCGGTCATATACATGCCAAGTTGCGCGCCGTCGCCGGGCTCGAATTTGCGCGCCTTGAGTTCGATGACGATGTAGCTGCGCAGTTTGAGGTGATAAAAAAGCAGGTCGAGGTAGAAGTCGTCGTCGCCCAGTTCCAGATGCACTTGCCGTCCGACGAAGGCGAAACCCTGGCCGAGTTCGAGCAGGAATTTCTGGATGTGGTCCAGCAGGCCTTGCTCAAGATGCTTTTCCCGACGCGGTGCATCGGTGCCGAGAAAGTCGAACAGGTAAGGGTCTTTGAAGACTTGCGCCGCCATGTCCGAGTCTTCCGGCGGCAGGGTGGCGGGGAAGTTGTTCTGCGCCTTGCCATGGCGCAGGCGGGCGCGGGTTTCGATCTGCATGGCCAGAATGTTGCGCGACCAGCCGTGCTCGACGGTTCGGGCGGCGTACCAGAGGCGATCTTCGGGAGTGTCCAGTTTTTCCAGCAGGGTGATGTTTTGCCCCCAGGTCAGTTGTGCAACGACCCGTTGCACAAGATCCAGATCTGGCCAGGCGGTGGCGAAGGCACGCATGTATTTGAGGCTGCGTGGCGAAAAACCCTGCATGTCGGGGAAAGCGTCGCGCAGATCGGCAGCCAGACGGTCGACGACGCGTGTGCCGTAACCCTGCGCGGCCTGCTTGGCGATGATGCTCTGGCCGATGTCCCAATACAGCAGCAGCATGGCGCTGTTGCTGGCCAGCACGATGCGCAGACGTTCCCGGCGAATCCGGGTCTTGATGTCGGTCAACCAGTCGGCGTAGCCGGCCGGCATTTCAACGATGCCGGGCGCTGCCGGGAACATGGCGCTGCGGTCGGTGCGACCGCGCTGCTTGCGCTCGGTCGCTTGGGGGCGCAGGGCGGGTGTGCCCGCTTTCTTGCTAGAGACCATAGCCCAGCTTTTCCATGTTCGCCTTGATCGCCGATTCCAGTTTCGCCGACTCGGCGAACTGGGCGTGCAGTTCGGCGACGAGGCGCGGCATCTTTTCCGCGAAGGGTTCGCCGTCGTCCTCGACTTCCTCGGCGCCGACGTAGCGGCCGGGCGTGAGCACAAAGCCGTGCCCGGCGATCTCGGCGGTGGTGGCGGACTTGCAGAAGCCGGCGAGGTCTTCGTAGGCAGTTGCCCCCTCACCCCGGCCCTCACCCGCGCGGGGAGAGTGAGACACACGGTCGCCGCGCCAGGCGTGGTAGGTGGTAACGATCTTCTGCAGGTCGGCGTCGGTCAGCTCGCGGTGCACGCGGTCGATCAGGGTGCCGAGTTTGCGGGCGTCGATGAAGAGGGTCTGCTTGCGGCGTTCCCTGAAATGCCGCTTGGCCTCGGCGGCTTTGCTCTTCGTCAGGAACCAGAGGCAGACCGGAATCTGCGTGCTGTAGAAGAGCTGGCCGGGCAACGCGACCATGCAGTCCACGAGGTCGGCTTCGATGAGTTGTTGCCGGATGTCGCCTTCGCCCGACTGGTTCGAAGACATGCTGCCGTTGGCCAATACAAAACCCGCGAAGCCAGCCGGCGCGAGGTGGTGGATGAAGTGCTGCACCCAGGCGAAGTTGGCGTTGCCCTTGGGCGGCACGCCGAACTGCCAGCGCACGTCGTCGTCTTTACGGAACCAGTCGGAGTCGTTGAACGGCGGGTTGGCGAGAACGTAGTCGGCGCGCAGGTCGGGATGCAGGTCGCGGCGGAAGGTGTCGGCATTCTCAACGCCGAAGTCGGCCTCGATGCCGCGCAGCGCCAGGTTCATGATCGCCAGCCGCCGCGTGGTCGGGTTGCTCTCCTGGCCGTAGATGCTGATGTCGCCGAGCTGGCCGCCGTGGGCTTCGACGAACTTTTCCGACTGCACGAACATTCCGCCGGAGCCGCAACACGGGTCGTAGATGCGGCCTTTGTAGGGGGCGAGCATCTCGACGAGGACGCGCACGACGCAGGACGGCGTGTAGAACTGGCCGCCGTTCTTGCCCTCGGCGCTGGCGAACTGGGTGAGGAAGTATTCGAAGACGCGGCCCAACAAATCCTTGGAGCGGCTGGCGACATCGGCGAGCTGGATGGAGCCGATGAGGTCGATGAGTTCGCCGAGGCGGTGTTTGTCGAGGTCGGCGCGGCCGTAGTTCTTGTTGAGCGCGCCTTTGAGGCGGGGGTTGTCGCGCTCCAGCGCCACCATGGCGTCGTCCACGTCCTTGCCGATGCTGGGGAGCTTGGCGCGGGACTGGATCTGCGCCCATCGGGCGTCCACCGGCACCCAGAAGACGTTGGCGGCGAGGTATTCGTCCTCGTCCTCGGGGTTGGCGCCTTCGTAGTCGCCGCTTTTGGCCACTGAGCCGGCGACGAGCCTGGCGTGGTGTTCGTCGAAAGTGTCGGAGATATATTTGAGGAAGATCAGGCCGAGGACGACGTGCTTGTATTCCGCCGCGTCCATGTTGTTGCGCAGCTTGTCGGCGGCGAGCCAGAGTTTGGCTTCGAAGCCGAGGTTGGCGCTGGAGTCGTTTTTTCTGGCCGGCGTTTTCGCCATCAGATTGCCTTTGGCATGGAGGAGGTTCTCATGGGCACTGTAAGTACAATGTCCTCTGCATTTTAGCCGATCCAAATACATGGGCGATGCTGGACCGCCTGTGACCCCGGCACGCCACGCGGCGGGAGCGGTCGTAGGCCTGGAAAGTCAGCCGCTGTGCTGCTACGTCGGCGGCCACGTGCTCGTCGAATCGCTCATCGGCGGCGCCGGTGGCTACCGCCGCCAGCGACACTACGACCGAGGTGGCGCCGGCGCCGCCAGAATCGGGCACAATGGCGCTCTTTCCCCAGCCGCACCGTGCGCGGCAGAAAGCCCGTGCATGTCGCACCGTCGTGCCGTTGCCCTGATGATCCTCGTCGCCCTGTTGTGGAGCATCGCCGGAGTGGTCTCCCGCTACCTGGAGAGCGCCGGCAGCTTCGAAGTCACCTTCTGGCGGAGCCTGTTCAACACCCTGGCGCTGAGCGTAGCCCTGCTCGCCATGCGTGGGCCCGCGCTCTGGCGAGGATTGGCGCAGGCATCCTGGCCGCTCTGGTTCTCAGGCTTCTGCTGGTCTGTGATGTTCACCGCCTTCATGCTGGCGATCACGCTTACCACCGTCGCCAACGTCCTGGTGACTATGGCGATCGGGCCCTTGATCACCGCGTTGTTCACCCGACTGTTCCTCAATCACCGCCTGCCGGCGAGAACCTGGATGGCCATCGCGCTCGCCGGCGTGGGCATTGGCTGGATGTTCTGGCAGGAGGCGCACAGCGGACTGTCGCTGGCCGGCACCTCCGTTGCCCTGGCCGTGCCGCTTGCCGCCGCACTCAACTTCACGACCTTGCAGCACGTCGGTCACCGCCAGGTCGACGGCGACACCGCCACTCGACAGGACATGTTGCCAGCCGTTCTCATCGGCGCACTTCTGTCCTCGGCGTTCACCCTGCCGCTCGCGTATCCATTCCGGGCGTCGGCGCACGACATCGGCCTGCTGGCCATGCTCGGCGTCGTTCAACTGGCGATTCCGTGCCTGCTGCTCGTGCGCCTGTCGCGCGTCCTGGCGGCGCCGGAGATCGCCCTGCTCGGGCTGCTCGAAGTCGTCTTCGGAGTGGCCTGGGCATGGCTCGGAGCCGGTGAGCAGCCGGGCGCCAGCACCCTGACCGGCGGCGCCCTCGTCCTCGGGGCGCTTATTGCCAACGAGGCGTTGGCGCTGCGCGCTCGCGAGGCAGGTGGCTCAGACCGTGACCGTCGCGGCCGCTTGCCAGGCCAAGGCGCGGACCTGGTCGGGAAGATCCCTTGACACGCGCTTATTCGATGGCGAACAGGGTCAGCCGCATCGCCCTGCTGCGGACGTCCAGCAGTTTCCCGTAATCCTCGCTGCCGGCCCAGCGAGCCGAGTCTTCCAGCGTCGGAAATTCAAGCTCGACAAAGGAATCGAAGGCGTTGCAGGCGAGTTCGTTCCAGTAGCACTGGACCACGACGCATCGCTGTCCGCCAGGCCGTGATCACACGCCGACGGGCCGCCGGAACCCATCATCGATCCATGCGCTGGCGCTGGCCATGTTCAGTTTGAATCCGGGCGACACGCGTACCTGCGCCAGTTGCTCGCCGTTTGCGTCGGCTGCCGCCAGCAGGGCATGCGGATCGTCCTCGTCGGGGACGATGTCGAGCGTGACACTGAGCCGTCCGCAGGGCGCGGCAACCGTGACGCTCTTGTGCAGCGTCGCCCGCAACTGTTGCTCATGACGGCGGAGAACCTCCGCGGCGGTCTTGACCAGGGTGTTGAACGCCGCGGCGTCAAGCGGCTTGGGGTTCCGCTTGTCTCGCCCCATTGTCCAGGGACCGACCAGCGCGGGCTCGGGTTCGCCGTCCTTGATCATCGCCACGGCCCATCCTTCGTCGTCTTCGTTCTTGATGATGCGGGCCGTCCAGCCATTGTGGCGCCACAATCGCGGCTCATGCAGCACCTCGGTCAAGTCGGCTTCGGCCGGCTCATCGCTGGCGCCAGATGTCATGGCCGGCTCCTCTCGCGCCTATTTCTTGCTGGTTTCCGCACCCGGGCTGGCGCCGCTCGCAGGCTCCGACTCAGCGGCTTGCGGAGCGTCGCCAAGAATGCTCTTGAGCGGGCAGATCTTGAAGGCGGGGCATTTCTGGCAGCCAGCGACGATGGCAATGGGACAAAGCGTCATGGGAATCTCTCCTGACAAAAAAGCCTAGTATGGGCGCAATCGGGGCGGAAAAATAGGCGGCTGTACCTACGGAATGAACGACCACTCGATCTGGTCGCTGCGCGCAATACCTGCCGTCATCGCGCGGCACAGCCCGACGAACTCGCGCATTCCCGCCGTCTGGAACTTGCGCCTGTGCCAAACGAAGTGAAAATGCCGCCGCAGATCGAGTTCAGGAGTTTCGATGGCCACCAGACTGCCGCGCCGGAACGCTTCGCGCAATGCCAGCCGCGAGATGCAGCCGATGCCGAGACCGAACTCGACAGCGCGCTTGATTGCCTCGGTGTGCTCGAGTTCAAGCCGCACCTTGAGCGGCCAATGGTGATGGCGCAGCGCCCGATCGAGAGTCTCGCGCGTGCCCGAGCCGGTTTCACGCACAATCCACGATTCTTCGGCCAGCTCGGCCAGCGTCGCCGAACGTTTGCTGGCCAGCGCATGCCCGGGCGCGGCAAAGACCACCAGTTCGTCCTCCACCCATGGCTCGACGACCAGTTCCGGGTGATGGCAACTCCCTTCGATCAAGCCGAGATCGAGCTCGTGGCGGGCCAGTTGCTCGGTGATCGTCATCGTGTTGTGAACCGTCAGGTGCAAGGTGCTCTCAGGGTGGCGCTTGAGGAAGTCGGCGACGATCAGCGTTGCCAGGTAGTTGCCGATGGTCAGGGTCGCACCGATCGTCAGCTTGCCGTAGCCGGCGCGACCCTCGAGCATGCTCTCGATGGCCACCGCCCGCTCGATCAGCTCGATCGCCTGCGGCAGCAGCGTCTGACCGAGCTCGTTAAGGCGCAACGTCTTGCCAAAACGATCGAACAACTGGGTGTCGTACTGGCGCTCGAACTCGGCCAGCGCCATGCTGGTCGCCGATTGCGACAACGACAGTTCCGCGGCAGCCCGCGAAACGCTCTCGTGCCGCGCCACCGCAACGAACACTCCGATTTGCCGCAGGGAGTATCTCATATCAGCGAAATAGATATCGTTTATCTAAAAAATCGGTTTTACAAATATGGTACGACAAAATATCCTCTTTCCGGTCAAACACACGAAATGGCCAAGACGATGAGCAACTTCTCCGCCCAACGCGTCCTCTCCGTCCACCACTGGAGCGAGACGCTGTTCAGTTTCCGCACGACTCGCGACCCGGCCCTGCGCTTCCTCAACGGCCAATTCGTGATGGTCGGCCTACCCCAGGAGGGGCGTCCGCTGACTCGCGCCTACAGTATCGCGAGTGCCAACCACGACGAGTATCTCGAGTTCTTCAGCATCAAGGTGCCCAACGGACCGCTGACCTCGAAGCTGCAGCACCTGTCCGTAGGCGACGAGATCGTCGTCAGCCGCAAGCCTACGGGAACTCTCGTGCTGCGCGACCTGCGTCCCGGCCGTCATCTCTACATGCTGTCGACCGGCACCGGTCTGGCGCCGTTCATCAGCCTGATCCAGGATCCGGAGACCTATGAACGCTTTGAAAAAGTGATACTGATCCACGGCGTGCGCTGGGTGAAGGATCTCGCCTACAGCGAGTTCATTACACAGGAGCTTCCCGGCCACGAGTTCTTCGCCGACCTCGTCCGCGACAAGCTGATCTACTACCCGACGGTGACCCGCGAACCCTTCGAGCACCGCGGGCGGATCACCGAACTGGTCGACAGCGGCCGGCTGTTTGCCGACATCGGCCTGCCAGCACTCGACCCGACTGACGACCGCGCCATGGTCTGCGGCAGCCCCGCCATGATCAAGGATTGCTGCACCCTCCTCGACCGGCGCGGCTTCCAGGTCTCTCCCTACATCGGCGCCCAGGGCGACTACGTGATCGAACGAGCTTTCGTGGACAAGTAGGCCAGACAAGTCAAGAGCGGCCGGCAGATCGCCGCTTGCAGTACCATTAACGCATCGCGAGGGCTCCGACAGAACAGCGCGTCGGGCCGGATTGCGGCTGAATGCGAGTGGACTGGGGAGATGATGACTGTCTTTGCGCGGAGTGCAACGATGGCGCTGGGGTTGGCAGCGTCCTTTCCCATAGCCGGCGAGCCTGTCGGCCAACGCTCTGCGCAACAGCTCGTGGTTGACGCGGGGGTGATCGTCAGACAGGTGGAGGACGCCAAGCGCCTGGCCCCCTGCATCAGAGACAGCGATCGCGGCGGCCTGCTGACGAACGCAGAGCGCTGGATTGCCGCGGCCCGGGCATCTCCACACAAGGACGATCGGCAGGTCGTCGAGCGGATCTCGGCCCTGCGCAGCCTGACGCGTGAGATGGTCGCCAAGCCCGAGTTGCTCGCTGTCCCCGGCAGGCCGCATCGACGCGCAAAGATCGCCACCAGACACCTCGCCCGGTCCGGCAACGCAACTGGGCAAGCATGCAGGAGAGTTCGCCAACGAGTCGCCGGAAGGCCTCTTCCTCGGCGATTCGGCCGGCCGCGAAGCCACGACCAGCAGTTACAGCACCATCGCCGGCCACGCTGCGGGGTACCGCGTCAAGGCATCCCCGAACGTGGTCCTGCTCGGCAGATCGGCTGGGGAGTCACTCGCCGGCGCACCGTCTGCGGTAGCCGTCGGCAGCAGTGCCGGACGCCACGCGAAGACTGCCGATCACACCGTATTCATCGGTGGCTCAGCGGGCTACGCCGCTGACACGGTCGACCACAGCATCTTTCTTGGCTATGCCGCGGGGCGATCGATCAGGGACAACAAGCAGAGCGTCATCGCCGGCTATGCTGCGGGCGAGCGTGCGCACCGCGCCCATCAATCCGTCATGGCCGGCCCCCTGGCCGGATATGCGGCGAATGACTCGCCGCGCTCGGTGATGATTGGCCAGGACGCCGGCCTGTACGCAGAGCAGGCGCCGGCGGCGATAATGATCGGGCCCGCCGCCGGCCAGTCGGCGAGGAACGCGACGAATCCGGTATTCATAGGCGCCAACGCCGGCAAAGCGGCAGCCAATACGGCCGACGTGGTCCTGATAGGCACCTCGGCCGACGCCGAACCGGGCATAACCAACGCCGTCGGCATCGGCAGGGGAGCAAACCCCGCGCGCAGCAACACCTGGCACATCCCTGAAGCGCTCAAGCTCGGCGTCGGCACCTCGGCGCCGACGGCCCAGCTGCACACGACGCGCAATGTGCGTTTTGCGGCGCTGGCGAACGGCGTCCTGGTCACCGATCGGGCAGGCAATGTCAGCGCGTCGTCGCTCCTCAACGAGGCGTTGAAGGAGATTGCCAGGTTGAAGGTGCGCGTCGAGGCCCTCGAGGCAGCTCAATGCCGGCAATAGCCAATCTGAATCGCCAGCAGACCGGGCAGGGAACGACCCGAGGCAGGAGGAGCAAACCAGCAGCGGCCGGTCACGCCGCTGGTGCCGCCATAACAGCCAAGGGTTTCAGCTTTGCCGCCGACCACCAATGCTATACCATTCGCTGTTACCGGCAGGAAGTTGCCATGCTCGGCCGCTTGCCAAGCCGGAATGCAACGTCGAGAACAGGACGAAAGTGGCCGACTTCCGGGTGCTGTTCTGTGGGAGTTGTCGGTCCAGTGAAACGGTGTACGCTCGCAAACCCGCCCGCGACCACAGGTCGGTGGTCAATCAGAAGTAGAAGGAGAGATGAACGTGAACAAGCCTGCCGGAGGTGTTGGCGAAGAGAGCGAGGCAACGATGCTGTCAGCCTCGCCAGAGGAATACATGTCTCCCGGGCAGCTCGCTTTCTTTCGCCGGCGCCTGCTCGCTGACGAGCAGGCGCTGCTTTCTGCCGTGAAAGAGACGGCCAGCCATCTGCAGCAAAGCGAAACGAGTTCCGACTGGAACGATCGCGCCAGTGCCGAAGAGGAGCACACCCTCGAGCTGCGCGTTCGCGATCGCGAGAGAAAACTGCTGCAAAAGATCCGCGAATCGCTGAAACGCATCGACGACGGCAACTATGGCTGGTGCGAGGAGACCGGTGAACCGATCGGCATTGCCCGCCTGCTGGCGCGGCCAACCGCGGCTCTCTGTCTGGAGGCCCAGGAGCGCCGCGAACAGAGCAAGCGGCTGTTTGGCTGACCCCCGCCAAGAAGCGCACGCCAAAGCGTGGCTACCCGCCACCCTGCCCCTCGTCGTCGCCCGCAGCGCAGCCGCCGTGCTCGGAGCCTGACGCAAGCCGTGGCGCTGCCTGCGCTAGCGCTTGCCGGATCACCGCCTCAGCTACCCTGATCCCATCGACTCCGGCAGACAGGATGCCGCCGGCGTAGCCGGCACCCTCGCCGGCCGGATAGAGTCCCCGCACGTTCACACTCTGGGCATCGGCCCCGCGCGTGATCCGCAACGGTGAAGAGGTTCGTGTCTCGACTCCTGTGAGAACGGCGTCGGGCATCGCGAAACCCCTGATCTGGCGCTCGAACGCGGGCAGCGCCTCGCGGATGGCCTCGATCGCGTAGTCCGGCAGCGCGCTCGCCAGACTGGTCAGGCGCACCCCGGGTTGATACGAGGGAATGACCGAGCCAAGCCGCGTCGATGGCCGCCCGGCAAGAAAATCGCCGACGAGTTGCGCTGGCGCCTCGTAGGTGCCGCCGCCGAGTTCGAAGGCGCGCGTCTCGATATCGCGCTGCACCGCGATTCCGGCCAGCGGCCCACCGGGGTAGTCGAGCGGCGTAATGCCGACGACGATTCCGGCGTTGGCGTTGCGCTCGTTGCGCGAATACTGGCTCATGCCGTTGGTCACCACCCGGTTCGCCTCGGACGTAGCGGCGACTACCGTCCCACCCGGACACATGCAGAAGCTGTACACCGAGCGACCGTTGCTGCAGTGATGAACGAGCTTGTAATCCGCAGCACCGAGCAGGGGATTACCGGCGTTCGGTCCGAAACGCGCCCTGTCGATCAACGACTGCGGGTGCTCGATGCGAAAGCCGATCGAGAACGGCTTGGCCTCCATGAACACGCCCGCTCGGTGCAGCATCTCGAAGGTGTCGCGCGCGCTGTGACCGAGAGCCAGGATCACCTGCTCGCCGGAGACTTCCTCGCCGGAAGACAGCGTCACTCCGCGCACCCGCCCGCGCTCGATCTGCAGGCCGCTCACCCGCTGCTGGAAACGGACCTCGCCGCCGAGCCGTTCGATCTCGCGCCGCATTTGCTCGACCATGCCGACCAGGCGGAAAGTGCCGATGTGCGGCTTGGCGACGTAGAGAATCTCCTCCGGCGCGCCAGCCTTGACGAACTCGACGAGCACCTTGCGCCCGTAGTGCAGCGGATCCTTGATCTGGCTATACAGCTTGCCATCGGAAAACGTGCCGGCGCCGCCCTCGCCGAACTGCACGTTCGATTCCGGATCGAGCACCTTCTTTCGCCACAGTCCCCAGGTATCCTGCGTGCGCTCACGTACCGCCTTGCCGCGTTCGAGGACGATCGGCCGGAAGCCGGCCTGCGCCAGCACCAGCGCCGCAAAGATACCCGCCGGGCCGAAGCCGACGACAATCGGCCGCGTCGCGAGCGTCGCCGGCGCCCGCCCCACGCATTGGTAGCGCATGTCCGGCGTCGCCTGCAGCCGGTGGTCGCCGGCAAAACGCCGCAGCACCCCCGCTTCGTCGGGCACCTCGACGTCAACGCTGTAGATGAACATCGGCGCACTGGCCTTGCGGGCATCGTGGCTGCGCCGAAAGACGCTCAACTGCTGAATGTCGGCTGTTGACAGCGCGAGTCGGTCGGCGACCGCCGCTGGCAGCGCCGAGCGTGCGTGGTCAAGGGGGAGGCGAATCTCGCTGAGGCGCAGCATCGTCGGTTCGGCGGAGAGTTGGTGCCCTGGTCAGACCTGTTGGCCGTAGCTGGCGAACCTGTCGAGCACCGTCGCCATCTCTGCCGCATCGAGCAGCACCGGCTGACCGAGTTGACAGGCGCGCCAGTACTGTTCGCACAGTGCCTCGAGTTCGACGCCAAGGGCCAGGGCGTGCGTCAGGTCGTCGCCGAACACCAGCATGCCGTGGTTGGCAAGCAGACAGGCGCGACGATCGGCCATCGCCAGCAACACGGCGTCCGAGAGCGCTTGCGTGCCGAAAGTCGCGTAAGCCGCGCAGCGCAGAGTGTCCCCGCCAAAGCGCGCCAGCATGTAGTGAAAGGCCGGAATGTCGCGGCGCAGGCAAGCCACACTGGTGGCGAAAGGCGGGTGCGCATGCAGGACGGCGCCCGCGTCGGGCCGGGAGACATAGATGTCACGATGAAAGCGCCACTCGGACGAGGGCTTGCGACATCCCACGGACGTTCCGTCGAAACGCATGAAGACGATGTCCTTGGCAACCAGAGCTGCGCTCGGCATGCCGCTGGGGGTGATCAGAAAGCCCGCCGCTTCGCCGCCCTCGGTGCGAACGCTGAGGTTGCCCGCCGTGCCCCGTCCCAGCCCAAGGCCATCCGTGCGCTGCGCGGTCGCGATCAACTGCCGGCGAAGCTCATCCATGCCGCTCTTCCGGGTACAGCGACAACAGGCCGGCGCCGCTGGCGGCGCACGCTCCGCGTTCCGTGATCAGCGCACTGATCAGCGCCGCCGGCGTCATGTCGAAGGCCGGATTGGCGACCCTTTCGGCGACCGCCAACTGCCGTAGGAGTCCTGGTCGACCGGCTGAATCGCAGCCCTGAACGAGGCGCAATTCGTCTGCGTCGCGCTCCTCGATGGCGATCGCCGCACCAGTCGGGCAGTCGAAGTCGATCGTTGAGCGCGGCGCCACCACGTAGAAGGGCACGCCCGCCGCGCGCGCCGCCAGCGCCTTCAGCCAGGTGCCAACCTTGTTGACGATGTCGCCGTTGGCGGCGACGCAATCGGCGCCGACGATGACCGCGTCGACCTCGCCCCTCGTCAAGAGCAGCCCGGCGGCGTTGTCGGCGATGACGGTGTGAGGCACCCCCTCCTCGCTGAGTTCCCAGGCCGTCAGCAGGCCCTGGTTGCGCGGGCGCGTTTCCGAGACCCAGACGTGCACGTCGATTCCTGCCGCGAACGCCGCATAAATTGGGGCCAGCGCGGTACCGTAGTCGACGGTGGCCAGCCAGCCGGCATTGCAGTGGGTCATCATCGCCAAGCGCCCGTGCTGCGCAGCAGGGAGCAGGCGCAGCAACTGCAGCCCGTTGTCGCCCATGCGGCGGCATTGCTCGACGTCCTCGTCGGCAAGCCTGCCAGCCTCCTGCCAGGCCGCCTCGGCGCGCGCCACCGGCGGCAAGGGTGCCAGACGTGCCTGTAGTCGCGCCAGAGCCCAGCGCAGATTGACCGCAGTCGGTCGTGTCGCCACCAGTGTCTCGATGGCGGCATGCAGGGCCGGATCATCCGCCTGGCTCGCCAGCGCCAGAGCCAGGCCATACGCAGCCGTCACGCCAATCAGCGGCGCACCGCGTACCTGCATGCTGCAGATTGCGCGCACGGCGTCCTCGAGGCTGGCCAGGCGCAGCACGCGATATTCGTGCGGCAACGCGGTCTGGTCGATGATGTCCACGGCACAGCCATCGACCACCGGCCAGATCGTGCGCGTGAACCTGCCATTGACTCTCATGACCGCCATTCTACCCCTGCCGCGCCACGACCAGCGGCTTGGCGCCTGACAGCGGCGCGCTGCGGGTTTAATATGCCGAAGTCACCCATCCGTCCGCCTACGCGCAAAAAGGAATCGCCATGAATCTCCCAGCCAGACCCGTCAGCCGCACTTCTCGCCCACTACTGCTGCTCACTGTGGTCGCCGCGAGCCTCGCGGGACAGCTGCAGGCTGCCGACATGCCCAAGCGCAAAGCCGGCTTGTGGGAAGTCAGCACGCGCATGGAGGGGATGCCGGCGATGGGCGCGATGCAGCAGTGCATCGACCAGAGCACTGACGACCTGATGCAACAGCAAGCCAAGAAGGAACAACAGAACTGCAGCGTCATCGATGTCAAGCAACTCGGCAACAAGGTCACCATCCACTCCGTTTGCAAGGCACAGGGCAGCACGGCCACCACCGATGCCGTTTTCATCGGCTCGTTCGACTCGGCCTACAAGGGTGACATGCACACGCGCTTCAGCCCACCGATGCACGGCACCAGCGAGTCGAAAATGTCGCTCGACGCGCGTTGGGTCGGTCCCTGCAAACCCGGCCAGAAGCCCGGGGACGTGATCATGCCGAACGTCGGCGGGATGAACATCAACGAAATGATGAAGGATCCGAAGATCCAGGAGATGATGAAGCGGCAGAAGTAGTCTATCGAATCGGGCGGGCTGTCAGGTGGCCATGCTGGACAACCGGTTGTCGGACAAACCTTGCCGCGCTCCCGTCTGCCATACCGGCGACTGCTTGCTCGGCTTGCCTGACTGGTGCGGCGACTGCCCGTAGCATCGACGGAGCACGAGCAGGGTGCTCAACTGAAGCATCGGGTCGTGTCCGTCGTAGTCCGCCATGCTCCGGCTGGTGAGCGTGCAGTCGAGTGCCGGCGAGAGCAGCACGACACAACTCGGCAAGGGCTCACCCGCCGCCTTGGCAGAATGGATCGTGACGAGCGCGAGATTGCCACCCGCGGAGTCGCCGGCGAGAACCATGCTCGCGGGCACCACGCCCTGCGCAATAAGCGCCCGACAGACGCGCTGGCAATCGTCCGGCGCCGCTGGAAAGGGGTGCTCCGGCGCCAGCCGGTAGTCGGGGAGCAGGGCCCGCGCGCCGAGACGCCGACAGAGGCGTGACACCAGCGCGGCGTGCGCATTCGGAAAGCGAGAGGCAAAAATCCACCATGCAGGTAGAGCATGACGCGCTCGTGCCGGCTGTCCGGCAAAGTGATCCACTCGGCCGGCACGCCATCGCAGTCGACCGGCGTGCGGGACGTCCGGCGCAACCTGGAAATAACGCGCATCGATCTCCTCGTACTCGCGACGCAACGCGCTGACGTCGGATTCCTGCGTGATCCGCCTGCGCATCGTCAGCCGCAGCAGCGTGTTCAAGGCGCGCGTCCGCCAACTCGGGGACAGTGCGATCCTGCGATGGTAGTCGGGTGGTTTGTCCATGGCGACCTTGTCGAGGCGACAGACTACGCCAAGTCGCGGAGTTGAGGACCCGCGCTCCGTACGCCGACCGGCCCAATCTGCTCCGCTGGTCTCTCGTGAGCGCTCCATCGCTATGCCGGCTGCGCGCGTGAGCTGTTGCCGGGAACTGACGGCCGATGCAGCATTCGGGGCGAATGATCCGGCCCGAGCATGCGCTAGAGGCACGCAGGCGAATGGCCGGCCGTGCAAGAATCAGGCACAATGGCTGGCCTGCAGCGCCGCGTCCGGGACGGCATGCGGAGCCGGTCAGCACGACTTGAGCGCGACATCGGTCGTGCTGCACGTGCCGCTGGCCGAAGCGGCGAACGAAGCGAACACGCACCATGGGGAGGACAGGGATGGGACCGCGGGCTCTTGCGATTACCTCGGAAATCAGTCAGGTCGGCGGCCCGACGCTGACACACGGCAACGATGCAGCCGTCTACCTCGTCCACTTCGGCAACGTCGCTGCGCTCATCGATGCCGGCTGCGGTCGCGCCACCGATCGGCTCCTGCAGAACATCGAAGCCGCCGGCGTCTCACCCGAGCAGATCCGGCACCTGCTGCTCACCCATTGCCACTATGATCACAGTGGCGCCGCCGCCGACCTTCGGCAGCGCTTTGGCTGGCCAGTAGCGATCCATGCGCTCGAGGCCGCGTATCTGGAGAACGGCGACAATCAGGTCAGCGCCGCATCGTGGTACGGTGACCACCTCGCCCCCTGCCCTGTCGATATCCGGATCGCCGACGGCGATCGGTTTTCTCTCGGCGATCGATCGATTCAGGCGATCCACATCCCCGGCCACTCCCCCGGCTCGCTCGCTTACCTGGTCGAGTCGGAGGGTCGGCGAGTGGTTTTCGCGCAGGACGTCCATGGACCGCTCCACCCGGCACTGTTGTCGAAGCGTAGCGACTACCAGCAGTCGCTACGCAAGCTCGAGGCGCTCGCCGCCGATATTCTCTGTGAGGGCCATTACGGCGTCTTTTTCGGAAGAGCCGCGATCGCCGGCTTCATCGAACGCTTTGTCGAAGACTGACGACGCCGCAGCGCCGCCGACCCGCCACGCCCAGGACGCAGGGTCCTCACGCGCTTCGTCCACGTCACCGCCGGTCAGCATGACCATACTTCCGTTCGGCATACCACCCATGTTCCCGCCGAGGAGTGGACGATGAGCAGTACACGCAGCGAGAGGGATTCCTTCGGCACCATCGACGTGCCCGCGGATCGGCTCTGGGGCGCACAGACACAGCGCGCCATCGGACACTTTGCGATCTCCAGCGAACGCATGCCCGAGGAACTGCTACGTGCGCTGGCTGCCGTCAAGGCCGCCGGAGCACGGGTCAACGGCGACCTCGGGCTGCTGCCCGACGACAAGGCCGCAGCGATCGTCAGCGCCGCCGAGGAAGTGCTTGCCGGCCGCCATACGCAGGAGTTCCCGCTGTCGGTCTGGCAAACGGGAGCTGGCACGCAGACCAACATGAACATCAACGAGGTCCTGGCCAACCGCGCCTCTCAACACACACCCGGAATTCGGCACGCGTGTGGCGGCCGACCTTGCCCGCCAGAGCGGGTTGCCGTTCGTCAGCGCCGACAACAAGTTTGCCGCGCTGGCCGCACACGACGGCCTCGTGGCCGCGCATGGCGCGCTCAAGACACTCGCCGTCGCACTGCTGAAGATTGCCAACGATATTCGCTGGCTGGCGTCGGGCCCCCGCTCGGGACTCGGCGAGATTGCCATTCCCGAGAACGAGCCCGGCAGTTCGATCATGCCCGGCAAGGTCAACCCGACCCAGTGCGAGGCGCTGACGATGCTTTGCTGCCAGGTGCTCGCCAACGATGTGGCCGTCGGTCTTGGCGGCGCGTCCGGCAACTTCGAGCTCAACGTCTTCAAGCCGCTGATTGCCAACAGCTTCCTGCAGAGCGTACGCCTGCTGGCCGACGGCATGACGAGTATCGAGGCGCATTGCCTACGCGGTATTGAGCCACGCCGGCAACGCATCGCCGAACTGCTTGAGCGCTCGCTGATGCTGGTGACGGCACTGGCCCCGCACATCGGCTACGACCGCGCCGCCGAGGTCGCGAAGCGCGCCCACCGTGAGGGCAGCAGCTTGCGCGAAGCGGCGCTGGGGCTCGGGTATGTGACAGTAGACGAGTTCGACCGTTGGGTCCGACCGGCGGCGATGGTGCACCCCAGCGACGACCGCGAGCGGTAGCTGCGCGGCCGGGGCTGGGCAACGGACCGCGCAGCTCGCCTGATATCAGGTTTGCCGGAGGGGTGCCGCAGGCACCTTGGTGAGCGGCGCCGATGCATGTATGCTGACGGGCATCGAACGGCAACGCCTTGGGGAAAACAATATGGTTCGTGGAGTGTCAGCCACCGTCTTGCTGGCCCTGTGGGCCGGTCTCGCCACAGCCGAGACACCACCATTGCCCGCGCCCGGTCGCGGCGAGTTGCTCTACTCGACGCACTGCATCGCCTGCCACAACGAACAGATGCATTGGCGCGACAAGAAGCTGGTGACCAACTGGCACAGCCTGCGGTCGGAAGTCCGGCGCTGGCAGGAGACCATGGCGCTTGGCTGGGGCCGGGAAGAGGTCGACGAGGTGGCACGCTACCTGAAGGCCGTCTACTACCGCGATCTCGCCCCCGAGTGAGGGTGAGATCGCTGCAGACCGCCGCAGGCCCTCGCCGCGACCTGCGGCCGGCGGCCCGCTTTGCCGTATGATTGCATCCTTTGCGGGTGTGCCGCCCAGCACCCTGCCGACTCCTCCGCCTTCGCGCGGCCATCGCGGACTTCGCCGATGAGACGCTCACAACACGCCCTGGCTGCACTGCTCGCCGCCTGCCTCGCCAACCCCGTAGCGGCCGCATGCGACGACCCGACGACCTTCACCGGCAGTCTCTGCAAACGGCTGCACGACACCTGGGAACAGGGCCAGGGCGAAGTGCTCCTCCCCTTCTACACCTACCATATGCCATTCGCCTATTCGCAGGCCAAGCTCGACAGCTTCGAGCAGAATACCTGGGGGCTGGGCTATGGGCGCAGCCGCTACGACGACGAAGGCAACTGGCACAGCCTGTACGCCATGGGCTTCCGCGATTCCCACGACAAGTTCGAGCCTATCGTCGGCTACGGATATCAGTGGATGTGGGGAGAGCGCGACGGACTGCACGCGGGCCTGGGCTACACCGTCTTCGTGACGGCCCGCTCCGACATCGCCAACTATTTCCCGTTTCCCGGCATTCTGCCGATCGCCTCGGTCAACTATCGGCGCAGCGCCCTCAGCATGAGCTACGTACCGGGCGGCAACGGCAACGGCAACGTCCTGTTCTTCTGGGCCCGCTTCGGCTTCTGACAGCTTCTGCGCGCGCCACACCCGATCTTGCAGGGAGCGGCGCAGGCCAGCGGCTCACGCCGCGTTGCGCACACCTTCCAGGCTGACGGTCTGCTGGAGGACATCGCGAATGCTCTCCCCGATCCGGTTCAGCGCCTGCATTTGCGACACCAGTTTGTTCTCGACACTGAGCAGCTCGTCGATCCGCTCTTCCAGAGTATCGGTCGCCTGGTGGATCCGCTTGATGCTCTCCAGCCGGCGTTTCAGTTGAATCTGGTGCTCGCGAATCTGGATCTCCATCGGTGCCATGATCGCCTTCAGCCACGATTCGGCATCACGGTTGGCATGCTCGAAGTTCTTTCGTACCTGCACCGCGACCTCCTCGAAAAAGCGCTGCGTAAGCTGGCCCTTTTCGTGGGTCAACAACTGAAACATCGTATTGACGTGCGTGTCGCACCACTGATCGATGCGGTCGATCTCCTTCGAGTAGCGCATCAGGGAAAAACCGATCGGTGAACCCAGCTTGAGGCCATGCTCGACAGCGAACTTCTTGTAGATGGCCTCCATCATCGCCCTGATTTCCGCCACCTCTCCTTCTGACCGGCTGAGGTTGCCGCGAGCGACCTCGAAAAAATGCGCCATTGCCGCCGACAGCGTTTTCGAGAAGGTGGCATGCTGCATCGCATCGCGCGTCTCGGTGGTCAGCAGACGGAGCGAATCAAGCCCGAGGTGAGCAAAGAGGTTGTTGGTCAACTGCGAGAAAACACTGCGCACGGCATAGTAGCGCTGTAGCCCCGATTCGAACTCCTCCTTCTCGACGCGTACCTTGCCCATCATGTACTCGACGACACCCTTGTTCTTGCCGCGCAGTTCCGTGAGCTCGGTCACCTGTTCGCGCAGGCTGGCGAGGCGCGACTCAAGCAGGCTGCGCGTGCGCAGATAGCAATCGGAGAACTCGCTGTCGGTGTTGTCGCGAACGATCTCCTGCTTCGCGGGAATCAGTTCCTCGGAAAGAGCATGTTCAAGCTCGCCCAGACAACTCCGCCTGAGCAAGTCGGCGTCATCGTTGATCTTGGCAACCAGTGCCTTCTGGGCCGAGACAGGAAAGATCTGGGCGGCAGGCAGATCGAGCGTCCACGCGCAAGTGTCGACCTGCCTGGCGATCTCCGCCGCGACTTCTGCCGGCGACTTGAGTTCGTCCCAGAGGCTGTCGATCTTGTTCAGGACGACGATACGGCCCTTCTTGCGTCCACCCGGCGCTCCGATGTGTTCTTGCCAGACGGTCAGATCGGATTGCGTGACGCCCGTATCGGCGGCCAGGATGAACAGCACAGCGTGCGCATTGGGCAGCAGCGACAGGGTCAGCTCCGGCTCGGTGCCGATCGCGTTGAGGCCGGGTGTGTCGAGGATCACCAACCCCTGCTCGAGCAGAGGATGCGGGAAATTGATGATCGCATGACGCCAGCGCGGAACCTCGAGCGTTCCGTCCTCGTCGACGCGAAACGCCACGGCATCGCCCTCGCCAACCGCAAAACCGAGTTTCTTGGCCGTTTCGAGATCGACACGACGAACGTCGCTGACATGGCGAAGCGCGTCCTGCATCGCTTCGGCGGAGGCGGTGTCGAGCGGGATGATTTCCCACTCGTCCGGAAAACGCTTGTATTCGCTGATGCTGGCGTTGGCCTCGCGGGTCTCGATCGGCAGCAGTTCGATCGACGGCGCCCGCGTGCGGTCGAACATCAGCTCGGTCGGGCACATGGTCGTGCGGCCCGCCGTGGAAGGCAGCACGCGGTTGCCGTAATTGGCGAAGAACAGGGCGTTGATCAACTCCGACTTGCCGCGCGAGAACTCGGCGACAAAGGCAACGTGCAGGCGATCTTCGCGCAGCTTCTCGAGCAACTCGGCGATGCGCCGGTCGGTCTGGGCGTCGGCAAGTTCGTTCTCGACCAGCCAGCCTGCGAATTTTTCCAGCACTCCGGAAAGCTCGACACGCCATTCACTGTAGGCGGCAAAATGTTGGGCAAGCGTCATGGCATGTTCCAGCGCAAGGTACAGGCTTTACTCTACCACAAAGTCCAGACCAATCAGCGACATGGGATTTCTTGCCACGAGCGGCCAATCAGCGCTGGCAACGCGGGCAGTAAAAAGTCGAGCGACCCGACTGGCGAATCGTGCGCACCTCCCCGGCGCAGGCCGGACACGGCTGGCCGGCGCGGTCGTAAACGGCGCAGGAAAGCTGGAAGCAGCCAGCTCCGCCATCGCTGTGCACGTAGTCCCGTACGCTACTGCCGCCGGCAGCGATCGCCGCTTCGAGCGTGGCGCGGATCGCCGTAACCAGCCGCCGATAGCGCGCCAGACTGATGCGATCGGCGGTCCGCAGCGGCGAGATTCCAGCGCGGAACAGACTCTCGGCGGCGTAGATGTTGCCGACGCCCACCAGGAAATGGCTATCCATCAGCAAGGGTTTGATCGCTACACGGCGTCGCCGCGTCGCCGCGTACAACCAATCGCCGCTGAATCCTTCGGAGAGGGGTTCGACGCCGAGAGCAGCGAGCAGCGGATGACTCTCGACATCGCCACCCGCGTGCCACAGCACGGCCCCGAAACGACGGGGATCCCGGAGGCGCAGAACGCTTTGGCCGAAGACCAGGTCAACGTGATCATGCTTGCGCGGTGGAGTCTCCGGCGGCACCAGGCGCAGGCTGCCCGACATGCCGAGGTGGAGAATGATCCAGCCGCCCCGCGCGCTGCTTTCGCAGTCCAGCAGCAGATACTTGCCGCGTCGGAGGATGCCGTCAAGGCGCAGGCCGGTGAGCCGCGACGCGAGATCGGGAGGAATCTCGTGACGCAGGCGCGGAGTGCGCACAACCGCCCCGAGAATACGCTGTCCCCGCAATAGGGGAAGCAATCCCTGGCGACTGACTTCAACTTCGGGGAGTTCTGGCATTGCCGCTACCGAGAAAAGTCCATAACATGCGCAACAGGAATTATGACGCAATCCGCCCCGTCAATTCCCGCGACTGTTTGCGGCAGGCAAGGAAACCATGAAACCGATCAAGAACACTCTCGTCTGCGCCATGCTCGCGCTCGCCTTCGGCATCCCGGCGCAGGCCGCAGGCGACATGGCCGGTGCCAGCAAACGCGCACGACCCACGATCCGCGAAGTGCCGGCCGGCCTTCCCGAGGCAACGGATCCGCGAGCCACCGACAGGAAGCCCGGGGAACTGACCGGCCAAGTGGTATACCAGGTGTTGCTTGCCGAAGTGGCCCTGCAGCGCGGCAAGAACGAGTTCGCCAGCCAGGCCTACGCCGACCTGGCCGTGCGAACGCGCGACCCGGCGGTGATTGCGCGCGCCATCGAGGTGGCCAGCTATGCGCGCCGTTTTGAAGTGGTGCAGGAACTCGCACGCCTGTGGATACAGGTGGAACCCGAGTCCAAGCGCGCGCAGCAGGTACTGGTCGGGGTGATGATCATGAGCAATCAGCTCGAGGGTCTGGCTCCGGAATTGATCCGCCTCCTGGATGCGGACAAGGCGTCATTGCCAGCCAATCTGCTCGGTCTCAACCGGATGTTTGCGCGCACCCCGGATCGCCAGGCGGTCTTGCAACTTGTCAGCAAGGTCTGCACGCCTTATTTCGGCCTCGCCGAAGCGCATTACGCCGTCGCCGTGGCCGCCAGTTCGGCAGGCGAGAATGAAAGGGCGCTCGGCGAAGTCCGCAAGGCTCTCGAGCTGCGCCCTGACTGGGAAACGGCCGCCCTGCTGGAAGCCCAGATCTTGGCCAGCAAGTCAAGCGCCGCGGCTATAGCCTCCTTGCAAGGCTTTGTCGAACGCTACCCCAAGGCGCGCGAGGTCCAGCTTCATCTGGCGCGGGCGCTGGTCGGCGAGAAACGCTATGCGGAGGCAAAGCGCCAGTTCGAGTTGTTGCTGCAGGCCTACCCGAACAATCCAGACGTCGTCTATCCGGTTGCCCTCCTCGCCCTCCAGGAGAATGATCAAGCGCTCGCCGAGGCGCAGCTCAAGCATCTGGTGACTCTCGAAATCCCGGACAAGAGCGCCCCGTACTTCTACCTTGGACAGCTTGCCGACGAAAACAAGCGCCCGCAGGAAGCCCTTGACTACTATCGGCAGGTTGGCGCCGGCGAGCACTACCTTCCGGCGCAACTGCGCAGTGCCGGCATCCTCGCCAAGCAAGGCAAGCTCGATGAGGCGCGCGCCGAACTGCGCGCCGCAGCCGAGAGAAGCCCTAAGCAACGCGTCCAGTTCACAATCGCCGAAGCTGCCCTGTTGCGTGATGCCAAGCAGACCGAGGCCGCCCTCGACTTGCTGGAACAGGCGTTGCTCGCGGAACCGGGACAGCCCGACCTGCTCTACGAGTCGGCCCTGCTCGCCGAGAAGCTCGGCCGGCTGGAGGTCATGGAAAGCCGCCTGCGCAAGCTGATAGAGATCCAGCCGGAGGGCGCACAAGCCTACAATGCCCTCGGTTACTCGTACGCCGATCGCAAGCTGCGCCTGCCGGAAGCGCAGCAGCTGATCGAGAAGGCGCTCCAGCTCGCCCCCAATGATCCTTTCATTCTCGACAGCATGGGCTGGGTGCTCTATCGCCAAGGTGATCTCGACAGTGCCCTGGCACACCTCCAGCGCGCCTACGCCCTGCGCCGCGACCCGGAAATCGCGGCGCACCTGGGCGAAGTGCTGTGGATGCTCGGCCGCAAGAACGAGGCGCAAGCCATCCTGCGCGAGGCACAGAAGAAGGATCCTGCGCACGAGGTTCTCGGCGAGGCCGTCAAGAAGTTCTCGCCCTGACCTTGAAGCGTCGCGACGGCGGCTCGACCGGCGCCTCCACAGCAGGCTACCGACAGCTGCTCCTTTTCCTCTTCGGCCTGCTCGCATTGAGTGCCTGTACGGCCATCGGGCCACCGACCGGTGCGCGGCTACCGATTGACCGTGACAGCCTGCAGGACTTCGCGTTGGTGGGCCGCTTTTCCGTGCGCCACGAGGGGAAGGCCTACGTCGGTGGAATCCACTGGCGACATGTGGGCGATCGCGATGAGCTCGTGCTCTCTTCGCCGCTCGGGCAGGCGCTGGCGGAGATCGTCAGCGACGCCAGCGGGGCATTCCTGACCGCCGGCGAGGGCCGATCGCAGAGCGCTGCGACTGTCGACAGCCTGCTGCACGCGGTGCTGGGTTATCCCCTTCCCCTGGACAGGCTCGTCGACTGGCTGCGCGGCCGTCACGCGAACGCCGGCACGCTGACCACGGACCCGCAGGGACGCCCGCTGCACTTGCGCCAGGAGGACTGGCGCATCGACTACGCCTACGACGGCGACGATCCGCAAGCGCTCCCCGACCGGCTCTTCGTCGAGCGGGAAGGAAGCGTTCAACTGCGCCTGCGAATCGACGAATGGCAGGCACTGCCGCCAGCGGACTGAATCACATGCCGACACCTGAAGAGACATGGAACTGGCAGAGCGCATACCCGGCGCCGGCCAAGCTCAACCTTTTTCTCCACGTCGTCGGCCGACGCGCGGATGGCTACCACCTGCTGCAGACCGTCTTTCGCTTTCTTGGGCATGGCGACAGCCTGCGCTTCGCGCCACGTGCCGACGGCGCGGTACACCTGGCGACGCCACTGCCCGGGGTGCCGCCGGAAAACGACCTGACGGTGCGTGCCGCGCGCCTGCTGCAGGCGGCAACCGGTTGCCGGGCCGGCGTCGAAATCAGCATCGACAAGCGTCTGCCGCTCGGTGGCGGCCTGGGTGGCGGAAGCTCGGATGCCGCGACGGTCTTGCTGGCCCTCAACCACCTCTGGCAGCTTGCTCTGCCGCGCCGCCGGCTGCAGGAAATCGGCCTGCAGCTTGGCGCCGACGTGCCGGTATTCGTCTTCGGCCGCAACGCCTTTGCCGAAGGCATCGGCGAGACGCTGCGACCGGTCGAGTTGCCGCCGAGCTGGTACGTGGTCCTCGAACCGCCGGTGCAGGTGCCGACGGCAGCGATTTTCGGCAGCCCCGAACTCAAGCGCGATTCACGGCCGATTGCCGTCGATGCCTGGCGTCCGGCCTTCGGCACCAATGACCTCGAAGCCGTGGCATGCGCTCGCTTTCCGGTGATTGCCGAACACCTGGCCTGGCTGGCGACGTGGGCGCCGGCGCGCATGAGCGGTTCCGGCGCCTGCGTCTTCGCCGAGTTCGCCACGCTCGACATGGCCGCGACCACACTGGCGCAACTGCCCGCGACGATGCGTGGCTGGCTCGCGCCGGGTCTCGACCATCACCCCCTGCGGGCGCTGGCCGACTGAACCTTCGACCACCTGCGCCAGATTTCTCGTCCGCGAGCTTCCTTTTCCCGAGGAATTCCCGGTATAATGCGCGCCTCGTTCGCCACCCAGGCGAATTAGCGACCGCTGGGGAGTCGCCAAGTTGGTTAAGGCACCGGATTTTGATTCCGGCATTCGAAGGTTCGAATCCTTCTTCCCCAGCCATTCCATCTCCGTCAAAGCGGGCAGGCGGCCTGACCTGCCCGTCTTGCTTTATGGGCGCCGCATTCCGGGCGCCGAGGGAAGCACACCATGGCCTATGACAGCCTGATGGTATTCACCGGCAACGCCAATCCCGCCCTGGCTGCCGACGTAGTGAAGCGTCTCAACATCTCGCTTGGCCGCGCCAATGTCGGCCGTTTTTCCGACGGCGAGATCAGCGTCGAGATCCAGGAGCACGTGCGCGGGATGGACGTCTTCATCCTGCAATCGACCTGTGCTCCGACCAACGAGAACCTGATGGAGTTGCTGGTCATGGCCGACGCGCTCAAGCGCGCCTCGGCCGCCCGCATCACGGCCGCCATCCCCTACTTCGGCTACGCCCGCCAGGACCGTCGCGTGCGCTCGGCGCGCGTACCGATCGCTGCCAAGCTGGTCGCCGACCTGCTGACCGCAGCCGGCGTCCACCGCGTCTTGACGATGGACCTGCACACCGAGCAGATTCAGGGCTTCTTCAACATCCCGGTCGACAACATCTATTCGCTGCCGATCATGCTCGGCGACGTGTGGAAGAAGGACTTCGAGCAGTTGATGGTCGTTTCCCCGGACGTCGGCGGCGTCGTCCGCGCGCGTGCCCTCGCCAAGCGGCTCGAATGTGATCTGGCGATCATCGACAAGCGCCGTCCCAAGGCCAACGTGTCGGAGGTGATGAACATCATCGGCGAGGTCGAGGGGCGCACCTGCGTGATCATGGACGACCTGGTCGACACCGCCGGAACCCTCTGCAAGGCGGCCACCGCGCTCAAGGAACACGGCGCCAGGCAGGTACTCGCCTACTGCGTCCACCCCGTACTCTCGGGCCGTGCCGTCGAGCGGATCAATGCTTCCGATCTCGACGAACTGGTCGTCACCGACACCATTCCGCTGCGCGACGATGCCGTGGCTTCTCCGCGCATCCGACAGCTTTCCGTCGCCGAGGTGATGGCCGAAACCATTCGCCGGATCAGCAACGAGGATTCGGTTTCCTCTTTGTTCATCGAATAAGACACTGCGTCTTGCCGATGGATTTCCCAACCCCCCGCCTGGTCGCGGGCGGGGATTGCCTCAACCCAGGAGTTGTCCATGACTTTTGAACTTCACGCGCGCAAGCGCACCTTGCAGGGGTCCGGAGCGAGCCGCCGCCTGCGTCGCGAAAAGCGGGTCCCGGCCATCGTTTACGGCGGGTCGGCCGCGCCGCTGTTGATCGACCTCGATCACAACGAAATTCTGCTCAATCTACGCAAGGAAGCTTTCCACGCCTCCGTGCTGACGCTCAATGTCGACGGTGCCACGCAAAGCGTCGTCCTGCGTGACTCGCAAAGGCACCCGTGGAAACCGCTGGTGCTGCACTGTGACTTCCAGCGCGTCGACACCACGCACGCCATCCACCAGCGCGTACCGCTGCACTTCGTCAACGCCGACATTGCGCCGGGCGTCAAGATCGGTGGTGGCAATGTCGCGCACATCCTCAACGATATCGAAGTGACCTGCCTGCCGCAGGACCTGCCGGCCTACATCGAAGTCGACCTGAAGAACCTCGAGTCGGGTCATGCGCTGCATGTCTCGGAACTTGTCTTCCCGGCCGGCGTGAAGCCGGTGACGCATGGTGACGAGGACCCGGTGGTGGCGTCCATCCCGGCCCGCAAGGGCGGTGCCGAGACCGACGCCGCCGAGGGCGAAGCGGCCGCCACCTAGGTCCGCGGCTCCCAGGCCAGGCCGCCGTCCGGCACCCGGTGCCCACGGCGGCCTGTTTTTGTCCCCACCCCAATGATCCCATGTCACCCCCTCGCCTGATCGTCGGCCTCGGTAACCCCGGCGGCGAATACGAAGACAACCGCCACAACGTCGGCTTCTGGTTCATCGACCAACTGGCGCAGCGTCTGCGCGCGCCGCTCGCGCCACAGGGCAAGTTCCTTGGCCGCGTCGCCCGTGTCGGCGAACTGTGGCTGCTGCAGCCGATGACCTACATGAATCTGTCGGGCCAGGCCGTCGCCGCGCTTGCCCGTTTCTACAAGATCGGCGCCGACGAGACGCTGGTGGTGCACGACGACCTCGACCTGCCGCCCGGAACCACCCGCCTCAAGCTGGGCGGCGGCAACGGCGGCCACAACGGCCTCAAGGACATCCAGGCACGCCTGGCGACGCCCGACTTCTGGCGGCTGCGCCTGGGCATCGGCCATCCCGGCGAGCGCGACGCGGTCGTCGGCTATGTCCTCAAGGCACCGCGGCGGGAAGAGCAGGAACTCATCGACCGCGCCATCGATCGCTGTCTGCTCGCCTGGCCGGACCTCGCCGCCGGCGACTACGCCGCCGCGCAGCGGCTGCTGCACGTCAAGCGCGTTTCACCATAGGAACCCGAACATGAGTCTCCAGTGCGGTATCGTCGGCCTGCCCAACGTCGGCAAGTCCACCCTCTTCAATGCCCTGACCAAGGCGGGAATCGCCGCCGAGAACTACCCTTTCTGTACCATCGAGCCGAACGTCGGCATCGTCGAAGTGCCCGATCCCCGCCTCGCGCAGCTCGCCGCCATCGTCAAGCCGCAACGCGTGCAACCGGCGATCGTCGAGTTCGTCGATATCGCCGGGCTGGTGGCCGGCGCCTCGAAGGGAGAAGGTCTCGGCAACAAGTTTCTCGCCAACATTCGTGAAACCGACGCCATCGTCAGCGTCGTCCGCTGCTTCGAGGACGCCAACGTCGTCCATGTCTCGGGCCGCGTCGACCCGCTGTCCGACATCGAAACGATCATGACCGAGCTGGCCCTCGCCGACCTCGCCGCCGTCGAACGCACCCTCAACCGCGACAGCAAGAAGGCCAGGGCCGGCGACAAGGACGCGCAGAAGCTCGTCGGCGTTCTCGAGCGCCTGCTGCCACATCTCAACGAAGGCCTTCCCGCGCGCACGCTGGCGCTGTCCACGGACGAGAAGGCTCTGCTCAAACCGCTGTGCCTGCTGACGATCAAGCCGATGATGTACGTCGGCAACGTTCTCGAGGACGGCTTCGACAACAATCCGCACCTCGACCGCCTGCGCGAACATGCGGCCGCGGAAGGCGCACCGGTCGTCGCCCTCTGCGCGAAGATCGAAGCCGAACTCGCCGATCTCGACGACGAGGACAAGCAAGCCTTCCTCGCCGACCTCGGCCTCGACGAACCCGGGCTCAATCGCCTGGTGCGTGCCGCCTACCAGTTGCTGGGCCTCCAGACCTACTTCACGGCCGGCGTCAAGGAAGTCCGCGCCTGGACCATCCATGTCGGCGACACCGCCCCGCAGGCCGCCGGCGTCATCCATACCGACTTCGAGAGGGGCTTCATCCGCGCGCAGACGATTGCCCTCGCCGACTTCCTCGCCTGCAAGGGCGAACAGGGAGCCAAGGAAGCCGGCAAGATGCGCGCCGAGGGCAAGGACTACGTCGTCAAGGACGGCGATGTGCTGAATTTTCTGTTCAACGTCTGAAGACAGAGGTGAGCTGGATCGTCCGTACATCACCCTGATCGAGAGCACACGCAAGTAACCCGCGATCAGCGCGCTCCATCGTCTGGCCGGCGCACTGGAGCTTTCGCTGGGTGAGTTCTGCCAAAGGGTGGATGATCGCTACCAAACGGGGCTGAAGGCCGTCGGCAGCCCCAGACATCTCGATGACGGTCGCGTTTGATTGCAGGCACGGACACGGCGCCATATCTCGGACAGACCACTCTCGCGGCGAATGCGCTCACATTCACCGCACCAAATACGGCAAATAACTTGCCGGCGCGGCGAATGCGGCCCACAATCACCGCATGAATAGCAGCGATTACCTCTACGCCTGGCAGGCACCTGACTGGCCTCACTGGCGCTACGACCTGTCAGCATTGGCTGAGCCCATGGCCCAGGTCAGCCGCGCCCAAGGGCTGCTGCTGGGTCGGCTCGCCGACGTGGGCTTGGGTCTGCGCGACGAGGCCAGCTTGGCCGCCCTGACCGACGATGTCCTCAAGACCAGCGAGATCGAGGGCGAGCACCTGAATGTGGCCTCCGTGCGCTCGTCCATCGCCCGTCGATTGGGGGTGGACATCGGCTCGCTGGCACCAGTCGACCGGCACGTCGAGGGTGTGGTGGAGATGGTGCTGGACGCCACTATTCGGCACGGGGCGCCACTCACGCCAAACCGTCTCTTCGCTTGGCATGCGGCGCTGTTTCCCACGGGCTACTCTGGCCTCACCAAGATCACCACGGGGGCGTGGCGAAACGATGCCCTTGGCCCCATGCAGGTGGTTTCCGGTCCGATGAATCGCCAGCGGGTGCACTTCGAGGCGCCACCGGCTGATCGCCTGACGACGGAGCTGAGCGTATTCCTGCGCTGGCTGAATGACCCTGCCCCCAGCGATCCGGCACTGATCCGCGCAGGGCTCGGACACCTATGGTTCGTGACTCTGCACCCCTTCGATGATGGGAACGGCCGCATCGCACGTGCTGTGGGTGACCTGCTGCTGGCGCGTACCGACGGCAGCCCTCAGCGCTTCTACAGCCTGTCCGCGCAAATCCAGCGCGAGCGCAAAGCCTATTACGACATCCTGGAGCGCACGCAAAAAGGCTCGATGGATGTGACGGAATGGCTGCGTTGGTTCCTCGACATGCTCAGTCAGGCGCTGGGCCAAGCGCATGGCGTACTGGACGCCGTCCTGTTCAAGGCGCGGTTCTGGCAGGGGCTGCAGGGTGCCACGTTGAATGAACGTCAGGTCAAGGTGCTGAACCGCCTGCTGGATGGCTTTCAAGGCAAGCTCACCACCAGCAAATGGGCGGCGCTGGCCAACTGCTCGTCGGACACCGCGCTGCGAGACATCAACGATCTGGTCGAGCGGGGGATCTTGCAGAGAACCGCGGCCGGTGGGCGCAGCACGAGCTATGATCTGAAGCCTCTTTGATAGGCGTCCCACACCACTTCGAAGGCTGGACGCTGCCGCTTGGGACTGGCACCGTCCACGCCTGAGTCCGTACTCAAGGCGCCGGGCGGATCGGCCAGTTCAACCGCCTGATGTAGTCGCCGTACTCAGCCCGATCTCAAACCAGTACAAATCGGAGCACGGTTTCCGAGTACAGAAAGTAAAGACGTTGAAGATCCATACATTGCCTCTGATCTTCTGGTTCAACGTCTGATCCGGCTCGTGGAATAAACCCGACGGCTCATCCGTATATCCCCTGTAGCACCCTCAACCCTCAACGGAGAACGCCATGAAAATCAGACAAGTTGCCGCTGCTTTTTCCCTGATCGCCCTGACCACCGCGGCCTGGGCCGCCGACGCCCCGGTCAAGGTCGCCGACGGCGTGCTGGTCGGCGCCAACGGCATGACCCTCTACACCTTCGACAAGGATGCAGCGGGTAGTGGCAAGAGCGTCTGCAACGGCCCCTGCGCCACCAACTGGCCACCACTTGCCGCTGCCACCGGCGATACCGCCGGCGGTGACTACAGCATCATCACGCGCGACGACGGCGCCAAGCAGTGGGCAAGCAAGGGCAAGCCGCTCTACTTCTGGTCCAAGGACCAGAAGGTCGGCGACAAGACCGGTGACGGCTTCAACGGCGTCTGGCACGTCGCGAAGCCGTAACGCTCGGCGGTGAGCAGCCGCGACGCCATCGTTGCCGAAATTCCCCGTCTGCGCCGTTACGCGCGGGCGCTGACGGGGCATGGCGATAGCGCCGACGATCTGGTGCAGGACACGCTGGAACGTGCGCTCGACAAGTGGCGCTTCTGGCATCGCGAGCGCGACTTGCGCCCGTGGCTGTTTTCGATCATGCACAACCTCCACGTCGATGGCCGTCGCCGCGATGGTCGCGTCGCCTTTTGCGCCGACAGTGACCTTCCCGTGCCGGTGCAACGGGCCGATCAGGCCGATGCACTGGAACTGCGCGATCTGCAGCACGCGCTGATGCAGCTGCCCCTGGAGCAGCGCGAAGTCCTGCTGCTGGTCGGTCTGGAGGATCTGAGCTACGCCGATGTCGCGCTGGCGCTGGGTGTTCCGCCGGGCACCGTGATGTCGCGCCTGTCACGCGCTCGTGGCCGGCTCCGGGCCGTGCTTGCCGACGAGTTCACAGCGCCCTTGCGAGTGGTCAAGCCATGAGTGCGCCGATTTCCGAAGACGACCTGCACGCCTTCGCCGATGGCCAGCTTGCCCCGACCCGGCTGGCGCAGGTCGAGGCCTGGCTGGCCGCGCATCCCGAGCACCGGCAACAGGTCGAGGATTGGCGTGCGCTCTCGGCCCACCTGCACCGCACTTACGATCGCGTTCTCGACGAGCCGATTCCCGCCCGCGTCCTGCCTGCCGCCAATGCCTCGCGCTGGCGCGATCTCCGCAAGCTCGCCGCCCTTGCCTGGTTGATGCTCGGCGCCGTTACCGGCTATGTCCTGCGTGGTGAAACCACCCGAGATCCACAGCCGCCATCGGCCACGGTCTCCCTGCCGCGACAGGCCGCGGTGGCGCACGCGGTATTCGTCCCCGAAATGCGTCATCCGGTAGAGGTGGGAGCGGATCAGGAGGCTCATCTCGTCGGCTGGCTGTCCAAGCGGCTCGGCGCGGAACTCAAGCCGCCGAAGCTGGACGAAGTCGGCTACCGTCTCGTCGGCGGCCGCCTGCTGCCCGGCGACAAAGGAGAAGTAGCGCAGTTCATGTACGAGAACGCCGCACACAATCGCCTCACACTCTACGTTCGCCCCGCTGCGCCGAACGGCGGCGACACGCTTTTCCGCTACGCGCGCGAAGACGGCATCGACGTCTTCTACTGGGCCGACGGCCGCTTCGGCTACGCGCTATCGGGCACCACCGGGCGCGAAGACATGCTGCGCCTGGCGACACTGGTCTATCACCAGTATCCGAGGTAGACCCGGCCGACCTGTCATAAGCAGCGCAGGCGTTACACCAACCCGGCGTTGGCCGGGGCGCCGTATCCGGCTCAGATCGCGCCGAAGAACCACCCTCTGCGCCGCCCACTCTGTCTGGCCCCCACCATCAGCGATGCCCAGGAAGAGATCCTGGTGTAGGCTGCGGGAAGTCGCCGACGTGCCAAGTGTCGATGCCTTGAAACCATGAAGGTGTCCCGCCTGCAGGAGAGATCACCGGATCAGGAAGCCCTTTCCGGTCCAGTTCTTCCGCCAGGCGCGCCACACAACCCAAAGGAGTCAGTGAATGAGAGCAAACATCCGCTCACACGCCGTACTGAATGCAATCCTCTGCGCGTCCATGATGGTGGCGCCGATCCCGGCGGCGCAGGCCTGTACGCGAATCCTGTGGAACGACAACAAGCTGGCTACGGTCGTCGGTCGAACGATGGACTGGCCCGAGTCGACCCAGCCGGTGCTCACCGCCTTTCCCAGGGGGATGAAGCGCGACGGCGGCCGGCTGGGCCCGCAGTCCGTCGTCGCCGAGAACCCCTGTTACGTCCGCCCCTAAACGGGATTGAAGGGCTTTGAATATCGCGCGTACTTTGAGCAGGAAGATCGAAGGATCTCCTGAGCGAAGGCGGAATGAAGAAGGACGGAGAAGGGCTGGAACACCTCTG
>JAFLDO010000030.1 GCA_017302455.1 Accumulibacter sp.
CCCTTCTAGCCCTCTCGTCCCACGCTGACGCCGGAACCTCTTCTTCCGGCGTCAGCGTGGGACTTTGCCATCATCTCAACCTCGAATGGCTCGGGTTGAAGAGTTCCAGATATCGCGGGACGTAACACCTGGGTCTACGGCGTGCTGGTCAACAACATCTGGTCGCTCTCCAGCAACAAGCAGGGCGGGTCGTACAACAACGGCCTGATCCAGCCCTTCGTCAATTACAACTTCGACGGCGGTTTCTACCTGACCAGCGCGCCGATCATCACCGCCGACTGGAAGGCCGAGAGCAGCCAGCGCTGGACGGTTCCGGTCGGCGGCGGGGTTGGGAAAATCTTCCACCTCGGCAGACTGCCGGTGAACACACAACTGTCGGCGTACTACAACGTGGTGACGCCGGATAACGGCGCCAACTGGCAGATTCGCGCCCAGGTGCAGTTCATGTTCCCGAAGTAAGCCTTCCTCGAAGGCCGGCATGTAGCTCCTCGACTACCTGCGGAAGGCGGTCGCCGTTCTGCCAACCTTGGCCAGCTTCGCGGTATGCATGATGCTGATTGTCAGCATTCCACGCCTCTCGCGCCGCGTCCATTTTCCGGAGGCGGTGGGCTTGCTGGTCGCTGGCATGCTGTTCGGGCCGCATGTGCTCGACATCTTTTCCCACGAGCATCCGGTTCTGAAATTCTTCGCTGAAGTGGGCGCGCTGCTGTTGATGTTCTTCGCCGGTTTGGAACTCGACCTGACGTTGTTCCGGCAAAAGATCTTGCGCGCGCTCAGCTTTGGAGTGATCACGACTTCGCTTCCGCTGCTGCTGGGAACGCTGGCCACCCTGTGGCTTGGCTACGAGTGTCTGCCGGCAATCGTCGTCGGGTCGCTGATCGCCTCGCACACGATGCTCGGATCGACCATCATCGCCAGGCTGGGGGCGAGGAATCGCGAACCCATGGTGGTGACGTTCGGCGCGACGATGGTTTCCGACACCCTCTCCCTGCTCGTTTTCGCTGCCTGCCTCCCCTTGTACACCAGCGGCCAGTCCGCTGGTCGACAACCGCATGCTCAACGCGGTTCTCATCGTGGTGCTCGTGACGGCCATCCTCGGGCCGATCCTCACACAACACTACGCGCCGCGCCTGCTCGACGAACTGCCGCCGCCACGCGGCGGCGGCTAGCGGGCGCCTACACGAAGCATTCGCGATACGCTTGAGAAGGCCTCGCCAATCCACACGGCGCTACTGTCCGTCGCGCAGTCGGTCGGCGAAGTGCCGATCGCGCGTGTCGATGTGACCGCGGACGAAACCAAGAATCTCTGCCGCCTGTGCTGCCAGCAGCGGAGAATTGCCCGCCGCATGATCGGCGGCGATCTGCCGCAGCCGATCGAGCATCTGGCCGTGATCGTCGACGTGATCCGCGTAGTCGTCATGGCTGTTCAACCGCATCAGCAGTTCCTCGGACATGAAGTGCGCCTCGCTGTAGGCGATCAACTGATCCAGGATCTCGCTGACCGAAGCGGCATCGCGATTGTCGGCGACGGCGCGGCACAGCGCCTGCAACAGGCCAAGCTGAACGTCGTGCTCGCGATCGGTAGCGGCACCTGACGCGCTGTTGAAGTCGGAGATGTTCGGCACGGGTAATCCTTTCCAGTAGTCAGTGGCGGCCTAGATCGAGCCGGCGCTGCCTGGCCGGCAAGAGGCGAGATCACCGGGCTTCGAGTTCCGCCACCAGTCGCTTCAGATTGGCGTTGTCCGGCAGGATTCCGGCGAGCTGTTTCGCATAGCCAAGCGCCGCCTGCCGGTCACCCGCCTCCCGACTCATCGACAGCAGCGCCGCAAGGATGTCGAGATCGTTGGGATGACGCTTGTCGGCGGCGCGCAGCAGCGTCAATGCTTCCTTGAGCTTGCCGGCAGAATGCACGGCTATCGCGTGAACGTAAACATAGCGCGCGTTGTCTGGCGCCAGTCTGGCCGCCTCGACGAACGCCTTCAGCGCCGCGACTTTCTCGCCCTGGCGTGTCAGCGAGAGACCCAGCGCATGCTGCAGGTGCGCATCGCGCGGCATGACGGCCAAGCCCCGGCGCAGTACGTTTCCCGCTTCGGACTCCCGCCCCTGCTGACGCCAGGCATCCGCGAGATTGATATAGGCGCCATCGAAAGCCGGGTCAAGCGCGATGGCGCGCTCAAAAGCAGCCACCGCCTCGTCCATGCGCCCCTGGCGCAGGCGCAGGTTGCCAAGGTTGACGTTGCCCGAAGGCCAGTCTGCCTCCAGTTGCAGTGAGGCCACATACTCCTGCAAGGCGGCCACGCGAGCCGCCCGCCTGCCCTCCGGGATCTGCGCGTCGGGCACGTCAGCGAGGACCCGCGCGGCCTCGACGCGCACGCCACGAACCGGGTCGGAGAGTAGCGGTGCAGCGCTAAGCACGCGGTTCAGTGGGTCGATCGGCGCGATCATGCCGAGACCGGCAATGCGTACCGACGGGTCGGCATCCTGCAGCAAGGCGCGCGCTGCCGGCAGTGTGCCGGGATGGACATGCGGCTCGGCAAGTGTCGCCGCAGTCGCCCGGATGATCGCCGGTGCGGCAGGGTTGCCGGCCAGGTCGAGCAGGCCGGGCAAGGCCGCCGCTCCCTGCGTCTGGCCGGCGTGCAGGGTCGTGCCGTACTGCGGTCGCTCGCGCCAGGTCTTGCCATACCACCTGTCCATGGCACTGGCCGCCCATTGAGCCTTCTTGTCCGTGTGGCACTGAGTACAAGCGTTCGGGCTGCCAAGCGCAATCGACACGTCTGGGCGGGGTACACGCATGCTGTGATCCTGCCGGGCATGGATCACCATGTAGTTCTGGGTCGGCATGTGGCAGGTGACACACTGCGCGCCCTTGCCGTTGGCCTGATGCTGGTGGTGCTGCGGGGCGTCGAACTGGGCGGCGCTGTGGCAGCGCGTGCATAGCGCGTTGCCCTCGGCGCGCAACTTCTGGGTGTGCGGGTCGTGGCAGTCCATGCAGGTCACGCCGCGTTGATACATCTTGCTCTGCAGGAAGGATCCCCAGACATAGACCTCTTCGCGCTGCTGACCATCGGCATGATAGTTCGGGGCGGTGAGCATCGCCAGGCGATGCGTGTCCTCGAGCGGCGCGCCGGCCTTGCCGCCTTCGCTCAAGGTCGAGCGGCGAGCGTGGCAGGCAGCGCAGGTGTTCATCCCGGCAGGGTCGGCAAGGTGGTTGCGGACGGCAAACCTGGCGCCCGCCGACGGGAACTTCCACGCTTCGTTCCAGTGGCTCTTCAGCGATGGCAAGCCCTTGTCTTCCCGGCCGTCGTACGGCGCCCTGGCGTTCCGGGCCCAGTCCACATGGGTAGACGCCGGACCGTGGCAGGATTCGCAGGCGACGTTGATTTCGCTGAAAGTGGTCTTGTAGGTATCGCTGGCCGCGTCATAGCCCTTGCGCAGATTGGTCGAGTGGCACTCGGCGCACTGCAGCGCCCAGTTCTGGTACAGGCGCGTCCAGTGCAGGGGGTCCCGGTGATCGACCTTCTGGTTGGGGTAGAGGTGGAACCAGCGCTGGCCGCCCTCGCCCCGGGATCGCGAATCCCAGGCAATCGGCAGCGTCTGGTAGCGCCCACCGGGGAAGGGAATCAGATACTGCTGCAACGGGTAGAGGCCGAAGGTGTAGGCGATCTCGTAGTCCGCAAGCTCGCCATCGGGGCCGTCGGTGCGGACCATGAACTTGTCGCCACGCTTGAAGAAGGTGGACTCGACGCCGTGTTGCCGGAACTTGACGTTGGCGAAGTCACCGAGCACGCTCGCGGCGTTGGCCTCCTGCATCGCCAGCTGGTGATGGGAACCCGACCAGGCCTTGAATTCCGGCGCGTGGCAGGTCTTGCACGTCTCGGCGCCGACATAGGTAGCGGGCGTGCCGGCAGGCGCCGCCTCGGCCGCGGCAACGGGCACCGGCGACGCCGGCGCTACTGGAGGTGGTGGCGTCGACCGGGTGGCAAGGAACACCACGCCGGCGACCACCAGTGCCAGGAGCAACCCGGCGACAAACCGCCAGTGGCGGCTTGGCCGTCGATCGACAACACTTGCCGACACAGCAGTTGTCTGCGGGGGGGGCTCGCTTCTCGATCGTCTGGTCATGTCGCGTGGCGCATTTCCGGCGGTGTGCAGCCTACGTCGGCGAAGGTCGTCAGGGTGACGCCAAGCAAGCTCCGCGTCACCCTGCCTGGAAACCCTGGGCGGCGTGCCTCACCCCAGGCTACCGCAAGTGCCTAAGGCTGGGCGCCGCGCAGTAGAGCGATACGCTTGGCCACCAGCTGAGACCACTTGTCGAAGGCGTCCTTGGCGTAGGTCCAGGCCTGGAAGGAACTCAGATAGCCATTGGCCCAGGTCTGCGCCGCGCCGACGGCGCTGGTATTGACGTCGACCGCGTACTTGCGGCCAATCTCGGTGTCTCGGCATTCTGCGAGAACCTTGCCCGACCCACCATCGCGAAACTGCATCTCCATGCCGGTTTCGCCCATGTACGGCGTCGAGCCTGCGGGCCTGCCGGTGGCCACGCCCGACCCCGCCTCGGCGACGAAGGCGTAGGGAATCAGCGTCCCGGCCAGGCTGTCGGTGACCGTCGTCGGCACGAGGTCGGTCAGAGCCACCCGCATCACCACCACGCCGGGTCCGGCCTTATCGACGACCCGCATCTGCGGCTGCAGCGCCTTCACCAGGTCGTGGTGGAAATAGTCGGTGAGTGTGTTGAGATCCTTCGGATCGATGGTCTGCGGCGCCTTGCTGGCCTTGAGCGAAACCAGGATGCGCGAGACGAGAATCTTGTCATAACGTGCGGCATCGAGATTGGGGTCACGCCAGCACTCGACGCCTTCGCCCCAGGCGGTCGGTTTCAGGCGCGCGTAGTCGGACAGGAAGCCGCTCTGTGTCAGGTGCGACGTGTCGGAGACGACGGTGGTGGTGCCGCTGCCCAGGATGGCGCTTTCGGTGGCACAACCGGCGAGGACGCTGCAGCCGGCCAGGACGACCATCCGAATGGTCGTCCTGGCGCCCGCGCGTGCAAGGATTGAGATTTTTCTCATCAGGGTTTCCGCAAAAGGTTAAGCATCATTCGTTGCGCCGGTTCGCTCACGCCGGCGGCGGCTGGGTTACTGCTACGGGACGACAGGCCGGTCGCGACTCGCCAACGCCATGGTGTTGATCGGTCGCGCCCGACCGTTCCAGGCTGCCGAAGATTCTAGCACGGCGGCAGGGCATCCCTTCCAGCCACGCTCAGTCTGCCGACGGGGTCGGCCTGGCGCCCCGCGTCGCCTCGCGCTTCCTGCGGCGCGCGTCCCACGCCAGGCGGCGCAGGTGGTTGCACTGCTCGACGATGCTGACCAGGACGCTGGCCGTCCAGGCGAAGGTGAACATCCCGGAAATGGCGATGATCGGCGCCAGCATATGCCATTTCTCCGGCACCTGGTGGTCGCTGCCGATCGTCGTATAAGAGCGCGCGGCGAAGCGTGCAGCCTGCACCCAGTCGGGGATGACGCCCCCGTAAACCACTGCCGCCGACCAGAGGAGAACCGACCCCAGGTGCAGGCCGAGCAACATGAAGACGGCGCCGCCGAACATCAGGTCGACGCGCCACAGTGCCGGACGTTTGGCAATGGTTGGCGCGCGCTTGTCGACGTGGCCCGTCAGCAGACGCAGGCCGATCGCCTGAACGATCACCACCGCGACCAGGACGCCACCTCCATAGACGATGTCCACCAACGGCATCGCCTTCGCGATGGGCAGATTCGCCTCAAGGTAGGCCTCCACCGGGGCAAGTTCCCCGGGCAGGGTCCTGATGACCGACTCGGGCACCCTGGCCAGGTCGGCGGAGGCTTTGTCCGCTGCTCGCGGCAGCGCCTGCCCGTCTTTCGACAGCCGCTCGATCGTCTGAGGAACCGGCTGCGGGTCCGCCAGCGCCGTGCCGGAAGCTGGCGCCACTCCGGCCGCGCCAGCGGGCGGCTGAGCGGCGACGGGCGGAGCCGTGACCGTCATCTCCCAGACGCCCCTCCGTGTCGTATCGGCCATCCCGCTGCGCGTTGTTAGCTTGCTACGTCCGGCGGCGTCTGCGTGGGCCCCACGCCAGCGGCCTTGGCAGCGTCCAGAGCGGCCTGCAGCTTCTCCGTGTCCTCGTGTGACAGCGACGTCTGAATGATCGTCCCGCCCATCCCCTGCAGTTCCTGCAGCGTCTTGTCTTCCGTCCAACTCTTGAAAAGGATGAATAACTGGGAACCGCCGGGCTTGAGGTTCGCGGCAATGTTCTTCATGAAATCGTCGTTGATGCCGAGGTCTGAGAGAGCCCCACCGATGGCGCCAGTGGCCGCGCCGATGGCCACCCCGACGATAGGCATCATGAAGATCATGCCGATCAGCAAGCCCCAGAAGCTGCCGCTCGCCGCACCCGCGGCCGTCAGATTGATCGGCTGAATCAGCTTGACCTTGCCGTTCGGCTTCTTTATCGCGATGACCGCATCTTCCAACTCGATCAGATACTCTTTCTGCAACTGGCCAAGCTTGAGCTTGGTCTCCTCGGCCTGGGTTTCCGTCTCGTAACCAATTACAACGAGTGTTGCCATGGCTCCCTCCGTGTAGGTCAAATTGAGGCCGGTGACGCGCCGTTGGTGCTGCTTGTCGTGGTCACCTGCGCAGCCGAAACATGCTCCCAGGCATCCACGACCGCATGCAGGGAGCCGTAGAATGCCTGCGCACCCACGGCCTCGGTCAGTCCGTAGCGGTCGAACTGCTCGCGTACCGCAGATGAAACATGCGCAAACACCAAAAGGATCCCCTGCTCCTTCAACAGCTTGCAGGTGTCGCGCAGCATGGCGGCGGCGGAGAAGTCCACGTCGGCAATCGCTGATGCCTGAATGCACAAGCAGCCCAGCGGCGCCTGTCCCTTCGCCTTTGCCAACCGCAGAACCTCCTCGGCGAATTGCCCGGCGTTGGCGTAGTACAGACTATTCGTGAACCAGTAAACGAGCAAGCCGGGCGCGATCTGATGCGGCTCGCTCAGCGCCACCGTTTGCCAGCCCTTGCGTCGCTTGTCCGCCGCGATGATCGAATTGCGGCCACGGTAACCCCGCCGCACATGATCGAGCAGCGACAGCACCATGGCCAGGAGAATGCCCTGCTCGACACCGATCACCACCACGGTGGCTGCCGTCAGCAAAGCCACCCAGAACTCGGCACGCGCCTCGACGAAGATTCGCCGCATACCCTGCACATCGATCATTCTTACTGCCACCAGGAAGACGATGGCAGCCAGAACGGCGGTTGGCAGGTAGGCCAACGGTCCGGTGAGAAACAACAGCACCAGCAGAACGAGGACGCAGGTGGTGAGCTGTGCAATCTGGCTGCGGCCACCACCACCGTCCACCATCGCCGTGTTGGTCGGGCTGCCGTTGACGAGGAAGGTTCCCGACAAGCCGGCACCGAGGTTGGCCATGCCGAGCCCGACCATGTCGACGTTTTCGTCGAAGCGATCGCTGTACTTCGCGGCATAGGCACGCGAGGTGGCGGCGCTCTGCGCGAGGATCACCACAAAGCAGGCAAAGGCGATCGGCAACAGCTTCTGGATCAAGGGCCAACTCCACGCCACATGCGGAAGGCCCAGCGTCGGCAGGCCGCTGGGTACGGCGCCGAGCGTCTCCAGATGAGCCCCCAGATTCAGCGCCCAACTGACGCCGATGGCGGCGACGACGGCGATCAGCCCGCCGGGGATCCTCTCCGAAATCCTTTTCCCGCCGAGGATCACCACCAGCACGGCGAGCGAGACGCACACCGCATAGGGATTGGTGTCCCCGATCTGCCTCAGATCGTGCACGATCTCCACAAGCGGATCGTTGCTGGTACGCTGCAGGCCCAGCAGGCCGGAAACCTCCAGCAGCGCCACCTGCACACCGACGCCGGTGAGAAAACCAGTAAGGACCGTGCGCGAAAGAAAATCGGCGAGGAAACCGAGCCGCAGCACGCGGGCGGCAAACATCAGCACCGCCGCCATCAGCGCCAGCAGGCTGCACAGAGCCAACCACTCGTTCGAGCCGCGTACCGCCATGCCGGCAAGACCGGCGGCAACCACTGCCGCCGTCGCCGAATCGGCCCCGACCGACAGATGCCGCGACGACCCGAAAATGGCAAACAGGCTCATCGGGATGAGAATGGTATATAGCCCCGTAATCACCGGCGTGCCGATGATCTTGGTGTAACCCATGGTTCCCGGAATGGCGAGTGCCGCGAGGGTGAAGCCGGCAAGGATGTCCCGCCCCAGCCCTGACCGGTCGACCGGCAGGAGGCCCTGGAAAACCGGCAACCGAAAACCCTGTTCTTGGCTGTCTTGCGTCATCGTCCCCTCGCGGCAATCCCTACCCACGCGGCCAGAAAAGGCTGGCCGAACCTCAGATCCCGTCGTCCGCAGGATGCATCGAGTCCCTTCCCTCAGCACGTCCTGCCACCGGCAACGCCAACTACGCCTTGCCGCCGCGCTTTTCCGTTCTGTCCGCAGGCTTTGGCGTCTTGGCCACCCGCTGTTCCTGCGCGGCTTCGGCGGCATGATACTTCGCGGCGATTTCCTTGAGGTCGACCCGCGTCGGCGGCAGCTTCAGCCCCATTTCTTGCATGCTGTCCGCGATGATCTGCGAGATGGCGAGGTTGCGGAACCACTTGTGGTTGGCCGGAATGACATACCACGGCGCCTCCTTGCTGCTGGTCTTGCTCAGAGCCTCTTCGTAGGCACTGACGTAGGCGGACCAGAACTCGCGTTCGGAGTAGTCGCCTTCGCTGATTTTCCAGTTGCGCGCCGGGTCGTCGAGCCGCAGCTTGAAGCGGCTGAGTTGCTCCTCGGGGCTGATGTGCAGGAAGAACTTGAGAATGCGCGTGCCGTTCTGGACGAGCAACTTCTCGAAATCGCTGATCAAGGCGTAACGTTTCGACCAGACTGCCTTCGGCACCAGATTGTGCACCCGCACGACGAGGACGTCTTCGTAATGCGAGCGATTGAAGACGGCCACCTCGCCCTTCGCCGGCGTCCGTTGGTGTGCGCGCCAGAGAAAATCGTGCGCCGCCTCTTCGGCGCTCGGTTGCTTGAAGCCGAACACCGAGGTGCCCTGCGGGTTCATGCCGGTAAACAGATGGCGGATGACGCCGTCCTTGCCAGCGGCATCGAGCGCCTGCAGCACCACCAGCAGCGACTGATTGCCGTCGGCATAGAGCAGGGCCTGCAGTTCGGCCATGCGGGCGACGTGTTTCTGAATCTCCGGCAGAGCCTCTTCAGCCGAGGCCTGCCCACCGGTGTGCGCAGGATCGATCCCGGCCAAGCTGAGTTTTTCGCCCGGGCTGACGAAGAATTGTTTGCGGTAGTCCATTCGCTACTCCTCTGGTGACGATGAGGGTTTGGCCGACACCCCTGCGGATCGGTGGCGGGACCAAGGATCGGCTCGCTCAAACTCAACAGGTTCTTGGCCAGGACACCGGTTTTGTCGGAGTTGAGTATATCGCTGCCGGCCAGCGCACGGAGCCCCATGGTGATCGAGAAAGCCGCTGCCATCGCCAGAACCGCCGGACGTCTCCTGCGTTCGACAATCGGCGGCTTCGCTCAGCATGGCAGGGAGGCCACTACGGGGCCCGCACCGGCCCGATCATCGGCACCTTCACCGGCTTGGCCATGCCGTGGAAGACGACCACGCCCTGGCCTGCACCGAGCGTCTGCAGTGCTTCGTCGACCTTGCCAAAGGTTGCCGGGTAGCGGGCGATGGCCTCGGCCGCAGCGAGCGTGTCGGTCGGCACGCTTCCGGCCAGCCCCCTGGCCGCCGCGAAGACACTCCGGCAGGCGTCGGCCTTGAGGCGCGCGACACAGCCCGCGAGTACGTTGGCCAGCGTCGCGAAATTGGCCAGCGTCGGCGTTTGCGCGCTGTTCAGCGCGTCGCCGATGACCTGCCCATAGCCGCCGGTGGCCAGATCGACAAAGCTGGGTACGTGGCTGGCCGCGATGCGCAGCGCGAGCGGCGGACCCTCGATTGCCGTTCCGTCGATGAACTGGTTGTGCGTCCAGGCCGAGGCGATGGTGGTCAACTCGCTGATCGTCACCCTGGCGGGTGGGTGGCTGCCGATGACCGCCATCAGCACGATGGCCGGGTTGTCAGCGGCCGACTTATCGACACCGGAATGCCCCCTTTGGCGACGAGATACAGGCTCGCGTCCTTGTCTGTGGGCCCGGACGCGTTCACCACGAAATGCCCGTCGGCACCGCTGCGCACCTGTGCGAGCTGTTTTGGTGCGCCGCTGTTTGCGGCCCACAGGCTCACGGTCGAACCGGCGATGGGCGAGCCGGCACCAAGCACCTGGCCGTTAATGCTGAGCGCCGCGACGGGCGCCGCCACCAGCAGGCTGCTCGTGGCGATCACCAGGATCGGCCATCTCTTCACGGCCGCGAACGTGGGGGTGAGCATTGCGCGTTTCACTGGGCTCCCCTTGAAAACGGATTGGCGAATCCCGCGAGCAGAGAACCCATCACCAAAAAAAACGACTCTCGCGCCGGGGAGATTGCCCGGAGAGTCGCAACCTCGTCGATCTCGCCACGGGCAACTACGATACGAAGGTACCGAATCTGCCCAACAGAACGCAGACACTGGCGACCTCGGGCAGGCTCGGGAGACTGCTGGGCACGTGCATCGCCGGCCTCACGAGGACGGCATGCAGCAGCCCGCTCATGGCCGCGCTGGCGCTTCGCCGGCGACATCGACCGGCCTGGATGCCGCTGTCAAGCCGGGCACCAGGGTGCCCGCTGACGGCAGGCTGCCGCGTCTCGGCGGCAGCGCGAGACGCACGCGGCCATCCCGGATCTGCGCCAGCTTCTTCACGCCGCCGCCGAAGTATTCGTAGAACTGCATCACCAGCTTCACGTAGGCCTGGGTTTCCGGGTACGGCGGCACCGTGTTGCTGTAGCGCTGAACGGCCCCCTCGCCGGCGTTGTATCCCGCCAGAGCAAGGATCAGATTGCCATCGAACATGTCGAGCAGGTAGCGGAGGTAGCGCGTGCCGCCGCGCACGTTTTCCTGCGGATCGTCGATCTGGCGCACCCCGTAACGCGCCGCGGTATCGGGAATCAACTGCATCAGGCCGGTTGCCCCCTTGGGCGACACCGCCGCAGGATCGTACGCCGATTCGACGGCGATCACCGCCTTGACCAGGGCAGGCTCCAGCTTCTGCCGCTCGGCTTCCCGGAAGACCAGCGCGTCGAATTTCTGGACGTTGGGTATGGCCTGCAGGCGCCTGGTGATGACGTGATCTTCGATGCGCGCCTTCTCCGGCAGGTACTTGAGTTCCGACGACAACCTGAACTCGGTCCTGGCTTCGCCCCTGGCGAACAGCTCGTAGCGTTCGTCGACCTTCTCCCTGGCGAGATGGACCGCTCCCTTCTCGTCGACAAAGCCGTACATGTCGGCGTGGGCGGCTGCCGGCAAGAGGCACAGGACAAGCAAGGGAACGAAGCGGTGAAAGCGCATCCCGTTATTCTACCTGACGCCGGCCACCGCGCGTCAGGCGAAAATCCTCCATCGATCCCGGTCTCCGCGTGCTTCCCGGTCTTCCCCCGGGTCGGTGCGCCTGCCGGATCGGCCAGAGCAAGCCACCACCGCGCATGATGGACGGCCCTGCGCGTCGATGGCCACCAGCGACCGACTATGATCGCCTGAAGCGAGGCCGGCCCTGACCGTCGCCGTGGTCTTCAGCGGAGAATCCCCAGCGCCTGCCAGGCGGCAAAGCCGAGCAGGAACAGCCCGGCGCTGCGATTGATGGCCTGCAATGCGCGTGACCCGACGCGGTGACGGATGGCGGCAACGCCAAACGCCAGCGCCAGCCACCAGAGTGCCGAACCCGTCAGGACGCCGAGGACCATGACGACAGCCGCCGGCCGCGTGCCGGCCATATCGCCGGCAAGCGTGGCGAAGACGGCGATGAACGAGACGATGGTCATCGGGTTGGCAATCGTCAGCACAAACACAGAGGCGAAGGCCCGCCAGCTGCCTGCAGCATCGGGCAGACTCGTCGGCGCGCCGGCTGGGGCGGCGCGCATCAGGCGAACGCCCATCCAGCCGAGAAAAACAGCGCCACAGATCGCCAGAGGCGTGGCGAGGGTGACGAAGAATCGGGTGATTGCCGTCAGGCCGAAGGCGCCGATGGCGCCATAGACGCCGTCGGCCAGGGCCGCCCCGAGGCCGCTGGCGAAACCGACGCGGGCGCCGTGCGCCAGGGTGCGCTGAATACACAGCAGGCCGATCGGCCCGACCGGCGCGGCAATCGACAGCCCGATCAGAGCCGCCTTGAGAAACAGGAAAGCATCCACTTAGCCACTCCCGGCCAGCACGTGTGATCTGACGAATTGTGGCAGCGAGGCGCGCACTCTTGAATGGCAAAATTCAGGGAAAGCGGGTAGATTCCCTTCATTATTCTTGCCGGCGCGCTTGTTCGCGGAACAGTCATGGACCTTGACGCCAAAGCCTGGAAAATTCTCGCCGCCGTTCAGCACGACGGACGGGCCTCGTTGAAAGCCCTGGCCGAAGAGGCCAGCCTGTCGTTGCCCGCCGTCTCCGAACGTCTCAAGCGACTCGAGGAAGCGGGTATCGTGAAGGGCTACCGCGCCGAGGTGAATCCCGCGGCGGTCGGCTACGGCGTCATGGCGATGGTCGGCATGACGACCCCCCAGGCGGACAAGGCGCGGCTCGTCGCCCTGCTGAAAACCCTGCCGGAAGTCCTGGAGTGCCTGCACGTGACCGGGCAGGATTCGTTTCTCCTGCGCGTCGTGACGCGGGACATCAGCCACCTCGAACGCTTCGTCGGTGTCATCAACCATTACGGCGAAACGCGGACCTCGATCGTCATGTCAGCGCCAATCCCGATGCGCTCCGTCGCACAGCCGGCGGCCGACTAGCAGCCGGCGTGTCATTTCCCAGCCGGGTCGCAGGCGGGCAAAGACGATGTCGCGCGAGCTGCCGGCGAACTTGTCGCTGCAATCTGGCAGCGAGGCGTCAGGCCGCGCCAGCGCCGGCTAAGCGGGTCGCCGGGAACAGTACTCGGAGAAGATCCCGGCTTCGACGTGGCGACGCGCGTCTTCGAGACCTGCGTGCGCGAGCGTCGCCATCACCTGGGCGGGAGGGACGCAGGTCTCGATGGTGTCCCAGTAGTAGCGCATGAGTTTCGGTGTGTCGCCATGGCGCGCGATCAACCAGGACAGCGCCGGTATCACGCCGCGCATGTAGGCCTTGAGAAGCAGGGCGTGTGAGCGGTTCTCCGGGTAGGTGATTTCCAGCACACAGGCTATGCCCCCGGGTCTGAGCACACGCCTGAATTCGCTGAACGCCGCCGAGAGATCGCCGACGTGGCGCAGCGCATAGCCCATGCTGACGAAATCGGCGCAAGCGTCCGGCAGTGGCAGCGCCTCGGCCCGCCCTTCGCACAGCGTCACTCCCGCCGGCACGCGGGCGCTACTCAGCATGCCGGGGCTCGGGTCCACGCCGATCACCAGCGACCCCGCGCCGACGACGCGCACGGCCTCACAGGCGACCAGTCCGGTGCCGACCCCGACATCGACGACGCGCATGCCCGGCGCCAGACCAGCACGCAACAGCGCCTGCCGCCGATACCAGGAGCCGCTGCCGAGAGCCATCAGACGCTCGATGCGATCGTAATCGACTGCGGATCGGTCGAAGATGGCGCGCACCCAGTCGCGGCGACCGTGTTCGTCCGCGTAATACTGCGTGAGCGGAGGATGCGGCACGCGCACTACCGCAGAATCTTCCGGTGGCAGGCGCTCGGCGTCAGACATCGCGAGCACCTCCTGAAACCACGGGCCATTGGCAGCGTCGATCCAGGGCGTCGAGCGCGCGCGCCGGCATGCCGCTGGGCGACTCGTTGCCGGCGTGTCGAGAGAGCCCGGCGGCCGGCAGGATTTCGTCCGGCAACGCCGCTTTCCTGATGCCGGTCGGCAAGGCGCCCGCAACGACGGACGTGTCGCCGCGAATGGCATGCCGGCTCATGCGGCAGCGACGCGCGGCGTTACGAGGGTAGCCGACGCTCACTCCTTGCCTTCTTCAAAAGGGATTCGAGCGTCCTTCTCGAAGCGTGCCTGGCGTTTGCGGCCGAACGCCCAGATCACGACGCCGATGAAAGCGGCGATGATCAGCCAATGATAGATGGTCAGTTCCATGGTGATGCCCCTCTTTCGTCGACCTTGGTCAGGGACGCCGGCTCACAGCCCCGCACCCCAGCGGTACTGCCAGGCGATCCCGATCAGGTCGTAATTGTTGTCGGTGCGTGCCGACACGCCTTTGCTGGCGTAGAGCTTGACCGAGTTGTTGATGTCCACGGGAAACGCCAGCGTGCCGCCGACGCGCCAGTTCTGCTGGAGATCGTCGCCCTCAACGCCGTTTAGCGTCGTCCGACCACCGGTGAAGTAGGTAACGTCGAGCGAACCCCAGACGCCATTCCGTGAGCCGTAGATCACGTGCCCCTGCAGCGAGTAGATGGGAGCCTGCGAACGCGTGTTGCCGCCGAAGAAGTCCCTGTTGTCGGTGAAGAAGGTTGCCGCAGCCTGCGACTCCAGCGTCCACGGACCGATGGCCTGGGAAATGCCCACCTCGGGCTTGAACGACCAGCGGTTGGTGCCGATGTTGACGACCCGGTTGTTATCGTACTGGCCCGAAGGCACGGACACCTGCAGGCTCGCGCCGACGATCAGATCCTGCTCGTAGTTCCTGAACTCATTGAGCGTCAGCGCCGGCGCGCCATACAGGTTCACCGACAGACGGAACCGCGCATCGGCGAGACCGTCGACAATCCGCTCGACCGTCTCGCCGCGCAACTCGGCGGTCCCGGAAAGCCACGTATAGGGCACGATGGCGTCGAACTTGCCTGACATGCCCCACAGGTCAAGGACCCGCGCATAGGCAAGGACCGCGTTGGACGTCTTGAGCTGAGCGTTCTTGACAGGCAGTGACGCGTCGAATGGTACGGCGCCCTCCGTGTAGGCATAGCCCGCGATCAGGAAGTTCACGCCGACCGGCGCGTTCGAATACGCGCGTGGCTCGATGTCCTGCGCCTGCGCGCCGGCAAGCATGCCCAAAGCAAGCGCTGTAGCGGCAAGGATCGAACGTATCGCGCGCCGGCACAGACAACCGCGTCCTGGTCGTGATCCGGAAGACATACCGGCGCACATCGAGAACGCAAGGCTGAGAAACGCATAGGGAACAGCAAACATGCAGGCTTCCTCGGCTTACTTGCCTTTCGGTTCGAGGACGGGGCAGATCAGCGATCCGAGCCTCCGGGACGACAACGATACCATTGAATGCCCAGGGCCGTCAGGCGAAGCCAGCGGGAAACGGATGTTGCGCCAACCCGTTAACCCGGTGCCGGCTGACCGCTATGGCGGCCTCTGCAAGGTGCCCGCCCTGGCCCGGACGGGCTGGCGACCACGAGCGTCCGACGAAAGGCGACTCCGGTCACTTTGCAGGGGTTCGTGGGTCCGATGCTCGATTGACGCCGCCCGTTGGGGGATCCTATACGCGCAGCGGTGCCGCTGGATTTCCCATCCCTGGATTTGGCCCGCGTCATGGCGACACCTGTACCCGGCAGACCGGGTCCGCTGCCCGGTCCTCGGCCCGCGGCGGCGCCAGAAGGACATTCCCGCCATCGCCGCATGAACATCCCCGTCGTCATACTTCCTCGCCGCCTCGCGATCGCCCGTATCGTGGCGGTATTCCTGGTGGTCCTGTGGGTACACTGGATCGACTGGTTCGGCCCCCTGGCGACCGCAGCTTTCTTTGCCCTTCTCGCCGCGGCGGGCATGCTGCTGGCCCTCGCCTACTTTCCACGGATTCCCCAGCCGCCGGCTCTGCGCACGCTGACGAGCGATGACCAACTGGCGATCTGGATCATGCTCGCCGTCCTGGCCATCATCGGCTACCTGCACAACGCCAACGCATGGCTCCCCGACGGCGCCTTCAACCGTCCAACCGACATGGGGCTGTGGAAAACCGAACTGGTACTCTGCATCTCGCTGACCGTGCCGCTGGTGCGCTGGCTCGCGACGGCCCTGATACCCGGCTGGGGCGAAACGCGGGGAGGCTACTTCGCCCGCGAATTCGCGCTCTACGTAAACTTCTCCGGCGTCGCGATCATTCTGTGGACCGGCGAAGCGGCGTTGAGCCGAACGGCACTGGCTGCCCTGCTGGCGCTGATCGTGCTCGCCGAACTGACGCTGCACGCCGACCGCTGAATCGACGACTTGCAGGTTCGGCCTGTGGGATACCCTGGTTCCCTGGTTTCGGCGCGTGACACGGGGCGGGTATTACGCTAGTGTCCTCGTTTTTCTGGCCCTTCAAGGAGACTCACATGAGCAAGGAAAGAGCAACGATTGGCAGCGATGGCGTGGCGCTGCCGGTTCTGCCGCCGGAGCGTGATGCACGCGTCTGCGCGCGACTGGTGCGCGTCATGTTCTACACACCCGGTTTTCTGGCGCTGCTTCTCCTCAAGGCGGGGGAACCGACGAGCTTCGGCATTTCGGTGGAACTGCTGATGCTGTCCAGCGTCGCGGCGATCGTCGCCGGGCTTTTCATCAGCGCGCAATCGACGATTGCCGGCTCCGACCATTCGTCGCGAGTCGGCACCTGGAGCGGGATGCTTATCCTCGAACTGCTGTCGGTCGTCTCGATCCTCTGTGCCATTCCCTCGGTCTTCCATGAGCTGGCGAACAGCCGACTGTTGCATGCCCTGGCGCCGGGTGCCGTCGATGTCGCGCTGGGGGCGTCGGAACTGCTTCCTGCCGTTGCGGTCATTCCGTTCATACTCTATCAGCTCGCCGGCTTTGGAATCCTGCACTACATCCTGCCGAAGCCAATGAACTGGGCGATCAACCTCGCCATTCTGGGCCTGATCGTGGTCGCGACCGCGGCCAATCGCCGGGCCGACTACGGCATGGAGAAGGCAACCGTGTCGGTCCTGGTGATCGCCATGCTGATCACCGTCTTTTTTGGCGTGCTCAAGCTGCGGCAGATGCAGACGACTTACGACACGAACTGCCCGGCCAAGGAACCCAAGGAGAAGGATGCGGAGTGAACGCGCGACCGGCCGGCAATCCCCGAGGCTGCGCAGCACGCCGTTGGCATCGGGTGGCGGCAAGCGGGAAGTGGAGAAGCCTCCTGATCTCCCCGCGGCAATTCCTGAAGCCATCGCGCGGTGATGAATGAGTTCGAGTACGGCCGGCAGATTCTTGCCGCCCTCATCCCGATCGCCCTGACGGTCGTCGTGCATGGTCTGGGCATGGACCTGGTGCGGCGAAGCTTTGAACGCTTCGGGAAGCCTCTGCTGCGCAAGTCACACAATGCCGGCGCCAGGACGGCCTTCATGATCAGCGTGGTCAGCATCATGGTGCTCACGCACTTTACGGGCATCATCGTCTGGGCGCTCGCCTTGCTGGTGCTGGAGATCGTCCCGGGCGTCGAGCAGGCGGTGTTCTACTCGATGCAGTACTACACGACCCTCGGCGCGAACGTCCACAAGCTGCCGGAAAGCTGGGCGGGGTTCGGTGGCTTCGAAGCGATGACCGGGATGCTGATGTTCGGCTGGTCGACGGCCATTCTCGCGCTCGTCGGCCAGAAGATGCACTCGATCGACGATTAGGAAGGGGCGCTCCCGATCCACGTTCGTGGGACAGGCGAGCCGCTTGCGCGGCATGGCGCACGTCGACCATCGAGCCGCTGGACAGGAACACCACCCAGCGGGCGCTAGAGCCCGTACTTGATGACCTCCGCGCTATCAACACACTGATAGTTGGTCGCGCATTTGGTCAGCGAGCAGGCGCTTTGCGTCTTGATGGCCACCTGTTTTCGCTGCTCGCACAGCCCTTCGGCCCTGGTGCGCACGTCCGCGATGGCCTTCTCGGAATTCGCGTGATTGAAGGTCAGGTAGTTCGTGTCTTCGCCGAAGCCCACGAGCAGGTTATCGGCGCAGCTTGCGAGCAGGAAAGGCAGCAAGAGTGCGCGTACGATCACCTGGATTCACCTGGCACGCATGAAATAGACGTCGAACTTCTGCTGCGCCACCGCCTGGAAATACACGCCCTTGAGCACATCGGCCGCCGGGTCGTAGGTCAGGGAGTAGGTCGATCCGTTGTAGCCGCCGGCACGCAACTCGAAGAAAAGCTTGACGACTTTGCCTTCGAGCGTCGCCTCGGCTTTGGCAAACGGCAACGGATGCGGATTGGCATAGGCGGCGTCGAGCTTCCCGCCTGCATCTATGCGCCTGATGTTGATGACATACCCGCCATCGGGCCGAATCCAGCGCCCCAGGAGGGTATCCAAAGCGGATTCGGAGCGGGCTGCCGGCTTGGCGTCCGGGCCAGTCTGGGCAACCGACGACGGTGGGAGCATGCCGATTCCCAGCGCCAGGAGGCAAAGGTGGAACGTCGTGGTACTTCTCGTCATGTTTCGCCGTCAACTTGAAATGGGCGCGGCTGGCGCCACCCGGGGTGCCAGCCGCTTCGCTTGCTCTCTACTCACCTGATGCGCACTGCCGCGCTCCGCCAGCCTTAGTGCGGCCCGGGCTGCACGTGCGTCAGCGGCTTGCCGTCGAGCGCCTCGGCTTGCGCACCCTCGAGCTTGTGGAGGTCGGCGGGCGACAACTGCGGCCGCTCCACCTTGATCGTCAGCTTGTTCAGCTTCGCAGTCAGCGGGAACGGCGGCTTGTAGTCGGCGTCGTTCACGCCGGTCAGCGTATCCGAGCCGATGTCGAAGCTCTCGTCCCACTGCAGGATCATCGGTAGCGTTTTGTCCATCGTGATCGTCTGCACGGCCTTGCCGTCCACCTTGAGTGTGCCGGTGCCGGGCCGGCCGAGGCCGCTCATGTTGTTGAAGGCCAGCGTGCCGACGCCGAGGCCGTCGTACTTGAAGTCGAACTCCAGCATGTGCCGGCCGGGAGCAAGGACTTCGGGGCCTTCCCACTTCACCCGCTTCAGGTCGATCAGGTTCCACAGGAATACCGGCTTGCCCTTGAGCAGGTAGAAGCCGTAGCCGGCAAAGCGCCCGCCGGAGGTCAGGATCATGCCTTCGGCGCCGGCCTGCGGCACCTCAATATCGGCGGTGATCGTGTAGGAGGAGTTCAGCAGGAAGGGCGAGTCGCCTTGCGGCAGCCCGGTCATCGGCCGCGTGTAGACAAATTCCGTCCGGCCGGCGGTGATGTTCGGGCGCGGTGCGACGATGCGTGCCGCCACCGAAGCGTCCAGCGGGAAGACCTGGTACTTCTTCGCCTCGGCGATGAACTTCTCCTTCATCTCCTTGACCTTTTGCGGGTTCTGCGCGGCAATGTCGTCGGTCTGGTTGAAGTCCTTGCCGAGGTTGTAGAGCTGGAGCTCCTGATTGTTCAGCGGATCGGCGTTGGCCGCCCCGAAGGCCTGCCACGGCGCACGGTTCACCTTGGTGCTGAGCAGCCAGCCGTCGTCATAGAGTGCCCACTGGCCCATCATCTCGAAGTACTGCGTCTTGTGCCGCGACGCGGCCTTGGCATTAGCCGGGTCGAAGGTGTAGGCGAAGCTGGTGCCTTCGATCGGCGCCTGCCTGATGCCGTCGACCATCTCCGGCGCCTTGATGCCCGCGGCTTCGAGGATGGTCGGCACGACGTCGATGACGTGCACGAACTGCTCGCGCAAGGCCCCTTTGTCCTTGATCCGCGCCGGCCACGAGACGACCATGTTCTGGTTGATGCCGCCGAGGCGCGAGGCGTTCTGCTTGAACCAGTCGAACGGTGTGTCGAAAGCCCACGACCAGCCGGCCGACATGTGGTTGTACGTCTGCTCGGTGCCCCAGACGTCGTACCACTTCATCTGCACCTCCGCGGGCATCTCGGCGATGCCGTTGAAGAAGGCAACCTCGTTGGGGGTCCCCATCGGCCCGCCCTCGGCACTGGTGCCGTTGTCGCCGTTGATGTAGATGACCAGCGTGTTGTCGAGCTTGCCGAGGCCCTGGAAGGCCTGTATCACGCGCCCGATCTCGCTGTCGCTGTAGGCGGCGTAGGCGGCGAAGACCTCGACCTGGCGGATGAACAGCTTCTTCTCGTCAGCGGTGAGCTGATCCCAGGGCTTCAGAACCGAATTGGGCCAGGGCGTCAGCTTGGCATCCTTGGGAACCAGACCAAGCTTTTTCTGGTTGGCCAAGATGGTCTCGCGCAGCTTCTCGTAGCCGCCGTCAAAGAGATGCATGGCACTGATCTTGTCCACCCATTCCTTGGTCGGATGGTGCGGCGCGTGCGTGGCGCCAGGCGCGTACTTGATGAAGATCGGCTTTTCCGGGTCGATCTGATGGATGCGCGTCATGTAGTCGATCGCCTCGTCGGCCATCGCCGTGATGAGATTCCAGGTCCCCGGCGGCTTGCCCAGGAACGGATAGATCTGCGTCGTGTTGCGGAACAGGTTCGGCTCCCACTGGTTGGCGTCGCCGCCGATGAAACCGTAGAAGTACTCGAAGCCCATGCCAGTCGGCCACTGGTCGAAGGGCCCGGCCTGGCTGGCGGCGAAGGCCGGCACATTGTGGTCCTTGCCGAACCACGCCGTGGAATAGCCGTTGTCGAGCAGCATGCGGCCGATCGTCGCCTTGTCCCTGCCGATGATGCTGTTGTAGCCGGGGAAACCGGTCGACTGCTCGGAAATGACGCCGAAGCCGGCCGAGTGGTGGTTGCGCCCGGTGATCAGCGCGGCGCGCGTCGGCGAGCACAGTGCGGTGGAGAAGACCCGGTTGTAGCGCAGACCTTCGCTGGCGATGCGGTCCATGGTCGGAGTCGGGATGACGCCGCCGAAGGTGCTCGGCACGCCGAAGCCGGCGTCGTCGGTGATGATCAACAGCACGTTGGGCGCGCCCTTGGGCGGCACCACGCGCGGCGCCCACCACGGCTTCGACTGCAGCGCGTCGTTCTTGATGACGCCGCCGAAAGCAGGGTCGGGGGCCGGGAGTTGCTTGTTGGGGATCGTCGTCGTGGCGCTGGGCGAGCCAAGCACACCAGTGACCTGTTGCGCGAGCGCTGAAGCGCTGATGCTCAACGACGTCGCCAGGAACCCGGCAAGAAGAAGAAACCGCCTGCGTGGTTGCATATCAACCTCTTCTGATAGTAAGGGCGTGATCAACACCTTGGAGGCTAGAAGTGGACGGTGGCGCCGAGCGAAAACCCGGTAAAGCGCGGTTCGATGCTGTCACCACCGTTGCTGAAGTCGTAAGACAGGTTGCGCAGCGCCAGCGTCACATCGCCCCAGCCGTAGCGATAGCCCAGCGCCACCGCCGCCTGCCAGGTCGTGTTGCTCGACCCGGAGCCGATGTCCAGGTAGTAAGGCATGAAGAGGCGGCCATCGTCGCTGAGGCCGATCTCACCTTTGATACCGCCGATCGCGTCCCATTTGTTCACGCTCGTCGAGATCGCCCGCTGGCGTCCAGGCAGCAGGCCGGCGACGCCGCTGACGCTCCAGTCGAGCGATGTGTTCATATAGAGGTAGCGGGTACCAGCGAACACGTCAAGATACGAGGCGCCGCGGCGCCAGGCGGTGTAGCTGCCGGCGAGTGTCCAGACGTTGGACTTGAGATCCATCGTGCTGCCCTGATCGACCGCCGTGGAGACCCTGCCTGCCGGCCCCCTGACAGTCCGTACGCTGGTGTCCTGGGCCTTGAACTTCATGTAGATGTAGTCGGTGAACAGCGACCAGTCGCCCTTGCGCGCCTCACCGGCAATGAAGAAGGCGAAGGAGAGGTCCTTCAGATAGTCGCTGGGCGTGCTGTGCATGGCCGTGTCCACCCCGCCGGAAATCCCGAATGGTCCGGTAAGGGACGCGTTCGTGTAGATGGTCGGCAACCACGCGTAGGGCGTAACACTGAAATGCCACTGCCCATCGAAACGATTCGCTGCCGGCAGATTCTCGGCAGCCGCGGCGGGCGTCATCGCCACGAGGCCGAGCACGCCGAGCATGGCGCCGGCGACATGCTTCCGGAAACCTTGTCTTCTCTTCATTCTGAATCCCCTCCCGCGGTCAATCAGTCATGCTGCGCTCGTTTTCATCATCCGGGCGACGGCGAATTATAGGCCGCACACCCATCGTTCTGTCCACACACCCGAGGACAAAGCCAAGCCGCAGGGTGCAAGCAAACGTTCCGGGCGTGACTACCGAGGAGCAGCGACATTGGCCACGAAGCGATACGACTCGAGGAATTCGACAGCGCCATTGAAAATCAGGCCCATGCCCATCGCCGCGACAAAGAAACCGACGATTCGCGTTGCGGCGTCGATACCCTGCGTACCGATCTTGCGCAGGATCGGCTTGGCATAGATCAACGAGATGTAGGTCGTTCCCAGGCAAGCGATGATCGCCAGACTGGCAGCCAGGAAATAGATGAGTTCCTCGGCCGACTGCTTGATCGTCGACGCCATGCTGATCAGCGTTGCGATCGCCCCGGGGCCGAACATGATCGGCATCGCCAGCGGCACGAAGGCCACATCCGTGTCATTGCCGCCGGAGCGGGGAATCAAACCACCCGAGGGTGGCGGTGCGAACAATTCGAAACCGACGCGCGTCAGGATCACGCCGCCGACGACACGCACCATGCTCAGCGGCACTTCGAAAACCCTCAGCAGGAGGGTGCCGAAGATGAGAAAGAAAAAAGATAACAGCGTCGCGTAGAAGCAGGCCCGGCGCGCCACCTGCCGCTGTTCACTCTCCGGCCGGTTCTCCATCAGGCCGAGATAAACGGGGATCGCTTCGAGTGGATTGATGATCGCCAGCAGCGTGGTAAACAGACTGATGAAAAGCGTCAGCGTAGGGTCCATGAATACCGCACTCCTGGGCAAGAAACTCGATGGGGTGCCGCCGCCGATCCGCGCAGTTCTCAAGGGATCGACCGTCAAGTGTCGCGAGGCTATCACAATCGGCCCGCGCGGCGCATCTCCGCCGCTGCCGGCCAGCGCAGGGCGTTGGCGAGAACTCGTGCCGACGACCGCCTCTCGGCCCGAAGCATGCGCGTATCGGCCGGGCTCGTCGTTGACCGGCCTGGGGGGGCAGTCTCATACTCCTGCGCATGGATTTCAGTTTTCTCACCGTCCTGCATGTCTTCGTCCTGCTGGCGGTCTCCTTGCGAATCTTCTCGCGGCGCAGTTCGCACGGCACGGCGCTCGCCTGGTTGCTGCTCATCGTCCTGATACCAGCCGTCGGCGTCCTGGTGTATCTGCTGATCGGCGAGCGCCGTCTCGGCAAGACCTGGATGCAACGAGCGATTGCGCTGCAACCGCAGGTGCTGAGCTGGGCCAGACGCATTCCCGCAGAGCACGTCGTACCGCCGGGCACCTTGACCACAGGGGCGGAGAGCATCAGCCGGCTCGCCACCGGGTCGGTCGGCCTGCCGCTGATGGGCGGCCATCGACTGCAACTGCTGGCCGACAGCGAAGCGAGCATGCGCGCGTTGATTGTGGACATCGACGCGGCCCGCACCTCGGTACATCTCGAGTTCTACATCTGGAGCGCCGGCGGCTTCGTTGACGACCTCATCGCGGCGCTGGTGCGTGCTGCACAGCGAGGGATCCCCTGCTCTGCCCTGATGGATTCTCTCGGCAGCCGGCCTTTCTTCAGAAGCGAAGCCTTCGCCAGGCTGCGCAACGCAGGGGTCAGCATCGTCGAAGTCCTGCCGGTCAATCCGCTGCGCGCGCTGTTCGTGCGTCTGGACCTGCGCGATCATCGCAAGATCGCGGTTATCGACCGGCGCATCGCCTATACCGGGAGCATGAATATCGCCGACCCGCATTTCTTCAAGCAGGATGCCGGGGTTGGCGAGTGGGTGGACGCGATGGTCCGCATCGAAGGGCCGGCGGCCTGGGTGCTCGAGGCCGTTTCGCTCTCGCTGACGGCGCTGCAAACGGGAGCCAATTTTGCCCCTCCGCCACCACCCAGGCTAGCGACCACTGGTGACAGCCACGTCCAGATTTTTCCGTCGGGGCCGCAGGCGACGACACGTCACATCGAACAGCTGCTGCTCGCTGCGATCTACGCCGCCAAGCGCGAGATCGTGCTGACGACCCCCTATTTCGTTCCCGGTGAAACGCTGTTAACGGCGCTGCGCTCGGCTGCCCTGCGCGGTGTGCGTGTCATTCTGATCGTTCCGGAGAAAGTGGATTCGGTGCTCGTCCGCTACGCGAGCAACGCCTACAACGACGACCTGCTGGCCGTCGGGATCACGATCCTGCATTTCCACGGCGGCCTCCTGCACACCAAGAGCATGGTCGTCGATGAGGAAATCACGATCTTTGGCACGGTCAACCTCGACCTGCGCAGCTTCGAGCTCAATTTCGAAGTTTCGTTGATCGCCTACGACGCAGCGTTTTCGGCAGCGACGCGGGCGCTGCAGCGCCAGTACGAATCCCGGTCACAACCGCTGCAACTGGTGCACTGGCGTGCCCGGCCCAAGTGGCGCCGTTGGCTCGAAAACGCCGTGCAGGTGATGAGCCCGCTGCTCTGACGCCGGTGGCCCAGCACGCTACGCCTGGCCCAGATGATCGGCGGCGGGCTCGCGGCGACTGACTATTTCAGGCCCATGTCCATCAGGACGATGTCGATGCGACGGTTCTGGCTGCGGCCGGCCGGCGTATCGTTGGCCGCCACGGGCTGATATTCGCCAAAGCCTGCCGCTTCCAGCCGAACGGGGTCTATGCCCGCCGCCTGCAGGTAGCGCACCACATCACAGGCGCGCGCCGTCGACAGTTCCCAGTTGGTCGGGTAACGGGACCGCAAACCCGGGCCGATCGGCGTGTTGTCGGTATAGCCTTCGACGACGATGCGCTTGCCGGCCGCGTTCTGCAAGGTGCCGACGATCTTGTCGATCGTCGCACGTCCCTTCATGTTCATTTCTGCGCTACCCGACGAGAAGACGATTTCGTCGACCAGCGTCACGGTCAGACGCCCCTCGAGCTGCTTGATTTTCACCTGGTCTGCCTGAATCTCTGTCTGCAACTGCTGGGTAAGCTGCGCATAGGCCTTGTTCTGGACCGACAGGGTATCGACTTGCTGGACTTCCTGCTTGTAAGTACTTTGGGACACACAGGCGCTCAGCGAGGCAACCAGCAACAAGGGAAAAACGATTCTCGCATTCATGAAATTCTCCTGGAAAGTGGGGCATTTGACGCGGCTCGTACTGCCGATGGCGAGTGACCAAGCGCTGATAGTCTAGCAAAGTTGGCCGGCCGTCCGCCGGCAAACTTCTTCACTGCGAGCTCGACACGGACCGCGCCTTCGCCTTGCACAAGCGGCACGCAGGTCTCCGGCCGATCGGCATGGAGCACGCCCACCGCCACCCACGTAGTAAACTTTGGACTTTGGACTTTGGACTTCGCCTTTCTCCCCCACGTCATTTCCCCGCAAGAAAAGGATACTCAAGACGATGAACGTGCCCGAACCTCGCCTCCTCGCCTGCCTGCTCAGCCTCGCGGCTGTAGGCCCGATTGGCTGTACCACTTCGCCATCCGGATCATTCCCAGACTCTCCGGCCCTCAACCCTTCCACGCAGCAGTTTGACGTCAACCCCAGCCTCGATAGCCCACCCACAACGGATAGAGCCTCCAACGCGCCAGCATCTACGGTGCCAGAGGCTCTCCGCGATCCGTGGCCGCGCCCAGTCACGCTGGCCGGCGCCACGGCACTCGTCTATCTGCCCCAGATCAACAGCTGGCAGGGTAACCAGCTCAGCTTCCGTGCAGCCGTGTCGATCAAGGAGACGGGCTCGAGTGGCGAAACCTTCGGTGTGATCTGGGGCAGCGCGCGCACCGGCGTCGATCGCCTGACGCGAACCGTCTCGCTGGAGGATCTCACCCTGACGGAGGGCAAGTTCCCGACCGTCGCCGACACTGGGCTCGCCTACGTGCAGCAGTTGCGCACCCAGTTGCCGGCCGTGCTGGCGACGATGTCGCTCGACCTGCTGCAGGGCGCACTCGCCGCCTCGCAGACGGTGAAACCACGCCCGGTACAGGTCAATAACGATCCACCGCGCGTGATCGTCAGCGACACCCCGGCGATCCTCGTGCCGATCGATGGCACACCCAGTATCCAGGCTGTCCCGAACACGCGCTTCGAGCGGGTGATCAATACCCAGGCGCTGATCATCCGGAGCAAACGGGACAGCACCTGGTACCTGCACGTTTTCGACGGCTGGCTGTCGGCCGGCTCGCTGGAAGGCCCGTGGACGGGCCCGTCCAGTGCTCCGTTCGGGCTGAACGACCTAGCCCGGCAACTGGCCGGCCAGGGGAGCGTGGACCTGCTCGATGGCGGCCCGCAAGCAAACCCGAAGCCATCCTTGAAAACCGGCGTGCCAACGATCTACGTCAGCCAGGTTCCGGCGGAACTGATCGTCTTCAAAGGTCAGCCGAACTTCATCCCGATCACCGGCACTGGCCTGCTGTGGGCGGAGAACACGACCGCCGACGTGCTCGTCAATACGGCCAACAACGACTACTACACGCTCCTGTCGGGGCGCTGGTACCGCGCCGCCGCGCTGAGCGGGCCGTGGGCCCACGTTCCATCGACTGCCCTGCCCGCCGACTTCAGCCGCATTCCCAAGAGCGCGCCCGCCGGCGTCGTCCTGCCCTCGGTAGCCGGGACGCCGCAGGCGCAGGAAGCCCTGATCGCCAACTCGATCCCGCAGACTGCCACCGTGCCGCTGAGCAACGGCCCCCGGTTCACGCCGGTATTCGATGGCGCGCCGCAGTTCGCGGCCATCGCCGGAACGTCGCTGCAGTACGTGCGCAACGCCGACGTGCCGATCATCCTGGTGGCACCGAACAGCTACTATGCGGTCCAGGCGGGCGTCTGGTTCACTGCCGCCGGTCTCACCGGCCCGTGGCGAGTCGCCACCAGCGTACCGAGCGTCATCTATGACATCCCGGCCAGTTCACCGCTGCATTACGTGACCTACGTCCAGGTCTATGGCGCCAGCAGCGAGGTCGTCTACGTCGGCTATACACCGGGTTATCTCGGCACCGTCGTGGCACCTGATGGCGTCGTCGTCTATGGCACCGGCTACAACTACGTGCCGTGGGTGGGCTCGGTGTGGTACGCCGCACCTTACACCTGGGGTCTGGCCGCGGCGCCGATCTACAACCCCTACGTCGGCTTCGGCTTCGGCTTCGGCCTCGGTCTGGCGACCGCCGCCTGGGCGGCACCGTACTGGGGCGGCGCCTACTACCACCCCGGCTATTGGGGCTATCCGTGCTGCGGCTCAACCAGTGCCAGCGTCTATGGGCACTGGGGCAACACCGTCTATTCCGGCAGCCGGAGCTGGTACGCGTCTGCCGATGGCCGGGTCGGCACGACGGCCACCGGGAGCTACGCGAACCAGCGCACGGGAACCACCGGCTCGTATGCGGCGGGCCGCAGCTACAACCCGTATACCGGGGAAGCGCAACGGGGCTACGATCGGACGTTCGACACGCCCGGCGGCACGACCGGTAACGTCGCGCGCGGCGGAGCCTACAATAGCGAAACCGGACAGCGCGGCTACGCCTCGAGCGTGTCGGCCACCGGCCCCGGCGGCAGTTCGGTGTCCAAGACGACCGCGGCGACCGCCGGCCCCGAGGGCGTCGGTGCCCAGCACACCACGACCGCCTACGATGCGAGGACCGGACAAACCAAGAGCTACACGTCCAGCGGGCTGTTCGGCAACCACTATGCCGGCGCCGACGGCAATGCCTACCGCAGCACCGATGGCGGCTGGCAGCAACACAGCTCGGCGGGTTGGCAGTCAGCCGCCGGCGACACCTCCTGGGCCGATCGCGAGCAACAAGCGCGCAGTAACGCGGACAGCCGTGCGAGTGGCTGGGGAAGTGGCGGCGACCGCTTTGGTGGTGACGGCTTTGGCGGTGCCGACCGATTTGGCGGCGGCGGTTTCGGCGGCGCGGATCGGTTTGGCGGCGGCGGTTTCGGCGGTGGAGACCGCTTTGGCGGTGGCGGCTTCGGCGGCCGCTTCGGCGGCGGCGGTTTTGGTGGCCGCTTCGGCGGCGGCGGTTTTGGTGGCCGCTTCGGCGGCAGGCGCTAGCGGCTCCTTTGCACCGGCGCCGTCAGTCGCCGGATCCCGCGCAATGGCGAGAAGTCCGGTACAGGCTGCCGAGGCCTGTACCGGCAAGACGGCGCGCCGGGGACTCAGGGCGTCGGCACGACGCGGTAGTAGACGCCGTTGGCGCCATAGGCTGGCAGGAACCAGGTATTCCCGAGGAGGTAGTAGGTCGTGCCGTTGCGGGAAATGGCGGCAGCCCCCGGGGGCAACGCGGCGTAGTTCACACCGACGGCGTAAGCCGCCGCGGTGTTGACGCTGCCGGCAGCGTAACCCGAAGAGTACGCATTGGCACTGGCCGCAGCGGTGTTTGCCGAGGCGACAGCCGCACCGGCGGCCATGCCCACCACAGCGCCGGCAGCGGCTGCGCCAGCGCAGTTGTAGCAACCGGACGAGTAGTACGGTACGGCGACGGGCGGATGGTACGGCGCGTAAACGGGCGCTGCCGGGTAGGCGGGCGGGCGATAGGCAGCGGCCCCGTAGGATGTCGTGTGCACGGCGCCTGCCCCGTAAGCCCCGTAGGTGCTGCCACCGTACGCATTGGTATGCTCGGTGCCGCCGCCCCAGGCGTGCGCCGAACTGCCCCCATACATGTTGGTGTGTTCCGTTCCTTCACCGTAGGCATGTGCCGAGCTGCCGCCAAAAGCGTTGGAGTGCTCGGTGGCACCCGGAACGTGCTCGGTACTGCCGCCAAAACGATTGGCGCTCGCCCAGGCCGCAGCCGGGCCGCTAGGCAGCGCGACGCCAAGCGCCACGGCCATGCCGATGATCGTCGATTTCATGGTTCGATCTCCTCAAGGGGTCTTCGTGGGCTGCGGCTTGGCCGCTGGCTTGCCGGCAGGCTTGGCCTTCGCCGGCGGCCGAAAGCCGCTCGCCGCCGAGCCACCCGGGTGAGCAAAAGCGATCGGGACCGCGCCGGCGAACTTGGTCGAGGTGAACGTGTCCGCAGCCACCACTGGATCAAGCTTCCAGTTGGACAGTTCCATCTGGTGGCGCAGGCGCAGCGGATCCCTGCGAAAGACGGCGCGCAGCATGCGCGGCAGCTTGTCCTCGGCGCCAATCCAGATCTGCACGAACACATTGTCGTTGACCAGGGCCACCATGTCGGTCGTCGTTCCGCCGATGACCTTGGACTGGCCGACGTAGAAGGCGACGGTCAGGCCCTCGGCGAGTGCCCTGTAGGGATCGGCAAGCACCACATCGCTGAACGGAAAGTAGATTGCCGCGCTGTCGAAAGCCGCTTTGAGTGTGGCATCGATCGTCGGCGGCGCCGCCGTGACAGCGACCAGATTCTCGGCCGGGGCGAACGCCGTCATCGTCTTGCCATCGTAATAGAACTCCGACGCCGGTCCGTCGCCGAGCGTGATCACGCGCAGCTTGTCGGGCCGCTGCATGACCACCTCGGACATCGTCGTATAGGCCAGCGCGGGGCCAATGCGACTCGGGCTTTCGTAGGTCACCACCGCCGTGAACGACAGCGAACGTGCCGCTGCCAGACGCTCGCTCGTCGCTTTCAGCAAGTCAATCGCCTTGGCTTCGAGTTCCGGCTTGGGCGCGGGCGCCACCGCTTTGCTCGACGCCTTGGTAGTGGCCGCTTTCGCTGCCTTGCCGGCTGTCGGCGCGCTCGCTGACGGCTGCGCGTTGGCGCCGCCGGCAAAAAGAATGGCCACGGCGAGCAGCACGGCGCGGCCAAAGTATTGGTACGGGATCATCAAGTTTCTCCTCCTTCAATCGAACCGACAAGCGGGCGACCCTAAGTTACGGGATCATCCCGCATTCGAACATCTTGTTGGCGATCGGACCCGCCACCCGGTTGATGAACTCCGTGCGCATCGCCGGATCGGCGCGCAGCCTCGCAACGGCTTCCTGCACCTGCGGCGACTTCGGTTCACCCTTCTTGATCCATAACTGCTCGCAACTCGATTGCTGGTACTTCTCGACGACCTTGCCGGCGATCATGTCGAGGATCGGAAACTGCGCAAAACTGACGCCGGCAAAAAAGACGGCCGGCACGGCGGCCAACAGCCAATAGCGTTTGGTCATGATCTACTCCTCATCTCTGGAATTGATGGACACGCGCGCTGACGAGCCTGCGCGCCGCCACACTATATGCATTTCGTGTGCGCGGCGCCATTTTTTTCGACCAGTTCTGCGTGGCCGCTGTCGATACCCCAGCGAGGCCCAGGCTCGGGAGCGCTGCCGCCAGGTCTCCGGTGAATATCTTCCCAGTGCGCGAGCGCGCGGTTGAACACACGGCGCCAGAACAACCGAAAAGAGCGGCAAACACCTCGACGCTGGTGGCCGTCTCCCGGCGAAGCAGAGGTCGATGTATTCGATGCGTACTTGGTGTGGAAAAACTGAAACGGTCAAAGGGGAGAGCGCTCCGTGAGTTCAATGGCCATAGCGCTGATCGCGTTGATCGCGTTGATCGCCTTCATCGGCATTCCGGGCGGCCGGTGCATTACTCGGCTTGTTCCTGAGCGTGGCCTTCCCGCAGCATCACCTGAGCAGTGACTCAACGGAGACCGTGAGGCTGGGTGCGGGCCTCGTTGCCACCATAGCCGCCGTCGTTCGCGGCTTGTTCGTCGGCTCGGCCAAGAACTCGTTCGACGCCATGAACACCGGCATCACCGAGATGGGCGTCAGGACCATCCTAATCGCCCGCGTCCTCGCCCACTACGGCCTGCAGGCGAACGAGGTGCGCAACGTGGCTGTAGGACTACAATGTTGACTGCCGCGCTCGGCCTGCATCCCGTCGAAGCCCGACGGGCCCCCTTTTTGTGACCTGATCCGTGGTCGCCTCTCGGGCGAGCGGATACCACCGGAGAAACACGATGAAGACTATTGTCATGTCCCTCAGTGCCGCCTTGGTGATGATGGCCGCCGTCACCAAAGCCGACGCGGTTACCTGCGCCAACGGCGTCTATCGGGCCGGCTGTGCAGGACCCAACGGTGCGGTCGTCGCCCGCAAGCCGGTTGCGGTTGCGCCGGCACCGAAGGCCGTGGTCGTCGCGCCGGCGCCGAGAGCGGTAGTGGTCGCCCCGGCTGCCGGTTGCCGCTATGTCAACGGTGTCCGTGTCTGTCGGTGATCGCGACGGCCAGCCCGGCAAGCCACAGTTCATCGAGTCCAGTTCACTCAGGCGCGAGCGATTGACGGCAACGGCGCGAGCCGCGATACTCATGGCCGCTCTGGTTTGCGCGCCAGCCGCGTGCTTAGCCAACTCACCCGGGTGCAGACCACGGCGATATCCTTGGCCTGGCGGCATTCACCAGCGGTCGACCACGTCTCGGCGGCGACCACAGTGGGAATGCGCCCGGCCAGTTCCCAACACGCTCGCCATGTCGCTGGACCCGACGGCTTCCGACACGCGCCGTTTGTCGGGCCGGTAACCGACGAAGCCAGCGACACGCGCTATACCAACCCCAACCAAACCCCTTCAAGGAGACCTCGATGTTCCGAAAGACTGCCTCTTACCTCTCGGCCCTGGTGCTGGCCGTCGTCCTTGCCGCTTGCGCGGCCCCCGGACAGCAAGCCGGTGAAGTCCAGATCCGCACCGGCGTCATCGAACAGATCACGATGGTTCAACTGCCCAGCAATCATCATTCGGGGGTCGGCGCGGTGGTCGGTGGCCTGGCCGGGGTCGGCATCGGCAGTCTGATCGGTGCCGGTACCGGGCGCGACGTTGCGATGGTGGCTGGAGCCATTGGCGGCGCTTTCGCGGGCAACGAGATCCAGAAGAAGTACGACCAGCCGGTCCCGGGTCAGCAGATCATCGTCCGCGCCAGCAACGGTGTCCTGGTATCGATCACGCAACCCGTCAATCCAAATCTCTTCCAGGGCCAGCGCGTATATATCGAAGGCTACGGCGACGGCGCACGGGTCGTTTCGCGCTAGGCCGCGAGGCGGTCGCCGGGCAGCGCGCCACCCGCCGGCACGCTGCCCCCCGGATCGCCACGAGGCGACATTACATTGACACTTGCGGCTCCCCTACGATCATGACCCATCACGACTACCCGTCATCCCGCGTTCGACCACCCGGAGGGGCGCTGCTCGCCACCCTGCTTGCTGTCGTTGTCAGCGCCTGTGCTGCCGATGCGTGGCGGCCAGACCCACGCTACGAAGCATTCCTGGACCAGGTGCAGAACACATGCGGTACGGAGCGCATCGGCAGCAGAAGCATCGGCTCCGACCTGATTCAGGACGCCTATTTCCTGGACGTGACATCGCGTTTCTACAACGGAGAAGTAACCCGGAACGACTACGCCAATTCCCTGGCTGGGTCGTTCGGCGGCGCTGCCGACGCGGCTGGCATCCTGTGCATTCTCGCTCAGGTTCCGAATCAGGCTTCCAGTCCGCCGCCGCGAATGCCGGGCTACAGATAGTCGGACCCGCGCCAGATGGCCGTCACCAAGGCCGAATCTGTCGGCGAGCGTTGCACCCGCCCAGTATCGGCCAGGACGCGAGGTGCGCAGGACGCCAACCCGATCGCCCGCGAGCAACCCCGGCTGTCGCTCCTGCCCGGCGGCGGGCGGTTTGAGCAAACGCCGGATGCCTGCCCGGAGAACCACAGAGGTGTCAAGGCGAGCAAATCCATGGTGGCTCGAGCGATGACGGCGGCCTGGCTGCTCGCCCTGCCGTGCGTCGCGACGGCCTGCAGCCCGCATGTCGAGGCGCAACCCGATGGCGACTCGGCGTCATTGCGTCAGCACACTGACGCCTTCACGCGCTGCGAAATGACCGAGTCGAGTTACCGGGAGGTGGTCGGCAAGTGGTTGCGGCAGCGACCGACGAGCGCCCCTCCCTTGCGGGGCCTGTCGCTCGGGCGGGCATTCGATTACCCCTGGATCTCGCACCACCTCGCCGAGGTCGCACTGCGCCATCCGCAATGGGCGGCGAGCCGCGGGAAAGCGCGTAGCGGCGGGCCAAACCAGTGGGTTGCCTCGGTGCTCTCGGAACCGGCCTTTCTGGCCCGCCTCGCGGTTCCCTTCACGGACACGCCATACGCGCCGGTCGCCGTGTCGGTGGAGAAAGTCCTCGTCGGCAGTGCGCAGGACGTCGCGCCGGAGTTGAATGCCGGCAAGCTGCTCGTACCGTTCGACGCGCAAGTCTGGCTCCATGTCGAGACCAGGCGATGAGCCCCGAGGCCAACTCGTGTCGGCTGTGCCGACAGCGCAATCGGCCAGCAGCGTTTGCCGTGGCAGGAACGCCGTGAACTGGAATCCTGCTCGTCTGCTCAACGCCATGAACGTGGCCATCTGGGGATGCCCGGCCGATCCCGTGCCGGCGTGGCAGCAGCATCCCGAGTCGCTGGTCGCAACCGGGGGCGAACCGCGACTCAGCAACCGGATGCGCGAGCGCCTTGCCCTGGGAATCATGGGCATGATCGGCGCGCACTACCTGAGCGGCCGGCCAGCATGGACTCTCAGGCAGCTATGTCAGGCACTGCAGGTACCGAGCCATAGCGTGGCGGCGATTCTCGACGCCTTGCAGGACGGCGGCCTGCTCGTGCAGAGCAGGGACAATCCGCGAGGCTACCTGCCGGCGCGCGACCTTGGCGCGGTCTCGGTAAAGCAGTTGCTGGACATCGTCCGCTCCGCCGGCGAAGACGGCTTCCTGAATCCGGCCGCGTTGCCGGTTTCCGCTACTGTCGAGCACGTCCTGCAGTCGATCGAGCGCTCGCTTGACAGGCCATTCCAGACCATGAGCATCATGGAACTCGCCGGCCAAGCGGCCGGGCACGACCACATCACGATACCGAACGGAAATTTGCTGAAGTCGGTGCAACAAGCGGCAGGTGGAGCGGGCGAAGGGAATCGAACCCTCGGCTCTAGCTTGGGAAGCTAGGGTATTACCATTATACGACGCCCGCGCAGGCCGCTATTCTACGACGCTTGTGCTCCTCTTAACAACGGCCGCGCGCTCGGCGTACGTCCACCACCCAGTGCGTGCCGCCGCCTGGATTCGCCAGGCGCCGAGCGTACCACCACCGCGCGCGGTCTGCAGAAGGAGTCAGACTGCCGCCTGCTGCGCGATCACAGCTGACATCGGAGGGTCAGCGTGTCTATAATGCTTCGATGGATATCCCCACTGCTCTCCTGTACACGATCATCAGCACGATTGCCGAGATGGCCATGACGCCGTCTGCCGACTCGCAGTCCGCGTACGAAACGGCCGCCATCGCCAGAACGCTGCCACCCGAGGCCAAACAGGGCGTGATGCAGCCACCGGCCGGCGACGGCTTCCTGATCATCAATGGACGTGAGTGGCCGCTGGCCCCGACAGCCCAGATTCGCAGCCGCCAAAACCTGATCGTCGTGCCGATGCAGATCCAGAACCCGGTCGACGTTGTCTATCTTACCGACGCCTCCGGCGCCATTTTTCGCGTCTGGATGCTGACGCCGAGCGAAGCCTCGGTGCCCCGCCCGCGCTAGGTCAAACACACGATGGCAAGAAAACTGTTCATCCGCACCTTTGGGTGCCAGATGAACGAATACGACTCGGACAAGATGGCCGACGTGCTCGCCGGATCCGAAGACATCGTCAAGACGGATAGCCCTGACGATGCCGACATCATCCTCTTCAATACCTGCTCGGTGCGCGAGAAGGCGCAGGAGCGCGTCTTCCACGACCTCGGCCGCGTGCGCCTGCTCAAGCGGGCCAATCCGGATCTGGTGATCGGCGTGGGGGGCTGCGTGGCCAGCCAGGAGGGTGCGGCGATCGTCGCGCGCGCGCCTTACGTCGACGTGGTTTTCGGACCACAGACGCTGCACCGGCTGCCGCAACTGATCGCCGACCGCCGCCGACTGGGCAAGTCGCAGGTCGACATTTCCTTCCCGGAGATCGAGAAGTTCGATCATCTGCCGCCCGCCCGGGTCGCCGGGGCTTCGGCCTTCGTCTCGATCATGGAGGGCTGCAGCAAGTTCTGCTCGTTCTGCATCGTTCCCTACACGCGCGGCGAAGAGGTTTCACGCCCCTTCGACGACGTGCTGACCGAGGTCGCCGGTCTCGCCGCGCAGGGCGTCAGGGAAGTGACGCTGCTCGGGCAGAACGTCAACGCCTACCGGGGAGCGATGAGCGGCGTCGGGCAGGCGCCCGCCGGCGACGAGGCCGCCGATCTCGCGCTGCTCATCGAGTACATTGCCGAGATACCCGGCATCGAACGCATCCGCTACACGACCTCGCATCCGCGCGAGGTATCGCAACGCTTGATCGACATCTACGCGAGAGTTCCCAAGCTCGTTTCGCATCTGCATCTGCCGGTGCAATCGGGTTCGGACCGTGTTCTGGCGGCGATGAAGCGCGGCTATACGGCAATCGAATACAAGAGCCTGGTGCGCAAGCTGCGCGCGGCGCGCCCCGACCTGTCGCTGTCGTCCGACTTCATCGTCGGCTTTCCCGGCGAAACCGCGGACGATTTCGAGAAGACGATGAAACTGATCGACGATGTCGGCTTCGACGCTTCATTCTCCTTCCTGTACAGTTCGCGTCCCGGCACGCCGGCCGCCGAGCTTGCCGACGACACGCCGTCGACGCTGAAGCTGGAAAGGCTGTTGCGCCTGCAGGCGCGCATCGACGAACTGGCGCAGGCCGTCTCCGTCAGCATGGTCGGCACCGTCCAGCGCGTGCTGGTCGAAGGTCTGTCGAAAAAGGACAGCGGCGAACTCGCCGGACGCACCGACAACAACCGGGTCGTCAATTTCGCTGCCGGCTCCGACGACTGCACGCGATGGCTGGATCGTTTCGTCGATGTGCGCATCACGTCGGCGATGCCGCATTCGCTGCGCGGTGAACTGGTGGGTGGCCTGGCATGAGCGAGAAGACAGCGGCGGCGAAAAGCCGGGCGACCGAACTCCTGCTCTCACCGGTCAACAACAAGCAACTGGCCAACCTGTGTGGTCCTCTCGACGAGAATCTGCGGCAGATCGAGACCGCCCTCGACGTCATGATCGCTCGCCGCGGCGAACGCTTCACGCTGCGCGGCGAGCCCGCGCAGACCGCGCGCGCCTCCGAAGCGCTGCAACAGTTCTACGCACAGGCCAAGGACACGCTGTCGGTCGATGAGATCCAGTTGGGCCTGATCGAACTCCTCAACCGGCCGGTTCGCAGCATCTCGTCGGGAGGGGGCGTGTCGCCGGCGCTGATGACTCGCAAGAGCGAACTGCACGGCCGTACGCCCCGCCAGATCGAATACCTCAAGAATATCCAGGAGCACGACATCACGTTCGGCACCGGCCCGGCGGGCACCGGCAAGACCTACCTGGCGGTGGCTTCGGCGGTGGATGCCTTCGAGCGCGAACTGGTGCAGCGCATTGTCCTCACCCGCCCCGCCGTCGAGGCCGGCGAGCGCCTGGGCTTCCTGCCCGGTGACCTGGCGCAAAAGGTCGACCCCTATCTGCGACCACTTTACGACGCGCTCTACGACCTGATGGGTTTCGAGCGCGTCGGCAAGCTGTTCGAGCGCGGCGCGATCGAAATCGCCCCGCTCGCCTACATGCGCGGGCGCACGCTGAACCACGCCTTCATCATCCTCGACGAGGCACAGAACACGACGCCCGAGCAGATGAAGATGTTCCTGACGCGCATCGGCATCGGCGCCAAGGCGGTGGTCACCGGCGACGTGACGCAGATCGACCTGCAGCGCGGCCAGAAAAGCGGCCTGATCGAGGCCCGCCAGATCCTCAAGGAAGTTCGCGGCATCGCCTTCACCGAGTTCCTCAAGGAAGACGTGGTCCGCCACCCCCTGGTGGCCCGCATCGTCTCCGCCTACGAGGCACACACCGCCGCACTCGAGGCACGCGATGCGGCGGCGGCAACGGCGGGAAAGCATGCCGGCAGCAAGTAAGCGGCTGCACGTTGGCGTGCAGTACGCCTGCCTGGCCAACGAACTGCCGCAAAAGCCGCAAGTCCGGACCTGGGCGCGCGCCGCGATTGACGTTGACGGCAAGCGGCGGGGGCAGATCACCGTGCGCTTCGTCGATGCCGACGAAGCGCGTCGCCTGAACCGCGACTACCGCCACCGGGACTACGCCACCAACGTCCTGTCGTTTCCCTACGCACGGGAACCGGTCGTCTGCGGTGATTTGGTGCTCTGCGCCCCGGTGGTGGCGCGCGAGGCGGCCGAGCAAGGCAAGCCACTGGAAGCGCACTATGCACATCTGATCGTGCACGGCCTGCTGCACCTGCAGGGCTACGACCACGAAACGAGCGCACGGCAGGCTGCGGAAATGGAAAGTCGGGAACGCCGAGTCCTGCATGCTCTGGGCTATCCGGACCCGTACGCCATGGAGGTGTGACGCGTCAGCGGCGCCGGGCGACGAATGCCATGAATCCAATGAACCTCCGTCACCCGGCGCCGCTGACGCCTCATTCCTCAAAAGGTCAGTATGGACAGTAGCAGCCCAAGTGGCAAACCCGGTTTCTTTGAACGTCTCTCGTCGCTCCTGGTGCGCGAACCGGAAGACCGCGAACAACTGGTGCAACTGCTGCACGCGGCACACCAGCGCAAGCTTCTCGACGCCGACGCCTTGAGCATCACCGAAGGCGCCCTCGCCGCCTCGGAAATGATCGTTCGCGAAGTCATGGTGCCGCGCCCGCAGATGGAAGTGGTCGATGTCGGCGACACGCTCGATGACGTCATCGACCGTGTCAACACCACGGCTCACTCGCGGTTCCCGGTAATCAACGGCGACCGCGATCATGTGGTCGGCATTCTGCTCGCCAAAGATCTGCTGCGCGTACGGCGCGATGCGCCCTTCAACCTGCGTGAGTGGGTGCGCCCGGCGGTGTTCATCCCCGAATTCAAGCGTCTCGACGTCCTGCTCCGCGAATTCCGCGTCTCGCGCAATCACATGGCCATCGTCATTGACGAATACGCCGGAATTGCCGGCCTCATCACCATCGAGGACGTCCTCGAACAGATCGTCGGCGAGATCGAGGACGAATACGATTTCGACGAAGCCGACGAGAACATCCAGCTCGACCAGAATGGTCTGTATCGCGTCAAGGCGCACGCGGCAGTGGCGGATTTCAACGCCGCGCTGGGAACCCACTTCAGCGACGAGAAATGCAATACGGTCGGTGGACTGGTCCTGCACCACCTGGGCCGGGTGCCGCAGTTCAACGAGACGATCGTCATCGACGGCACGCGCTTCCAGGTATTGCGCGCCGACAGCCGGCGCATCTACACCCTGATCGTCACGCGGCCACCCGAGGCTGACAGTCCTGAGTAACGCGCTGCGCTGGCACTGCCTCGGCGCGCTGCTGCTCGGCGCGGCCGGCGTCCTCGCCTTTGCCCCGCTTGGCTGGTTTCCGGTCAACTGGCTGAGCCTCGGCGGCCTGTTCGGCCTGCTCTCTGCCGAAGCCGCCGGCGCCAGGAGTTCGCGCCGTGCCGCCTTGATCGCCGGAGCCTATGGCTGCGGCCTGTTCCTGACCGGCGTTTCGTGGGTCTATGTCAGCCTCAGCGTTTTCGGCGGCATGCCGGTATGGCTTGCGGGCGTGGCCACGGTCCTTTTCTGCGCTGTACTCGCACTGTTTTCGGCACTGGGCGGCGCGCTGTTCGTTCGTCTCTCGGCGCCTGGCTGGTTTCCCCGGGCACTGCTCTTCGCCGGCCTGTGGACGCTTGCCGAGTGGACGCGCACCTGGGCCTTCACCGGCTTTCCCTGGCTCGCCGCCGGGTATTCTCAGACACCGCCGAGCCCGCTCGCCGGCTATGCGCCGCTGCTCGGCCTGCATGGCGTCACGCTGGCATCGGCGCTGATCGGGGCGCTGATTCTCGAGGTCGTCAGGCGCTGGCTGTCGAGCGAAAGCTGCGGCACGCGCAGCTTGCTGCGCTGGTGTCCCGCCTTGCCGCTGCTCGCCACGGCCGTGGTTCTTGCTGCGGGCGGCCTGCTCCGCGAAGTCCGCTGGACGCAACCGACGGGCGAGCCGCTGTCGGTAGCCCTGCTCCAGGGCAACGTCGCCCAGGAAATGAAATGGCGGCCCGAGCGCTTCGTCGATTCGCTGCGCACCTACTATCGTCTGGCGCTGGAGAATCCAGCGCAGCTTACGGTGCTGCCGGAGACCGCCCTGCCCGCTTTTCTCGAGCAGATTCCGGGCGAGTATCTCGACGCCTTGCGACAACTTGCACTCCGCCAACAAGGTGACCTGCTGCTCGGTATCGCCATCGCCGACGGCCGGCAGTACTTCAATGCGGCGCTGAGCCTCGGTGCCAGCGGCCAACAGCACTACAGCAAGAGCCACCTGGTGCCCTTCGGCGAGTTCGTTCCCCCCGGCTTTGCCTGGTTCATGGCCAAGGCCAACATCCCGATGTCGGACTTCACGGCCGGCGCGCGCGCGCAGGCGCCGCTGCGCCTGGGCGGCCAGTACGTCGCGGTGAACATCTGCTACGAGGATGCCTTCGGCGAGGAGATCATCGGTGCGCTGCCGACCGCCACGCTGCTGGTCAACATCTCCAACGTGGCGTGGTTCGGCGACTCGCTGGCGCCGGCACAGCACTTGCAGATCGCCCAGATGCGCGCACTTGAAACCGGCCGCATGATGCTGCGCGCGACCAACACCGGCATGACCGCCATCGTCGATGTCGACGGTCATGTGCAGTCGGTGTTGCCGCCATTTACCCGCGGCGCGCTGGTCGGCGAAGTACGGGGCTATTCCGGAGCGACGCCTTATGTTCGCTGGGGTAACTGGCCGGCCGTCGTTCTCGCGTTGCTGCTCATCGCCCTGGCGAGCGACCGCAAGGCGTTCCCACGACAGGCATGACCAGTCGGCGAGTGTCAATGTTGCCAGAATGACGGGCGCCGGGCCGCCGGTTGCGTCGAAGGAGAAGAAATCTCACTGGCAACATGCAGCAGTTTCATGCTCCGCCGCGGCCGTCTCCCTATGCTTGGTCCTCCTCAACCAACCTGGGAACCCACCGTGTCCGATTCCAGCATCGTCGTCTTCGAGCAACACGCCGGCATCGTCGTGCTGACGCTCAACCGCCCCGAGGCGCTCAATGCGCTCAACCTCGCCGTCTTGCAGCAACTCGCCGCGCTACTCGACAGGTTGCGCACCGACGCTGCGGTGCGTGCCGTCATCCTCACCGGTGGCGGCACGCGCGCCTTCTGCGCCGGCGCCGACATTCGCCACCTCAACAGCGCCTCGCCGCTCGCCGTGCGCGAGTTCGCCAGGCTCGCCGTCGAAGTCAATTGCCGCATCGAGACACTGGGGAAGCCGGTGGTCGCCGCGATCAACGGTGCGGCGCTGGGTGGCGGCCTGGAACTGGCCGAGGCGTGCACGCTGCGCATCGCCGCTCGCGGTGCGCGGCTCGGCCACCCGGAAGTGCAGATCGGTGCCATCGCCGGCTTCGGCGGCACCACCCGGCTACCGCGTCTGGTCGGCCGCGGTCGGGCGGCCGAAATGCTGCTGCGTGGACGCGCTGTCGATGCCGACGAGGCTCTGCAGATCGGCTTGGTACAGAGTGTCGTCCCCGTTGACCGTCTCCTCGACGAGGCACAAGTCTTCCTTGCAGACATCCTCGCGCAGTCGCCCACCGCCGTGCGACTGACCTGGGAGGCGATGCACCGCGGGCTGAACCTCTCGCTCGACGACTCGGCGCAACTCGGCGCCGACTACTTCGGCCTCGTCGCCGCCAGCGAAGATTTCCGCATCGGCACCACCGCTTTCCTCAACAAGCAGCAGCCCCGCTGGACAGGCCAGTGAAGCTCATTCCTCATTCCTCGCTCCAGGCCAGGCGCGCACCGCACACATGCGCCTCCTCACGACCGAAGCCGGCTTGCCCGCAGGCTCTGCGTTTCCGCAGGGAACAAGGGCAAGCAGCGCGGCGAGCCAGGTACTGCGCCTTGACCGTCTCTTGGGCCTGGGTCGCCGGTCCTTCAGACCACTTCCAGGACGGCGCCGCCGAAGGTAAATCCTCCCCCAAAAGCGGTAAGACCCCACTTCTGCCCCGCTGTAGCCAAGGGCAGAAGTTCCTCAAGGCAAAGGGGAATGGTCGAGCTGGAGGTGTTCCCACTGTGGCCGATGTTGGAGTAAACCTGGTCTTCCGCCAGCTTCATTCTCTGGCGGAGAGCATTGATGATCCTCTGGTTGGCTTGATGCGGAACGACGAGATCCAGGTTCTGCGGTTCCATGCCCAGCTGACGACACGCGTCCACCAAGGCCTGCGGCATGTACTTGACCGCGCCCAGGTAGACCTTGGGACCATCCATTGAAATCTTCTCGCCGGGATTGGCGGGCAGCTTCAGTATTTCACCCGACTCTCCATGCGTTCCTATGGCTGTTTCCAATACCTTGAGTTTCATGACTCCGGCTCTCCCCGACCCGACAAGCAGAGTAGCCGTGGCAGCGTCGGCGAACACCGGCGCGGTACCGTAGTCGGCCATGTCGATCTGCGGCGACAGGACTTCCGCGGTAATCAGCAGCACCCGATCCTTTTGCCGGAGTTTCAAGTGATCGGACGCCTGCTTCAATCCAAAAATATACCCGGAGCAAGCAGAAGAGAAGTCATAGGCAGGAACCAGGATGGGATCGGCCTCATCGAGGTTCAGATTCATCTGGATCATGGCAGCCAGGGACGGGGTGTGGGCTGGCGGCGTACCCGTCGACACCAGGATCAGATCGATGTCCGCCAATGTCAGGCCCGTTTGTTTGAGCAACTTTCTCGCTGCCGCCGTGGCCAGGAACAATACCGTCTCTCCGTCGGCAATCCAGGGCCTGGTTTCAATACCGATGCGCTTGAAGATATCATCGGTCTCCCACTCGGGACACATCCCGGCAATCTCCAGGTTGGTGACAACCCGACTTCCCTTGACACTCGTTACGGCCTGAATGCCCACCAATCCTTGGGAATCCCGGTGAGAAACCAGCGGTGCGACCGGCGTGGCGGGCGCCAGCCGCAGGTCGGATATCCGAGGTTGTCCCGGATTCTCTTTCGTCAGAGGCTTGAAGCCTTCCTCGCCCTCGCCGATCTTGACCTTTAGAACAGGCGTACCCACCTTTACCATGGTTCCTTCTGGAACCAGGATTTCTTCCAGGAGTCCAGAGGCTGGCGATCGCAACTCCACGGCGGCCTTGTCGGCTTCCAGGTCGCCGATATAGTCCCCTTCCCCGATCGTATCGCCCGGCTTTACCAACCACCTGGCCACCGTGACGGATTCATCAGAGGGGCTGGAACCAATGGCCTCCACCAAGAAGCAACCTCTTGGCGCGGTGGGCGGAAGCTCCCAGCCAACATGACCTCCAAGCATTTCCACAGCCGTTTCAAGTAGGCGTTTATAGCTCGGGAGAACCTCCAGCTGGTTGGCAAAGTTACAGGGCACATAGGTGTCTGCCCTCGCCACCCGGCGGACGCGGAAGGGTCTCGCTACCGTTTCTGCCATGACCGCTATGATTTCCGCACCCATGCCCGCACTCTCGTTATCCTCGTGCACGACGACAAGGCGCCCGGTCTTCTCCACCGAAACGGCCACAGTCCTCCGATCCCAGGGCTGGAGCGTTCTGAGATCGATGACCTCCGCCTCAGCACCCTGCGATGACAAAGCCACAGCCGCCTGGAGGCAGAGTTTCACGGTGTTGCCGTAGCCAACCAGGGTGATGTCCTTTCCCTGACGGACGGTTCTCGCTCTTCCCAGGGGAATGAGCTGTTTCTCCACGTCGCAACTGGTGGCGTTGTCCCGGTCATTGAGGCAGCTCTTCGGATAAAAGAAAAGGGTTGGACGTCCGCTTTCGAAGGCCGCGTTGAGAAGACCTGCGGCGTCGCCAGCGGTCGAAGGCATGAAAACGTCCACTCCGGGCGTGTGAACAGCCAGGGCTTCGTAACTCGAGGCGTGGAAAGGACCCAAACCGGGTTTGTAGCCGCCGCAGGTGACCATGACGATTACGGGCGCTTCCCAACCCCCGTCGGTTCGCCAATGCATGGACCCCAGTTCTGAAACGATCTGATTGTAGGCAATGGGAAGGAAGTCCGCGAATTGAAGAAAGGCCACCGGGCGCCTTCCCGCCAGGGCTTCCCCGATGCTGACTCCGACGATGGTGGCTTCGGCCAGTGGCGAGTTCCTTACCCGGCCCGGAAAGGTGGTCGACAGGCCTTTGGTCAGCCCGAAGACGTCGCCCTTGGGATCCTCGAGATCCTCACCGAACAGGGTGATCCTTTCGTCCTCCGACATCCGTTTTCTCAGCACTTCGCGGATGGCTTCCAGCATCACCAGATTGTCTTCACCGGTGGCGGAAGGGGAGCCTCGATATTCAGACGAGGGGTCTTCCAGCGTTGGTGGCAAAGGCTTCAGCGCCGTACGGGTGGGAGACGGCTCCGGACTTCTTTGGGCCAGGGAAGCTTGTATCTTGAGATCGGCACGCAGGGAGTCCCCTAGCCCAGCAAAGAAGTCTTCCGGTACACCCTGAGCCTTGAGCCAGATTTCCAGGTTCACAATGGGGTCCCCGGATTCCTTCACCTGCTCGAGTTCGCCGACACTGCGGTAGATTCTCTGGTCATCGGCATTGGTGTGGCTATGTAAGCGGTCCACGTCCATGATGACAATGGCCGGACTCCGGTCTTTTCGCATGGCCGCGACCAGCGTTGCGAAAGTCTCCAGGCAGGTTTGCGGATAGCGCCCATTGATCCGGTGAATGGGAATTCCATAGAACTCTGAAGCATCTCCCGCCGGCGTCTGGTAAAAGGTCTTGGCGGTGGTGGAGGTGGAGATGGCCAGCTTGTTGTCCTGGACCAGAAAAAGCACAGGCAGGTTTTCTCGGACGGCGTGCGCCAGGGCTTCAAGAACCTCTCCCTGCTGAGTCATTCCATCGCCAAGCGAGCACAGCACCACCGGTTGATCGGCGTCACCTTTCACCGCGTTGGCAACGCCAACCGCCTGCAGAGCCGAGTTGCCCACCGGCCCCACGAGGGACAGAATCCTGAGTTGCGGGCAACTCATATGCGCGTTCATTTGACGGCCCCGGCTGTGGGAGGCGTCTTTGTTGAAAAGCGCAAGAAAGAACTGCTGTGGGGCAATGCCACGGGCCATCATCAGAGCTTTGTCGCGGTAGTGGCAGTGGAGCCAGTCCTGCGGTCCCAGAAACGGACTCAGGGCTGCAGAGGCTTCGTGGCCTGCTCCGGAAACGTGAAAGACAGCCTCCCCTCGACCCGTGTATTCCTGCTCGATCAGATCGACCTCGCGCGACATCACCATGGTCCGGTAAAGGGCTTTGAGGATATCCAGAGGTGCTGAGGCTTTGATTGCCATGGGTTCTCCTAGGACTCTAACCAGCATCTATCGACTTCGTGTCACAGCCCGGGGCTAACGTGGTTTCCTCAAGATCCATGACCATCGTTCCCGACTGTCGGCGAATTCTCTTGAAAGACGGTTAGGCGTTCTCCGGGAGTTAGTCCCCAATCAAGGGCTTGTTCCACGTTTTCCGGGGTACTGGCGGTTTCTGACAACTGGATCAGGCAAGGCGATCCAGGGGGCATCGTGACAGGTTGCGAAAATCAGTCTGACAAGGCTGGTCACCCCCGGCGTGCCACACTCACGCCCGCTCGCGAAAGTGTCGGCATCAGACGCTCGCGACGGCGGCTTACCGGGTCGACCGTCGATTCGATCTCGGGACTCTCATCGGGCGGCGCTGGGCGGCGGCCGCAGCCCGGGCGCCACAATCCCGGCGCGCGATCCGGGCGGCTGACGTTCATCGAGAAGGGCCAGGACAGCTATCCCCGGCGTAATCCGGATCGCGCCCTGAGGGAGAATTCTGTGGCTCATTTCGAGCCTGCCGTTCTCTTGAGCGCATCGGCGAGGGCACCCAAGCGCCGCACATGCACCACATTCCTGAGCCAGTCAGCGTGTTTCATCAACGGCATCGACCCGGTGTACATTCCCGGCTCGGTAATCGACTTGGTGACCAGCGTCATCGCCGAAACGACGGCGCCGTCGCAGATCTCCAGATGACCGACAACACCGGAGCCGCCGCCCATCATGACGCGGCGGCCGATTGTGCTGCTGCCGGCAATGCCGACGCATCCGCAGATGATTGTGTGATCACCGATCACGCAGTTGTGGCCGATCTGAACCTGATTGTCGATCTTGACGTCGTTGCCGAGCACGGTGTCATCGATCGCACCGCGATCGATGGAGGTGTTCGCACCGATTTCGCAGTCATCGCCAATGACGACGCGGCCGACCTGCGGGATTTTTGCCCAGCCACCGTCGCCTTCCGAAAAGTCGGGCGCAAACCCGAAGCCATCGGCGCCGATCACCACGCCGGCATGGATGATCCCGCGCGCGCCAATCGAGCAGCGCGCGTAGATTGTGACGCGCGCGACGAGGCAGGTGTGGGCACCCACCGACACCTCGTCACCCAGGATACATCCCGGTCCGATGCGCGCACCTTCACCAATCACGGCGCCGCGACCGATCGAAACATGTTCTGCGACGGAAGCGCTTTCAGGTACGCGCGCCCCGGCGTGGATGATGGCAGACGGATGGACGCCGCTGGCGTAGAGCGGTGGCGGACTGAAGAGTTGGGCCACCCGCGCGAAACAGACGTACGGGTTGGCAACCACCAGACGTGGCAGCGGCGTCAGGTCCCGGTCTGCAGCGCCGAGAATGACCGCCCCGGCACGCGAAGCCGCCAGATCGGAACGGTATCGTGAATTCGCCAGGAAGGTTATTTGGGTCGGCGTGGCCGAACGGATTGTGCCGACGCCGGTGAGCGGCTGATTGACTTCGCCCACCATCTCGCCGCCGAGTTTCTGCTGAAGATCGCGCATGTACATGCCCGCATTTTCGCACGGGACAGGCTGCCGGGGATAGTCAAAGCCTTGCAACAACGGGTGGTTTCGATCCGCGCTTGACAGCGCCGAGCGAGCCGGAGATACTCTCCCGCCGGTCGGCGTTGTCTCCTCTTGCCATTTTCCTCCCCCGCTACCGCCTGAATTGGCCATCCGCTCCGCGTCGAGCGAGCGGCCTGCCGCGAGTTACCGAACTCGCTGCCATGTCCGGGAGGCGTGCGGCGCTCTTTTCTTGTTCTCTCCCTTCCTGCCCATGACTCCGATCTTTCTCTACGACACGACCCTGCGTGACGGCTCGCAGCGTGAAGACATCTCGCTTTCCGTTGACGACAAGCTGACCATCGCGCAGCGCCTGGCCGCTTTCGGCATGCATTACATCGAATGCGGCTGGCCCGGTTCCAACCCCAAGGACGCCGACTTCTTCGCGCGCGTCATGCGCATGAATCTGCCGGCGCGCCTGGCAGCCTTTGGACGGACGCGCAACGCCAACGGATCGTGTGAGGAGGACACCAACCTGCGCGCCCTGGTCGTCGCCGGTACGCCAGTGGTAACGCTGGTCGGCAAGGCCTGGGACTACCACGTGACGCATGTACTCTCGACGACCCTCGAAGAGAACTTGGCGATGATTCGCGACAGCGTCTCCTGGATGAAGGCGCAGGGCAAGGAAGTCGTCTTCGACGCCGAGCATTTTTACGATGGTTTCCTGGCCAACCCGGACTACGCCGTGGCGACCCTGCGCGCGGCAGCCGACGGCGGGGCCGACTGGCTCGTGCTCTGCGAAACCAACGGCGGCAAGCTGCCATGGGAAATGGAGTCGATCACCCGCGCGGTTGCCGAACGGCTGCCCGCAGCCCGAATCGGCGTGCATTGTCACAACGACACAGGCTGCGGCGTCGCCAATTCGCTGGCGGCCGTCCGTTCTGGCGCGACGATGGTACAGGGAACGATCAACGGCTATGGCGAGCGTGTCGGCAATGCCGACCTGGTGACCATCCTGCCCAATCTGCAACTGAAGATGGGCTATTCCGTGCTGGCCGAGGAGCGCCTGCGCGAGTTGACCGCGCTTTCGCGCTATGTCGCCGAGGTGGCCAACCTGAAGCACAACGACCACCAGCCCTATACGGGTCATTCGGCATTCGCGCACAAGGGGGGCATTCACGTCGCCGCGATCCTGAAGTCGCCGGATACCTACCAGCACATCGACCCGGAGCAGGTGGGTAACCTGATGCGTTCGGTGACCTCGGAGTTGTCCGGTCGCGGCAACATCGTTCTGCAGGCGCGCCGCATGGGACTCGACCTCGACAACGAGGCGGCACAGCATGTGCTGGCACAGATCAAGCACCTTGAGCACGAAGGCTTCACCTTCGAGGCAGCCGAGGCCAGTGTCGAACTGATGTTCCACCGGCTGAGCCCACACTACCGCCGCCCCTTCGAACTCCTCGACTATTTCGCGATCACCGAAAGGCGGCATGGGCGTGGGCTGGTGGCCGAGGCAACGGTCAAGATCAAGGTCGGCCAGACCGTGAAATTCACCGCTGCCGAGGGCAACGGCCCGGTTAACGCACTGGCCAGCGCGCTGCAGGAGGCACTCGTCGAGGACTATCCGGTTCTCCGCACAGTACGACTCGCCGACTACAAGGTGCGCATCCTGGGCGGTACGGCCGGCACGGCGGCCAATACCCGCGTCCTGATCGACTTCCAGAGCGGAACGGAAGCCTGGACCACCGTCGGCGCCAACGCCAACATCATTGACGCCAGTTGGCGGGCGCTCTCCGACAGTATGGAGTACGCGCTGATCCGGCTGACGGAAAAGGACTGAATTGCGGCGACCAAAGCCCGCGAAATGCGATAATCTAGACTTTCCTTGGCCCGGCAAATTGATCATGGCACGCACGCTTTACGACAAACTCTGGGACGCGCACGTCGTCCATCAGGAAGGCAATGGCACGGCGTTGATTTATATCGACCGTCATCTGGTGCATGAAGTGACCAGCCCACAGGCTTTTGAAGGACTCAAGCTGGCTGGCCGCCGCCTGTGGCAGGCAAAGACGGTTCTCGCCACCCCCGATCACAACGTGCCGACCACCGACCGCGCCGCCGGCATCGTCGATCCGGTCTCGCGGACCCAGGTGGAAACCCTCGACGCCAACTGCGCCGAGTTCGGCCTGAACGAATTCCGAATGGACGACAGCCGCCAGGGCATCGTCCATGTCATCGGGCCCGAACAGGGTTTCACCCTGCCGGGGGCGACGCTGGTCTGCGGCGATTCGCATACCAGCACGCACGGCGCCTTCGCTGCGTTGGCCTTCGGCATCGGAACTTCCGAAGTCGAGCAGGTGCTGGCGACACAATGCCTGTGGCAGAAGAAGTCGAAGTCGATGCTGGTGCGAGTCGACGGCAAGCTGCCGGCCGGCGTGACCGCCAAGGATCTCGCGCTGGCGATCATCGGCAGAATCGGCACGGCGGGTGGCAATGGTTATGCCGTCGAGTTCGGCGGTAGCGCGATCCGCGGGCTGTCGATGGAAGGCCGCATGACGCTGTGCAACATGGCGATCGAAGCCGGTGCCCGTGCCGGCATGGTGGCCGCGGACGAAAAGACGATCGCCTATGTCGAGGGCCGTCCACAGGCGCCAAGAGGTGCCGACTGGCAACAGGCGGTGGCGTACTGGCGCACCCTGCACTCGGATGACGGCGCCCAGTTCGACGCCGTGCTCGAATTCGACGCAGCAACGATCAGGCCGCAGGTGACCTGGGGCACGTCGCCGGAAATGGTGTCGTCGGTCGAAGACCGCGTGCCCGACCCGGCGGATGCGCCAAGTGCCGTCAAGAAAGCCGGTTGGGAACGGGCACTGGCCTACATGGGGCTGACCGCCGGCACACCGATCACCGAGATCGCCATCGACAAGGCCTTCATCGGCTCGTGCACCAACTCGCGCATCGAAGACCTGCGTGAAGCCGCTGCCGTGGCGCGCTGGGCGGTTGCGCAGGGGCGCCGCGTCGCCGCCAATGTCCGCTTGGCCATCGTCGTTCCCGGCTCCGGTCTGGTCAAGTCCCAGGCCGAGGCGGAAGGGCTCGACAAGGACTTCCGCGCCGCCGGTTTCGAATGGCGGGAGCCCGGCTGTTCGATGTGCCTGGCGATGAATGCCGACCGCCTTGAGCCGGGGGAGCGTTGCGCCTCGACCTCGAATCGCAACTTCGAGGGGCGTCAGGGACAGGGTGGTCGCACCCATCTCGTATCACCGGCGATGGCGGCGGCAGCGGCCGTGTTCGGGCATTTCGTGGATATCCGCGGCTTGACCGGCGAGGCCCGGTGATGACGGCAAACACTCTTCACCGCTGCGACGCACGCCAAGTCGCGCGCGCGATTGACCTGGATCTTCGAGGGGCTGGCATGGCCAGCCGGAAGGCAGACGACAAATGAAACCGTTCACCACCCTGCAGGGTCTGGTCGCCCCGCTCGACCGCGCCAATGTCGATACTGACGCGATCATCCCCAAACAGTTTCTCAAGTCGATCAAGCGCTCGGGCTTCGGCCCCAACGCTTTCGACGAATGGCGCTACCTGGATCGCGGCGAACCGGACCGCGATTGCGCGACGCGCCCGCTGAACCCGGATTTCGTTCTCAACCAGCCGCGCTACCAAGGTGCGTCGATCCTGCTCACGCGCGAAAATTTCGGCTGTGGTTCGAGCCGTGAGCACGCGCCTTGGGCGCTCGAGGATTATGGCTTCCGCGCCATCATCGCTCCGAGCTTCGCAGACATCTTCTTCAACAACTGCTTCAAGAACGGCATCCTGCCGATCGTTCTGGCTGCCACCACTGTCGATCGACTGTTCCAGGAGACCGCAGCACACGCCGGCTATAGCCTCAGCCTCGATCTCGCCGCGCAAACGGTCACCACACCGGCCGGCGAGGTGATTCCCTTTGTCGTCGATGGCGAGTGTAAACACCGCCTCTTCAACGGTCTCGACGACATCGGCCTGACCCTGCTGCACACCGACAAGATCAAGGCCTACGAGGCGCGGCGCCAGGCCGAGGCGCAATGGCTGTTCCAGACATGAAGCACGTGATCTGGGTCATGTGGCCGGCCTTTATCGCCGCCGGCATCGCCGAGACGCTGTTTTTCACGATGATCGATCCGCGGCAGTTGTACCTGTTCGGCGAACTCGTCGAATGGTCGCCGACAGCCACCTACTCGACGGGTTTCCTGCTCTTCTGGATGATCTGTATGTGCTCGAGCCTGATGACCTATTTCATGATGCCGCAACCGGCCAAGGATGCGCTGAAACAAGCCGCCGGCGATCGTGACGATCTGGCCCGGCCGAAACGCCGCGAGCCCTCCGGCGGCAACCGCTAGATCGACGACAGGCCGATTTCGAGGTCGGTCTGCAGATCGACCACGGCCTCGAGACCGACAGCAATGCGCAGCAGGTCGTCGCCGATGCCCGCGGCGGCGCGCTGTTCGGGCGTAAGCCGGCCATGCGTGGTCGAAGCGGGATGCGTCAGGGTCGTCTTCGTATCCCCGAGGTTGGCGGTGATCGACAGCAGACGACAGCTATCGACGACCTTCCAGGCTTCGGCGCGCGCTCCCTTGACAGTAAAGGAGACGATCGCACCACCGCTCTTCTGTTGCCGTCGCGCCAGTTCGAACTGTGGATGCGAGGGCAAGCCGGGATAGTAAACCCGTGCCACGCTGGGATGCTTCTCCAGCCACAACGCCAGTTGCATGGCCTTCGCCGATTGCGCTTCGAGGCGAATCTGGAGCGTCTCCAGCCCTTTCAGCAGCACCCAGGCGTTGAAGGCGGAAAGCGTCGGCCCGGCGGTTCGCAGAAACTTGAACACCTCGTCGGTGAGTAGCCTGGGCCCGGCAACAGCACCGCCGAGGACCCGCCCTTGACCGTCAAGAAACTTGGTCGCCGAATGGACGACCAGATCGGCGCCCAGGTCGAGCGGTCGTTGCAGAATCGGCGTGCAAAAGCAGTTATCGACCGCCACCAGGACACCCTGCGCGCGCGCGATGCCCACCAGCGCGGCGATGTCGGCGATTTCGGTCAGCGGATTCGACGGGGTTTCGAGGAAGAACATCTTCGTTTCAGGCTGTATCGCCGCGTGCCACGCGGCGACATCGGTCTGCGCAACAAAGGTCGTACGGATGCCGAAGCGCGGCATGATGGTGCCGAGCAATTGCTGCGTGGCTCCGAACAGGCCCGTCGACGCGACCACGTGGTCGCCGCTGCTGCACAGCGCCATGACCAGAGAGAGAATGGCCGACATTCCCGACGCCGTGGCCACGCACGCCTCGGCGCCCTCGAGGGCTGCCAGACGATCCTGGAAAGCGGCCACCGTCGGATTGGTGAAGCGCGAGTAGACGTTGCCGGCTTCCTCCCCCGAAAAGCGTGCAGCAGCCTGCGCCGCGCTGTCGAAGACAAAGCTCGATGTCAGGTACAGGGCCTCGCTGTGCTCGTTGAACTGGCTGCGTTCCTGGCCCTCGCGCACGGCCAGCGTTTCGAGGGAATAGTTGCGATCGAGTGCCATCGACTTCAGTCCACCGACATCAGGTTGAGTTGCAACTGCCTTGACGTCCAACGATCGTCCTTGGTCAAGGCATGGTGACCCTCCCGCGCCAGTTCGATGGCGTTGAGGTACTCCAGGCTGACATCGCCAGTAACGTAAGTACCATCAAAGCAGGAGGTGTCGAAGCTGGCGAGCGCCGGCTTGAGCTCACGAATCGACGCTTTCAGCGCGTCCAGATCCTGATAGACCAGCGCGTCGGCGCCGATCTCGAGGGCGATCTCCTCGCCGGTACGACCGGTGGCAATGAGTTCGCCACGTGTCGGCATGTCGATTCCGTAAACGTTCGGAAAGCGCACGGGCGGCGACGCCGAAGCGAAGTAAACCTTCAGCGCGCCGGCGGCGCGTGCCATCTCGACGATCTCGCGGCTCGTCGTTCCGCGCACGATCGAATCATCGACCAGGAGGACGCGTTTGCCTTTGAATTCCTGCGCCACGGTGTTGAGTTTCTGCCGTACCGACCGCTTGCGCGTCGCCTGACCAGGCATGATGAAAGTACGTCCGATATAGCGGTTCTTGACGAAACCTTCGCGATACGGGACGCCGATGCGCTGGGCCAGCTGCATTGCCGAAGGACGGCTCGAGTCGGGGATCGGGATGACCACATCGATCTGATCGACCGGAATGCGTTTGATCAACTTGTCTGCCAGATGCTCACCCATCCGCAAACGCGCCTCATAGACGGACACGCCGTCGATCACCGAGTCTGGGCGTGCCAGGTAGACAAATTCGAAGATACAGGGCGAGAGTGTCGAAGTCACGGCGCACTGACGCTGATGCATGCGGTGCTCCAGGTCGATGAAGATCGCTTCGCCGGGAGCAACATCCCGAAGCACCTGGAAACCGAGGGTGTCGAGCGCCACCGACTCGGAAGCGAAAAGATACTCCGTGCCTTCGGGAGTCTCGTTGGTGCCGAAGACCAGCGGGCGGATGCCGAATGGATCGCGGAACGCCAGCATGCCATAACCGGCGATCATTGCGACCACCGCATAGGCTCCCCGGCAACGACGATGAACGGCGGCGACGGCGGCGAAGATCGTATCGAGATCCAGGCGGCAGCCCTGGGCTGTCGCCTGCAACTCGTGCGCCAGCGCATTGAGCAGGACTTCCGAGTCGGAGCTGGTGTTGATGTGCCGCAAGTCCTGACGGAACATCTCCTCCTTCAACTGTTCGGTGTTGGTCAGGTTGCCGTTGTGCCCAAGGACTATCCCGAACGGCGAGTTGACATAAAAGGGCTGCGAGAGTGCGGCATCGAACGCCGAACCGGCGGTGGGGTAGCGACAGTGGGCGATGCCCATGTTGCCCGGCAAGGCCCGCATGTTGCGGGTGCGGAAAACGTCGCGCACCAAGCCCGAACCCTTGTGCATGTGGAACGCATCATCCTCGGCCGTCGCAATACCGGCGGCATCCTGACCTCGGTGCTGCAGGACCATCAGACCATCATACAGCAACTGGTTTACCGCCGTGGTGGCGACCACCCCGAGAATCCCGCACATAGTCTGTTCCTAACCGAACCTGATTCGTTTAGCCACGTCCGTCGGCAACCAGGGCCTGCTGGCCAGCACCGCCGTTTCCAGCGGAGCAGCGAAGTACGCCTCGCTCCACCATTTCTCTTTCGGCAAGGACGTCATGCCGCCAACCGCCACGAAGGCCAGGACGATGACCAGACCCCGCGCCACACCGAACATGACGCCGAGCAGGCGGTCGGTAACGGTCATCCCCAAGGCCTTGAGCAGGCCCTGTACGACCATGCGCAGAAGAGCCATGGCGATGAGCACGATCACGAAGACTGCGACCCACCCGGCGACGATGCGCAGGGTTGGATCGGCAATCGCCGAGAACCCTAGGGCAAGTTCCGCGCCCCAGGCCCTTGCCGCCAGGAAAGCCAGGATCCACGCCACGAGGGCGATGATCTCGCCCACCACGCCGCGCCACATGCCGAGCAACAGCGAAGCAGCGACGACCATCACCACGGAATAATCGAAGACTGTCATTGCCTGCCGGCGACAACTCCATTGATGCCACTGCGCTTCAACTTTTCGAGAGCATTGTCGGCGGCCTCGCGAGTGGGAAAAGGACCGGCGCGCACTCGCGTCTTGGCGCCATCCGGCGAGTTGAGCATCTCGGTGTAGGTGCTGACGCCCAGTCCACCGATCTTGCCCTGCAACTGTTTGACATTCTCGGGATTGGCAAAGGCCCCGATCAGAATGACATGCTGCCCACCGGGTTTCGCTGGCGCCGGCGCTGGCACCGCTGCGGCTGTCTTGCCGGCCGGCGGGGCCGCGCTGGCGGGGCGCGCCGACTCGTCCGCCGCAGGCTTGGCACCTTCGTCAACGGGTTTCTCTCCCGGTTTGTCGGCTGCCGGCTTGCTGGCGTCGTCGACAGCCTTGTCCAGTGGCCTGGAGACCGGCTTCTCGACCGGTTTCTCAACGGCTTTCGTCACCGGCTTCTCCGCTGGCTTCTCCACCGCTTTCTCGACTGGCTTCGGAGTCGGCTTCTCGGCCTTCTTGACTTCCGGCTTCTCCGCCGGCTTGTCGATCTTCTTTACGACCGGCTGTTTGTCGGGGGTCTTGTCGACGGGCTTGACGGCTTTTTTCTCGGGAGATTGTTCCGCCAGCCTCTCGGGCGGCTTCGCCACTTTCTTCTCCGGGGCCTTGTCCGCCCCCTTGTCGGCCGGCGCGGTACCGGAGAGCTTTGCCGTCGGCACGATTGCCTGTGACTTTTCGGCGGCATCGTGCGAAGTCCCTACAGCCGCCTGCTCGGCACTCGCCACGGGCGCACCCGAAGGCGTCGGCAAGGCCGCACGGGCAGGCTCAGCTGGTCTCACGGGCACCTGTTCCTGACCGGGAATGCGTATCTGGACGTCCTGAAGCCGCTGTTTCGGTTCCTCATCCATGACCATCGGCAAGACCACCGCAGCCAGGCCAGCAAAAGCGACTGCGCCGACGAGGCGGCGACGAGCCCGTTTCTTGAGTTGCAGTTGCGGGTCAGAGGATTCAGTCATCGGTATCGTGGCGCCCACTCGCTTCGTTCAGCGGCCATTCTGCATGCTGTGCATGGCCGCCGCGACCGTGTAGAACGATCCAAAAACCACAATTCTATCATTTTCCCCGGCCAGCTTGACAGAACGCTGGAAAGCCAGAGAGGGTGAAGCGAGACACTCGACATGGCCACCCAAGGTGGCGGCCGTCACCACGTCCGCCAGAAAGGCAGCCGACGCACCACGCGGTAGGTCGAGATCGGCCAGCAGCCACAAGTCAACCCTGCCCGCCAGCGGCGCCAGTGAACCGGCAATGTCCTTGTCGGCAAGCATCCCGACGACAGCGATGGTGCGGGCGAAGAAACCCATGTCACCGAGGTTGTCGACCAAGCCGACAACGGCCTGCGGATTGTGCGCCACATCGAGGACGACCACCGGCCGCCCCGGGAGAACCTGGAAACGCCCGGGCAACTGAAAATCGACGAGGCCACGCCGTACCGCCTGCATCGACGCGGGCAGTTGCGACCTGAGAAGTTCGATGGCAGCCAGAGCGGCGCTGGCGTTGCGCATCTGACAGGCGCCCCGCAGGGCGGGATTGGCGAGACCACCACGGCGCAGCCCATGACGCCCCCAGAATGTCCATTGCTGTCTGTCGCCGAAGTACCCGAAATCACGCCCGATCAGGTGCAGGTCGGCACCAATCGCCAGCGCATGCTCGATCAGCGATGGCGGCGGGTCGGGATCGGCACAGATCGCCGGTTTGCCGGCCCGGTAGATGCCCGCTTTCTCAAAACCGATGGTCGTTCGCGTCGGGCCCAGCCAGTCGGTGTGATCGAGAGCAATACTGGTCACCACCGCGCAACTCGCGTCGTAACAATTGACCGCATCAAGCCGGCCGCCCAGCCCGACTTCGAGAATGATGACCTCGACCTCGCGCGCACGGAACACTTCCAGAGCGGCCAGGGTTCCGAATTCGAAATAGGTCAGCGCTATGCCGCCGGAAGCCAGTCTCGCCGCCTCGACTCGCGCAAAAGCCTCGCACAGCGCGCGGTCGTCTACGGGCAGGCGATCCACGCGCACCCGCTCGTTGTAGACGAGTAGATGCGGCGAAGTGTAGCAGCCAACCCGGTAGCCGGCGAACGAGTAGACGGCCTCGAGATACGCGCAAGTCGACCCCTTGCCGTTCGTACCGCCGACGGTTATCACAGGGCAGGCGGGTTCCTGAGCCAGAGCTTCCTTGACACGCAGCACCCGCTCCAATCCCAGTTCGATTCCCGCCTGTCCCCTGGGGTGGAGGCCTTCGAGATGCGCCAGCCACGCCGTCAAAGTAGAGGGCTCCGGGGCCTCGCCTGTAGGTGCAGCCGACTGCTCCCTGCCTTCCTCGGCGGTCACGCCGCGTCCCTCACGACAACGCGGGTCGCTTCTGCAGCAGGGCCAGCAACGATGCAACCCGGTTTTTCATTTCCCGGCGGTCGACGATCATGTCGACTGCGCCTTTTTCGAGCAGGAACTCGGATCGCTGAAACCCCTCGGGAAGCGTCTCGCGGACGGTTTGCTCGATGACCCGCGGGCCGGCAAAGCCGATCAGAGCGCCTGGCTCGGCAATCACGACATCGCCAATGAAGGCGAACGAAGCCGACACGCCGCCCATCGTCGGGTCGGTCAGGATCGAGATGAAGGGCAGCCCCGCTTCCGTCAGCCGGGTCAGGATCGCCGTCGTCTTCGCCATCTGCATCAGCGAGAAAAGACCTTCCTGCATGCGTGCCCCGCCCGACGCGGTGACGCAGATGAACGGCACGTGGTGTTCGACCGCCGCCTGCACGCCACGCGCGAAGCGCTCGCCAAGCACCGAACCCATCGACCCACCCATGAAATCGAACTCGAAGACGGCCAGGACCACGGGCAGCGTCCGGATCGTGCCGCGCATCACCACCAGAGCGTCCGTCTCGCCGGTTGCCGCCGTCGCGTCCTGCAGGCGATCCACATAGCGACGACTGTCCTTGAACGACAGGGAATCCACCGGCAGGACCTCGGCACCAATTTCCGCACGCCCTTCCGTATCGAGCAGCAGGTCGATGCGGGCCCGCGAGTCAAGACGTTTGTGATGACCACACTTGGGGCAGACGTTGCTGTTGTTCGCGAGGTCGGTGGCGTAGAGCACGGCCTCGCACGCCACGCACTTGCTCCACAGACCTTCGGGCAGGGACGACTTGCGGGCGACGCCATTGTCGTTACGCTTGATCTTCGGCGGTAGCGGTTTGTTGAGCCAGCTCATGCTTGTCCTCGCGACACCGCGGCATCCATCGCACGGCGAATGGCGTCCACCAGGGTGCCGACGTTGACACACACCTTGTCGGACGGCGACTGTTCGATTTCTTCGATGATCCGGCTACCGATGACGACCGCATCGGCCAGTTCCGCGACTGCCGCCGCTGTCGCCGCATCACGGATGCCGAAACCAACGCCGACGGGAACGCCGGTGCGTGCGCGGATCTCCGGAATGCGTGCGGCGACGGCCGCAACATCCAGCGCCGCCGAGCCGGTAACGCCCTTCAGCGACACGTAGTAGATGTAGCCGCTGGCCAGCGCACCGACCTGCGTCATGCGCGCCTCGCTGGATGTCGGCGCCAACAGGAAGATCGGATCGAGCGCGTGCCGGTGCAAGGTCTGTGCGAACTCGACAGCTTCCTCGGGTGGATAGTCAACGACCAGGACGCCGTCCACACCGGCATCAAACGAGGCCGCGGCAAAGGCTTCAAGACCCATCGACTCGATCGGATTGGCGTAGCCCATGAGCACGATTGGTGTTTCGTTGTCGTCGGCGCGAAAATTGGCCACCATCCCAAGTACGTGGCGCAGACTCACGCCCTTCGCCAGCGCTCGCTCGGAGGCACGCTGGATGGTTGGTCCATCAGCCATCGGGTCGGAGAACGGGACGCCAAGTTCGATGATGTCGGCCCCCGCTTGCACCAGCGTATGCAGCAGCGGTACGGTCAGCTCCGGCGCCGGATCTCCCGCAGTGATGAACGGAATCAGCGCCTTGCGCCCGCGCGCCTGGAGGCGTTCGAATACAGCCTGTATTTTCGACATGGTCAGAAGGTGATTCCCGATTTTTCGGCAACGGTGTGCATGTCCTTGTCACCACGACCGGAGAGGTTGACCAGCAGTATCCTGTCCTGCGGCAAGGTCGGCGCCAATCGGCTGGCGTAGGCCAGGGCATGGCTCGATTCGAGCGCCGGAATGATGCCTTCGAGGCGACACAGATCGTGAAAGGCCTGCAGCGCCTCGCTATCGCTGACTCCGACATACTCCGCCCGGCCGCTATCCTTGAGCCAGGCGTGCTCCGGGCCGACGCCCGGATAATCGAGGCCGGCCGAAATCGAATGCGTCTCGATGATCTGACCGTCCTGATCCTGCAGCAGATAGGTCCGGTTACCGTGCAGCACGCCTGGCCGCCCTGCCGTCAACGAGGCCGCATGCCGTCCCGTCGCGATGCCTTCGCCGGCCGCCTCGACGCCGATCAGACGCACACCGGCAACCGGAATATAGGGGTGGAAAATGCCCATCGCGTTCGAGCCACCGCCGACGCAGGCAATCACGGCGTCGGGTTGACGGCCGCACTGCTCCTGCATTTGGGCGATCGCCTCGCGGCCGATGACCGACTGAAAATCGCGCACCATCATCGGATAGGGATGCGGGCCGGCCACCGTACCGATGATGTAGAACGTGTTGGAGACATTGGTGACCCAGTCGCGCATTGCTTCATTCAACGCGTCCTTGAGCGTCCTTGAACCACTCTCGACCGGCACGACGGTCGCGCCGAGCAGTTTCATCCGGTAGACGTTGGCGGCTTGCCGTCTGATATCTTCCGAACCCATGTAGACAACGCATTCCATGCCATAGCGCGCGGCGACGGTCGCCGTTGCGACACCATGCTGACCGGCACCCGTCTCGGCGATGACGCGTGGTTTATGCATCCGCCGCGCCAGCATCGCCTGACCGATGCAGTTGTTGATCTTGTGGGCACCGGTGTGATTCAGGTCTTCGCGTTTGAGATAGATCTGGGCGCCGCCGAGTACCTCCGACCACCGCCGCGCATGGTAGAGCGGACTTGGCCGACCGACATAGTGTCTGAGGTCGTAATCGAATTCGGCGACGAATTGAGGATCGCGCTGAGCGGCGGCGTAAGCCTCCTTGAGTTCGTCGAGTGCACCGATCAGGGTTTCGGCGACGAAGACGCCACCGTACTGGCCAAAATGGCCTGTGGCGTCGGGTAAATCGTAGTCAGGCTGGGTCATCAACACATATCCTTGCGAGCTGGCGACAAGGCGCTTGCGCAGCGCCGGAGAAAAGCACCAGACGCCCCCTCAGGTATGTTTCGCCAGATGCTGCCGCCAGCACATCCGCGTCCGACCACCAGACTGCCTACCCATGACCCAACCTCGCTCAGAGACCTTCTGCATCGTTCGCTGTTCATTTATCGAACAGCCCGTACCGCGGCCACAAAGGCACGCATCTTTTCGCCATCCTTGATCCCCTTGGCGGCTTCGACACCCGACGAGACGTCCACCGCTGCCGGCCGCAGTCGGCGTACCGCTTCGCCCACGTTGCCGGCATCGAGTCCGCCTGAAAGGATCACCGGCCTGTCGAGCGACTCCGGCACCAGCGACCAGTCGAAGACCTTGCCGCTGCCACCGTAGCCGTCCGCAAAGGCGTCGAGAAGAATCGCTTGCGCCGACGGGAAGGCAGCCGCGTATTGTACCAAATCCAGCCCTGGCCTGACGCGCGCGGCCTTGATATAGGGCCGATCGAACTGCCGGCAATAGGCTTCGTCTTCATCACCGTGAAGTTGCAACACATGCACTGGCACAGCCGAAAGCGTCGCCCGTACCAACCCCGGATCGGCATTGACGAACAGGCCGACGATGGTGACGAAGGGCGGCACCGCGCGCGCCAAACGCGCCGCAGTATCGACATCCACGCAGCGCGGGCTCGGCGGATAGAAAACCAGACCGATCGCGTCCGCGCCAGCCTGCACTGCCTGCTGCAGATCCTCGCCGCGAGTCAGCCCACAGATCTTGATACGTAACGGCAGTGGGCCGGCGAGCTTATTGTCCATAGAGCGGAATACAAGGTGTGAGGTTCGTTTGGTCCCCACTCGGCAGCCCGAGTTCCGGCGGATACCTGACCGCAAAGAGGTAGAGCCCGGCCGCCGCGAACGTCGGCGCCGCCAAGCGGCGATCGCCGGCAGCCAGCAGTTCGCCAATCCACTCGGGCGGGCGTTTCCCCTGACCGACATGAACCAGGCTGCCGACCAGATTCCGTACCATGTGATGAAGAAAGGCCGAGGCTTCGAAGTCGAAGGCGATCAGATCACCGAAACGCCGTACATGAGCCTCGCGCATCACTTTCACCGGGGAGTTGGCCTGACACTCGGCCGCCCGGAAAGCCGAAAAATCCCGCTCACCAAGCAGCAGGTGTGCAGCCGCCTGCATTGTCCCCACATCGAGCGGGTGATGATACCAACCGACCCTGCCGTTCCAGACTCCCGTCCGATGTGCGCGGTTGATCAACAAATAGCGGTATCGCCTGGCATACGCCGAAAACCGCGCATGGAAGTCGTCCGCGACCGGTCGCGCCCAGCGGACGGCAACCGCCGACGGCAAGAAGCTGTTGGTGCCGCGTACCCAGGCAAACATCGACCGTTCAACGGCGGCATCGAAATGCACGACCTGCCCCGTCGCATGCACGCCGGCGTCCGTGCGCCCAGCGGACACCACCTGAACCGGCACACCGGCGAACTGTCGCAAGGCGTCCTGCACGGCATCCTGCACCGTACCGCCACCCGGCTGCGTCTGCCAGCCTCGAAAACCGCTCCCGTCGTATTCGACAGCCAAGGCAATGCGCATAGCTCAGGCCTGCCACAGCCAGACGGTCGCCAGCGTACCGGCGACCAGCGCCAGAACCAGGAAATCCCCCCCGGAGAAAGGCCGATCGGCGATTTCGAACACCTCCTCCGTGTTGCCGGTGGTCGGCACGTCGAGCAGGATACGCCAATCGCGCGGACGCGGCAGCGTTTCAAGGTGGCGCAGAACCAGCAGCAGTCGCACCAGTCCACGATCGGGATCGACTCCCAGCCGCCGTAGCGGTCCCAACAAGCGACGCGTACCGGTCAGCAACTCGGGCAAGGACATTCGCTCGCGGAGGATTGCCACCGCCATCAACACCAGCAGCAGACGTCCGACATGCGTCAGGGCATCGGCCAGTCCCTCGCGACTGGGTGCCAGCAAGCCGCTCCACGCCGGCTCACCGGCGCCTCCCCAGGCCATGATGACGAACAGCGACACAAAAAGCCAGCGCGCACCCCAGGCCAGTCGCGCGCAACGCCGCTGCGCCTTGCTGCCGGACAGCAGCAAGGACAGCAGACCTGCCAACAGCAGGTGGCTACCTTCCAGACACTGGATCAACACCAGCGCCACGAGCCAGACCAGCAGGCCGCTTGCCGGGTGCATTGCCGCGTCCGTCCTTTCAGCTTACGCCCAAGCGCAGGCGCCGACGCGACCCACCCCTCACCCGGCGCACCGCCAGCCCGCCGCCCCGAAGGCACTTAGGCGGCAAGCAAAAATAACTTGAACAATACGAGTTATTCGTCATTTTTCCGGGGTATCAACCGGTAGTTCCATTCGCCATGAAACGCGTCGCGCTCGATGGCAAGCGAAGCAAGTTCTTCGTCGGACACCTTGATTCCCGACGTATAGGCGTTTTCATCGATCGCAGCCTGGATTCGCAAGCCTGTCTCGGTTGTCGTGTTACCGATCAGGTTCACCACCACCTGTCGACTGACTAGCGGTC
>JAFLDO010000031.1 GCA_017302455.1 Accumulibacter sp.
GCGGCGATCCACAGGGCCGTCTGCTTCCTGTCCTGCGCGTGCGCACCGTCCGCGCCGCCGAGCGCCCAACGTACTGCCGGCGCCCAGTCGCCGCGCAGCTCACCGGCCAGCGCCAGCGCTTCACCACGGCCATCGGGCGCCAGGCGCAGCAGGGCCTGCAGGAGGTCGCTGGCGAGCGGTCGCCGGCCTGCCAGTTCGTAGCCGGTCAGGCGCTCGACCAGAACACACGGCGCGATCCAGCCGTGCGCATGCGTCGGCGTCGCCAGCGGTTGCAGCGCGCCGTGCCGGTCGAGGTGCCGGGTAAGCTCCCGCAGTCGCCGGTCGACGAAGCGCATCGGCCCGCGCACCTGCCGCCAGAAGGGATAGTGGGTATGCTGCAGGCGGCCTTCGAGCCAGGTCAGCACCAGATCGCGCAGGCCGTTCGGAGCGCCGGGCAGGACGAGGCCGCGCGCGTCGGCGAGCGCACCGGTGTACATCCGCTTGACCAGCGCCTGCGTGCGCGCGGCGAAGTCGGCGGGCCGGTCGTCGAAGAGGCGCGCGATGCCGTCGACGAGGCGCTCGACTTCGTCGACCGAATCGATCGCCTCGATGGCGTGCGCGACGCCGTCGATCAGTTCGTCGACGCTGGTGATGGGGAGCAGTGGCGGCAGCTTCGTCAGGACCGGCAGGTCGCTCAGCGCGAAGGCCAGGGGCGGTGGTGGCCGGGAGAAGTCGACTTCGCCGGCCGATCCGCCCAATCCACACATGCCGCCCAAAGTGCGCAGGCGAGGCGGCAGCGCCTGCAGGCGCGTGCGCCATTGTTGCTCTGCCGAGTTCGCCGCCGCCTCGGCAGCGGCATCGGCCGCCAGCCGCAGCGCCGGGTGGACGGCTGCCACCTCGGCACCGAGCCCGGCAAGTTGCGCGCGCGCCAGCGGCGCCAGTTCGTCCGCAAAGCGGCGCACGCGTTCGAGCTGGTCGTCGCTCCAGGCGCCGACGTACGCGCAGAGGAACTGCGCTGCCACCTGCTGAACTTCGCTCGCCGGATGTCGCAGTGCTTCGCACAGCACGGCGTGCGCGGCCTCAGCCAGATCGCCCGCCAGCTCTTCCTGCTTCAGGAGCCGGCCGACGAGCTTCAGCGCCGCCAACGGCTGCGCCTTGGCCGGCAGCGCGAACAGTGGCGGCATCGCGGCCAGCGTCGGCTCGCCGGGCAGCGGCCGCCGACGCACGATCAACCCGAGTTGCCTGAGCGCGAAACCAACGACATGGCCAGTGCGGTGGCCGAGCAACTCCCGGTACGCCGTCTCTCGCGCGTCGAGTTCGTCGGCGCTCGGCGCCAGCCGGGAGTGCAGCTTGTGGTAACCGGCGAGGACGCTGTTGTTGCTGCTCGTCCACACGCCGGCAAGACTCGCGTCGAGCAGCCGCCGCCGGTCGACACGCCCTTCACTGGCGAGCCCGATCAACGCGTCGCTCCAGCTCTCGTAGTCGGCGGGGCATTGCGGATGCCCGCGCGTCCAGGCGTCGTCGAAGACGTTGGTGTCGAGTTCGAAGAGCCGCCAGATCTCGTCGTCGAGCAGGCTGGGGTCGGCGAGCAGTTGCGCACGCAGGGGAATGTACTGGACGCCGGGCCGCGACCAGCCCGGATTGAGGTTGCTGACCATCAGCCGCAGATAGCCGCGTAGTGAGTCGCCCTCCTCCGGTCGGCGACACAGTCCGTCGCGCACCAGACCACGCACGAAGCTCCAGGGGACTCCCGGGAACTCGTCCCGCAAGCGATGGCGCAGCCAGGCGTCGCGCCAGGCCGGGTCGCGTGCCGCGAAGACACGGCGCAGCAGTACCTCAGCATCGCGCTGACCCAGCCAGTGCACGCGCTTGGCCTTGTCGATGTGGCACAGCGCCAGGACACTCAGCGAGAGTTTCGCGTGCTGCTCGCGCCACTTTCGCCCGAGGCTTCCGCTGCGCGTCGTCGACGCCCCGGGAAGCAGGACCAACCACTCGTTGAGCAAGCGCCCGCCGTCGACCGCTTTCCACAGATCGGCGGCGATTGGTGCCAGCGCGCGGCGGGTTTCAGCCGGCAAAGCCAGCAAGGCATCGACGATCTCCGCCGGTGACTGGCGGACGACGAGAGCGGCGAAGTCCTTCTCGGTCATGCGCTCACTCGCTCATTCGGCCGGTCGTTCCTGCAGGCGCTGGCGCATCCGCATCGCCGTCACGCAACAGGCGCGCGGCGAGGATGTGCTTGCACGGTCCGCGTTCGCCGTGCAGCTTGCTGAACCACGGACACGAGCAGCGGTCGGTGTCGGCGCGCAAACGAACGTGGTGGACGACGTCGCTGCCGTCGACGGCAAAGTCATGGCCGTCAGCGTCGACGACGGCCAGCCGCCGTACCCTGTTCTCGGCCAGCAGTTGGCGGGCGCCGAGCAGGCGCGGCTGCATCGCCTCGACGCGCTCGAGATCGAAGGGGAGTTCGCGGTGGAAGTAGCGACCGGTGCCGCAATCGTAGCCGGCAAGACCGCGCGCGCCGAGCGCCGCGAGTGCGGCCTCCACCTCGCCGGCAGTCAGGGCGGTCGCCCGCGCCACCTCGCCAACGTCGATCTCGTTCTGCCAGCGCAGTTGCGCGCGCACCTTCGGCAGGGCTTTCTGCCAGGCGGCGGAGGCCAGCGACGACAACACCTGGCCTTCGCCCGAGAAGCCGCGCTGCGTCTCCGGGCTGACCAGCAGCGTCACCCGGCCGACCGCGAAGACGACTTCCCACGCCGAAGCGCCGGAAGCCGCGTCACTCCAGATCCGCAAACGTTCGGCGCGCTGCGCCAGCCCGGGCAGCGTGCGGAGACGCTGCAAGCCGCTGACCGCGACCGCGCCGTCGGCTGGCCGCTGGCTCAGGCGCAGCGCAGCGCCCGACTGGACGATGAACGAGGGCTGCCGGGGAATGCTGCCGAGTGGCAGGCCGTGCGCGAAGCGGCGCGCTTCGGCGCCGGCAACGTCGATCATCAGCACCAGCCGCGGCAGGTAAGCCTGCACCTCGCTGAACCCCTTGATCCAGCGCAGCGGCAGGCGCACCTTCTTTTCGACGACACGGGCCTCGCCCCGACTCAGCGTGAAGGCTTCGCGACCAACGGAAAACTCGACCCGCTCCCGGTCCTGCAGGCGCATCAGCGCGGCGCGCATCGGCATGTTGAAGTCGACGTTGGTCGTTCCGCGACCGAGCCGCTCGGCGGCCAGACCGGCGGTGTCGAGATCGACGCGCACATAGACGCCACAACAGCCGCTGAAGCCCTCGAAGCGCAACATCGCGTCGTTGCTGGTCACTACCGGGTCCATCTGCGGCGGCCGCGGCAGAAAGTAATGCGTGCGCACGACGTCGAGCAGCGCCAGCAGCATGTCGGCAACGCTGCGCGGCTGCTCGATGCGGCCGTGGAAGAAGTGCGGATGTTCGTCGCCGCTCGACGAGGTGGCGAGTTGCAGCGTCTGCGCCTGCGCCTGCGGCCACGCGACGACGCCCGATGCCCAGGGGTAGCGGTAGGTGAAGTTGAGGGCGCTTGCCGACATGCGATCCTTGTTCGCCTGGACTATTCGGGAAGTGGCATGGCCTTGCTGCCGGGCAGCGCCGCCAGGCGTGCGCGCAGCTCGCTGGCGGCAGCCGGATTGAGCGACTTGAGGCGCGCATGCGCGGCGATGGCGGCTTCCCGGTCGCCGAGCCCGGCATTGGCCACCGCCATCAGATACCAGACCTGCGGCACTTGCGGGACCTTCTCGGCGAGCAATGTCGCTTGCTCCCGGGCAAGCGCGAACTGACCGGCGCCGATGTAGGCCGAGGTGAGATAGAGCCGCGCGTCGCTGGCGCCGGGCGAGAGTTCGAGCGCCTTGCGCAGTGCGGCGATCGCCTCGCCCATCTGGCGCTGCGCAATCTTCGCCTCGCCGAGGTTGATCCAGGCGTTGGCGAAGTCGGGCTTCAGCCGCAGGGCCGTCTCGAAGGCCGGCACGGCTTCGCCCGGGCGTTGCAGCTTGAGCAGGCTGTAGCCCTTGTTGCTCCACGCCTGGTAATCGGTCGGCTCGAGCTGCGTTGCGCGTTCGCCGTATTCGAGCGCTTTCGTATAGTCGCCGCGCCGCCCGTGCAGCGCCGACAGCGCCTGGTAGGCCGTTCCCTGGCTCGGGTTGATGGCGAGAGCCCGTTGCAGGGCTTCCGCCGCCTCCGCCGCCTTGCCGCGCTGCACGCGCGCCTGACCGAGCGCCACCCAGTCATCGGCGAGCTTGCCGTCGAGCTGCGTGGCGCGCGCGTAGGCGTTTTCGGCACGCTCCCACTCGCGTCGCTCGCTGGCGATCGAGCCGAGCAGACGGCAGGCGGCCACCTGGGCGTCCGCTGCCTCACACGCGCGCGCCGCCAGTTCGGCAGCTTCGGCAGTGCGCCCGGCGCGTTGTCGCAACTCGGCGAGCATGATCGTCGCACCGGTCGCGCGCGGATTCAGCTCGATGGCCGTTTCGAAGGCCTTGGCGGCCTCGTCGTCACGCCCCGAGCGGCGCAGCACGAGGCCCAGGTTGTGCCAGGCCTCGGGCAGCCGGGGGTCGATCGCCAGCGCCTTGCGATAGGCCTGTTCGGCCTCACGGTAGCGACCCGCCTTCTCCTCGCCGGTGCCGACGTTGTTCCACGCCTTGGCGTCATCGGCCTTGCCGCTGTCCTTGACGGCCGCCAGTTCGCGACCGGCGGCGGCGCCCTCGCCGCGCAGTACCAGCGCCTGTGCCAGTTTGCGGCGCAGTCCGTCGGCGTTGGGCGCCAGGCGGACGGCGACGCGATAGCGCTCGGCAGCTTCATCGCCTTGGCCGGCAGCGGCGGCGAGATCTGCCCAGCCCTCCCAGACCGACGCCTGTCCGGGAGAAAAGCGCAGCGCGGTGGCGTAGGCGCTCGCCGCCTCGTCCGGGCGCGCCAGCCCACGCAGCGCGTCACCGAGGAGACCCCAGTAGTAGCCGCCGGACGGCTGCAGGCGGGTCGCCCGGCGTGCCTCTGCTTCTGCCGCGGCGTAATCGCCGAGGGCCAGATACGTGCGTGCCAGATAGCCACTCGTCAAGGCGTGCCAGGGTGCGGCGGCGGCGCCGCGCACCAGCCGCTCACGCGCCGCCGCCAGGCGACCGAGATTGCCCTCGGCCAAGCCGGCCGAGGCGAGCGCGTCCGCCGAAGTCGGGTAAACCTGCTGCCAGCGCTCGGCGTGTGCCAGCAGGCCGCTCCAGTCGGCGCGCAGCCGCAGTTCTTCGGCCACGGCCAGCCAGTCCGGCTCGGGCGTGACCGGCAGCGGCATGACCGGCGGGTGGCCGTCGCGCTCGAGGCGGGCGATCGCGTCGGCAGGAATCGCGACGCTGACGTTCTGCCCGAGTTCGAGGACGCTGCTGGTGATCCCGAGCAGCCGGCCGGCGCCGTCGAACAAGCCGCCGCCGCTCGACCCGGGCGACACCGCGGCGCTGGTGATGATGCGCGGCTCGGCACCGCGCCGGTCGATCGCCGAAACGACGCCGGCGCTCACCGCCAGACCGAGGCCAAGCGGATTGCCGACTGCAAAGACCGCCTCGCCCTGGCCGACGTCAGCCAGGGCACGCCGAGCCACTCCTGCCACCGTCAGTTCCCGCACCTCCAGCAGGCACAGATCGCGTACCGGGTCTTCACGCAGCCGCGTCGCCACCAGTTGGCGGCCGTCGGCAAGCGTCAGCCGAAGCGAATGCGCCTCGGCGACGACATGGCAGTTGGTCACCACCCGACCTGCGTGGACGACGACGCCGCTGCCCTCGCTGTCGACCTGGGCGCGGGAATTGAGTGCGGCAACGGTGACCACCTGCGCGCGCACGCGCGCCAGGAGGTCCTGTGCCTGGTCGGCGTGCGCGCTGGTCGCCGCCAGCAGCAGCCAGGCGAGGCTGACGAAGCGGCCGATCGCTCTCATCGGGCGGACTCGTAGGGCAACAGGTAGTCCCGATAGGCCTGCTCGGCATGCACGCGGTCGAGTTCGAGCAGGCGTGCATGGACGCGGCGCACGTCGTCCGGACGACCGGCGGCGTGATAGGACTCGAGCAGCGCGTGCCAGACCTTGGCCTGCTTGGCATCGAGCTTGAGCGATTGTTCAAGCGCCGCGATCGCCAGTTCGCTGCGGCCCAGCGCCGCATTGACGAAACCGATCTGGCGCCAGACGAAAGGATCCTCCGGTCGCTTCGCTTTCGCGGCTTCGAACAACTGCAGCGCCGCGTCGAACTGGCCAGCGTCCTTGAGCGCGATGCCGAGGCTGTCCTGCGCCGCTTCGCGATGCGACGCGAACTTCTCCGCCTGGCGATAGGCCGCGATCGCCTCAGGAAACAGGCGCAGTGCGTAGTAGGTATTGGCGAGCGCCAGCCAGGCCAACACGGGGCTCGCCGGAGCGCCGGCCAGCGCCGCCCTGAGCGCCTCGATGGCTTCCTGGCGACGGCCGAGTGCCGACAGCGCGGCACCCTTCCAGAGCAAGCCGTCGGCGTGTTCCGGCGACAGCGCCAGCAACTGCTCGGCGGCGGCCAGCGCCCGCTCGTAGTCCTGCGCGCCATACTGCGCCTCGGCGAGCTGGATCCACAACAAGGCGTTCGCCGGTTCGGCGCGCGTCAGTTGGCGGAACAACCGTACGCCCGTCGGCCAATCGCGCCGATTCACCGCCAGCGTCGCGGCGAGGTGCTGCGCACCCGTGTTCCACGGCGCCAGCCGCATCGCTTCGGCGAGCGCGTCGGCGGCGGCCGGCGCTTGCCCACGACGGATCTCGATCCAGCCGATCATCGTCCAGACGCGCGTGTCCTCGCGTTGGCTCGCCAGCAGTTCGCGCGCGCCGGCGAGCGCCTCGTCGAAGCGCTCCTGGTTGATGCGTGCACGTGCCAGGCCGAGACCCGAGGTCACGTCGCCGGGAGCGCGCACCAGCGCCTGGCGATACGCTCGCTCGGCCGCCGGCCAGTCGCCCTGCGCTTCGCTGGCGACGGCGAGCCAGAACCAGGCTTCCGGATCGTCGGCGACGCGCTCGCTGCGGCGCGCGGCAAGCGCCGCGAGTTCTGCCCAGCGCGCCTCGCCTTCGAGCGCGACCGCCTGCCTGCGCCATTCGCGCAGTTCGCCCTGCGCCGCCGCGCGCTCGGCGATTTCGGCGATCCACGCGGCCGGTGCGGCGAAGTTCACGTTCTGGCCGGCAAGCTTGCGATAGCGAATCACCCCGACCAAGCGACCGCCATCGTCGAACAGGCCGCCGCCTTGCGAGCCCGGCGCCACCGGCGCGGTGTGCTGGATCAGGCGCTCGCCGCCGATTTCGCGGATCGCCGCGACGACGCCGTCGGAGACGCCGACGCCAAGGCCGAGCGCATTGCCGACGGCAAGCACGCGCGCGCCGGCGGCCGGCAGACCCGTCGCGAGGACGGCTGGTGGCCCCGGCAGACCGGGAACGTCGAGCAGGCACAAATTGCGCCTGACGTCCGCATGCGCCACCCGGGCGACCCGTGGCGAAGCCTCCGCACGCAGCCGCAAGCCCGCCGCGCCGTCCACGAGGTCGCATTGGGTAACGACCTGCGCCTCACCGATCGTCACCGCCGATAGCGCGGCCAGCACCTGGCCGGCGGCATCCAGAACTTCGAGTTCGCGCACTTGCCCCGCGACCTGTTCGAATACCGTTTGCGGCGAGGCGGCAAAGGCCGGTGGGCCGGCAGACAGCAGGACGGCGACGGCGGAAAGCAGGGCGAGCGAGCGAAGCGGCAGGGACACCGGTCCTGCTCCTGAAGATGGGCGAAAGCCGCAAGATAGCGGCTCACCGGCCTGCCGACAAGCGATAACGTTCGCCGAGGGGAACCCATCGCGGCGTGTCGGCGCCTACCGGTCGGGCGCGCCCGCCTTGCTGCTGCCTTCGCCGAGCGCTTATCATCGCGCCCTCGGAAACGGTGGCGCAGTCGGCCCGGCGGTCCGAGCCTCGCTTCCTGAAGGAGCACTGCCGTGCTGGCCACCATTCGTCACTGGTTTGTTGACAATTTCGTCGAACTCGGCCGTGAGATGCGGCTCTCCTACCTGCCGCCGCTGATGGTCTATGTGGCGGCAGGAGTTTCCGGGCTGACCGGCATCGTCGGCACCTTCTTCGTCAAGGAATACCTCGGCCTCTCCGCCGCCTTCCTCGCAGCGCTCGGTTTCTGGGCCGGAATCCCGTGGGCGCTGAAGATGCCGCTCGGACATCTGGTCGATCTGATCTGGCGACACAAGGCAGGGCTGGTGTGGCTCGGTGCCGGCCTGATCGCCACCAGCCTGTTGATCATGCTCGGGCTGGTGACCGAGCCGCTGCGCATGCGCGCGGTGATGTCGATCGAAGCCTGGTTCGTCCTCTCCGCCCTGCTCTCGCCCGTCGGCTATGTTCTCCAGGATGTGGTCGCCGACGCCATGACCGTCGAGGCCGTGCCGCGGGTGGACGAACACGGTCAGCCTCTGCCGGCGGCGACGCGACGGTTGATGAACACCACGCTGCAGACGCTTGGCCGAGTTGCCATCATCGGCGGCGGTGTCCTCGTCTCGCTGGTGAACGTGCTCATGTTCGCTGGCGTCGAGTCTCTGCCGCCAAACGCCAAGGCGGCCATCTACAGTGAGGTCTACGCCCTTGCGCTGCTGATCCCGGTGATCTCGGTCGCCGGCGTGCTGCTGGCCGCCCTGCTCCAGCGCCGGGAGCGGCAGCGGCTACGCGCTCGCGGTTTCGCCGAAGCGCGGCTGCGCGAGCTCCTCGAACCACCGTTGGAGCCGGTGCAGCCCAACTGGTGGATCCTCGGGGGCAGCCTGGTGTTTGTGGTCATCAGCCTCTCGGTCGGGCTGTCACAACTTCCGTTCGGCGAGGAGATCGTGTTCCTCGCTTCCTTCGTGGTGATCGTCTTTCTGATGGGCAGACTGCTCCGCGAACTGGACGGCGACTCGCGCCGCACGCTGCTCGGCACGGCCATCGTCATCTTCGTCTTCCGCGCCGTCCCTGGCCCCGGCGCCGGCTCGACCTGGTGGATGATCGACGCGCTGGGTTTCGACCAGTCCTTCCTGGCGAAGCTGTCGCTGATCGCCAGCGTGCTGACGCTGCTCGGCCTGTTCACCTTCCGCCGCTTCATGGCCGAACGCTCGATCGCCTACATCGCGGGTTTCCTGACACTCGCCGGCACGCTGCTCAGCCTGCCGACGCTGGGCATGTACTACGGCCTGCACGAATGGACCGCCGCGCACACCGGCGGGATCGTAGACGCGCGTTTCATCGCCCTTATCGACACGGCGCTGGAGTCCCCGCTGGGACAGATCGCGATGGTACCGATGCTGGCGTGGATCGCCAATTCGGCGCCGGCAAACCTCAAGGCCACCTACTTCGCGGTCATGGCCTCGTTTACCAACCTGGCGTTGTCCGCCTCGCAACTGGGCACCCGCTATCTCAACCAGATCTTCGAGGTCAACCGCGAGGTCCGCGACCCGCTGACGAGTGCGCTCACGACGCCGGCCGACTACAGCCAGCTGGGCAGCTTGTTCATGGTGTCGATCGTGCTTGGGCTGGTCCTTCCCTTTGCCGCGATCTGGCTGACGCGTACCTTGAAGCTGCGCAGCGCCTGAACAGCTGTTCCGAGTCGCGTTACTGCCCGGGCGCCGCATCGCGCTGCGTCGCGCTCGCCGACTCGGGAAAGCCCGCCAGCAACTGCTCGACGATCCAGCGAGCCTCGTCCTCGCTCAGAAAGCGATGCCAGGGCGGCATTGGCGTCCCCGGCCGGCCGCCATGGATGGTCGCGACCAGCGAGTCCACTGGCTTGTCGCGCAAGGCATCGGGTTTCAGCGAGGGGCCGAGGCCGCCCTGCAGCGTCATGCCGTGGCACGATCCGCAATCCTGACGAACCAGATGAACGAGTTGCTTGCGACGCTCTGGCGACGGCGCAGCCGGCTCTACGACGGCCTGCGCCCGGGCAGCGGCCGGGAGCAGAAGCAGCGCCAGGAAACACGCGCGGGCAAGGGCGATGGCGTACGGCATGGGGCGAGAGTTGGCAAAGAGGTTGCGGCGACAGCTTGCTGCCGTGTTCGAATCTGGGTCAGCGAGTTCTACGAGCTGAAACCGATCGACACCAGTCGCACATTCTACGTCGTCGCCCCGGCTGCGCCCGACCCGATGGGGTCGGCGTTCGGGCCGCTGGCCAGTCCCCGTTTGCATCACGGCAGCGAGAGAATCCAGCGCACGAGAATGCGGATGTTGTCGATCCCGGCGCGTTTGTTGGCCGACATGTAGTCGTTACCCCAGACCCCGCCACCGCCTTCATAGACCTTGGCGACCAGTACCTCCTCGACTTCCGGCTTGCCCCGATAGCGCTTCGCGACGTCCCGCCAGGCCGGCCCGCGGACGGTTTCGTCGACGTCGTGGCAGGTCAGGCAACGGCTCTTGTCGGCGAGTTCGAGCATCGCCGGATCGACCGGCGGTGGCGCGGCAAGCGCCAGCGGCGAGGCGACGGTACAGGCCAGCAGCAGGAATTGCAGTTTCATCGGTCCCTCCTTCCGGTAGATCGCTTGCCGGTGAAGGTGTCAGCGAAGCCCGGCCAAAAAGCGGGGGGCCGCAGCCCCCCAACTTGCCTCAGACGATGGCAGACGATCAGTAGATGTCGTGCATCGTGTTGTACACGTTGAACTTGCCGGTCGGCGTGACGAGACGCGGATCCTTGATCACCGTCTTGACCTTGCGCGTCTTGTCATCGACCACGACGATGGCCGACGGCTCGGTCTTGTTGCCGGTCCACACCGAGAACCAGATCTCGTCACCCTTCTCGTTGTACTCGCCGTGCACGACGCGCTGCACGCCCTTGGTCTTGCCGAGGTCAGCCGCCGCCGCGAGGTCAAGCACTTCGGGCTTGGGATCAGGATTGCCGAGATCGGCGATCTTGTACACGGTGACCGAACCGGCCAGCTTCGGATCGGGGTTCAGCGGCGCGTCAGCCCACAGGTTCTCGGACTTCGGGTGTGTCTTCACGAACAGCGAGTTGGCGCCGTGGTTCTTGAGTTCCTGAACGACCTTCCAGGCCGACTGCGGGTTGCCGGCCGGATCGGTACCGATGACGCTGATCACGTCGGCACCCAGGTGCGAGGTCGCCCACACCGGACCATACTTCGGATGCTTGAAGTTGGCGCCACGACCCGGGTGCGGGATCTTGGCGGTATCGACCAGCGCCGCCAGCTTGCCTTCCTTGGTATCGACCACGGCCACCTTGTTGGACGCGTTGGCAGCGACGAGGAAGTAACGCTTGCTCGAATCCCAGCCACCGTCGTGCAGGAACTTGGCCGAGTTGATCGTGGTTTCCTTCAGATTGGCGAGATCCGAATAGTTGACCAACCGGATCATGCCGGTTTCCTTGATGTTGATCACCCACTCCGGCTTGCTCTCGGAAGCGACGATCGACGCGACGCGCGGTTCCGGATGGTAGTTGCCGTCAACGGTATTACCGCGCGTCGACACGTTCTTCAGCGGTTCGAGCGTCAGGCCGTCGAGAATCGTGTACTGCGGTGGCCAGTAGGAACCGACGACGGCGTACTTGTCCTCGTAGCCCTTGAACTTGGTGGTCTCGATCGAACGGGCTTCGAAGCCGGCCTTCAGCGTCGCGACAGTGGTCGGCGTCTCGCTCCACAGGTCGATCAGATCGTAGCGCCCATCGCGGCCGATCACGTGCAGGTAGCGGCCGGAAGTCGACATACGCGAGATGTGAACGGCGTAGCCGGTCTTGATCACCACCCAGATTTTCTTGGTGTCGCCGTCGATCAGCGCCACTTCGCCGGAGTCACGCAGCGTGACCGCGAAGACGTTGGCCAGGTTGACCTTGTTCATCTGCTTGGTCGGCCGCTTGTCGACCGGGATCAGCAGTTTCCAGCTGCCCTTGATGTCGGCCAGGCTCCACTCCGGCGGCGCTTCGGCCGGCATCTGGACGTAGGCCGCCATGTTCGCGATTTCCTTCTTCGTCAGGATGTCGTCGAAGTTGGGCATGCCGCCTTCGGTGCCGTAGGACATGATCTTTTCGAGACGTGAACTGCCGAGCTTGGTCGTATTCGCCGGTTCGAGGTTTTTGCCCGTCGCACCCTTGCGCAACATGCCGTGGCAGCCGGCGCAACGTTCGAAGTAGGTCTTGCCGGAGGCGGCCTTGTCCTCGGCCGAAAGCGTCGGCGCGGCCGGTGCGGCGGCAGGGGCCGCTGCCGGCGCGGCGGCTTTCTCGGCCGGCGCCGCAAATGCCAGATTCATCGCTACCGGCAGCACTGCCAGCATCAATACGCTACGGATTCCCTTCTGCATTCCTTGTTCCCTCTCCTCGTGAAATTGCTCGGCTGTCGCCCCTGGTCAGATCCATGTCAGACTCCGCACAGGATGGCATGCCTGCACCCCCGGATTCCTTGACTTCAATCAAATCGTCCATGCCGATCAATCGGCAGTCGTGAATTCGGGTTGAAAAGACCCGCGCTCGACGCTTATGCTTGCAACTCAGCCCAGGATGGAACAACAACATGAGTCAAGCGCCCTCGTCGCAGTCAGTCGGAAGCGTGTATATCGTCGGCAGCGGCCCGGGCGAACTCGAGTTGCTGACCCTGCGCGCGGCAAGGCTGATCGGCGAGGCGGATGCGATCGTCTACGATCACCTGATTGCCGAGGGGGTGCTTGATCTGGCGCGCCCTGACGCCGAGAAGATCTATGCGGGCAAGGAAAGCTCGAATCATTCGGTGCCGCAGGCCGAACTCAATCGCCTCCTGGTGCGCCTGGCGCGTGCGGGCAAGAAAGTGGTCCGCCTGAAAGGGGGCGACCCCTTCGTTTTCGGGCGCGGCGGCGAAGAGATCGAGACTCTCGTCGACTCTGGCGTTCCCTTCGAGGTGGTTCCGGGAGTCACCGCCGCCGCCGGTTGTGCGGCCTATGCCGGCATACCGCTGACGCACCGCGACCACGCGCAGGCGGTGGCTTTCGCCACCGGCCACCTCAAGGATGGGACGATCAACCTCGACTGGCCCTCGCTCGCTCGCCCGCGCCTGACCGTCGTCTTCTACATGGGCGTCGGTGGTCTCCCCGAGATCTGCCGCCAGATGATCGCGCACGGCCTGCCCGCCGACCATCCGGCCGCCGTCGTGCAGAACGGCACGACCAGTCGCCAGCGGGTCCTCACGGCCGATCTGGGAACCCTTCCGGAGAAGGTCGCGGCAGCCGGAATCAGGTCGCCGGCGCTGATCATCGTCGGCACGGTCGTCCGCCTGCAGCAGAAACTCGCGTGGTTCCGCCCGCGGCCGTCCGGCGAGCGGGACTGAGAACCGTCAGACCACTATCGCCAGCGTCAGCAGGACACCGAAGAACAACTGCAGTCTTGCCGTAGCCGCCAGCAGTGCATTGAAGACCGGTCCGTCTGCCGCGCGCCGGAAGCGGCCGATGTGGCGCAGTGCGAGCGGAAGCAACAACAGCGGCACGGCGAGTTGCAAGCCGCCTCCGGCGAGTACGGCAAGCCCGGGTAGCAGGACAAAAGGCAGCAACATCTCGGCCGTATAGACCCAGGCCGCCGACCGCCGGCCGAGAACGACGGCCAGGGTACGTCTGCCAACCCGCGCGTCGATGGCAAGGTCGCGCGTGTTGTTGACCGTGATCACGGCAGCGCCGAACAATCCGACCATGGCGCCGGCGAGCAAGGCTGGTGAGCGGATCGACAGCGTCTGCAGGTAGTAGCTGCCGCCGACCGCCACCAACCCGAAGAAGAGCAGCACGAACAGTTCGCCGAGCGGCGTATAGGCTACTGGCCGCGGTCCGCCGGTGTAGGCCCAGCCGGCGAGCAGCGAAGCCAGACCGATGACGACGATCGGCCAGCCGCCATGCCAGGCGAGGTAGATCCCGAAATTGAACGCCAGCGCAAAGGCGATCCACGCCGCACGCCGTACAACAGCCCCCGGAAGCCAGCCCATGGCCGTGGCACGCGGCGGCCCGAGCCTCTCCGGGGTATCGCTGCCGCGCTCGAAGTCGGAGACATCATTGTGCAGGTTGGTGCCGATCTGGATCAGCAAGGCCGCCAGCAGCGCGACAAGCGCCGGCCACCCGGACAGGTGGCCCTGCTGCGACCAGGCCAGCGCGTGCCCGACGAGCACCGGGACGAGGGAAACGGTCAACGTCTTCGGCCGGATGGCCAGCCACCAGCAGCCGAGTCGGCTTGGTTGCCCGCTTGCGCTCACCAGGAGAGCACGGCGCACGCGGCGCCCGGGAAGCGGCCGCATCGCCCGCACCGACCATGGGTCTGCGAAGGTGTGATGAACCGCGACTTTGCTGGCACGGGCTAGTGGTCTTGATGGTGCCGAGAGGGGGAATCGAACCCCCACGATGTTTCCATCGGCGGATTTTGAGTCCGCTGCGTCTACCGATTCCGCCATCTCGGCTGCTGGCGCGCGCGGTGCGCGCCGGAAGAGGCGACGATTATCGCCGATTCTCGGGCGGCCGACAAGCACAAGTCTTACCCGGCAAGACCCTTACCCGGCTATACTCGGTCCTGCACCGGCGCACCCCGCAGGCACTACCGGTGGGGAACGGCATGGCCCGATTCGATCAGGCGCACGCCGAAACACGCCGACCTGGACGCACTTTCGCGACTTGCCGTCTTGTTCTGATCGTCAGCGTCAGGGCGCTCAAGCCGGACGACTGAACCTTGTTCATCGTCGGGGCATTGGTTGGCTTGACAGGCGGCGCTGCCTGGACGATTCTCGTTCCCCGCATCTATCGGTGGTCGACCCGTAGTTGGTCGTCGTCCCGCCCATTCTCTGGAGACTCGTAGCAAATGAACACGCTTTTCAGCCCGCTTACAGTTGGCGCCCTGACGGCGCCAAACCGGATTTTCATGGCCCCGCTGACCCGTTGCCGGGCTGATGCCGAGCACGTCCCCACCGCCTTGATGAGTGAGTACTACGCCCAGCGGGCGAGCGCCGGACTGATCATCGCCGAAGCGACGATGGCCATGCCGGGCAACTCATCATTCTGGATGGAGCCCGGAATTCACTCGGCGGCCCAGGTCGCCGGCTGGCGGAGGACCACCGCGGCGGTGCACGCTGCCGGCGGGCGCATCTTCCTCCAGATCTGGCACGGCGGGCGGGCGTGTCATCCGCTGCTCAACAACGGCGCGCAGCCGGTCGCCCCCAGCGCCATACCGATCACCGGCGACGAGGTACACACGCCGGAAGGCAAGAAGCCCTACGTCACCCCTCGGGAACTCCGCGACGACGAACTGCCCGGCATCGTCGCCGGCTTCGCGAAAGCGGCCGAGAATGCCCGGGCGGCGGGCTTCGACGGGGTTGAAGTGCATGGTGCCAATGGCTACCTGCTCGACGAGTTCCTGCGCGACGGCGCCAACAAGCGCACCGGCCCCTACGGCGGCCCGGTCGAGAACCGCGCGCGCCTGCTCTTCGAAGTCATCGCCGCGGTCATCGGCGTTTGGGGCAGCGAGCGGGTCGGCCTGCGCCTTTCGCCGCTCAACAGCTACAACAGCATGATCGACAGCGACCCGATCGGGCTTGCCACCTGGCTCGCCCGGCGGCTCAACGATTTTCAGCTCGCTTACCTGCACCTGATGCGCGGCGACTTCTTCCAGCAGCAAAGCGGCGACGTGCTGACGCCTGTCCGAGCCAACTACAAGGGAACGCTGATCGGCAACATGGGCTACACTGCCATGGAAGCGGACCAGACCATTGCGGAAGGGAAAGTGGACGCCGTCGCCTTTGGCACCAGCTTCCTCGCCAATCCTGATCTGCCAGCACGCATCAAGGCGGGCGCACCGCTCAATCGGCCTAATGCCGCCACCTTCTACACACCGGGACCCGAAGGCTATACCGACTACCCAACCATGGAGTCGTAATACGACAGGAACGCGAGTTCGGCGCTCCGCTTCGCTTGCACCTGGAACGTCCCGAGCGATGTGCCACGCGAGCATGCCCGCATGACACATCCCCTGCCCGTGCAGGGACCCCGGATTGACAGGGCTCGATCGCGCCTCCTACACTCGGCACGCGTCCGCTGGCCTTCTCATGCGCCGCCCCGGAAAACGACATCTCGCCACCCGGTCGCCGACCTTCTTTGTGAGGACTGGTCTATGGCGAGTGCGCGGGGTCACTGCCAACAGCTAGTCCACACGGTGCTTCCTGGCTATGACCGGTTCTTCCTTCCCCCGTTTTCGGAGAACTTTGGGCACGCCATCAATGAAGCCCTGTCGGTTGGGGTGCCGGTACTGATTTCCGACAAGACGCCATGGCGAAACCTGCAGGAGAAAGGGATGGGCTGGGACCTGCCGCTGGATAACCGGCGAGCTTTCATCGAAGTCATCGAAGTCATCGAAGCAATGGCAAGTGCCAAGGCCAGCGGCAAGGCGCTGTTTCGACCCATGCACATCTTCAACTCGTATCTCGGCGAGATTGAGTATCATCGCATGCTCGCCGATGTCGCACGGCTGTTTGCCGCCAAGAGCTGATTGCCGAGCGTTTGCGGGCCACTGCCGATTCGCCGGAAGATGAACCCAAGCAACGAATTGATTGGCTCGAAGACCTTGTGCAACGACCTCGGCAAAGGCTGCCGGCGGCGAGTTTGCGAGGACCACTGGCCCGCAGGCACCGGCCGCCTCGACGGCCTGATCGATTCCCCAGCGTGCTTCACCCGACAGAACCCCACATGCTCACCATCGACGATTTCGATTTCGACCTCCCCACTGAGCTGATCGCCCAGCAGCCGACGCCCGAACGTACGGCGAGCCGCCTGTTGGAACTCGCCGATGGCGGCTTGCACGACCGCCGCTTCAGTGAGCTTCCGCAACTGGTCGACGCCGGCGATCTGCTGGTGTTCAACGATACGCGCGTAATCCGGGCACGCCTCTTCGGCCACAAGGAGAGCGGGGGCCAGATCGAGGTCCTCATTGAGCGCATCATCGACGCTCGCCACGCACTGGCGCAGATCCGCGCCAGCAAGTCGCCAAAGCCGGGCAGCCGGATCGTTCTCGAAGACGCGATCGCCCTCAACGTGTGCGGACGCAGCGGCAAACACGGCGAGTTCTTCGCGCTGGAACTCGCCGGCCCAGGCGATCTGTGGACGCTGATCGAACGACATGGGCGGCTGCCGCTGCCACCCTACATCACCCACGCCGCGGGCAGCGACGACGAAGCGCGCTACCAGACGGTTTTTGCCCGCCAGCCCGGCGCCGTGGCGGCGCCCACCGCCGGCCTGCATTTCGACGATGCGCTGCTCGGGCAACTCGCCGCATGTTCCGTCGAAGTCGCCTGGCTGACGCTGCACGTGGGTGCCGGGACCTTCCAGCCGGTGCGCGTGCACGCCGTTGCCGAACACCGCATGCACGCCGAGCGCTTCGAGATTCCGCCGGCGACGATTGCCGCCATAGCCCGCACGCGCGCCCGCGCCGGCAAGGTGATCGCGGTCGGGACGACCAGTCTGCGCGCGCTCGAAGCAGCGGCGCAGGACGGCGAGTTGCGCGCCGGTGCCGCCGAGACCGACATCTTCATCACCCCCGGCTATCGGTTCCAGGTCGTCGACCGCCTGATCACCAACTTCCACCTCCCGAAGTCCACCTTGCTGATGCTGGTCTCCGCGTTTGCCGGTCTCGACGCGATCCGCACCGCCTATGCGCACGCGATCAGGCACGGCTACCGCTTCTTCAGCTATGGCGACGCGATGTTGCTGAGTCGCGAGTGATTCCTTTTCCTGCGGCCCCACAGACACCCATCGATGAACAAGACGACACTCGACCTTTCCGCCCTCGCACAGCTCGACCGCCACGGACTCAGCCCGGACACGTACAAGGTGGCTCTGGGCAGTGCGCTCCTCTGGACCTACCGGAATCAGAGCGAATTGCATCAGCTGATGCGGCTGTGCGGCCTGCCGACGCAGACCGGGCGAACGTTCGCGGCCAGTGACGTGAAGGCTGCCCTCACTGAACTCCGTCGCCGTGAGCTGCTGGTCGACGATCCGCGGCGCCCGGCCGCCTTTCAACTGGTGGACTCGCTACGCGCACCACTCTACCGCCAGTTGCTCGAAACCCATCCGGGTGACCGACTGGCGCGCCTGGTCGCCGAAACCGAGTCCTTCGACCCGGCTCGTGCCCGCTCGAGCTATTACTGGCCCATCGGCAGCATCCCGACAACCATCGCCTACGTTCGCGCCAAGTTCCTCTCGGGTGCGCCAAGCGAGGAACTGACGCACATCAGGAACTCCATCGCCCGGTCCATGGAGTGGGGAACCGTCCTGATGCGGGCCGTCCTGTCGGGTTTCGATGGCGAGAGTTTCGCGCGCATCGAACCCCACTGGCGCTGGCAGATCGCCTACCAGGCGGTGGCCACCCTGTGTGTACATTGGTCGAGCGAGTTCGAGCCGGTCGCCGACTGGGCCTTCGAGCAACTGCGCCAGCACCCCGAGGAGTTGATCCGCGAACTGCGCGCCGCACTTGGCGATCTGGCGCTGCTACGCGGCGATCGCGAGTCGCTCGAACTGGCCCTCGACGGATTCGACAATGGCCTGGCCAGCGCCATGCGCGCGGCGCAATTGGTCATCGACGGCCAGTGGGCAGCCGGGCAGACGGCTTTTGAAGCCGCACTCAAGCAACGCAAGGGCGAAATCGGCGGCAACAAGCATCTGCTGCCGAAGAGCTACGCCTGGCTCTATCCGCTGGCACTGCTGGCCCAGCAAACACCCAAACACCTGGAACTGGCACGCAAGTTCTGCCTCGGCGAATCCGGCAGGCGCGAACCCAACCCCTACGAGCCGTGGGGAAACTGGGCGCACGCCATCGATGTGCGTCTCGGCAAGGCGGCCATCGTCGGCTCCGCTTTCCGGCCAGGGCCGAATGCCACTGCCGACCTGCGCCTCGATGCGCTGTGGCCGATTCTGCTGGCCGCCTGGCTCGGCGGCGAAGCGATCCTGCCAGGCGACCCCGGGCTGCCGGCCAGCGAGTGGCGCGAAGTGATCCAGGCCCTGCGCGAACAACTGACCCGCTGCCGTCTGAACGCACTGCTGCGGATACTCGACGGTGCCCAGGCGGTACTCGAGGGACAGGATCCACCCAGCGGGTTCTTTGTCGCCGGTATCGGCGAACAGTGGCGAGAGGTCCTCACGGCCCTGCAAGCACTTGGCGACGCGCAAGTGAGCGACGCCGGCGGTGAAGCGACCCGACTGCTGTGGGCCCTCGAGATCGATGCGCAGGGAAGCCTGCTGGCGATCAAGCCGCTCGAACAAAAGCGCGGCCCGCGCGGCTGGAGCCGACCGAAGGTGATCAGCCTCGCCCGCATCGCCGGCAACGAGGACTTGCCCTCCTGGGATGCCAAGGTTGCGCGGGCGCTGCGCCCCGAGCCTGGCTACACCAGTCGCTATCACGTCGACCTCGCCGCCGCCATAGTCGCCCTCGTCGGTCACCCCTGCGTCGCTCTGGCGGAATCGCCCGGACAACTCGTCGACCTGACCGAATCGGCACCGGAACTCGAACTGGTCCGCCAGGGCGACCGCTTCGTGATGCGCATCGAGCCGCCGCTCCGGCCGGCAAGTACCAGCCACGCGTATTATCCGCTGAGTGCCGAGGAGCGGCGCGAAACGGAAGCCTTGAGCCTGATCACGCTGGTTGCGGACGGGCCGCAACGCTTGCGACTGGTGCGCTTCACAGCGACTCAGCGACAGGCCGCCCGTCTCGTTTCCGGGCGCTTCGCGATACCCACCGATACCCCGGAGGCACAGCCCGAGCTCGAAAAGACGCTGCGCGCACTGGCCGCGCATTTCCAGGTGCATGCCGACTCGGCGCAGGCGACCCGGCAGGTAGACAGCGACTCGCGCCTGCACGCCGAGCTGTCGCCAGTCGGCGACGACCTGTCGCTGCGTCTGGTCGTCGCGCCGCTCGGGCCGGAAGGGCCACGGCTTCCCGCGGCGGCCGGCAGGGTCCGCCTGATGGCCGTGCATGGAAGCGAGACGGTGGGCACCGAACGCGACTTGACGAGCGAGCGCCGCAACCTCGAATCGGTTCTCGACGCCCTGCCCTTCCTCGACAGCAGCGACGGCGTCAACGAGTGGTTGATCGAAGACCCCGAGCAGGCACTCGGCCTCGTCGAAACATTGCCGACGCTACCGGCCATCGCCGCGGTCGAGTGGCCCAAGGGCAAGAGTGTTCGCGTCATCAGCGTAGACAGCCGGCAGCTCGGCCTGCGCATCAACCGCGAACGCGACTGGTTCCGCCTGTCCGGGCAGGCAACGCTCGACGAAGGACTGGTGCTGCAGCTGGAAACTCTGATTACCGCGGCGCGCGAGAAGACCCGTTTCGTGCCGATGGGCAATGGCGTCTACGCCGCGCTGACGCGTTCGCTGAAGCAGAAGCTGGGCGATCTGGCCGCCGTCCTCGAAACCGACAAGGATGGCAGCAAGGCGCCGATGATCGCCGCCGCCTGGCTCGACGAGGTCCTCGAGGGTACCGAAACCGAGGCCGGCAAGGATTTTCGCCAGGCCATCGATCGCCTGCGCGGCGCCCAGGCAATCGAACCGAAACTGCCGAGCCTGTTGCAGGCGACACTGCGACCGTATCAGGAAGACGGTTACCAGTGGGCCATTCGCCTGGCGACGGCCGGCATGGGCGGCTGCCTGGCCGACGATATGGGCCTCGGCAAGACCCTGCAGGCGCTCGGCGTCCTTCTCGAGCGCGCCGCCGGCGGGCCGGCGCTGGTGATCGCGCCGACGTCGGTCTGCGGCAACTGGCTGGCCGAGGCACAGCGCTTCGCCCCCACCCTGAACGCTCGCATCTACAGCGAAGCCGGCGACAGCGAACGTGACGAGCTGGTCAGTCAGGCCGGACCACAGGACGTCCTGATCGTCTCCTACACCCTGCTCCTGCTGGCGCAGGAGCGTTTCGCCGGGCGCACCTGGCACACGCTCGTCGCCGATGAAGCCCAGGCGATCAAGAACGCGGCAGCGAAGCGTTCGCAGGCGGTCTTCGAGCTCACGGCCGATTTTCGCCTGGCGATGACCGGAACGCCGGTCGAAAACCGCCTCGCCGACCTCTGGTCGATCATGCGCTTTGCCAACCCCGGGCTGCTCGGCAGCGTCCACCGCTTCAACGAACGCTTCGCCGGCCCGATCGAGCGCAACCGCGATCGCGAGGCGCAGCACGTCCTGAAGCGTCTGGTCGGCCCGTTCATCCTGCGGCGCACCAAGTCGGAAGTGCTGCAGGACCTGCCGCCGCGTACAGAGCTGATCCTGACCGTCACGCCGGAAGCCGCCGAAGCGGCGCACTACGAAGCCCTGCGCCGCGAGGCGGCGAGCGACATCGACGCAACGCTCGACGCCGCCCCCGAGGCGCAGGCACGTTTCAATATCCTCGCGCAACTCACCCGTCTGCGTCGCGCGGCCTGCGACCCGCGACTGTGCAACCCGGAATTCGGCATCACGGGTGCCAAGGTCCAGGCCTTTGCCGAGCTCGCCAGCGAACTGATCGCCAACGGCCACAAGGCCCTCGTCTTCAGCCAGTTCGTCGACTTCCTGCAGGTCTTGCGCGAACCGCTCGACGAGTCGGGAGTTCACTATCAGTACCTGGATGGTGCCACTCCTGCCGCCGAGCGCAGCCGGCGTGTCGCCGCCTTCCAGGCGGGTGAAGGCGACCTCTTCCTGATCAGCCTGAAAGCCGGTGGCTTCGGTCTCAACCTCACCGCCGCCGACTACGTCGTGATCACCGACCCGTGGTGGAACCCGGCCGCCGAAGATCAGGCCATGGGTCGTGCGCACCGCATCGGGCAGCTACGCCCCGTCACCGTCTACCGTCTGGTCACCCGCGGCACCGTCGAGGAACGGATCGTCGACCTGCACCACGAGAAACGCGCCCTCGCCGACAGCATCCTCGCCGAAGGCGAAGCCAGCGCCCTACCCTCGACCGAGGACCTGGTGGCGCTGATTCGCGGGGAATGAGGGGCAGTAGGCCGGCGGCAAGGCAATGTGAATCTGGGGAACACCGGGTGCTGGACTGGATCAGACGAAAGCCGTGGCCATCCACGCTGGCCACGAGTGCTTCGCACCCCAGGTGCGTTCGACTTCGCCGGCCCGTGGTCGCCCTGGCAGGGTACCGCTGCCAGGGCGATCACAGCGCCTGAACGTTTCTCGGAATCACGCTCTTCACCCCAGCCGCGTGGGTGCCGGCAGATTGCAACAATGTCCACAATCATCTTGCGGAGAAACAGCAGGAAGGGCTAGAATTTATATACTCGATCCCGGTTTCCAGGCATCCGTACTGAGCGCTGTCATGAGGAAAAAAGACTGATGAGGCACGAAAGAAGGCGGCAATTCCTCAGCCCGGGGTGCCCGCCGACGACCAGCCGGAATCCGTGGTACCGCGACAGCGTCAGGCCGCAGGTGGAACCGGCCCGACTCAACAGCCCCCCGGGAGCGTCCTGTAGTGCTATGGCGCGCATCGATTGACCGCGAGGAATCGGACGCCGTGCTCCCGCAACAGCACCCTCCGGTCGGGCTTTTCCGTGCCGCCTTTGCCCCACAGCCAACGCTGGCGCTGCTTGATGCATTCGATCTGCGCACTCGCCGAGTCGCCGACCTTACCAATCCCATCCTGTTGTTTCGTAGAGGCGCCCGACCGGGCGCGCTGATCGGCCAGTCTGCGCTGCGCACGCCGGCTTGCCGAATCAGCAGCGTCGGCATTCGGGCCGCCCTCCGCGTTGATCGTCTCGACCGGAGGATCCTTCTTTCCCCTTCAGTACCCGCCGTCAAGCGAGCCGTACGCAACGGTCTTGCTTCGACCGGAGGAACGTCTTCGGGTGCTGGCTCGTATTATCCCCCATTGCCCGGAGCGCGCGTTTCGGTGCATCGAGACCGTCGGCGTAAGCCGCGCGCGTTCCGGGAGCGGTGTTTTCGGACCCCCTGATGTAGGTGTATTCCCAGCAACGATTACGGAGGCAACATATGAAGCTCACGCTGACCCCTGATGAACTGCATGGCTATTACAACGAGTTGCACGATTCGAATGCCGATTTCAAGTCTCACTATCCAGCGGATTCCTTTGAGAGACAGCCGGTTCACACCGTTTACGGGGGGGCCAACCTCTTCAAGGCAGGGTTTGCCGGCAAGTTGGGTGAAGTTGCGCTCAAGACGCTCGACACCTATGCGCCCAATTACCACGTATTTGCCCGTGTGCTGGGTCTGCCGGGCGCCGATGCGCTGCCGACGAACCCCATCTATATCGAAAGTCTGACGCGTGCGCTGGAAGCGAATCCCGACTACGTGCGCGAGATCAAGCCGGCCGCCTGGCTGGCCTTCACGGTATACAACCGGGTACTGAAGAAGCTGCAAAGCGAGCCCATCGAAGACAACCGCATCGACTTCGAGGATGGCTACGGCAACCGCCCGGACGAGGAGGAAGACGGCCATGCCGTCGCGGCTGCCGACGAGGTGGCCAAAGGCATGAGCGAAAATCTGCTCTCACCGTTTATCGGTATTCGGGTAAAAACCTTTTCGGACGAGTGCAAGGTTCGCTCGATTCGTACCCTGGACATCTTCCTGACCCGTTTGTCCGAAAAAACCGGCGGCAAACTGCCGCAGAACTTTATCGTAACGCTCCCCAAGGTCACCACGCCGACTCAGGTTTCCACCTGCGCGAAGGTACTGGAGAATCTGGAAGCCAGGCTTGGCTTCCCAAAGGATTCGCTGAGAATGGAAATCATGATCGAAACCACGCAGTCGATCATCAACCACAAGGGCGAAAACACGGTGCCGCTGCTCGTGGCAGCCGCCGGTCACCGCTGCCGTTCAGCGATTTTCGGGACTTATGATTACACGGCGTCGTGCAACATCACGGCGGCGCACCAGAGCCACACCCATCCGACCTGCGATTTTGCCCGCCATGTGCTGCAGGTCAGCCTCGCGGGAACCGGCATCACGATCAGCGACGGCGCGACCACGAGCATGCCGATCGGACCGCACAAGGCCACCAGGGACGCGCCGCTGTCGCCCCAGCAGATGGATGAGAACCGCGCGGTGGTGCATGGTGCCTGGAAGCTGCATTATGACAATATCATGCATTCGATGCGCCATGCCTACTATCAGGGCTGGGATCTGAATCCGGGGCAATTGCCGGTGCGTTATGCGGCCGTCGACACCTTCTTCCTCAGCGGCCTGCAGGATGCCTCGGCGCGCTTGAACGCTTTCCTCAACAAGGCCGCCCAGGCAACGCTGGTGGGCAACACCTTCGACGATGCGGCGACTGGTCAGGGGCTCCTGAACTTCTTCCTGCGTGGGATGGCGTGCGGAGCGATCACCGAGCAGGAAGTGCTGGCGACCGGAATCACACTGGACGAACTGCGCTCGCGTTCGTTTGTTCGCATCGTCAACAATCGGACCAAAAAGTAGCAGCCGAGAGGCCAAGAAGAAAGGGATGAGCCATGACTGAGGTAAAGAACGGGATGCAGGTGGCACTGCAGCATCTCGAATCAGCCGACGCAGTGATCAGGAAATCGCTGATCTGGATAAAGCAGCAATGCGCGACCACCAAGGGAGTCTCGAACGAGAAACTGGACGGGCATCAGATGGCCAGCTTCGATCTGGCGTGGTGTGCGGCTGAGTCGACGGCCGCGCGCTTTGCGGTGGACTATGCCGGCAAGGTGGTCGCCGCCGGTGCGGCGGGCGCCGGTGCCTGCCTTGAGGAACGAATGGCCCTGGTCTTTTGTGCCGAAGCCTTGCAGAACATTCACCATCGCCTGTGGGCGCGGCCGCAGAGCTTCGGTCTGAAGGAGGCCGACGTGGCCGCCCTGGCCTCGTCCAGCCTCAGCTACTATTGCCAGACACAACTGGATGCCGGCAATCTGGAAGCCTTGGGCAGGCAGGTCATCGCGCTGAATGGCGCCAGCGGTGCGTACATGCTGGGTGACGACGCGACGATGATGCAGGACTCGTTCCGCAAACTGGCAACCAACGTAGTCATGCCGCTGGCCGAGGAGATCCATCGGCACGATCGCATCATTCCCCAGGAAATCCTCGAGCCGCTGACCGAAATGGGCTGCTTCGGTCTGTCGATTCCCGAACGTTACGGCGGCATCCAGAGCGACGATCATGAAGACAACATGGGGATGATCGTGGTCACCGAGGAGCTTTCGCGCGGCTCGCTCGGGGGAGCGGGCAGCCTGATTACCCGCCCGGAAATCCTCAGCCGCTCCCTGCTCAAGGGAGGAACGGAAGCACAGCGAGAGAAGTGGTTGCCGAAGGTAGCCGTCGGTGAACCCTTGTGTGCCATTGCCGTCACCGAACCGGATACCGGCTCCGATGTCGCCGCCATGCGTCTGAAGGCGACGAAGTGCGAGGGCGGCTGGATACTCGACGGCGTCAAGACCTGGTGCACGATGGCCGGCAAGGCGGGCGTCCTGCTGGTCCTGGCACGCTCCAATCCCGACCGTTCGCTCGGTCACAAGGGGCTGAGCATGTTCCTGGTCGAAAAGGACTCGTATGACGGACACGATTTCGAGTACCGTCAGCGACAGGGTGGCGTGCTGAGCGGGCGCGCGATTTCGACCATCGGTTACCGCGGCATGCATTCCTACGAGGTTTTCTTCGACCACGTCTTCGTTCCGGACGAGAACCTGGTGGGCGGGCCGGAAGGCGAAGGGAAAGGCTTCTATTTCACGATGGCCGGATTTGCCGGCGGGCGCATTCAGACGGCGGCACGCGCCATTGGCGTCATGCAGGCGGCTTTCGAGCGCGCGGTGTCTTATTCCCAGGAACGACACGCCTTCGGCAAACCGATAGGTGAGTTCCAGCTGACGCTCGTCAAGCTGGCGCGCATGGCGACGCTGCTGACCGTTTCCCGCCAGTTTACCTACGCGGTCGGGGCCTTGATGGATCAGGGTCAGGGGCAGATGGAAGCCAGCATGGTGAAACTGTTCACCTGCCGCACGGCCGAGTGGCTCACCCGCGAAGCGATGCAGATTCACGGTGGCATGGGTTATGCCGAGGAGTCGCCCGTCAGTCGGTATTTCCTTGATGCACGCGTGCTGTCGATTTTCGAGGGAGCCGAAGAAACGCTGGCCCTGAAGGTCATCGCACGCTCTCTTATTGACTCCGTATAGGCCCCGTCCACACGGGCAGATGGATACGCCACGAGGAACATTCAATGTCGCAGGCAATTCGTTTCCGACCACAGGTCGAACTGGCCGAAAAGGTGGGCGTGGACCTGAAAAAGGTACGCCATCCCCACTACGGCCGCTATCTGGAGGAGTTCGTACCGGGGCAGGTGTTCGTTCACCCGCGCGGTTTCACGTTCCTGCGCGCCCAGATGGAGACTTTCTCCCGGACCTACATGCAGTGCAATCCGCTTTACCTCAATGACCAGTATGCGCGGGCCAGCGGCTTCTCCGGCCTGCTCGCTTCGCCGCAGATGGTCTTCAACGTCGTCCTTTCGCTGGGCGTGCAGAACGATTCGGAAAAGGCGATGGCCAACCTGGGTTACTACGATGCCCAGTTCCTGCGGCCGGTCCAGGCCATGGATACCATTCGCTCGCTGACCAAGGTCATCGACCGCAAGGAGCGCGGCGCGGGCAAGCCCGGCATCGTGACCATACGTACATTGGGCGTCAACCAGAACGGCGAAGTGGTACTGCAGTACGAGAGGAAGATCATGGTTGCCGGTCAGGGCGACCGTCCGCCAACCACCCCGTTGCCCACGTCGGCCGACGGCCTGATGCCGAGTTTCCCCTGGGTGGACGATGCCGATGTGATCCTGCCCGACTTTCCGGAGCGACTCCCCGGCGGCCTCACCGGTCCCAACTCGTGGTTCGAGGATTTCGCCGTCGGCGAGGTCATCGTGCACGCCAACGGCAGAACGATAACCGACGAGCATCTGCCGCTGACCTATGCGGTGGGTAATACTCATCCCCTGCATTTCGACCGGGTCTTCAGTTCCGGCTTGTCGGGCAAGATGAGCGGCGATCCCATCGTCTATGGCGGACTGGTGTTCGCGTGGCTGGAAGGACTGGCCAGCCGCGATGTCAGCGAGAACAGCATCTGGGAACTTGGTTTTACCGAGGGTTACCACACCCAGCCCTCGATTGCCGGCGATACGGTTGCCGCCCTGTCGCGCGTGTTGGCGGCCGAAGATGCTCCTGGCGCGTTGGCCCGGCAGTTCGGCGTCGTCAGTCTTCAGCTGATCGGTGTCAAGAACATCAGTGCGGCGAACGCTTTGGCCAAATATGGCGAGGACCTGTTCATCAAGGAGAACGACAAGAAAGAGATGGGCAAGGAGAAGATTGATGAGAAGATTTTTGAGATCGAGAGACGTCTCTTGATCAGAAAGAGGAGTTAGTCATGGTTGCCGCCCGGAAGAATCGGGATCAGCCCTGGTTGATGCGGACCTATAGCGGTCACAGCTCGGCCAAGGCATCCAACACCCTCTATCGGACCAATCTCGCCAAAGGCCAGACAGGTCTCTCGGTAGCCTTCGACCTGCCGACGCAGACCGGTTACGACGCCGACAGCCCTCTGGCCAAGGGCGAGGTCGGCAAGGTCGGCGTGCCCATATCACACATCGAGGACATGGATCAGTTGTTCGATCAGATCCCTCTCGATCAGATGAACACTTCGATGACCATCAATGCGACGGCCGCATGGCTGCTGTCGCTGTACATCGGCCTGGCGCAACGACGCGGGATCGACCCGACCCGGCTGAGCGGCACCACCCAGAACGATATCATCAAGGAGTATCTCTCACGCGGTACCTACATCTATCCGCCAGGTGCGTCGATGCGCCTGATCGCCGATACGATCAACTACACCGTCAAGCATGTTCCGAAGTGGAATCCCACCAATATCTGTAGCTACCATTTGCAGGAGGCGGGAGCAACGCCCGTTCAGGAACTGGCCTACGCCCTGTGCACCGCGATGGCGGTTCTCGACCGCGTCAAGGCTTCCGGCGAGATCAAGCCGGAGGCTTTCCCGCAAGTCGTCGAGCGCATCTCGTTCTTTGTCAATGCCGGCATGCGCTTCGTCGAGGAATGCTGCAAGCTCAGGGCATTCGGTGAAATGTGGGACGAACTGACTTTGACCCGCTACAAGGTCGAGGACCCACGACTTCGCCGGTTCCGTTATGGCGTACAGGTCAACTCCCTGGGGCTGACCGAGGCGCAACCGGAAAACAATGTCCAGAGAATCGTTCTGGAGATGTTGGCGGTGACGCTTTCCAAGCGCGCACGGGCCCGCGCCATCCAGCTCCCGGCGTGGAACGAGGCAATGGGTTTGCCGCGCCCGTGGGACCAGCAGTGGGCGCTGCGCATGCAGCAGGTGATGGCCTTCGAAACGGATCTGCTGGAATACGAGGACATCTTCGATGGTTCGCCGGTCATTGCCGCCAAGGTCAAGGCACTGATCGAGGGCGCCAAGAGGGAAATCGAGAATGTCGAAGCCCAGGGTGGCATCATTGCCGCGATCGAGTCCGGCTATGTCAAGCGCGAACTGGTCGGTAGCCACATGAACCGCTTGCGCGCCATCGAGTCGGGTGATCTCAAGATCATCGGCGTCAACTGCTTCCAGGAAACGGCCGAATCGCCGCTGACTGTCGGCAGTGATGGCGGCATCATGAAGACCGATCCGGCCGCTGAGCGTGAGCAGATCGAAAGGCTGCAGGCGCATCGCAGAAGCCGAAACGACAGCGAGGTCCGAGCCGCCCTGCAAGGACTCACCGATGCCGCCAAGAGCGGCGAGAACATCATGCCAAGTTCGATTCGCTGTGCTCTGGCGGGAGTCAGCACCGGCGAATGGGGAGACTCGCTGCGCGGGGTCTTCGGTGAGTTCAGACCACCGACGGGAATCGATATCGCCATCGACAGCCGCGAGGTACTCGGCAAGAAGGATCAGGTCACCGATCTCAGGGAGCGCGTCGCCAACACCGGCAACGCCTTGGGTCGTCCACTCAAACTACTGGTCGGCAAACCCGGACTCGACGGACATTCCAATGGCGCAGAGCAGATCTCCGTGAAGGCCAGAGACGTCGGCTTCGAGGTCGTCTACGACGGCATCCGGTTGACGCCGCAACAGATTGCCCAGGCCGCTCAGGAGGAAGGCGTGCATGTGGTGGGCCTGTCGATACTGTCAGGCAGCCATATGGAACTGGTGGAGTCTGTCCTGCAGGAACTGCGCCTGCGCGATCTGGCAAGCGTGCCGGTAATTGCCGGCGGCATCATCCCGCGCGAGGATGCCGAACGGCTGATGGCGCTCGGTGTGCGCGCCGTCTATACACCGAAGGACTTCAGTCTCAACGCCATCATGGGGGATATCGTGGATGTGATCCGCGAGTGCAACGGGCTCGACCGGATTGGCTTGCTGCATTGACAGGTCGATGACTTCACCCACTCTTCCCGATCCTGAGCAGCTAGCCGCACGGATACTGCGCGGGGAAAGGGCTGCGGTCGCCAGCGGCCTGAACCTGCTGGACAACAAGCTGGCTGAGGCGCGCAACCGTTCGGCTCGCTTGCTGGCGGCTCTTTCCGGCGAGCGCTGGCTCAGTCGCGGTCACCTGATCGGGGTCACGGGTCCTCCCGGAGCCGGCAAGTCCTCGCTCGTCTCCGCCATGATTCGGGAGTGGCGCCTCTCCGGCAAGACCGTCGGAGTGCTGGCAGTCGATCCCTCCAGTCGCCCCGAACTGGGCGGTGGCGCCTTGTTGGGCGATCGCATTCGTATCAAGAATTCGTCTCACGACGAAGGTCTCTTCATCCGCTCGCTGGCCAGTCGGAATCAGTTGGGCGGCGTCGCCACCGAGGTTTGGCCGATGAGTTGGCTGATGTTGGCCTGTTTCGATATTGTCATCATCGAGACGGTGGGCGTCGGCCAAACCGAGATCGATATTGCCGAGATTGGCGATACGGTCTGTTATGTCGCCCAGCCGGCCTCCGGTGACACAATCCAGTATCTGAAGTCGGGTATCATCGAGATTCCGGATATTTTCGCGGTCAACAAGTGTGACCTTGGTGCCCCGGCGCGCAAAACGGCGAGCGAAATTGGCCGGAGCGCGCCCAGGCACGATCGCCGGGAGAATTGGGATTACCCGGTGTGTCTGGTGAGCGCGACGATGAATACAGGAATCAGGCAATTGCAGGAGCATTGCGAGAGACACCGGGAGTTTCTCGCCAATGCCGGCTTGCTCGGCAAACTGCGCACGCGCCATCAGAGCGCCTGGGTAGTACGCTTGCTGAAAGAGGAATTCGGAACTTTTGGCCTCGAACTTGCCGGCGGCCGTGCTGTTGTCGGCGAGCGGCTGAGGGAAAATCCATCCAGCCAGTTTGCAGAGTACGAGCGCCTGCGGCAACATATTCTTTCCAGATTCATGTCGGTAAATCAACCGAGCAGTCTAACCAAGAAGGAGCATCTTGATGAGCAAACAATTGTATGAACTAGGTGATAGGCCTCCCCTGGGCGAAGTTCCGGAGAAAATGCACGCCTGGTTGATCCGCGCGGACCGTTTCGGCAAGCCGACGGAGGCGTTTCAGAAGGAAGTGGTGAATACCCCTGCCATCGCCGACGACGAAGTGCTGGTGCACGTGATGGCGGCGGGAATCAACTACAACAACGTCTGGGCGGGCCTCGGCTTTCCGGTCAATGTCATCGCTGCCCGTAACAAGGGCGGCGAGCCTGAAGACTTCCACATCGGCGGCAGCGACGCGTCCGGCATCGTCTACGCGATCGGCAAGGACGTGACCAACGTCAAAGTGGGCGACGAAGTGGTAATGCACTGCGGCCAATGGAACCGTAATTGCGAGTGGGTCCAGAACGGCGGCGATCCGATGTACTCGCCCTCTTTCAAGATTTGGGGTTACGAAACCAATTACGGTAGTTTCGCCCAGTTCACCAAGGTCCAGGGCCACCAGTGCATGCCGAAGCCAAAGCACATGAACTGGGAAGAAGCGGCGGCCTATACGCTGGTCGCCGCTACGGCCTGGCGGATGCTCCATGGCTGGGGCGCCAACTCCATCAAGAAGGGGGACGTCGCTCTGATCTGGGGCGGCGCGGGCGGCCTCGGTTCGATGGCGATCCAGATCGCCAAGGCGGTCGGCGCGACCTCCGTGGCCATGGTGTCAGGCGAGGACAAGTTCGACTACTGCATGAAATTGGGCGCCAAAGGCTGCATCAATCGCAACGACTTCGATCACTGGGGCATGTTGCCGCACTGGAAGGACAACGCGGGCTATGCAAAGTGGCTGAAGGGCGTGCGGGGCTTCGGTGCCAAGATCTGGGAAGTTCTCGGCGAGAAGCGCGCGCCGAACATCGTCTTCGAACATCCTGGCGAGACCACCATCCCTTCTTCGATTTTCGTTTGCGAAACCGGCGGTATGGTCGTCGTTTGCGCCGGTACCTCGGGCTATAACGCTACCGTCGATTTGCGCTATCTGTGGATGCGGCAGAAGCGCCTGCAAGGCTCACATTTCGCCAATGCCGTGCAGTGCAACGAAATGAACGAACTGGCGCTGCGTGGCCTGATCGATCCCTGCATGTCGCGGGCTTTCACCTACGAAGAGTTGCCGCTTGCCCACCAACTGATGCATGACAACAAACATCCACACGGCAACATGTCGGTGCTGATTGGTGCCACCGAGTTCGGCCTGGGCACCAGCGGCAAGCCGCCCGTGGCGATCGTTCATCCGACGCTGCCCAAGGGCGACGTGCATACCACGCCGCATCCCTATCCGATGTCCACCCCGCTGCCGGATATCGCCGAGGGCGAAGCGATCACTATTGCCGACGACGGCAGCAAGGTCAGCGACCTGATGCATCGCGGCATCATTTCCTGTACGCCGGACGATGTCCTCGGGACGGTGGCCAAGATCATGGTGGACAAGGAGATCCACGCGGTAGTGGTGATGGATGGACAAGGCAAGGCGATCGGCGTCGTATCGCAGACCGATATGGTTCTGGCGCGGCAGGGCCGGAGCCCGCAGGAAGCGCGCTCGATGCGCGCCGGGGACATCATGACCCCTGGCTGTGCAACATGCGATGCCGAGATGTTGTTGAGCGACGCGGTCAGCCTGATGACGGGCCGGCGCATGCATCGCCTGGTGGTAACGGAAAACGATCGGCCTGTGGGCGTCATCTCCATGACCGACGTGGTGCGCAAGATCATCGGCGAGTAAACAGCGCTCGCCCGCACCAAAGCGACACGTCGCGCCCACCCCCTTCCTGCTTGGGAAGGGGGATTTCTCAAGACGCCCTTCTTGTCCGTCAGGATGGAGAAGGGTTTTTTTTACAACCCCGAGAGGTTCCTGCCATGCAAGCCATTGTCTGCCACGAACTTGGCGGTCCCGCGGCGTTACGCCTGGATGACGTTCCGGAACCGCGCCCCGGACCCGGGCAGGTACGGATCCGGGTCCGCGCCTGTGGAGTCAATTTTGCCGACAGCCTGATCACCCGCGGCCAGTATCAGAAGCAACCACAACCACCATTCAGTCCCGGCTTCGAGGTTTCCGGAGAGGTGCTGGAACTTGGCAGCGGCGTACAAGGGATCGCCATTGGCGATCGCCTGATCGCCATGACAGCGCACGGTGGCTATGCCCAACAAGTCATTGCCGACACGAAGCGCTGCGTGCCGATGCCGGCGGCGATGTCATGGGAACACGGCGCGGCCTTTCCCGTGGTGTTCGGCACCTCGCATGTCGCCTTGTCGCATCGGGCGCGGTTACGGCCAGGAGAGACGCTCGTGGTGCATGGTGCCTCGGGCGGGGTCGGTCTGACCGCCGTCGCCATCGGCAAGCAGTTGGGAGCGACGGTTATCGCCACAGCGAACGGCCCCGAGAAACTCGAAGTAGCGCGCGCACACGGCGCCGACCATCTGATTGATTCGAGTCGTGAGGACGTGCGCACGCGAATCAAGGAGTTAACCGCTGGTCGCGGTGCGGATGTCGTCTACGATCCTGTAGGTGGCGACTTGTTCGCGGCTTCGCTGCGCAGCATCGCGTTTGAAGGGCGCCTACTGGTCATTGGCTTTGCAGGCGGTAGCGTGCCGCAAATTCCCGCCAATCATCTTCTGGTCAAGAATGTGGACGTGATTGGTCTCAACTGGCCGGCTTATGCGGAATTGAATCCGCAGGTGATGACCGAGAGTTTCCGGACACTGATCCAGTGGTATCTGGAGGGTGCGATCAAACCGCATGTCTCCGCCACTTATCCGCTGAAACAGGCTGTCGATGCGCTCAATCACCTGATTAGTCGCAAGTCCACGGGTAAAGTCGTTATTACTCCGGATTAGACCGGTCTAATGCTTTGTGCATCCGGCGCGTGGCGTATTCGCCACTTGTCGAAACCCATTGTGGCGGCCAGAAGACGCAAAACATTTCTCGGTGATTCGACAATGAAGACTGGCCATGCACGGAGATCCCCATATATACTTCTGATGGTCCGGATGACCTTCCTGTCGTGGCGGCAGACCAGGCGCGGGGCACCCGGAAACTTCAAGACACTCAAACTGGCGCTGGCAGCAAACCAACGCCGTATTCCCCTGGCGCGGCGATACCTGCGCTGATGATTACCTGAAAGGACTTGCATGAATCCCCAAAACGGTTACGACATCGAAGACTTGTCGGTCGGCATGAGCGCAGAGATCGCCAAGACCATTACGGATGCGGACATCGTCCTCTTTGCCGGCGTGTCCACGGACGTCAATGCGGTGCATATGGATGAAGATTTTGCGAAGACGACGATGTTTGGCGGCCGCATCGCGCACGGCATGTTGTCGGCGAGCCTGATTTCAGCGGTACTCGGCAATCGTCTGCCCGGTCCTGGCACGATCTACATGAGCCAGTCCTTGCGCTTCCGTGCGCCGGTGCGGCCGGGTGACACGGTTCATGCCAAGGTGACAGTCAAGGAAGTCGTTGCCGAAAAGTGCCGTGTCGTAGTCGATACCGTGTGCACCGTCGGCGACAAGGTGGTCATCGACGGCGAAGCGACGCTGATGACCACCTCGCGGCAAAAACGCGAAGCAGCCGGCAAGTAGCCTGCCAGCGAGCGGACGGGCCGGGCAGCCGAGCCCGTCGGTTTGGTCTCTGTTTGTTGCCGTCCCCCGCTCGCTTCGCTTGTGCAGTACCCGTGCTACGCCGGCGCCAGCTCGGCGCTGGCTCTCATTGCCGCAGCGCCATCTGGGCCCTGCGCCTCGAGCGACACCCGGCCATCGACCAGCGTGCCGACGAGGCGAAACGGCGCCAGATCAAACAGCGGCGCCAGGCCCCGGAAGCTGTAGTCGAGCACCGCCTGAGCTGTTTCCCGGCGCAGCAGTTCCATCAGCAGGACCGCGGTCAACGGCCCATGCACGACCAGACCGGGATAGCCCTCCTCGTTGATCGCATAGGGACGATCGTAGTGGATCCGGTGCGCGTTGAAGGTCAACGCCGAGAAGCGGAACAGGAGTCGCGGCTCAGGCTCCACAATGCGCGACCAGACGCAAGACGGCAGCGGCGGCCAATCGATTACGCGCGGACAGGCAACGGCTGGCCCCGGCTCGCGATAGACGATGTCCTGCTCTTCCTCGATACACAGCGCTCCATCCTGGTAGAAGCGGCAGAGGACCGAGACAAAGGCGAGTGAGCCGGAACGTCCCGATTTCTCCTTGATGTCGCGAATCACCGCCTCGCGGCGGGCGGGCTGGCCGATGATCAACGGGCGGTGGAAGCGCAAGCGCGCGCCGGCGAACATGCGCCGCGGATACGGAATCGGCGGCATGAATCCTCCGCGCTGTGGGTGCCCGTCGACCCCGAGAAGCGCCTGCGGCGTCTTCGGCAGAAAGTAGAACCAGTGCCACAGTGGTGGCAACGCGCTGCCGTTGCCAAGAGGCGTCACCGTATCGTCGAATGTCGCCGCCGCTGCCAGCGCCGGGGCCAGACCGAGGTCATCGTCGGTGATCTCATGGCGGCCAATCCACTGCGTGTAGGGTATCCTCGATTCGGTCATTGTTGGGGTTCTTTCGGTAGAGTTTCCGGCGGCGGACGCACAAGTACAGCACAGCACGCTGGCAAACTCAAGTCGCCAGCAGTCGATGCGTCCATTGGCCGACGCCCTGAGATCTTGCGCCCATGACCGTGTTTGCCCATATACTGTGGGGGTTATGCCGGTGCCGGGCCTGGCGCAGGGTAAGGGAGTTGGGAGGTTTTCCGGCTCGACAGTCGGGAGGATGGGCCATGAAAGAGGAAGCTGCTTCAACGAAGTCCGCCGCGTCGCGGCCAGCCCCCACGGGCACTGGGGCGCCAACACCAACCGGGCCTGCAGCAGTTAACCCCGCAGCGAACGCCCAGTTGTCGCAGAATCCTCTGGAGCAGGATCAGGAGCAGTCAGCGGACAACGACCAACTACCGATGAGCGGCTTGCGCGTCATCGATGTCGGGACTTTTCTGGCCGGGCCCTATGCGGCATCCATCCTGGGTGAGTTCGGCGCCGAGATTCTGAAAGTCGAGCATCCGATCGCCGGTGATCCGATGCGGCACTTCGGAACGGCCTCCAAACGCCACGATGCGACCCTGGCCTGGCTCAGCGAAGGCCGCAACAAGAAATCGGTCACCCTCGACCTCCGCCAGCAGGAGGGTGTCGAGCTGTTCCTCAAGCTGGTGGCCAAGTCGGACGTGCTGATCGAGAATTTCCGGCCGGGAACGATGGAGGAATGGGGACTCGGCTGGGACGAGTTGAGCAAGGCCAACCCCGCACTCGTGATGCTACGGGTCTCCGGCTACGGGCAGACCGGACCGTATCGTCGACGCTCGGGTTTCGCGCATATCGCCCATGGCTTTGCCGGTCTGTCCTACCTCGCCGGCTTTCCGGGCGAGACGCCAGTACTGCCGGGAACGGCGCCGCTTGGCGACTACCTGTCCAGCCTTTATGGCGCTATCGGCATCCTGCTGGCATTAAGGCACCGCGAGGCGACCGGCGAAGGGCAAATCGTCGATATCGGAATTTACGAGGCGGTTTTCCGCCAGATGGACGAGATCGCCGCCGCTTACGGACTGTTCGGCAAGGTCCGGCAACGCGAAGGTGCCGGCAGTTTCGTCGCCGTTCCGCACGGACACTTCCGGACTGTTGATGACAAATGGGTCGCCATCGCGTGCACCACGGACAAGATGTTCGAACGTTTCGCCGCGGCGATGGAGAAGCCCGAGCTCGCTGCGGCCGACCGTTACGGCGACCAACGCAAGCGTCTGGCAGCGCGTGACGAGGTCAACCGGATCGTCATCGAATGGGTGGGTTCGCTGACCCGCAACGAGGTGATGCAGCGCTGTATTGATGGTGAGGTACCGATCGGCAAGCTCAACAGCATCGCCGACATGTTCGAGGATGAGCATTTCAAAGCCCGCGGCAATCTCGCCCGCCTCACCGAGGAGGGCCTGGGGGAAGTGGTGATTCCGGGCGTCGTGCCGACGCTTTCCGAGACCCCGGGGCGGATTTCGAATCTCGGGCCACCGCTGGGCAACGCCACCTATGAAGTCCTGCGCGAACTACTCGGTATTTCGGCGCAGGAGATCAAGCGACTGCGCCAGCGCAAGATCATCTGACCGGCCTTTTCACGAGAACTCCCATGACCACTGATCAGACCGAGACCCGGTTGCCGCTCGAAGGCATTCGCGTCATCGATGCCGCCACGGTCATCGCCGCACCTTACAGTGCCAGCATCCTCGGCGAGTTCGGCGCCGATGTCCTGAAGGTCGAGAACCCGAAAGGCGGCGATCCCCTGCGCTACTTCGGTACGCCGACCAACCGCAAGGACACGCTGGCCTGGCTCAGCGAAGCCCGCAACAAGCGATCGGTGACGCTCGACCTGCACTTGCCGGAAGGCGTCGAGTTGTTCAAGGGGCTGATCGAGAAATCGGATGTGCTGTGCGAGAACTTCCGGCCGGGCACCCTCGAGAAGTGGGGACTCGGCTGGGAGGTGCTGCGCGAGATCAACCCTGGCCTGATCATGTTGCGCGTTACCGGTTATGGGCAGACCGGCCCCTACAAGGACCGTCCCGGCTTTGCCCGCGTCGCACACGCCGTTGGCGGCATCGCCTTTCTCTCGGGAATGCCGAGAGGAACGCCGGTGACCCCGGGCTCGACCACCCTCGGCGATTACCTGACCGGCCTCTATGGCTGTATCGGCATCCTGATGGCCCTGCGCCACCGCGAGCGCACCGGCAAGGGACAGTACATCGACGCTGCGCTGTACGAGTCGGTGTTTCGCTGCACCGAAGAACTGGCGCCGGCCTATGGCATGTTCGGTCGCGTGCGCGAGAGGCACGGGCCAACGCACAACGATTTCGCTTGCCCACACGGCCACTTCCCGACCAAGGAAGATGGCAAATGGGTAGCCATTTCGTGCGTCACCGACAAGCTCTTCGAGCGCCTGGCAATTGCCATGGGCCGCCCGGAACTGGCAGCGCCGCATGTCTACGGCGACCAGAAGACACGGCTTGACAACCGGCATGACGTGAACGAAATCGTCAGGGACTGGTGCGGTTCGCTGCACCGGGAGGAAATCCTTGCCCGCTGCTTCGCCGCCGGTGCCCCGGCCGGACCATTGAACAGCATCGCCGACATTTTCGGCGACCGGCAATTTCATTCGCGGCGCAACCTGGTCGCGATCGATGAGCCGGACATCGGCGAGACGGTGATCGTTCCATCGGTGTTGCCACGCCTGTCGGCGACACCGGGAAGGATCAAGCACCTCGGGCCGCGACTCGGGCAGCATACCGACGAAGTACTGTCCGGCTTGCTCGGCCTGGACGAGCACGAGATCGACGCGCTGCGCAAGAAGCGTGTAATCTGACCACAAGCGGGGTGATTGGAGACAATGGACGGAATTCTCAAGGGCCTGCGCGTCGTCGAGGGCTCGGCCTTCGTTGCCGCGCCACTCGGCGGCATGACTCTCGCCCAACTCGGCGCGGACGTCATCCGCTTCGACCCCATCGGCGGCGGCCTCGACTACCGTCGCTGGCCACTCACCCTCGACGGTCGGCACAGCCTGTTTTGGGCCGGACTGAACAAGGGCAAGCGTTCGATAGCCGTCGACCTTCGCCTGCCCCGCGGGCAGGAGTTGCTGACCCAGCTGATCTGCGCGCCCGGGGACCATGCAGGCCTCTTCAGCACCAATTTTCCGGCCAAAGGCTGGCTTGCCTATGAAGCGCTGCAAGCGCACCGGCAGGACTTGATCATGGTGAACCTGACGGGGCGGCGGGACGGTGGGTCCGAAGTAGACTACACGCTGAACCCGCAGCTCGGCCTGCCCCTGATGACCGGACCAACGAGTTCCCCGGAAGTCGTCAACCACGTCTTTCCCGCCTGGGACTTCATCAGCGGTCAAATGATCGCCTTGGGCCTCCTTGCTGCCGAACGGCACCGGCGGCTGACCGGCGAAGGACAACTGGTGCGTCTGGCCTTGAAGGATGTGGCGCTGGCCATGCTCGGGAATTTCGGCATGCTCGCCGAAGCCATGGTCAATGGGGCCGATCGGCCGCGCCAGGGCAACTACCTCTACGGCGCCTTTGGCCGCGACTTCGGCACGCTCGACGGCCGGCGTCTGATGGTCGTCGGCCTGACCGGCATGCAATGGCGCCGCCTCGTCAAGGCCACCGGTCTCCGGGAGCCAATCAGCGAACTGGCTGCGCGACTCGGCCTCGACTTCGACGACGAGGGCAATCGCTATCGCGCACGGCAGGAAATTGCCCGATTGTTCGAACCCTGGTTCCATGCCCGCACGCTGGCGGAAGCCGCGCTGACCCTCGATGCCCACGGCGTCACCTGGGGCCCCTACCGCAGCGTGCGGGAGGAAGTGGCCGCCGACCCGGATTGCTCCACCGACAATCCGATGTTCACACTCACCGAGCAGCCAGGCATCGGGCGCTACCTGATGCCGTCGACGCCGCTCGACTTTGCCGGCGTACCCCGTCTGCCGGCGATGCCGGCGCCCAGACTCGGCGAACACACGGATCAGATTCTGCTCGACATCCTCGGCTTGAGCGAGGCCGAAGTCGGCCGTCTGCACGACGCGCGCGTCGTCGCCGGACCTACCTGAGCCGGTCGCCGGCAAACCTGCCCGCGACCGCAGAAACAACCAGCCTTCTTTCTACCAGGGAAACTGCCATGAAGCTACCAGTGCACTTCTACAAACCGCTCGCCATTGGCGCCCCACAACCCCTGCGTGAGCTTCCGGTCAGGCCGGAGAGAATGATCCACTTCTTTCCGCCACACATCGACAAGATCCGCGCCAAGGCACCGGAGACGGCCCGGCAGTGCGATGTGATGTGCGGCAATCTCGAGGATGCGATTCCGATCGAAGCCAAGGACGCGGCACGCGCCGGCTTCATCGACCTGCTGGCCGCGCACGACTTCGGCGACACCGCCATGTGGGTGCGGGTCAATGCGCTGAACAGCCCTTGGGTACTCGACGACCTCAACGAGATCATCAAGCACGTCGGCAACAAGGTCGACGTGATCATGATTCCCAAGGTCGAGGGACCCTGGGACATCCACTTCGTCGATCAGTACGTCTCGCTACTGGAAGCGAAGTACGCCATCAGGAAGCCGATCCTCCTGCATGCGCTGCTCGAGACCGCGCAGGGAGTCACCAATGTCGAGGCGATCTGCGGCGCCAGTCCGCGCATGCATGGTCTGAGCCTCGGCCCGGCCGACCTTGCCGCCTCGCGTGGCATGAAGACGACGCGCGTCGGCGGCGGACATCCCGGCTACGGCGTCCTCGCCGACCCTGAAGCCGGCCAGGATGGAGGCGAGAAGCAGCGCGCCTTCTTCCAGCAGGATCTCTGGCACTACACCGTCGCGCGCATGGTCGATGCGGCCGTGGCGCACGGTCTGCGCTCGTTCTACGGCCCGTTTGGCGACCTCAAGGATGAAGCCGCCTGCGAGGCACAGTTCCGCAATGCCTTCCTGATGGGCTGTTCGGGCGCCTGGTCGCTGGCGCCCAACCAGATCGCGATTGCCAAGCGTGTCTTCAGCCCCGACGTCAAGGAGGTACTGTTTGCCAAACGCATCCTCGAAGCGATGCCAGACGGCAGCGGCGTGGCAACAATCGACGGCAAGATGCAGGACGACGCGACCTGGAAGCAGGCGAAGGTCATCGTCGATCTGGCGCGTCTGGTGGCCAGGCGCGACCCGGAACTCGCGGCGGCTTACGGTTGGTAGGAAAGAGCTTGGTCGGCACAACGAGGAGGCACCTGATGAGCGAGAAGACCAGACTGGGGAATTTCTTTGAGGACTTCCAGATCGGGCAGACGATAGCCCATGCGACACCGAGAACGATCAGCGAGGGCGACGTGGCTTTGTACACCGCGTTGACCGGCTCGCGCTTTGCCATCACATCGTCGGACACCTTCGCGTATAGCCTGGGATTCCCGCGTGCGCCGGTGGACAACCTGCTCGCGTTCAACGTGGTCTTCGGCAAAACGGTTCCCGACATCTCGCTCAATGCGGTTGCCAACCTCGGCTATGCCGCTGGCCGCTTCGGCCACCGGGTCTTCGTCGGTGACACGCTGACGGCCGACTCGACGGTGATCGGTCTCAAGGAAAACCGGGACGGCCAGACCGGGATCGTCTATGTGCGCTCGTGCGGGATCAATCAGCACCAGCAGATCGCCCTTGACTACTGTCGCTGGGTGATGGTGCGCAAGCGCGAGCCAAAGTCGCCAGCGCCGCCAGCCTGCGTACCCGACCTCCCCGAGGCGGTCGCTGCGGGAGACCTGATCGTTCCAGCAGGAATCCGCGTCGATCAGTACGACTGCACGCTGTCCGGCAGCCCTGACCTGTGGGACGATTATGAGGTCGGTGAGCGGATCGACCACGTGGACGGGATGACGATCGAAGAGAGCGAGCACATGATGGCGACGCGTCTTTACCAGAACACCGCCAGGGTGCACTTCAATCAGCAGGCGGAAAGCGCCGGGCGTTTTGGCCGCCGGATCATCTACGGGGGCTGCATCATCAGTCTGGCACGTTCGCTCTCCTTCAACGGCCTGGCGAATGCCTTCCTCGTCGCGGCGATCAACGGCGGTCGGCATGTCACGCCGACCTTTGCCGGTGATACGATCTACGCTTGGTCAGAGGTCGTCGACAAAATGGTCCTGCCGGGCCGCAACGACCTCGGCGCACTGCGCCTGCGTACCGTCGCGACCAAGGATCGACCGTGCGCCGACTTCCCCTGCAAGACGGCCGATGGCAGCTACGATCCGAGCGTGGTCCTCGACTTCGACTACACTACGCTGATCCCCCGAAGAGCGTAACGTCCAGCGCGGGCGGCTACCGCGCCGCCCGCATGAACCCGGCCAGCCAATGGCAGGCCCGGCCACCGGCCCGGAGCGACGGCCCGCGACTGCCGCCCATACGCAAAGGTATCGTTGTTTTCAATCGATTCGAACTAAGCTATGCTGCGCGGGCGTCAAAAAACGATGGAAAACAATGGAGGAAACATGTTCCAAGTCCGCATACACGGTCGCGGCGGCCAAGGCGTGGTTACGGCTGCCGAGATGTTGTCTATTGCTGCGTTTGAGGAAGGCCGCCATGCCCAAGCCTTCCCGAGTTTCGGTTCGGAACGAACCGGTGCCCCGGTGGTCGCTTTTTGCCGTATCGCGGATGAGGAGATCCGCCTGCGCGAACCGATCATGGAACCCGATGCGCTGATCATCCAGGATCCTACTCTGCTGCTCCAGGTCGACGTCTTCTCTGGCCTCAAGAAGGGCGGATACATCCTGATCAACACCAGCCGCACGTTTGCCGAACTGGGCCTCGGTGACTACGTCCGAGACTGGCCAGCAGACAGGCTGTGCACGGTTCCCGCCACCGACCTCAGCCGCAAGCACGTCGGCCGACCAATGCCCAACGTTCCACTCCTGGCCGGCTTTGCCGCCGCATCCGGCATCATTCGGCTGGAGTCAGTGATCAAAGCCATCAATGCCAAGTTCTCGGACAGAGTGGCGAGCAACAACAGCGCTGCGGCAACCGAGGCTTATCAGTTCGTTGCCGACGAGATCAAGGCGGCGCGTCATGAGGAGGCCGCACATGCTTAAACAGACTGAAGGTTCACACGCTGTTGCCGAAGCCGTCGGCCTTTGCCGGCCAGAAGTGATCTGCGCCTATCCGATCTCTCCGCAGACGCACATCGTCGAAGGCCTCGGTGAAATGGTCAAGGCCGGCGAAATCCAGGACTGCGAGTTCATCAACGTCGAATCCGAGTTCGCGGCGATGAGTGTCGCCATCGGATCGTCGGCAACAGGCGCCCGTACCTACACGGCCACGGCCTCGCAGGGCCTGCTGTTCATGGCCGAGGCGGTATACAACGCGTCCGGCCTTGGCCTGCCCATCGTCATGACGGTCGCCAACCGGGCCATCGGCGCACCGATCAACATCTGGAACGACCACACCGATGCGCTCTCGCAACGCGACAGCGGCTGGATCCAGCTTTTCGCCGAAACCAATCAGGAAGCGCTGGATTTGCACATCCAGGCCTTCAAGCTGGCGGAGGAAGTCAGCCTGCCGGTCATGGTCTGCATGGACGGATTCATTCTGACGCACGCCTACGAGCGCGTGGACGTACCGACCCAGGAACAGGTCGATGCCTTCCTGCCGCCTTACGAGCCACGTCAGGTTCTCGACCCGACCGACCCGGTATCGATCGGCGCAATGGTCGGTCCGGAAGCGTTCTCGGAGGTGCGCTACCTGGCGCACGCCAAGCAGATGCAGGCTCTCGAACTGATCCCGCGATTGGCCGAGCAGTTCAAGGCGGTCTTCGGTCGCGATTCAGGCGGGCTGACCCATTCGTACCTCCTCGACGATGCAGAAACGGTGGTTGTGGCGATGGGGTCGGTGCTCGGAACGATCAAGGATACGGTTGACGAGATGCGTGCTGCCGGCGAGAAGATCGGCGTGCTCGGGATCACTTCCTATCGTCCGTTCCCGCTCGACAACGTCCGCGCCGCGCTGCAGAACGCGCAGCGCGTGGTCGTGTTGGAAAAGAGTCTGGCGGTCGGCATCGGTGGCGTTCTCTCCACCGACGTACGCATGGCAATGTCGGGTCTGCAACTGCATGGACACACGGTGGTCGCCGGCCTTGGTGGCCGGGCAATCACCCGGAAATCGTTGCGTGCTCTGTTTGCCAAGGCAGTTCGCGGCGAACTGGGCCACCTCACCTTCCTCGACCTCGACTGGAACGTCGTCAACAAGCAACTCGAACGCGAGCGCACGACGCGCCGTTCGGGTCCGGCAGCGGAAAGCATGCTGCGCGACATCGGTGTCATTGCCACCGGTATTGTCTGAGGAGACCCACGATGAGCTTCCAACCCGTTCATTTCTATCAGACCGGCACCTTCACGGTCGGTAATCGCCTGCTGGCTCAGGAAGAACGCAGTGTCCAGGCCAACATGGAACGTACCAATTCACTCAACTCCGGACACCGTGCCTGTCAGGGCTGCGGTGAAGCGCTTGGCGCTCGCTATGCCATTGACGCCGCGATGAAAGCCGCCAGCGGTCGCCTGATTGCCGCCAATGCTACCGGTTGCCTCGAGGTCTTCTCGACGCCCTACCCGGAAACTTCGTGGCAGATCCCCTGGATCCACTCGCTGTTCGGCAACACGGCGGCGGTGGCCACCGGCATCGCCGCAGCCATCAAGGTCAAGCGCCACAAAGGCCAGATGGGCGATGTTCGCGTCGTCGCCCAGGGTGGTGACGGGGGGACCACGGACATCGGTTTCGGCTGCCTGTCGGGAATGTTCGAACGTAACGACGACGTTCTCTACATCTGCTACGACAACGGCGGTTACATGAACACCGGCGTCCAGCGCAGTTCCGCCACCCCACCAGCAGCCCGCACAGCGACCACCATGCCGGTCGGCCCCGAGCCGGGCAATGCCTTCGGGCAGGGCAAGTTCGTGCCGGCGATCGCCATGGCCCACGAGATCCCCTATGTCGCGACCGCCACCGTCGCCGACCTCCGCGATCTCGAATACAAGGTCACCAAAGCGATGGGAATGCGCGGTGCGCGCTACATCCACATCCTGGTCCCCTGCCCGCTCGGTTGGGGAGCGGCCTCCGAAGACACCATCAAGTTGGCGCGTCTGGCCAAGGAAACCGGTATTTTCCCGGTCTTCGAAGCGGAGGGCGGCGAACTCACGAGTTCGCTCAAGATCCGCCGCCAGCAGCCTGTTGAAGAGTATCTGAAACTCCAGAAGCGCTACGCGCACCTGTTCGGCAAGACGCCGGCGGTAGCAACGATCGCTCGCCTGCAGGCGGCGGCAGACAAGAACATTCGCAAATACGGACTGCTCGACCAGGAGGCGAACTGATGGAAAAACCCTTTGCCATTACCCTAGACCCCGGCTCGTCGCTGGCCAATCACACCGGTTCGTGGCGGACTTCCCGCCCGGTTTATCTTGACCGGCTACCGCCCTGCAACAAGCAGTGCCCAGCCGGCGAAGACATCCAGGGTTGGCTGTTCCACGCCGAGTCCGGCGACTACGAAAGCGCCTGGCGGCATCTGACGAAAGACAATCCCTTCCCGGCCATCATGGGGCGCGTCTGCTATCACACCTGCGAGGGTGCCTGCAATCGCGGGCAACTCGACGCGCCGGTCGGCATCAATTCGGTCGAACATTTTCTCGGCGACGAAGCGCTCAAGCAAGGCTGGAAGCTCACGCCGCCGGCCAGCGAATCAGGCAAGCACGTCCTGGTGGTCGGCGCAGGCCCGTCGGGAATGTCGGCGGCCTACCACCTGCGCCGATTCGGGCACAGCGTCACACTCTACGAGGCTGGGCCCCTGCTCGGCGGTATGATGCGCTTCGGCATTCCCAAGTACCGCCTGCCGCGCGATATCCTGGAAGCGGAGATGCAACGGGTCGTCGACCTCGGCGTCACGGTGAAGCTGAACAGCAAGGTCGACAACATCCTGAAGACCATGGAGGAAGGCAAGTTCGATGCCGCCTTCCTGGCGGTCGGGGCGCACATCGGCAAGCGAGCGATGATCCCGGCCGGCGACGCAGCGAAAATCATCGACGCCATCTCGCTGCTGCGCAGCATGGAAGGTGAAGACAAGCCGCTGCTCGGTCGTCGCGTCGTCGTCTATGGCGGTGGCAATACGGCCATAGACGTGGCCCGAACGGCCAAGCGCATGGGTGCCGAACCGTTGATCGTCTATCGCCGCACGCGCGACAAAATGCCTGCACACGACTTCGAACTCGAGGAGGCGCTGCAGGAAGGCATCATGGTCAAGTGGCTGTCGACCATCAAACAGGCGCATGAGTCCTCGCTGACCATCGAAAAGATGGCTCTCGACAGCAAGGGTTTCCCGCAACCCACCGGCGAGTTCGAAACCATCGAGGCCGATTCTCTGGTGCTCGCGCTCGGCCAGGACGTCGACCTCGGGCTGCTCGAGGGGGTTCCGGGGCTGAAGGTGACCGATGGTGTCGTCGAAGTCGGCCCCAACATGATGACCGGTTATGCGGGGATTTTCGCGGGCGGCGACATGGTTCCGGCCGAGCGCAACGTCACCGTCGGAATCGGCCACGGCAAACAGGCGGCGCGCCACATCGATGGCTGGTTGCGCGGCGAGCAGTACCTCCCGCCGGTCCAGCGCGAAGTGGCGACCTTCGACAAGCTCAACACCTGGTACTACGCCGATGCACCCAAGACGGTTCGCCCCATGCTCGACATCATTCGTCGGCAATCGACCTTCGATGAAGTCCAGGGCGCACTCGACGAGAGCAATGCCCTCTTCGAGGCCCGGCGTTGTCTGTCCTGCGGCAACTGTTTCGAATGCGACAACTGTTACGGTGTCTGCCCCGACAACGCCGTAATCAAGCTCGGACCAGGCAATCGCTTCCAGTTCAACTACGACTACTGCAAGGGTTGCGGCATGTGCGTCGCCGAATGTCCCTGCGGTGCGATCAAGATGGAGGCCGAAGAAATCTGAGCGCGGCGTGGTTATGAGGCCGCGGAGCTTGTCACCCGGCGCAACGACAGAAGCGCAACAATCAATCCCGACCCGGTGCCGTTGTCTGGGTCACCCACTCTGGGGACACTTCGGGCATAACGCTCGAAGTGTCTTTTCCTTCTTCCCCAACCCGCGAGGTATGTATGCCAACTGAAACAAAGAACGTCTACGTGTTTGGTGCCGCCCGAACCGACGGCGACGCCAAGATGAAGAATATACTCGGAGGCAAAGGCGCCAACCTTGCCGAAATGTGCCGACTGGGAATCGCAGTACCTCCCGGTTTCACGGTCAGTACCGAAGCCTGCACCGTCTATACCGAGCAGGGCAAGGACGCCGTGTTCAAGCTGATCGAGGCTGAAGTCTTGCAGGGCGTGGCTTTCGTTGAACAGGAAATGGGGAAGAATTTCGGCGACTCGTCGGATCCGCTGCTACTGTCGGTGCGTTCGGGTTCGCGCGCGTCGATGCCAGGCATGATGGACACCATCCTCAACCTCGGCCTCAATGACGAGGCGGTGGTCGGACTGGCTCGCAAGGCCAACAACGAGCGTTTTGCCTGGGACTCCTATCGCCGCTTCGTGCAGATGTACGGTGACGTCGTGATGGGCCTCAAGCCGGTATCGAAGGAAGATCACGATCCCTTCGAAGTCGTCATCGACATGCTCAAGGAGAAGAAGGGTGTTGAACTCGATACCGATCTCGACACCGACGACCTGAAGGAGTTGGTGCTGCGTTTCAAGGGCTTGATTCGTGCCCGCGTCGGCCGTGAGTTCCCGACCGATCCCTGGGAACAGCTCTGGGGGGCAGTGAATGCGGTCTTTCAGAGCTGGAATAACGACCGCGCCAAGGTATACCGCGAGCTGAACGATATCCCGGATTCGTGGGGCACCGCCGTCAACGTCCAGGCCATGGTCTTCGGCAATCTGGGCGACAACAGCGGCACCGGCGTCGCCTTCACGCGTGACGCAGGGACTGGTGAGGACCTGTTCAACGGCGAGTTCCTGGTCAATGCCCAGGGTGAAGACGTCGTCGCCGGTACCCGCACGCCGCAACAGGTCACTCTCGAGGGTTCGCGCCGCTGGGCCAAACTGGCGATGGTCAGCGAAGACGAGCGACGGACCAGGTTCCCGTCGCTCGAGGAACTGATGCCCGACATCTACCAGCAGCTCCTGCAGGCCGAAACCAAGCTCGAAAAGCACTACTCCGACATGCAGGATGTCGAGTTCACGATCCAGGAAGGCCGCCTGTGGATGCTGCAAACCCGCAACGGCAAGCGCACTGGTTCAGCGATGGTGCGCATCGCCATGGAAATGCTGCGCCAGGGCATCATCGATGAGAAGGAAGCCTTGCGCCGCGTCGACCCGGAGCGCCTCAACGAACTCCTGCACCCGGTTTTTGACCCGATCGAGATCAAGAAGGCACGTTCCATCGCGCACGGCCTGCCGGCTTCGCCCGGCGCCGCGACCGGTCAGATCGTCTTCTTCGCCGACGAAGCCGAGGAATGGGTCAGAAAGGGCAAGGACGTGATCCTGGTACGCCAGGAAACCTCTCCTGAGGACCTGCGCGGAATGAGTGTCGCCAAGGGAATTCTGACCGCCCGCGGCGGGATGACCTCGCACGCAGCCGTTGTGGCACGTGGCATGGGTAAGTGCTGCATCTCTGGCGCTGGCGCGGTGCGCGTCGATTACCATGCACGCACGATGTCGGTCGGCAACGAGACTTGGGCGGAAGGAGACTGGCTTTCGCTCGACGGTTCGACCGGCGAAGTCTACCTGGGCCAGGTAGCCACGAAGGAAGCGGAACTGACCGGCGACTTCGGAACGCTGATGGATCTGGCCGATCATCACAAGAAACTGGCCGTGCGCGCCAACGCCGATACGCCCGACGATGCCAGGGCGGCACGCACCTTCGGTGCCAAGGGTATCGGCCTGTGCCGTACCGAGCACATGTTCTTCGAGGGGGAACGTATCAAGGCGGTTCGGGAAATGATCCTTGCTGACGACGAAGCCGGACGGCGCCGCGCGCTGGCCAAGCTGCTGCCGATGCAGCGTGGCGACTTCGAAGGACTGTTCCGCGAGATGAGCGGCCTGGCGGTCACCATTCGCCTGCTCGACCCGCCGCTCCACGAGTTCGTTCCTCACGATGAAGCCAACCAGAAGATCATGGCTCACGAGATGAACGTTCCACTGGGCGTGATCAAGATGCGCGTCGACGACCTGCACGAATTCAACCCGATGATGGGTCATCGCGGCTGCCGCCTCGGTATCAGCTACCCGGAGATCACCGAAATGCAGACGCGGGCGATCCTCGAAGCCGGTCTGAACATGAAGGCGAAGGGTTTCGATGTCAAGGCCGAAATCATGATTCCGCTGGTCGGCACCGTTCGCGAATTCAACGCTCAGGCGCGTGTCATCCGTCAGACCGCAGCGGCCGTTTTCCATGAGCGCGGCGAGGCACTCGACTACCTGCTCGGGACGATGATCGAAACCCCTCGTGCCGCCCTGATCGCCGACAGTATCGGCCAGCAGGCGCAGTTCTTCTCCTTCGGCACCAACGACCTGACGCAAATGACCATGGGTTTTTCGCGCGACGACGCCGGCAAGTTTCTGCCGAGCTATCTGAAAGATGGCATGTACGAGCGCGACCCCTTCCAGTCGATCGACCAGAAGGGCGTCGGCCTGCTGGTGAAGATGGCCGTCGAGAAAGGTCGTTCGGTCCGCCCGAGCATCAAGCTGGGCGTCTGCGGGGAGCACGGAGGCGACCCGGCATCGATCGAGTTCTTCCACCGCAGCGGTCTCGACTACGTGAGCTGCTCGCCGTTCCGGGTGCCGATCGCCCGGCTGGCGGCTGCCCAGGCAGCCATCAACAACGAGTAGACTCCCGGGTCGGCTGGCAGGCCACTTCCCCACCTGTACGCTGCTGTGCAGGACGGGGAAGCGAGTCGGGGCTGGCGCTTCGACCTTTCAAGACGACGAGCACCCCTGGCCCCCAGGGGTGCTCTTTTTTGCTTCGCCGGCAAGCCCGATGAAGGGCTGGGGTTGCCGCTGACTGAGCTTGTGCAACGCCGAACGTCCGCGCTGTCCGCTTTCTGCGGCCGGCGGCTGGAGCTCGCTGACACTCCCTTGATGACATGAACTTCCAGCTTCTGGCCAGTGACGGTGCTGCTCGTTGCGGCCGCCTCACTCTCACCCACGGCACAGTGGACACGCCGGCCTTCATGCCGGTCGGCACCTACGGAACGGTCAAGGCAATGACGCCCCGCGACCTGACCGCGACGGGCGCGCAGATCTGCCTCGGCAACACCTTCCACCTCTGGCTGCGCCCCGGGCTCGAAGTCATCGCTGCGCATGGCGGCCTGCACCGCTTCATGGGCTGGAATGGGCCGATCCTCACCGACTCCGGCGGTTTCCAGGTCTTTTCCCTCGGTGCGCTGCGCAAGATCAGCGAGGAGGGAGTCCGCTTCCAGTCGCCGGTCAACGGCGACCGCCTGTTCCTGACGCCCGAGGAATCCATGCGCATCCAGCACGTGCTCAACTCCGACATCGCGATGATCCTCGACGAATGCACGCCCTACCCCGCCGACCATGCAGTGGCAGCCGCGTCAATGTGCCTGTCGCTGCGCTGGGCACGGCGCTCGCGTGACCGGCACGACGAAATCGGCAACGCCAACGCCCTGTTCGGCATCGTCCAGGGCGGCATGTACGAAGACTTGCGTGACGAATCGCTGGCCGCGCTCATCGATATCGGCTTCGCGGGCTTCGCGATCGGCGGCCTGTCAGTCGGGGAACCGAAGGACGACATGGCGCGAATTCTGGCGCACACCGCACCGCGCCTGCCGCAGGACAGGCCACGCTACCTGATGGGCGTCGGCACACCTGAGGATCTCGTCGCCGCCGTCGGCGCCGGCATCGACATGTTCGACTGCGTACTGCCGACGCGCAATGCACGCAACGGCCACTTCTTTACCCGCTACGGCGACATCCGGATCAGGAACGCCTGCCACAAGAGCGACCCGCGCCCACTCGACGCGAGTTGCGAATGCTATACCTGCCGGAACTTCTCGCGCGCCTACCTTCATCATCTGAACCGCACCGGCGAAATCCTCGGCGCGCATCTCGGCACGCTGCACAACCTCCACTACTACCAGGTCCTGATGCACGAGTTGCGCAAGGCGATAGCGAGCGGGACGCTGGCGTCAACCGTTTCGGCCTTCCAGCGCGCACGCGCTCAGCCGACGACAGCATAGTGGTATAATTGTTGGTTTCGTTGAAATTATTCATCTTAGGAGACTGATGTGCTAATCAGCACTGCCCACGCCCAGACTGCTGCAGCGACCGACCCAACCGGTGGTTTCATGCAACTCCTGCCGATCATTCTGATGTTCGTCGTCCTCTACTTCCTGATGATTCGGCCGCAGATGAAGCGAGCTAAGGAGCACAAGGCCCTGATCGAAGGCCTCGCCAAGGGTGATGAAGTGGTCACTGGCGGCGGCATCGCCGGCCGAGTCACTCGCGTCAGCGACAGCTTCATCGCTCTCCAGATCGCCGAAGCCGTCGAAATACACGTTCAGAAACAGGCTGTTACGCTTGTCTTGCCAAAAGGCACTCTGAAAGAGCTTTAACCAACCGCCGGGCGCCGCCCCCTCGTGGTCGCCCGCGCCATTCTGACTGCATGCATCCATGAACCGCTACCCGCTCTGGAAATACGTTCTCGTCGCCATCGCACTGGTGCTCGGTCTGGTTTACACCTTGCCGAACTTCTTCGGCGAGTCGCCGGCTGTCCAGGTTTCCAGCGCCAAAGCCACTCTCAAGGTTGATGAGAAGACGCGAGAACGGGTCGCCAGCACGCTACGGAGCGCCAGCATCGAGAACAGCGGCATCTTCCTCGACAGCAACGGCGTCAAGGTTCGCTTGCTCAACGCCGACAGTCAGTTGCAAGCAAAGGACCTGCTTGAAAAGCAGTTCAACCCGGACCCCACCGACCCCCAGTATGTCGTCGCCCTGAATCTGCTGTCGAGTTCGCCTCAATGGCTGACCAACCTGCATGCGCTGCCGATGTACCTCGGCCTCGACCTGCGCGGCGGCGTACATTTTCTGCTTCAGGTGGACATGAAGGGCGCGCTGACCAAGCGTCTCGACTCGATCAGCGGCGATTTGCGTAGTCTGCTACGCGACAAGAATGTCCGGCATGCCGGCATCACCCGCGAGGGCGAACGCCTGACCATTCGCTTCCGCGACGGCGATACCCGCGCCAAAGCACGAATCGTCCTCGAGGACAATCAGTCCGATCTGCTGCTGGCTGATCAGGGAGAAGGCGACGATCTCAAACTGGTCGCCACCCTGAAGCCGGAAGCGATCAAGCGCATCCAGGAATTCGCCGTCAAGCAGAACATGACGACGCTGAGCAACCGCATCAATGAACTTGGGGTCGCCGAACCGGTGATCGCCCAGCAGGGTGCCGATCGTATCGTTGTGCAGTTGCCTGGGGTTCAGGACACCGCCAAGGCCAAGGACATCCTCGGGCGCACGGCGACGCTCGAAATCCGCATGGTCGAGGAGACCGCCGGAGCCCTCGAGGCGGCCCAGGCCGGCCAGGTCCCCTTCGGCACCGAACTCTATGTCGAACGCGGCGGCCTGCCCCTTCTCGTCAGGAAGCAGGTGGTACTCACCGGCGACCGGTTGACCGATGCGCAGCCCGGCTTTGACAACCAGACGCACGAACCGGCCGTCCACCTGACGCTCGACTCGGCCGGCGCACGTATCTTCAAGGATGTCACGCGCGACAACGTCGGCAAGCGAATGGCGATCGTGCTGATCGAGAAGGGCAAGGGCGAGGTGGTTACCGCACCAGTGATCAGGGCGGAAATCGGCGGCGGGCGCGTACAGATTTCTGGCCGCATGAGCACGATGGAAGCCAACGACACGGCGCTGTTGCTGCGCGCAGGCTCCCTGGCCGCACCGATGGAGATCATCGAGGAGCGGGCGATCGGTCCGAGCCTCGGCGCCGAGAACATCAAGAAGGGCTTCCACTCGACGATGTGGGGCTTTGCCGCGATTGCCGTCTTCATGATCGCCTACTACGTCCTGTTCGGCCTGGTGTCGGTGATTGCCCTGGCCGCCAACCTGCTCTTCCTGGTTGCCCTGCTCTCGCTCCTGCAGGCGACGCTGACCTTGCCGGGAATCGCCGCCATCGCCTTGGCACTCGGCATGGCCATCGACGCCAACGTCCTGATCAACGAGCGGATTCGCGAGGAACTGCGCAACGGATCGACGCCCCAGCTGGCGATCCACACTGGCTACGAGCGGGCGTTCGGTACTATTCTCGACTCCAATATCACGACGCTGATTGCCGGCATCGCCCTGCTGATTTTCGGCTCCGGTCCGGTGCGCGGTTTCGCTGTCGTACACTGTCTCGGGATTCTCACCTCCCTGTTCTCTGCGGTCGTCGTCTCGCGCGCGCTCATCAACCTGATCTATGGCAACCGTCGCAAGATCGAGTCGCTGGCCATCGGCCAGATCTGGAAACCCGGCAACACCGCCAATGTGGCAGCCAAATAGGGAAACGCCAAGATGGAATTTTTCCGGATCAGAAAAGACATCCCGTTCATGCGCCACGCGCTGGTGTTCAACGTCATCTCGCTGCTCACTTTCCTGCTTGCCGTATTCTTCCTGTTCAGCCGCGGGCTGCATCTCTCGGTCGAGTTCACGGGAGGAACGCTGATCGAACTCAACTACAGCCAGGCCGCCAACCTCGAGAAGTTGCGCGAGGGGCTTGGTAAGGCCGGCTACAGTGACTTCTCGGTACAGAACTTTGGGTCCAGCCAGGACGTCCTGATCCGGTTGCCCCTCCGGGCCGATCAGAACACGACGCGAATCGGCGAGTCTGTCCTGCAGGCTCTCAACGCCGAGACCCCGGGAGCCTCGCTGCGCCGGGTCGAGTTCGTCGGACCACAGGTCGGCAAGGAACTGGCCGAAAACGGTGCCCTGGCGCTCTTGCTGGTGGTCATCGGCATAGTCGTCTACCTGGCCTTCCGTTTCGAGTGGCGTTTCTCCGTCTCCGCGATCATTGCCAACCTGCATGATGTAATCATCATTCTCGGCTTCTTCGCCTTCTTCCAGTGGGAGTTCTCGTTGTCGGTGCTGGCGGCGGTGCTTGCCGTCCTCGGCTACTCGGTCAACGAGTCTGTCGTCGTCTTCGACCGCGTGCGCGAAACCTTCAGGAAAGTACGCGGACTGACGACGCCGCAGGTCCTCGACCACGCGATCACCAGCACCATCTCACGCACCATCATCACGCACGGCTCGACCCAGATGATGGTTCTGTCCATGCTGCTCTTCGGCGGCGAGACGCTTTACTACTTCGCCCTGGCGCTGACCATCGGTATCTGTTTCGGAATCTACTCTTCCGTGTTGGTGGCTAGTCCGCTGGTCATGTGGCTCGGTGTCTCGCGCGAGCAGTTCGTCCGACCCAAGAAACAGATCGAGGGCGCCAACGAGGATGGCGCCGTCGTCTAGCAGGCTTTGCCGACGCCAACGGCCAGAAGCTTGCCGGCCGTAAGAGAGTACCTTGGGGGTTCGGGCCGGCAGAAGTGGCAACGTGTCACCGCCTGTCTCATCAGATGGAGATGCTCATGAGCAAACAGCGAATCCGGCTTTGGGACCTGCCGACCCGCCTCTTCCACTGGTTGCTGGCAGGCTTGGTGGTCGCCTCCTTCGTCAGCGGCAAGATCGGCGGCAACGCCATGGACTGGCACGGCAAGTTCGGCCTGGCCATCCTCGGATTGCTGGCCTTCCGTCTCGTCTGGGGCTTCGCCGGCTCTACCTACGCTCGCTTTGTCAGCTTCCTCCCGACGCCGGCAAAGGTTCTCGCCTATCTAAGGGGTCAATGGCGCGGCGTTGGCCACAACCCGCTCGGAGCGTTCTCGGTCTTCGGACTCCTGCTTCTGCTCGCCTTCCAGGTTGGAACCGGCCTGTTTGGCAACGACGACATCGCTTTCCGGGGTCCGCTGTACGAGTTGATCAGCAAGGACTTGAGCGACCGACTGACGGGTCTCCACAAGTTATCGGTGAACGTTCTGATCGCCCTGGTGACGCTGCACATCGTCGCCATCGCGTTCTACGTGCGGGTCAAGAAGGACGACCTGATCAGACCGATGCTCACCGGTTGGAAGGATGTCGCTCCAGGCGAAGGCGCATCGGCCTCGGGCGGCGGCGCGCTACCCCTGGCGGTCGCACTGCTTGTCGCTGTCGCCACGGTCTATGGCGGCTCCGGCGCCTGGCTCCCGACACCGCCACCACCACCTGTTTCGGCGCCAGCAACGCCGTCCTGGTAAGAAAAGACTGTCCAGGGGCAACCCCTGGCAAAAGCCCGCCAGCGGTTGCGCTCGAACTCAGTCGTTGCGGTACTTGTCGTGGCAGGCCTTGCAGCTTTCGCCCGTCTTCCCGAACTGCACCTTCACGGCGGCGGCGTCGCCGCCGGCGGCGACCTTTTGCAATTCATTGGCTTCCTTGATGTAGGCCATCGCCAACTCCTTGACCTTGTCCTGCTCCTTGAAGAACTCGGGCTTGACCCGCGTCTTCTGGCCGCCGACTTCCTTGTCGGTCCCCGGCCCGAACAGCGCACCCATCCCCGAATTGGCCGTCGCCGCGACGACGTTGGCGGCAGCGATGACCTGTTCCTTGTTGTACGTTCCTTCCAGGTTGGCCTTGATCTTGCCCATGTTCCACGCCATGAAACCGTAACCAGCCTTGCGGGTCTTGATCATTTCTTCCGGCTTCAGGGCCTGCTGCGCGAGAACGGCACCGGCAAAGCTGGTCAGCACCAGGGCAACCACGACTTTCTTCATCTTTTCTCTCCGTTAGGTTGACAACACGCTTGCGAGACGTTCGGTGAGCAAGGACACGAGGCAATCTGCTCCCTCACAGTTTGATTGTAGCGGACGTCCGCGCCACCGTCAGTAACTGCGGTCACGAAGAACCGCTACGGCCGGCCGGGCGTCTCCCCTTCAGACGGCAAACACATGTTTGGTGCGCAGGGTCTTTCCTTCATCAAGAAGTGCCAGCAGGCGATCGACATTGGGATGCTTTCCCGGATTGGCGCGCGCGTCCTCGGCGTGCTCGGCAAAGATCTCAAGCCCTTTCTTTGCTGCCTCCGGGGTAATCGCCCCGTAGGTCTGCGCGAGATGGTTGTAGACGGCCAGCGATCCCTGACTGCCGGACTTGTTTTCGATGCTGGCCACAACTTCCCCGCCGGCATCGAGCAAACCGATCGCCGCGAGGTGCGATATACCTGGTAACTTCTTCAAGTTGTCGGAGAACCGGTTCATTTCTCCCACCATCATCCCTTCCGATTGCTGATCGCCCCGACGACCATGCCGGCCAAGGCGGCGGCAAGAGTGATCGACAGGACCGGTCCCCAACTCGCCTGTTCGGGTCCGACAGCGGAAGACCAGACCGCGGTCAGCAAGCCTCCGGCCAGCAAGCCGAAAACCCCGCCGACGAAAGCACCGCGCTTGACCGCACCGCGTCGTCCGTCCTCACCGCAACAAAAAGGGCAATACAGCGACCCCTTGGGGACTTCCTGCTCGCAGCTCGGGCAGACCATCATCTCGGCCCCATCCCCGGCCTGCCGCTGCTCCGGCGCATCAAGGGGCGCTTCCTCGGTACGCATCAGATCCTCCTCGCGAGAAGGGCGGCCATGCCCGTGTAGTCCCATGGGGTGAGTTCCAGCAGATCAGCTTTGGCGGCCGCGGGAATCTCCAGTGAGGCAACGAAACTGTGCATGTCTTCACGCGAGACTCGCTTGCCACGGGTCAGTTCCTTGAGCTTCTCGTAGGGATTCGCGACGCCGTAGCGGCGCATCACGGTCTGTACGGGTTCGGCGAGAAGTTCCCAGTTGGCATCGAGATCGGCATGCAGGTGATCCGCATCGGCTTCGAGCTTGTTCAGTCCTCGCAACAGCGAGTCGTAGGCGAGCAGCGTGTAGCCGAGGGCAACCCCCATGTTGCGCAATACCGTCGAGTCGGTAAGGTCGCGCTGCCAGCGCGAGACAGGCAGCTTCTCGGCAAGATGGCGCAGTAGCGCGTTCGCCAGGCCCAGGTTGCCCTCGGAGTTCTCGAAGTCGATCGGATTGACTTTGTGCGGCATGGTCGAGGAGCCGATCTCCCCTGCTTTGAGCTTCTGCCTGAAGTAGCCAAGCGAGATGTAGCCCCAGACGTCGCGGTTAAGGTCGGCCAGAATCAGGTTGGCTCGCGCAAACGCGTCGAACAATTCCGCCATCGTGTCATGCGGCTCAATTTGTGTCGTGTAAGGATTGAACTCAAGACCCAGCGACTCGACAAAGCGTCGAGCGAGTTCCTGCCAGTCGTAGCCGGGGTAGGCGGCCAGATGGGCGTTGTAGTTGCCCACGGCACCGTTCATTTTTCCAAGCAGTCGCACACCGGCGATGGCCGAGCGGGCGCGGCCAAGGCGATAGGCGACATTGGCCATTTCCTTGCCGAGCGTCGTCGGCGTTGCTGGCTGGCCGTGCGTGCGCGACATCATGGGCAGTTCGGCGAAGCCGTGCGCAAGGTCCCGCAGCCGCTCGACAACCTTGTCGAGCGCCGGCAACAGTATCTCCGCACGCGCCGCCTGCAGCATCAGAGCGTGCGCCAGATTATTGATGTCCTCGGAAGTGCACGCGAAGTGGATGAACTCACCGACGCGCATCACCTCCGCGTTGTTGGCCAGGCGCTTCTTGATCCAGTACTCCAGCGCCTTGACGTCATGATTCGTCACCGCCTCGATCTCTTTGACCTCTGCCGCCTCCCGTACGCCGAAATCGGCAAGCAAAGTCCCCAGCTCGTTCAGCGTTGCCGATGAAAACGCCGGGATCTCGGTAAAATTCGGCTCAGCCGCGAGCGCTTTGAGCCATTCGATCTCGACCTGAAGGCGACGGCGAATCAGGCCATACTCGGAAAACTGAGGTCGCAGCGCATCGAGCTTGCCGGCGTAACGACCGTCCAGTGGGGAGAGCGAAGTGAGCGAAGAAGAAGACATCCAGGCATCCTTGAGGCGAGAACAGAGGAGCGTGGTATTTTACCCGTTAGCGGTCGGCGCGACAGGCCCACAAACCGCATGTCGCCGCGATGCTATAATTGCTTAGGATTTTTTACATTCAGGAAGCACATGAAGCTTATCGGATCATTGACCAGTCCTTACGTCCGCAAGGCGCGCGTCGTTCTGGCCGAGAAGAAGATCGACTACGACTTTGAGCTCGATTCGCCGTGGACGCCGGAGACGCAGGTGGCCAACGTCAATCCGCTGGGCAAAATCCCGGTGCTCGTCCTCGACGACAACACTGTCCTCTTCGATTCACGCGTCATTGTCGAGTACCTCGACAACGTTGCCCCCAACAACAAGTTGATGCCCGGCCCCAATCGCGAGCGTAGCGAAATCAAGCGTTGGGAGGCCCTGGCCGATGGCGTGTGCGATGCCGCCGCATTGGTCTTTCTCGAGAAGAAGCGGCCGGCTGCGCAACAGGGTACTGACTGGATCGCTCGCCAGGAAGACAAGATCATCCGCAGCCTGGAATTCATGTCTGGAGAGCTTGGCGAAAATTCCTGGTGCATGGGCACTCACTTCTCGCTCGCCGATATCACTGTCGGATGCGCACTCGGTTACCTGCTGTTCCGCTTTCCCGCCATCGACTGGCGGGAAAAGCACCCTAATCTCGCTCGCCTTTACGACAAGCTGATGCGGCGCGCGGCTTTTGTGGAAACGATTCCGCAGGGTTGAGGGGCTGGACGCCGATCCGGCGCGACCTGTGGTGATCTGACGCGCTTCAGCCCTTGCCGGCTGAGATTGTGGGCGAATTGATCGATTTGGTGTCGAGCCCTTCGCCGCCGACTTCCACCGCATCGAACTTGCCGTCTTCCTGTAGCAGCGATTCCTCCGCGCGCTTGTTGAGGACGACGATGCTGATTCGGCGATTGATCGAACTCAGCGGATCGTTCTTGTCGAACAGCACCGTGGACGCCAAGCCGACGACGCGCAATACCTTGTGCTCATCCATGCCCCCAGCAATCAGCTCGCGCCGGGAAGCGTTCGCACGATTCGCTGAAAGTTCCCAGTTCGAGAACCCCTTGTCTCCCCCGCCATACTGTGCGGCATCGGTGTGGCCGGAAAGACTCAACTTGTTGTGCACCGCGTTCAGGGCCTTGCCGATCTCGCGCAGGATCACTCGCGTATGCGGCTTCAGTTCCGCACTGCTCGTATCGAACATCGGGCGGTTCTGCTCGTCGACGATCTGAATACGCAGCCCTTCGCTGGTAATGTCGATCAGCAACTGGCTCTTGAATTGCTTGAGCGCCGGGTTGCTTTCGATGAGCTTCTCGATGCTCTCCTTGAGTTCACCAAGCAACGCCTTCTCGCGCTCCTCGAACTCCTTGCGCGCCTGCTCGGCGTTGGTTTCCTTGAGGTTTACGGTCTTGCTCTTGCTGTCGATATCGCCACTCTTGACCTGACCGGAGCGGCGCGTCAAGTCCTTGCCACCCCCCTTGAGAACGCTTGAACTGTCGCCGGTTCCGGAACCACCCGTCGAGGCAATCTTCAGCGGATTCTGAAAAAAGTCGGCGATACCCTTGAGGTCCCCACTGGCAGTCGATCCGAGCAGCCACATCAGCAGGAAGAAAGCCATCATCGCCGTTACGAAGTCGGCATAGGCAATCTTCCACGCGCCGCCATGGTGACCGCCGGCGACCTTCTTGATCCGCTTGATGACTATCGGTCGTACGTCTTCCATCCCTAGCCCCTCCGATCAGCGGCGACAGCGTGACCTACTTGCCCTTGCGCGCCTTGAGTTCCTCTTCAAGCTCGCGGAACGTCGGGCGTAGCCCGGAGACGAGCGTCTTACGTCCGAATTCGACCGCTACCTGCGGTGCATAGCCGGACATCGACGCCAGCAAGACGACCTTGATCACCTGATAGATCTTTGTGCCGTCCTGTGCCTTCTGTTCCAGCAGGCTGGCCACCGGGGACACGAAGCCGTACGCAATCAGGATGCCGAGGAAGGTACCGACCAGCGCCCCCCCGATCATCTTGCCGAGCACGGCGGGGGGCTCGCCAACCGAGCCCATGACGTTGACCACACCCATCACCGCGACGACGATGCCGAACGCCGGCACGGCATCAGCGACCTTGGATACGACGTGACCTGGCGTCTCGACCTCGTGATGGTGAGTTTCAATCTCGATGTCCATCAGGTTCTCGATCTCGATGGCATTGAGGTTGCCCCCGACCATCATCCGCAAATAATCGGTAATGAACTCCATCACGTGATGGTCGCCCGCGAGCGACGGATACTTGCTGAATATCGGGCTGTCCTGGGGATTCTCGACGTCGTTCTCGATCGACATCAGCCCTTCCTTGCGTACCTTGGCGAGCACTTCGAAAAGCATCGCCAACAGGTCGACATAAAGGACTTTCGTAAACTTCGAGCCCTTGAAGATCCCGGGCAACGCGCCGACAGTCGTCTTGATGATCTTGAGATCGTTGGATGCGACAAAGCCACCAATGGTCAGGCCGACGATCGCGACGTACTCGAGGGGCACCCACAGCGCGGCCAAGCTGCCGTGCACCGAGTAGGTCCCGAGTGCTGCCGCCAGGATGATAACGTAGCCAACGATCAGAAACATCCGGTTCCCCTTGTCATTGCGCGCCGTCAGTGCCGCCTAGCGCAGATCAGCATTGTCGCGCATTGTAGCGAGATTCCCCACCTCAGGCAGCGCACCAGGCGCCTTGCCGACGATCGGACAACCGACAGCCGCTTCCCTGCCGACCCGAATCATATATAAACTAGCCGGATGATCAAGCCAGGCAAGAGGGAGTCTCTCCAATGAAGTTCTGCAGCGAATGTGGCGAAGCGCTGAGCCTCCTGATTCCCGACGGTGACAACTTGGCCCGCCACGTGTGCCAGAGTTGCGGCATGATTCATTACCTGAACCCCAAACTCGTCGTCGGCTGCATTGCCGAGTGGCGTGACCAGATCCTGCTCTGCCGGCGGTCTATCGCCCCCCGCTACGGCTTGTGGACCCTTCCCGCCGGCTTCATGGAGAACGGTGAGACGACTGCCGATGCGGCAAGGCGTGAAACGCTCGAAGAGGCCTGCGCCCAGGTCGAGATCAGCCAGCCCTTCGCGATGATCAGTGTGCCGCACATCAATCAGGTGCACCTCTTCTACCGGGCTCGCCTACTCGACGGGAGCTTCGCCGCCGGCCTGGAAACCCTCGAGGCAGCGCTCTGCAGCGAAGAGACGATTCCCTGGCAGCAACTCGCGTTCCAGACCGTCACGCGCTGCCTGCGAGCGTATTTTGCGGACCGCAAGACCGGTCGGTTCGTCTTCCACGAAGACGAAATCAGGCCGCCAATCGGCTAGTAGTGCGTTCCGTTAAAACCTATACAGATTAGGCTATGGCGAGATCGAACTTCTTCCAACGAAAGACGACTGGGGCCGCGTTCATCTCGTCGACCCCTTGGCGGATGCGTGTCTTGAGTTCGTCTAGAGAACTGACGCGGATATGTCGCAAGAA